>JBMOMR010000130.1:0-26187 GCA_049324715.1 Chloroflexota bacterium | reverse complement strand
AACTACGTGGTGATCCACGCGGGCGCGGTTGCAATGGAATGGCAGATCCAGGGCTTGCCCACCATCAGCTTCGGCGCGAACGACGACGTTCACCAGTAAGCCAATCAACTCTCAGCAAGTAACAACAGTGGCGCACAAAGTCGCACAATTTGTGCGCCACTGTATTGTTAGTCAGGAAAAAGTTATCGTTAAATATTTTTGTAAGTATTTTGTGACGCTAGTTACTTCATAGTATTGTTATTTTACTGTTGCTTTTTTCAAAACCAATGTAATAAGAAGAATGTGCAATGGAAAAACTACATAAAGTGCAAGCGCCACAAGCAACTCAACATTATGAAAAGGAAAATGGAACATGAAAACCCTTCGCAGGCCCTCGATTCTCTTTATCTTGTTATGCCTCCTTGCGGGGATGTTGTCTTTTGCCCCGGCGCGGGTGGTTCAGGCCGGGCCGGAGACGGTCCCGCCGGCCGGGCTGAACGCCGCCGACTGGGCGCAGATCGAAAGCCTGCTCTCTCAGCGGGCCTATCTGAAAGCCTCCAATACCGGGGCTTCCGATGAGTTCGGCTATTCGGTCGCCATCTCGGGGGATACGGTGGTCGTTGGAGCGTACAATGAAGATAGCAGCGCCACCGGTGTAAACGGCGACCAGAACGATAATTCGGCGATCAATTCCGGCGCGGCGTACGTTTTCACCCGCAGCGGGACGATCTGGAGTCAGGAGGCTTACCTGAAAGCATCCAATACCGAGGCTGGCGATAATTTTGGCTTTTCGGTCGCCATTGACGGGGATACAATCGTTGTTGGAGCACACGGGGAAGACAGCAACTCCCCCATTGTGAATGGCAATCAGACCGACAACTCGACACCCGGTTCCGGCGCAGCGTATGTGTTCACCCGCAGTGGGACGACGTGGAGTCAGCAGGCGTATCTCAAATCCGCCACCATCCTGCGCGCGGACATGTTTGGCTATTCGGTTGCCATTTCCAGGGATACCATCGTTGTTGGGGCATACGGGGAAGACAGCATGTCCACCGGCGTGAACAGCACCTTTACCAAGAAAGCCTCCCTTTCCGGCGCGGCGTACGTTTTCACCCGCAGTGGGATAACCTGGAGCCAGCAGGCTTATCTGAAAGCCTCCAACACTGAGCTTGGCGACTATTTCGGCTGGTCGGTTGCCGTCTCGGGAGATACGGTGGTTGTCGGGGCATTCGGGGAAGACAGCCTTGCCGCCGGTGTAAATGGCGATCAGACCGACAACTCGGCGGGCAGTTCCGGCGCGGCGTACATTTTCACCCGCGATGGGACAACCTGGAGCCAGCAGTCTTACCTGAAAGCCTCCAATACCGGCGCGTCCGACTATTTCGGATTTTCGGTGGCCATTGACGGAGATACCGTGGTGATTGGGGCGGAATATGAAGACAGCGGCGCCAGCGGCGTGAATGGCGACGAGAGCAATGATTTAGCGGCTGAGTCCGGCGCGGCGTACGTTTTCACCCGCGATGGGACAACCTGGAACCAGCAGGCTTACCTGAAAGCCTCCAATACCGGGGCTTCCGACCAGTTCGGCTCGCTGGTTGCCATCTCGGGGGATACGGTGGTTGTGGGGGCACCCTTTGAAGACAGCAGTGCCAGCGGTGTGAATGGCGACCAGAACGACAACTCGGCGGTCAATTCCGGTGCGGCGTACATTTTCACCCGCGATGGGACAACCTGGAGCCAGCAGTCTTACCTGAAAGCCTCCAATACCGGGGCTTACGACTATTTCGGCTTTTCGTTGGCTATCGACGGGGATACTATGATTGCCGGGGCGCCTTATGAAGATAGCAATGCCAGCGGCGTCAATGGCGATCAAACCAACAACTCGGCCGCCAGTTCTGGCGCGGCTTATATCGTTAAGGCATCCATCCTCCAGACCCTGACATTCCGCTCCGTGGGCGCGGACGATGGCTGGATCCTCGAAACCGGCGAGAACACGAACAAAGGCGGGACGTTGAACTCCACCACCAACACCCTGCGCCTCGGCGATGACGCCGCCAAAAAGCAGTATCGCTCCATTCTCTCCTTTGCCACTGGCGCAGACCTGCCGGATGACGCCGTCATCACCAAGGTGACCCTCAAGGTCAGGATGCAGGGCATCACCGGTGGCGGCAACCCGGTCTCGATCTTCAAGGGCTTCATGGTGGATATGAGACAGGGCGTATTTGGCGCTTCTACCCTCCAATCCACCGATTTCCAGACTGCGGCTGGCAAAACCTACGGCCCCTTCAGAACCGCTCTGGCTGGCGGATGGTACACCATTGACCTGACGAGCGGAAATGCCTACATCAACAAACTCGACACCGGTTTGACCCAGCTCCGCCTGCGCTTCCAACAAGATGACAACAACAACACCATCGCCAACTACCTCAGCCTGCACAGTGGAAATGCGGGCGCGGCCAGTCGTCCGCAACTCATTATCGAGTACTACGTTCCGTAGCACGACCCGATCTACAAGAAACCCTCGACTTTGGCCCTTTTGTCAGGGGCACGCACAAGAAGGGTGCTTCCGCACCGTTCTCGCTTCCTTCCTCTTCAACTCAAATAGCCAAAGTCGAGGCCCGTTTGTTCTCTAACACAGGCTTCCCCCTTCGAAGATGTCCGGCAAGGCATGGTTCGCTGATGCGTTCCTGACAAAATTCCCATAACCTGTCCAATCCATTCAATCAAAACGCGCCCTGAAATGCAGGGCGCGTTTTGATACATGGTTGCTATGGGTAGTTAAGGGCACTCGTTATTGATATGCTCCTCTAACGTCACCCAAAATAAGGACCCAGACCGCAACTCTCTACTCGTTTTCAGTAAGTGCTTTTCTAAATACCTTCCCTCCAATCCAAAAAGATAGAATATTTCCCTACAAAGGTTTTGCTGTGAGCCAGGAGGGGCAAACGGGTCTCGGTTTTCCGTTTTCAGGTATCATTGCCCGCAACGATGCAGATCACCCATGCGTGGATCATTCACCCTATCGCAGAGTCGTGTACTCTATGACCGCAGGACGAAACTCAAAACGATGTTTACCTTAACCTACATTTCTGTAATTTTATTTCTGACATTCAGCGTCAATGTGATTGTATTTGTTATTGCCTGGCAGAGAAAAAAATCGCTGATGGGACTGTATTTTGCGATAGGAATGGCGGGGATTGTGATTTGGTCGTTGGGGGCGGCTCTGGATTACGCCGCAGTGCCTTTGCCCTTGAAAATCATCTTTGCGAAGATCGAAGCAATCGGATACCTGAGCGCACTATCGTTGTTTACGCTGACCAGTATTTCTTTTGCAGGAAATGACCGATGGCTGGAGCAGGGATGGTTCAAAGCCCTGGTTGTGTTGATTCCGGTTGTGAATATTCTTCTAGTGTGGACCAACGATTACCATCAATGGGTATGGACCAGGTTCGAGCCCGCACCGGATAACACGTATATTTTCTTCCACGGAACGGCCTTCCTGTGGATGAACATTACCACCTATGTGTTGGTTGTTCTCATGTTTGCCAATTTCTGGATGGCATACCGCAAAGGTACTCACTTTGTACAAAAGCAATCCGTGCTGCTGGCATTCGCTTTGTTTATTCCAATGATTGCAAATTGGATTTATCACTTTGGCGTGGGCGGCATCAAAGGCGTGGATTGGAGTTCCGTCACTTTTTCCATTTCAGGCGTGATATTCTTGTATGCATTCTATGGGATGCGTTTTTTAGATATTGTGCATATTGCCCGTGATACTATGATCGAACGGATGGATGATGGGGTTTTGGCATTAGATTATCAGGATCGAATTGCTGACTTCAATAGGGCGGCGCAAGCCATCTTCAATGTCAGCAGGGATGATTTGTGGAAACCGATCCAAGAGACAGCGTTCGCACATTTATCGGATACGCTGACATCAATGGACGATTCCCTTGCGCAGATATCACGTGAAATAAAAATGGGGGGAAAATTTCTGGAGATCCGTTTGACGCCATTGCGGGATCAGGGTGGTAATTTATATGGTCGTTTGATCGCCATGAGGGATATTACCGACCGCAAGCAAATGGAAGAAGCGCTCCGAAAAAGCGAAGCGCAGTATCGCGCCATTATCAACTCAACGCCAGATCTCTTATTTCTTATAAGCCGACAGGGCGTGTTCCTAGATTTCCATTGTCGGGACAAGTCCATGCTGTATATCCCGCCCGAATCGTTCCTGAACAGGAATATTGCCAGCGTATTTCCCGCAGAAATCGCCAGAAACGCGATGGAAGCCATCGAACGTTCGTTGGCATCCGATCAGCTGACTATGTTCGAATATGCGCTTGAAAGGAACGGGAAATTGCGATACTTCGAAGACCGCATCGTACCGCTCGGCGCGGACGAGGTTTTATCTGTTGTACGCGAAATCACAGAACGAAAACTCGCGGAAGATGCTTTGCGCGAGAGTGAAGCGCATTTCCGAGAAGTATTCGATAACACCGCACATGGTACGTTCATCATTGAAGTGGCTGAAAACGGCGACTTTTGCCTCGGAGATAGCAACAAGGCAGAGGAAGTTCTCACATCCATTCCCCGTGAGGCTGTGTTGGGTAAACGAGTGGATGATGCGTTTCCCTCGGAACTGGCAAAGAGGCTCCGGGCCAATTACAACCGCGCCATCACGGGGGGCAAACCCATCTCCTATGAAGAAGATTTAGACCTGCCAGGCGTGGGGTTGAAGTCATATTACACATCTCTGGCACCGGTAAAGGATAAGACTGGGCGCTTTTATCGCATCATCGGCAGCACACTGGAAATCAGCGAGCGCCGCCGCATGGAAAAGGATCTGGAACAGCGCCTCTCGGAGATTCAACGACTGAATCGGGAACTACAGGGGACTCAAGCGCAGGTGGTGGAACACCAGCGCTCACTTGCCAAACTGGAAGAACGCCAGCAGATGGCGCGCGACTTGCACGATTCCGTCAACCAATCCATCCACAGTCTGATGTTATTCTCCGAAACTCTGGTGGTACTCCTGCAAAAAAAACGCACCAAAGACGCCCTGCTTGCTGCCGAGCGAATCCAGGAAAGCGGCAAGCGCGCGCTTAAGGAACTCCGACTGTTGCTGTATAAGGCGCAATCCGCTGAGATCAATCAAAATACAGACTTGATTGGCGCATTGGAAGATCGTCTGAACATGGTGGAGCGCCGCGTTGGCGTCAAAGCCCAGGTGGATTACGAAAATAACATGATCAATTGTTTTCCGGTGACATGGATCGAAAACCTGTACTGGATTATCATGGAAGCGCTGAACAATTCCCTTAAACACTCCCAGGCTCATCAGGTGCATATTCACTTCGTTTGCACGGGCAACCATTTTGACCTGGAGATTGCAGACGATGGCGGCGGCTTCGATATCAGGCAGATGCGTTCCGGCGGATACGGCATGAAGTCCATGAACGAACGGGCTCGCATTTTAGGCGGAAAATTGTCGGTGATTTCCACACCCGGAGAAGGTACGTCAGTGCGTTTTACGGCGACAATGGAGAGATAAAATGAAACATATTAAAATCCTGATCGTGGACGATCACCCCATGATGCGGGAAGCGCTGAAAATGTCTTTTATCAGCGAAAAAGACCTGGAGGTGGTCGGCGAGGCGTCCGACCCGCTCGAGGCCTTCCAGCTTCTGAAGAAAATCACGCCAGATGTGATCTTGATGGACCTACTGATGCCCAGAATGGAGGGCGTGGAGGCCATCGAGCAGATATTTCAATCCAACCCGCAGGCAAAATTACTGGTTGTCACCAGTATGGAGGATGAGGAGCGCGTGGTGGCTGCGATTCGAGCCGGTGCACTGGGGTACTTTCCCAAGACTGCGCCGCGCGAATATCTCCTAGAAGCCATCCGTAAAGTTGCGGATGGGGTTCCATACATGCCGGTGGGAATTACGATGAAGTTGTTTCAGGGGCTGCGGCGCACTAAAACCGTCAAGGCTACGGAAGATTTCGAGGCCACATTGACCAAACGCCAGCAGGAAATTTTGAGTTTGTTGGCAGAAGGAAAGACCGACAAGCAAATCGGCAAAATTCTGAACCTGCAAGAGTCAACCGTGCGGGCGCATATTTACCACGTGCAGCAGCGGCTTGGCCTGGAAAACAGATTGCAGGTGCTGGCGTATACGCATAACAGACTTCTGGATGAGAACTGACGCTAGGCAGTATGCCAGCTACGACCTTTTTATGCGTCCCTGAAAAGGGGATGGGTGCAAGGATGGTTTTCAAGGATCAGTAGGACGTTCAAGTTTGGAGTATTGACGAAGTCCGCGGGAGGCGGGCTTTGTCCGTTTAAATTCACTTAAACAGAATTTAAACAAAAATTAAACACCATGTGATGCTGGTAAACAGGGGAATGGCATAAGATGCGGTACATCAACCCAATTAGGCGCAATATTTATGAACACGGATCCCAATCCAACCATTGTCATCATTGAAGGACAGCCCCTGTCGTTGACCGCGTTCAGCGCCACTCTGGCGGCAGAAGGGATGAACGTGCTGGCGGAGGTGCAGGAAAGTGCACAGGCCATCCAAACCATTCAGCGGTTGAGGCCGCGCCTGACTTTGTTTTCAGTGGGAAGTCCTGCTCTTCCCGACCTGGAGAGAATTTCGGCATTGCGGCACGAACTCCCCAATGTGATGATCCTCGCGTTGATGAACGACGATTTTCCTGGACTGGCCCGCATGGCGCTGGATTACGGCGCACACCGCGTATTGGCCAGGACCACCCCGCGCGCGGAGTTGATCTCCGCGCTGCGGGAATTAGCACAGGAAACCATTTCCATTTCATTCAAAAAGGAGACGTGAAGCCATCCAAAAAAATTCTATATTGTGCTCGGTCGGGTTTTTACTTCCACTATAACCTTCAAAAAGGAGAAACAAATGAAACGAACGTTCAATATTCTGGCGCTGGCAACCATCCTTGCACTGATTGTCAACGCCCTGGCCATCCCAGTCGCCCCGGCGCGTGCCGCGGGTCCGCAGGTGGCCAAGTGGAGTCTCAATGGGAATTACAACGACTCCTCCATCAACGGCTACAACGGAACACTCTTCCAATCCGGCGGATTCCCCGCCTATTCCGCGGATGTACCGCCCGGCGGCGGAAGCAACTCGCTGCAATTCGACGGCGTCCAATTCCGGTATGGGCGCGCCAACCTGGGCAATGAAATCCAGGGCAACCATACCTTCACGGTCTCGTTCTGGATGAAGTACATCCCGACGCCAGGACAACGTCAGTGGGCAATATGGATGGGCAACCCGTACGGCGTTGGCTCGCCCGATGGCGGCATCCACTGGCTGATTGATGGAAATGGACAGGCCAACATCGGCGTGTATAACGGCGGCGGCAATACCTCGTTCACTTTTACCCCCTACGCCAACCAGTGGGTAAAAGTGACCACGGTCTATTACGCCAGCGCAAGTCGCTTCAGCACCTATGTTAATGGGGTGTTGATGGACACAGACACAGCCAATTCGGCCAACCTGCCAGCAAGCACCCCGGTGATGCTGGGGTATGGGTTAAACAACTTCATCTCGGGCGGCGATCGCTATTTCACTGGCTACCTGGACGAAGTGGAAATCTACGACTGCGTCTACAACGTCACCGTCTTCAACACCAATGACAGCGGCATCGACTCCCTGCGCCAGGCGCTGGCGGACGTGTGTGATGGTGGCCTGATCACCATTGATGCCTCTCTCGCCGGGCAAACACTCACGCTCACCAGCGGTGAATTGACGATCGCCAAGAACGTGATCATTGATGGCTCTGCCGCGCCCGACTTCACCGTCAGCGGCAATAATGCTTTACGCGTGTTCAACATTTCCAACGGCTACACGGTCACGTTGAATAATCTGACCATTGCTAATGGGCTGGCGAGCGGCGGCAACGGCGGCGGTATCCTGAATTTGGGCACGCTGTCGGTATTGAACAGCACTGTTTCCGGCAACTCGGCAGGCTCCGGCGGCGGCATCTACAACGACAGCAGTGGCATGATGACGGTGACGGACAGTACCTTCTCCGGCAACGTGGTAACTTCTTGGGGCGGCGGCCTCCAGAACTACGGCACGATGACGATAACGAACAGTACCTTCTCCGGCAACTCTGCAGGAGGAGGTGCCGGCCTCCACAATGCTGGCGGCACGATGACGGTAACGAACAGTACCTTCTCCGGCAACAGCGGCAATTGGGGCGGCGGCATCAACAATTGGAGCATGCTGACGTTGACAAACAGTACTCTCTCCGGCAACTCAGCAATCAACGGCGGCGGCATCCTCAACGAGTACGTCACCGCCGCGCTGACGCTGAAGAATACTATTATTGCCAATTCCATCAGCGGCGGGGATTGCGTACTTGCAAGTTCTGGTATAGTCAGCGCCGCCAGCAACAACCTGATCGAAGACGCCACCAAGGCTTGCGGCTTGATCAATGGCGTGAACAGCAACATCATCGGCGTTAACCCGCTTTTAAGCAGCACCCTTGCCAATTATGGCGGAACGACACAGACCTTCCCGCTGCTTCCCGGCTCCCCTGCCATTAACGCGGGACATGCCGCCACCTGCGCGGCTGCTCCCGTCAGCGGAAAAGACCAGCGCGGAATTAATCATGTGGGAACATGCGACATCGGCGCGTTTGAATCGCGCGGATTCGACATGAGCAAATCCGGCGGGGATAATCAATCCGCGACGGTGAGTACCGCGTTCACCAATCCGCTTGAAGTGACGGTCAGCAGCAGTTACAGCGAACCGGTGGACGGCGGAAAAGTGACCTTTACGCCCAACGGAGTGACTGCCAATGCCAGCATCACCGGCAGCCCGGCGACCATACCCACGAGCGGCGTAGTCACCAGCGGCGTAGCCAGCGTCACGGCGACTGCCAATGGCACGGCAGGCGCGTACACTGTCACTGCCAGCGCAAGCGGCGCGACGAGTCAGAACTTCAACCTGACCAATCTTGGCATCTACACCATCACCGCCAGCGCGGGCGCGAACGGGAGCGTCACCCCGAGCGGCGTGACCAATGTTAATTCTGGCGGCAGCCAGTCCTACAGCATCACCCCCGCTCTGGGCTACCACGTCGCGGACGTGCTGGTGGACGGCTCCTCGGTTGGCGCGGTGACCAGTTACGATTTCACCAATGTCACGGCCAATCACACCATCTCGGCCACTTTCGCGATTGACACCTTCACCATCACCGCCAGCGCGGGCGCCAACGGGAGTGTTACCCCGAGCGACGCGACCAACGTGAACTACAACGGCAGCCAGTCCTACACCATCACCCCCGATCTGGGCTACCACATCGTGGACGTGCTGGTGGACGGCTCCTCGGTCGGCGCGGTCGCCACGTATGACTTCACCAACGTCACCGCCAACCACACCATCTCGGCCACTTTCGCGATTGACACCTTCACCATCACCGCCAGCGCGGGCCCCAACGGAACGGTCACCCCGAGCGGCGTGACCAACGTGAACTACAACGGTAGCCAGTCCTACACCATCACCCCCGACCTCGGCTACCACATCGTGGACGTGTTGGTGGACGGCTCCTCGGTCGGCGCGGTCGCCACGTATGACTTCACCAACGTCACCGCCAACCACACCATCTCGGCCACTTTCGCGATTGACACCTTCACCATCACCGCCAGCGCGGGTGCGAACGGAACGGTCACCCCGAGCGGCGTGACCAACATGGACTACAACGGAAGCCAGTCCTACACCATCACTCCCGATCTCGGCTACCACATCGTGGACGTGCTGGTGGACGGCTCCTCGGTCGGCGCGGTCCCGACGTATGACTTCACCAACGTCACCGCCAATCACACCATCTCGGCTACCTTCGCGGTGGATACCTACGTCGTCACCTTCGACCCGCAGAACGGCGATCCCACCTTCACCCAGAACGTGAACTACGGCGATCTCGTCGTGGAACCGCCCGCCCCGACCTTCGCCGGCTACATCTTTGCCGGCTGGTTCGATGCCCCGATCGGCGGCACGCAATGGAACTTCGCCACCGACACGATGGGTGCGGACAACATGACCCTCTATGCCCAGTGGGCCTCCGACGACCATACCGTCACCTTTGATCCCAATGGCGGAACGGGCACGATGGACCCGCAGGCGAGCAATCTCCCCGCCGCACTGACGCTGAATGCCTTTACACACACGGGTTACACCTTCAACGGCTGGAACACACTGGAGAATGGAACCGGCACCGCCTACGCGGACGGCGCTTTCTACGACTTCTCCGCCAACCTCACCCTGTACGCCCAGTGGAAAGCCCTCGGCCAAAACACCCTGCTCCTCAGGCCCGATTTTGGCGGCGTCTACGTGTTCCCCTATCCATGGAAGGCGATCGGCATCCCCGCCCCTTACACCCCCGCCCTCGATTGCAAGGTCTTCAAGAGCGCTCCCTGCTCTGTCGTCCTAAACGGGGATAAGCAAAACACGCTCCGTACCATCTTCCAGATGGTGAAACTGCCGGGCAAGGCCGGTGACCAATACAGTTTTGGCCTCTCCGCCCGCACCCTGAACATCCCCAGCGGGGGACGCATTCAGGCGGAAGTGAAGTTCTACAACCTGTGGAACAAGGTGGTCGGCACCTCGGTCTTGAGACTGGCATCCGGCACGCGTGGTTGGAGAATCTACACCGCCACTGCCACCGCCCCTGCGGATTACACCCACTTGACCTTCCGCATCGTCTTCCAGGAGAAGTCCGGCAGGGCATGGTTCGACGATGCCTTCCTGATGAAACTCCCGTAACCCATCCGATCCATTCAAGTCAAACGCGCCCTGAAATTCAGGGCGCGTTTGGATTCAGAGGGGTCGTGCGTACATTATGGGCACTCGTAGTTGATATGCTCCTCCAGCGTCACCGAAAAATTGTGGAGGCCTGAGCCGTCACATTTGGCGCGGAAGAAGAAGTAATCGCTGACGGCAGGATTGGCGACAGCGCGCAACGCGTCCATGCTGGGGTTGCTGATCGGCGCGGGAGGCAGACCCGTGTAGAGATAGGTGTTGTAGGGAGAGTCAAAATCGAGATCGAGGGAGGAGAGCGGATTCGGCCACCAGTTCCCGTCAAAGCCGATGGAATATTGGACAGTGGGGTCGCTATCCAGTTTCCAGCCGTAGTTGATGCGGTTGAGAAAAACGGAGGCGATGAGCGGCATCTCGTCCGTGATGATGGATTCGCGTTCCACGAGGGAAGCAAGAGTGACAGCCTGATAGACGGTCAGTCCCTGATTGGAGAAACCCGTCTCGAGTTCGGACGTGAGGTGGTTGGCGAAGTTGCGGATGAGGGTCTCGACCAGCGCGTCGGCGTCGGTGGCGCGGGGAAGGATGTACGCGTCGGGCATGAGGAAGCCTTCGTTCGTGGACGCACCTTCGAGGAAGGGGAAGTTGGCAGGGGTCCGCGCGGCGGAGAGAAACGCCTCGGGGGTCGCATTCAGCCCCGAGGTCGGGAGCGATGCGGCGATCTCCTCCATCCGCCAGCCTGGAAGGACGACGAAGGTCACGTCGGTGGGAGAAGCGTCCTGCATGGCGCGCGCAACGTCAATGATGGAGAGGTTGGGATCGAAGTGGTGGTTGCCCGATTGCAGGGATGTGTCGAGACCCGTGAAGATCAGGTAGTCGAGGAAGGCATCGGCGTCGAGGATGATGCCCGTGGCTTCGAGGCGGTCTGCGATCGCAATGGGAGACTCGCCCGCCTGGACGATAAAAAATTGGCTCGAGGCGTTGGAGGGCGCGGTGAGAAGTCCGTCGTGCCAGAAGAGGCGCAGGGCATATTTGTAATACTGGCTGAGAGGGAGTCGCGGGGACGCGGGTCCATAGTTGCGTTCGACCTGCTTGGGAATGAAAATAAAAACGTACCCCAAAACGAAGAGGAAGGCAAGGGCGAGGAGGATGAGGGGAAGGCGGCGCATTTTAGCAATTAGCGATTGGCGGTTAGCGATTAGTAAAGAAATGCGAGGTAGGAGATACGGGCTACATGTTACACGATACGAGTTACAAACAGCCAGTGTAGGTTTCTACCTGTATATGTGTGTACCTGTCCACGTGCGTACTTATTTACCTGTGTTCCTCAAGATACGATTGCAAAATCACCACGGCGGCGAGGGCGTCATGGTGACCTGCGCGTTTTTTGCGCGAGACGCCGAGGGCGATGCGACTGGCGCGGGCATCTTGCGTGCTAAGGGACTCGTCCCACATTTGAACGGGGATCTCGGTCTGGAGTTTCAGTGCTTCGGCAAAGCGCGCCGCGGATCGTCCTGCCGCGTTAGGATTGCCATCTTCATCGAACGATTGGCCAACGAGGATGAGTCCCGCTTCATGCTCGGCGGCGAGGGCGGCCACCTGCGCCGCGTCCATCACGCGTGCGGTATGAACGATCACCTTCAATGGCGAGGCGATGGTGGCGGTCGGGTCGCTGAGGGCGAGTCCGATGCGCTTTTCGCCGTGGTCAACGCAGAGGATTCTCATGAGATCAAGCCAAAATCATGGGACGCGGATAAACACGGACATGCGCGGAAAACGCGGAGAAAAAATGGGATTCTGCGTTCATCCGCGTCAATCCGCGTCTTCCGCGTCCAAATTTGGGATTTGCGGGAATATTTTCTCATTGAATTACCACCTCAATGCGGAAGGGCGCGAGGGGCAGCCACGGCCACCAGCGGGGAGAGAGTTCGATCTGCGGCGGAGAGGAGAACACGAAGGATTCGCTCAAGCGTGCGCGAGCAGAGTCCGCGCTGCGGCCCTGGGCCAGCGAGAGGACGCGGCGCGGGTCAATGGTGCGGAAGATCGGCCGCTCCATCTGGAGCGAGAAATTCGTCTTTCCATCGTCCGAGGCGAAGGGCGTGCCGAAGAGCTGGATGGTCGGCGCATCGGACGTGGCGACAAACCCATCCTCGAGCGCGGCGTTCATCGCGAGCGTCGAAAGCGTATTCAGGTCAACGCCCGACGCGTATTGGAGTGAGAATTCGACGCGCATCGTCAACGAAAGCGCCGCGCCTGCCTTGCCCGCGGGCGGGAAAAAAACTTCCTCCAGCACCGCAACTTCACGAATCGAATCAGGGAAGATCAAACTGCCCGACGGCAATTCCGCCATCGCTTCCAGTTTCAACTGCTCGCGCAAATTTTCCAACAGCATCCCCCGCAAACGCTCGCGGTCTGCCGCGCTGGGCGCGACAACCGTCCGCTCGGTGCCGCCCGAGGTGGGTGCGGGATTGGTCACCGCGAGCGAGAGGCCGAGAGACCCCTCAACAAGTTGGATCAAATCGACCGCGAGATTTCCGCTCTCGCCCGCACCAATCGCCTCGATGGGGACGTCCACCGTCCGTCCCGCGCCCGCGGCGATCTCGGCCTCTTGCGTGGTCTTGAATCGGACGGGCGCCGCGCCGAGGGTCTGGACGACCGTCCCGAGCGGGATCTGTATCTTCGAGGCGGTCAGGTTACGGAAGCGGGCGACGCCCTTCGCTTCATTCTCAGGGACGGCGATCTTGCCCGTGGACGCGAGCTCCAGGCTGCCAGTCGTTTCGCGGGTCGTCTTGCGTGCGGGGATGTTACCCGTGATGAACACTTCCTTCAACGCGGGGTCGGCGGTGACGGAGATGGTCAACTCTTGGGTCTTCGATTCGGGAGAAAGCGCGATCGTGGCGTGAGGGAAAAAGAGAAGCGTCAGAGCGAAAACGGCGAGGACGCCCAACGTAAAGAATCCGATGCGGACGGATTGATTCGCCGTCCATGTTTCGCGCGGTGGACGCGATGCGTCGCACATGGCGCGCAGACTGGCGGGAGATCTCCGAGGGTTTGAAAACTTCGGGGAACGCGATTCGGGCCATTCGTCCGTTTGAGCCGAACGGGGGGAATTAAAGAGAGGCAGTCCCAACGCGGCGGCTTCGCGTCGGACGTGCGGGTCGCGCGTCACCAGCCCGAGGTCCGCGCCGAGCGAATGCGCATGTCGCTGGAGCATCCGCAGGTCAAGAGGCCGAAGCGCTATCCGTTCCCCTTTCGGCCAGATGAGCAGGATGCGCGGCGTCTTGGCCCAGGACATCTTGTCCTTGACCGAGACGAGATCGTCGTGCGATTCGAGCGCGAGCAGGTGAGTCTTCACAGGGATATTATAGCCGAGGGATAAAAACTGGAATGCGTAAAGTCTGGCACATCATGTAAAATGGAAACGAAATCACCCTGGGAAGGAGTCATACATGGACCCATTTGCATCATCAAACGAATTGTTCTACCGCCATTCGTGGAAAGCGCCAATTGGAGGCTTGCTGCTCGTTGCAGCGACGGGCTTAACCTCCACGCTCCTATTGGGATTGGTATATGGGTATGTGATGTTTTTCATTCCCTTTATTTACATCAAAATCTTCATCATGATCGGATACCCGATCGTTATCGGATTCATCGTTTCGTGGGCAGTGGATCGTGGGAAAATTCGGAACTCCGCGATAGTTGTGCTGGCAGGGGTGGGGTTTGGAATTTTGGCAGATTATGCAGGCTGGGTGGCATGGATGGCGGCCGCGCTGGGTAGCGCCGATTTCCTGATGGCGTTTTTCTTTCCTGGGGAAGTTCTTTCCTTCATGCGAGCGGTGGCAGAAGTAGGAATTTACGTTATCAGCAACACGCGGCCGACTGGGGTGATCCTCTATCTTGTCTGGCTGGTAGAGGCGGCCACGGTCATCGGCGTCACCGCATGGTTCGTCATCACCAATCACTTTGACAGCCCGTTTTGCGAAGAATGCGGTAATTGGGTGACTGCTGAACGTTACATCGGGCTTTTTTACCCGATACCCAATCAAGCCAATTTTCAACGCGAGATCAAACAGGGAAATTTTTCCGTCATTGGAGACCTAAAACCAAGAAAGGAAGGCAGTCTTTTCACCAAATTAACCATGCGCGAATGCCAGACTTGCCATAATTTCCAATTATTGAGTGTGAAGAGTCTCTCACTTTCGGTAAACAGCAAGAATCAGCTCGAAAGCAAGAACAAAACCATTATCTCGAACCTGCGAGTTACACCTGGCCTTTTATCCATTCTCCAGAGATTGATAACACAGCAGATTCAATCGGAATGACAGTTTCCAAAAAGAACTGAAGTGCGCCCCGACTCCGCGAGGAGCAAGGGCGCACTGTTGTATTCAATACTATCTATTGCACGGTGATCATCACGATGGTCCCCTCACTTTCAGCGGGCATGATGGTGATGCTCAACACCTGATTGTCTTTGGTGTAAAGCAGGATGGCCGTCCCTTCCATAGGCAGGGAGACAGTGGTTTCCCAGCCGAGATCGGCCAGTTTTGCGTTGTAAAAATCCTGAATTTCCTGCGAAGTGGCGGCGATCTTGAAAACATACATCCCGTCCGATTCTTCGCCCGCGCTGGCCTGCGGCATGACGGGAATGCCGTTCCATTCAGAGAGCGGCGGGGACTGCGGGTCGAGTGGGTTGCCGCCAGGAATGTTGGGCATCAGCGTTTCGAAGGGGGCGAACTCAGTCGCCAGACCCGAAACCTGCGTCACGACTTCACCTGCCTGGGTGGCGTACGCGGCGGCGGTGCCTGCGGTATCCTGCACCTGCTCGATCGGGCGCGTCACCGCCTGGCAGGCAAGGATGAAGACAAGCATGAGGATAACGATAAGGGTTTTGCGAAGGGTTTTCATTTTTTCTCCTTTAGAGCGGACATTATAAATAAAAATGCCCTGACGAACATGGGACATCCGTCAGGGCAGACTAACTCAGAAATCTCGGAGCGCGGACTTGAATCCGCGCCAACTTTGCAGACGGGGAGTCTGCAATCCGATAGGTACTACCTTGCCAATCTCATCGCCGTGCGGACGAGGTCCACAAATTCCTGCATGGCCTCGTCACGGAAGAGGAGCTCGGCAATGCGCTCGGCTTCACGGTAAACATCGGAGAGCGTGTTCTCTTCGGCCCAGTAACTCTCTTTCATGATCTCGGCATATTCGGCTACCACGACCGCGCGTTGGAAGTACGGACTGGCGTCTTCGAAGCGGCGGAACATTTCCTCCGTGTTGAATTCACGGGAGAGTTCCACCACCTGACGCGTGTCGGGGTCCTGCCAGCGGAGATAGACGGTGGCGATCTGCCCGTAGGCTTCGGGGTAGAGTTTGACTTCGTATAGTGCGGTGACGGAATGCCCCGCGCCAATCTCGCCCGCGTCCACGCGGTCGTTGCGGAAGTCCTCGTCCGCGATGGCGCGGTTCTCGAAGCCGACCAGGCGATAGCGCATCACGACAGCAGGATTGAACTCCACCTGCACTTTGGCATCCATCGCGATGGTCTGCAGGTTGGAGGTCATGTTCTCCACGAACTGGCGACGGGCCTCATCCATGTCGTCAATGTAAGCGTAAACCCCATCGCCGTTGTCGGCGAGTTGCTCCATGAGGGTGTCGTTGTAATTGTCCATGCCGAAGCCGAAACTGGAAAGCGTGACTCCTTCCTCCAGGTAGCCGCGCACTTCGCCGAGGATCGCGTCCCACTCGGTCTGTCCCATGTTGGCGACGCCGTCCGAGCAGAGGATGATGCGATTGATTCCGTCGGGGATGTAGGCGCGCATGGCGGTCTTGTATCCGAGACGGATCCCCGCTTCGGCGTTGGTGACGCCCTCAGGCTGGAGGCGGTTGATAGCGCGGAGAATCTTCCCTTTTTCGGAACCCCGCGTCGGGTCCAGGACGAGGCGGGCGTCTGTCCCGTAGACGACGATCGCTACCGTGTCCGTCTCACGGAGTTGCTCTACCAGCAGTTCGAGCGAGCGCTTGACTAGGCCGAGGCGGTTGTCCATGTCCATCGAACCAGAGACGTCAATCACGAAGACGAGATTGGCGTCCTTGCGTTCGCTGGCGGGGACTTCGTAGCCCTGAATGCCGACGCGGATCATCTGATAGCGTTCGGTGAGGGTGAAGGGCGAGGGCGCGCCGTCCACCGAAATGGCGAAGGCCTGATGCGCGGGCGGGATGGGATAGTCCTGCTCGAAGTAGTTGACGTATTCCTCCACGCGCACCGAATCACTCGGAGGCAGGTTGCCTTCGTTCAGGTAATTGCGCATGATGGTGTAGGAACCTGTGTCCACGTCGAGCGCGAACGTGGACAGATTGTCATCTTCGGTGTCAATGGACGGATTGACGCCATAGTCTTCAAAGAACATGTCGTAGGGTTCGCGGTTTTTATTGGGTGCGGTTGCTGTGGGAGCATACAGTCCCTGTTCGACCTCGGAAGGCTCCTCATAGGATTCAAAGGGCGGTTCGGTGGCCGCTGGCACTTCGTAATAGTTTGAGGGCGATGGCAGGCTAGGTGCCTCAGTTGCCTTTGGTCCGCAGGCGGAGGCAAACAGCAATGTGAATAGAAGGCCCAAAAGGGCAAGGCGTTTTACGAACATTCTCTTCTCCTTTTGAATGTTTTCAGAATGTACGGGTGTACCACACGGGCGGCGTCCCGCGGTACGATGGCAAGTCAATTCATTCCATAGGCCCTCCATTTCATTGGTCGGTGTCCTCCTTTGTGGGACGATTTATAGAAAGGAAAGTTCCCTCGACGGAATCAAAAAGCCGCCCAATGGGGCGGTTTCTGAAAGGTTATGTGTGTGAAGCTGTCAGTTGACGGTCATCAAAACAGTGTCACAGCGTCACGCCCATTCTGCTTGGTCTGGTACATGGCGCTATCGGCCGAGTGCAACATTTCTTCCAGTCCCACACCCTCGCGGAATGCCGTCACGCCAAAGCTGGCAGTGACGTTTGCTACTTTTCCAAATTGAGACGTCTTCAATATTTGGCGGATCCGCTCTGCGAATACCCTGGCCGATTCGCCGTCCGTCTCAGGCAGGACAAGCAGGAACTCTTCCCCACCCCAGCGGCCGAGGTTGTCAGATTGACGGATGGCATTACCGATTCGGCTGGATAGTTCTTTCAGCACCTGATCGCCCATGAGGTGTCCAAAAGTATCGTTGACGATCTTGAAATTATCCAGATCAAAAATGATGATGGAAAATGTTTTCCTGTAACGGGCCGAGCGCTCCAATTCGCGCTCCAAAATACGATACATGGCACGACGATTCAACAAGCCCGTCAACGAATCAGTCGATGCCTGGTTCTGTTGCAGCACGCCCATGCGCTGTATGAGCAGGATGGCGATCATCAACGCCGCAAGCGGATTGACCCACTGGAACAGGTAGGCGGCATTCAATTGGTTTATCGACGCCAGAAAAAGGATGTTAATGCTTCCCAATACCGTCACGCCAGAAAAAATGTAGGCAAGCAGGATCCTCGCGTGGGTGATTTTCAAAGTCAAAAAGCCGCCCATCACAAAAACAACCAACCACATACCCAGGCTATTGACATGGTCTGCCAGCACTTCAGGAGTAAGGGCATTTCGGTCAACGAGAGATTCGATTGCCCAATAGGTCAATAAAAAGAAATGGGAAACCACGGAAAAATAAAAGACCAATTCAATGGTATTGAGAAAGCTCGGATACCACCAAACGAGAATTGAGAGAAGAAACAAAATAACCGCCATGCCAATGCCGAAGTAAAAACGCAGACTTCCCGCCTCGGCCTGCACGACCACATAAAGGATGGTGATCACAACGCCAAAAGGAAACGCCAGACGATAGGTCTGTTGTTTGTATTTACTGAACAGGTCGGTATTGTTCGCTGAAGAAAACACGGCATCCCTCAGGCAAGGAAATGGGGCAGACAAATGTCTGCCCCAGGTCTTTACTTCAACTTTCCAGATAGAACGTCTGGCAATCGGCCTAACGCATCCTTCACTTTTTCCTCGGGCAGGCTTCCCTGCGCGAGATTAGGACGTCCGCCCCCCTTGCCGCCGATTCCCGTGATGAGATCGCTCGCTTTCAGGCCTCTCTTGACGAGATCCTCGGTCACTGCCGCGATGACGGTGGATCCTGTTACGAGGACGACCGCGCCATCTTGGGGATATTTCTCGCGGAACTTATCGGCCAGCAGGCGAAGCGTATCCACGGTGGAATCAGGAATCTCCGCGCCGAGTGCGTTGACGCCACTGACAGTTTGCACGGTCGAAAGTCGAAGGTCGAAGGTCGAAAGCGCTTGCTGTGCTCGCAGGTTGGCGAGTTCCTTTTTCAGGTCAGATAATTCCTCCTGCAAGGACTCGACCTTTGCGGGGACTTCGTCCACCGAAGATTTCAGCGCGCCCGCGGTCTGTTTCAGCGACTTGAAGCGCTTCGCGATCAACTCGTAGGCGCCGCGTCCCGTCACTGCTTCGATGCGGCGGATGCCCGCCGCGGCCGATCCCTCGCTGACGATGAGGAACGCGCCGATGTCGGACGTGCGTTCGAGATGGGTGCCGCCGCAGAGTTCGTACGAATATTTTTCGTCTTCATCCTCAAGAATCGAAATCGTGCGGACGGTCTCGCCGTATTTCTCGCCGAAGAGCGCCATCGCTCCATCCTTCTTGGCCTCGTCCAGCGACTTGGTCTCCTTGTGCACGGGCATATCCGCCGCGATCGCTTCGTTGACCATCCTCTCGACGCGCTCGATCTGTTCGGGTGTCATCGCGACGGGATGGTTGAAATCGAAGCGGAGATGCGTCGGCGCGACGAGCGAACCTGCCTGCTTGGCTTGGTCACTCAGGACAGCGTGTAATGCCTTGTGGAGCAAATGCGTAGCGGTGTGATTCCGCATGATATCGTGTCGGCGAGAGGCATCCACCTCGGCGGTGGCTTTGTTGCCAACTTTCGGTCGGCCAGAAATGACTGTGCCAACGTGAACCAGCACGCCCGCAGAGGGACGGCGCATCTCGGTCACTTCGATCTGCCAATCGCCCTCACCCCCAGCCCCTCTCCCGACGGCAGGTGATGGGAGCGAACGAATGATGCCCGTGTCGCCCACCTGTCCGCCCGCTTCGATGTAGAAGCCCGTCTTCGGCAGGATGACTTCGACCTGATCGTCCAACCCCGCAGACTGGACAGACTGTCCGTCCACGACGAGCGCGAGCACTTCGCCCTCGACGGAAATACTTCCATAGGGATCGTACGCGACGCCGTCCTTGCCCAATTTGCCCTTTGTCTGCAAATCTTTGAAAATGCCCGCGAAGAATTCCGCGTCTTCGCCGCCGAGTTTGCCCATGGCCTTGCCGCCGCCCGAGGCCTTGCTGTGCTTTTCCTTTGCTTCGTTGAATCCGCTTTCGTCCACATCGAGGCCTTGCTCGCGGGCGATGTCGCGCGAGATCTCAAAGGGCAGGCCGTAAGTGGCGTAGAGGTCAAAGGCGAGGTGACCGTCGAGGGTGGTTTTGTTGGCCGCGCGCAGGTCCGAGAGGAGATTCTCCAGTTGGGCCGTGCCCGCCTCCACGGTCCGCGCGAAGCGAACTTCCTCCCGAGTCAGATTGTCGAGGATGGAGATCCTGCTCTTTTCGAGTTCCGTGTAGAAGTCGCCGTATTCCTTGATGACCGCTTCCGCGACCTTCGCGAGGAACGGTTCGTGGAGGCCGATCTTCGTGCCGAAGCGCGCCGCGCGGCGGATGATCATGCGCGTGACGTAGTTGCGGCCCGCGTTGCCAGGGACGACGCCATCGGCGATGAGGAACGCCGCCGAACGGACGTGGTCGCAGATGACGCGGTAGGGAGTGAAGTCGGCGAGCATTTCCTTTTCGCTGTGACCTGTGAGCGAGCGCAGGACATCCAGCGAACCTGTGAAGAGGTCGGTTTTGTAGTTGGAGTCGACACCCTGCAAAACGGAGACGATGCGTTCGAAGCCCATGCCCGTGTCCACGTGTTTAGCGGGAAGAGGCTCGAGGCGGCCATCGTCGAAGAGATTGTATTGGATAAAGACGTTGTTCCAGAGTTCGAGGAAGCGCGTACATTCGCCGTTCACGCCGCACTGGTGAGGTTTGCCGCGCATATTGTCGCGTTCCTCGCCGAGGTCGAGATGGATCTCGGAACACGGGCCGCACGGTCCCGTCTCGGCCATCTGCCAGAAATTTTCCTTGCGTCCGAAGAAAAGAATGTGATCGGGATTGATCCCAGGCTGGGTGCGCCAGATGTCCGCGGCTTCGTCATCGCGCGGGACGTTGCCCTTGTCATCTTCGAAGCAGGTGGCGTAGAGTTTATCCTTGGGCAGACCCCACACTTCAGTGAGCAACTGCCAGGACCAGGCGATGGCTTCCTTTTTGTAATAATCGCCAAACGACCAGTTGCCGAGCATCTCGAAGAAGGTGTGATGCGTGTCATCGCGGCCGACGTCATCGAGGTCGTTGTGCTTGCCAGCCACGCGCATACATTTCTGCGAGTCCACGGCGCGGGTGTAGGGCTTCTTGTCGGTGCCGATGAAGACGTCCTTGAACTGCACCATGCCCGAGTTGGTGAACAGCAAGGTACTGTCGCCACCTGGGACAAGGGACATGGATGGAACAGCAGTATGTCCGTGTTCCACAAAGAAGTCGATGAAGTCCTGACGAATCTGGTTGCCTGTGAGTTTGCGGGTCATTTGCGAAGTGCTCCGAGGGTGAAGTTTTGAGATTATACCAAGCGAAGGAAGAGAGTAGAGAACAGAGAGCAATGCGATGAATGGAAAGTCCCGAACCTGTATGGGTTCGGGACTGGAAGGATAACTCCGTCTCAAGCCGTGACAGGTTAGGAGGACGCACGCGTAGCGGCGGCAGCGGCCTGAGCAACGGCAGATTTCCGATTGGTTTCCATGGGCGGCATTATACCATTCTTAAATCCAAAAACGCCCCTCCCAGCGCGTCCCTTTTACGCGATGGGCATGTGCACGTCTTCGACAACCTTGTAGACCAGGTCGTGTGGATGGGCAGGCTCGATAACCTTGAGGGCGACGTCGTCACCAGGTTTGACCCAGACCACGCTGTGATGTTCGATCTCCATCGAAGTGACGCGTTGATTGAAGTCGGTGCTGTGGCCGTGGATGTGGATCATATCGCCGACTTTCAGGCTGGAGGTGAGCGAGAGCACCGCCACGTGGATGTGGTCGAAGTAGTGGGTGACTTTTCCAACTTCCACTTCCATGGGCTCACTCCTTCTTTATCTGTTTCACGATCAGGATGGAACAGGGCGCGTAATGCACCAGTTTACGCGAGACGCTTCCCATCCAAAAGCCCTTGAATTCGCTCAGGCCGCGCGAGCCAGCCATGATCAAGTCAATTTTATTCTCCACAACGTAGCCGATGATCTCAGTGGCCGCGTCACCGCGAAGCAGTACGGGCGTGGAGGAAAGTCCGTGACGGGCCAGCAGGCTGGAGGTCCGCGCGAGAAGCGCTTCTCCCTCCTTCTTCTGCTGTTCACGCACCTCCGCGGCCTGTTCATCGGTTCGGGACGCGTAGGCGGTCTGCCAGCCTCCAAGGTACGGCTCCATCATGATGGGAAGTTCCTCGGGCGGCAGGACGTGCATGACGTGAATATCCGCGTCCTCGGGATGCGGGAAGCGCGCCAGATAACGCACCGCGCTTTGACTGTGAGAGGATCCGTCCGTGACGAGGAGGATGCGTCGCAACCCCTGGAAGGGAGCGCGCACGACCAGGACGGGACAGACGGCGTATTCCACCACCTGCTGGGCCACACCTCCAAGCAGGATGCCAAGCGTGGCGCGCAGACCTTTCGCGCCGACCACGATCAAGTCGGACTTTTTGGCGGCGGCGATCTCCAGAATCTTTTCCACAGGCGGACCCATCTCGAGGATCGTCGTCGCTTTGAAGCCGCTGGATTCCAACTGGGTTTTGGTGCGTTCGAGAGATTTTTCGTATTCGGGCAAATAGGGGATCTGCCCCGAGGTGAAGCCCCGCACCACGACAATGCGACTGGTCGTCGGCAGGGGCAGGGACTGTAGCAATTCCACCGCTGATTGTGCATGCTGAGAGCCATCGTCAGCCAGAAGAATATTCAACCGCTTTTTCGGAATCATGACAACCTCCTTTCACTGGATGAAGCATTCTTCCTTAATTACTGTAGCACAAATCGGAACCCAATACTAGCCCCTGCCGCGGGTAAAATCGGTCCATGCGTACACAATGGATTTGGCTGGTGGGCCGTCTTGTGCAAGGACATCAGGTTGCGTCGCGGCCTTCTCGGAACTATCCCTATAGTTCTCTCGAAAAGCAAAAGCCGTTCTTCAAAGAGCGCGGGCTGGATCTGTATTCCTACTTCAACGGGACGTTGAACATTTCCATTGCGCCGCTGGAATTCGAGATGACCCATCCCGAATTTACCTTTCCGCTCATCGAGTGGACGGACCTGCATCCGCCCGAGACGTTTTCGTTTTCGCGGTGCAGAGTCCGATTCGAAGGAAAAGAATACGAAGGCTGGGTCTACTATCCGCATCCCGAAACGAAGAAGACGCATTTCCAAAACCCGTCACTGGTGGAAGCCATCACCTACGAGATTCCAAACATCCGTTATGGGGATGCGATTGAGGTGGCGTTGAATCCTGCCGTGATCACGATCAAATATCCACAAATAAGCCAATAACGGGGTGCAAAAGAATATCCCTTTTCCTCGAAGATTAATATAATATTAGACAATGATGGTAGAATTTGGTTACATCGCCAAGGAGGATGACTATGCCATCCAAATCTGCAACTCGTCGGTATTTTTTTACATTGATCGTCATGTCGGCAGTCTTGTTGTCCGCTTTTTCGTGGAGATTGGATGGTGGGGACAAAACCAACTCGTCCCAACAAGGCGATCAAGATTTTTCGGATATTTATCCAACCTATGAGTGGGTCCGCTTTTTCGGTGACAACCGAATGGATGCAGTCACAGACGCGGTGCTAGATCCAGCGGGAAATTGGGTAGTGCTCCATGATACGTATGTATTGGATGCAGAAGATCAACCCAGCCAATTCAAAACCTTCGTGACGAAGATCAACCCGAATGGCACAGTGTTCGAGGAATATCCAGTGTTGACCTCGCCAGTTTCGTATTCCGATTCGCTGGTAATAGATGAGGCGGGGAACTATTACATTTCGGGGAGCAGTGAACAATCCTGGGGCTTTTCCCTTGATCCCTTTTACCAAACGGGGGAAGACAGGCTGTACGACCAATTCATTCTCAAACAAGATCCCGAAGGAAATTATTCTTGGAATACGTTTATCCGCGGACGAACGGGCGGCTATTCTGGTTACCTCGTCCTCGCTCCGCAGGAAGGCATTTACGTCTACGGACTGGCACAGGGTGACGCGATCGGTCTGTTCGCTGGCGACGCGCCCTTTGTCGCCAAGTACGATTCAAACGGGACTTTGGAATGGTCCAATTTCATGGACGGGGTCTCCATCGGTTCATACTACGGGGAGGAGGCAAACGGCATCAGTCAGTTTGCCCAGGCAGATGCGCAAGGAAATGTGATCTTCGTGATCAACTCAGACGACACTTGGGGAAATCCGCTTCAGCCTCATCACGGTCTGGATGATATTTTCGTTGTCAAGTACGACAGGAACGGCACACTTCTGTGGAACACCTTCCTGGGCGGAACAGGCGACGACATGCCTGGTATGCTATACATTGCTCAAGATGGTTCCATCTATATCACAGGAGACAGTGAGTCTGGTTGGGGGACACCCGTCCGCGCATACACGGACACCAACGATGGCTTCGTGGCGAAACTTGATCCCAACGGGACTCTGCTATGGAACACTTTTCTAGGCGGCGAAATGGGATTGGATTCGGTCAATAGCCTCGCGATCAATACCGCGGGCGAAATTTTCCTTCTTGGATACAGCGAGCATCCATGGGGGGAACCCATCGTATCGCTGGAAGATTCAAATTTTCTGGCTCAGATCGATCCCGAAGGAAATCTGTTGTGGCACTCGTTTATCGAATCGCCACCAGATGGTTACATCCAGGATCTCAAAATGGGTGCGGATGATATGCTCTACGTCTATGGTGTCAGCAAAGATGTTTTTGGTACACCGCCCAATGGCGGGTACGGAATCGACCGGGGCGTTGTCGGCGCCCCTTCCACTAATAATCAGGAAGGTTTTCTGGCAAAGATCAATTTATCAGGTCGTCCCTCAACGGCTTATCGCTCCCCCGGTCTCTTCGTCCCCGAACTTACCACTCACATTCCCACCCCGCGGGAAATTTCCACAAATCCCGCCGATATCGCAACGAACTTGACCCTGGCCGCCTTGCTCATGCTGCCATTCGCAGTCGCAGTGGAAGTATTTTCGCGCACGCTGTCAGATAACGAGGAGAAACTATCCAAATTCGCGCCGATCGCGTGGATCAGTCGGATGCAAAAGAAGGTTGCGGGTTCTACGATCGGAAAACTGACGAACCAAAAAATCAGGGATATATCAAGGTTGCTCAGCGTTGCACTGTTTTACGGACTGGTCTTCTCTTTGCTTGATCCAACCTGGAATCCCATTTCCTTGCAGGGTCTCCTTCTGTTCGTATATATGATCATCGCGTTCGGACTGGTGGGTCTGCTCGACGACATCCTCCAATGGACGGCAATTCGAAAATGGGGCATTGAAGGCGAATTCTCGGTACGCCCGACTAACGTATTCCTAGCGTTGGCATCCACCACCGTATCCCGAATTTTGACACTCCTGCCAGGTCTAATGTTCGGTTCCCCCGAAGCGGTAAAGGTCAACGAAGCCGCTCTCTCAGAACAGCAGAAACACGTCTTGATTCGAATCAGCATGTTCACCTATCTGGGAGTCGGTCTCGCCGCCTGGCTTCCCACCGCCTTCATGGACGCGCCTCCCGATTCCGTCCTCGGAGGCATTCAAGCCATCCTTCTGGTCATCTATGCCGCGGCCCTGGAAAATACATTCGTTCAATTGCTCGGACTTTCGGAAGGCCTGGGCACAAGAATAAAAGCGTGGAACAAATGGGCCTGGGTGGCCGCGCTGGGATCCATTTCATTTTGGTTCCTGCACACCCTGCTCGACCCAACAGGCGATTTTCAGGATGACCTGCAACACGGGAACACTCCCCTATTCATTGAAGTGACAATTGCTTTCATCGTAATCACATTCCTGCTGAAATTGTGGCAAAACTACCAGAGCGCCAGAAGGCGAAACGTCCCCTCTACATGAGAACGCCCCAATAGAACTTAAGTAAAGGCCACAAATACACGCTATCGTGTACAATTTGCGCAATGAAAGTTGCACTCATTTCTGATATTCACAGCAACCTGCCCGCGTTCGAGGCAGTGCTA
>JBMOMR010000129.1:0-131578 GCA_049324715.1 Chloroflexota bacterium | reverse complement strand
CTGCCAGCATTTGTTCAAAGGTGCTGCGCTGAACACCCGTGCAGCGTTTGAAGTCTTCATCATTGAGTTTTTGTACGGTTTCGTATCGCATGTGCCTATTATGGCACACTTATGCAAGAGGTCTATTAATACTTGATCGCGCTTAGCAGATGCAATTTGTCGATGCGATGATGCGCCTTGATCTCGCGGACGGTTCCCGTCAGTCCGCGGACGACGAGACTGTCAGTCGTTGCGCCGTCACCGTAATAGCGGACGCCCTGCAGGAGTTCCCCGTCCGTGATGCCCGTCGCTGCGAAGAAGACGTCTTCGGAGGAGACGAGATCGTCCATGGTCAGAATCTTCTCGAAATCGTAGCCCGCCTCGCGGCCGCGGCGGAGTTCATCATCATCGCGGGCGTAGAGTTTTCCCTGGATCTCGCCGCCCATGGCGCGCAAGGCGCAGGCGGTGATCACGCCTTCGGGCGTGCCACCAACGCCAAAGAGTACATCCACGCCGGTTTCGGGCATGGCGGTCATCAAGGCGGCAGCCACGTCTCCATCGGGAATCTGACGGATGCGCGCGCCCACCTTGCGGATCTCTGCGATCATCCCCTCGTGGCGCGGACGGTCAAGAATGATGGTGGTCAGGTCCTCCACCGCCTTGCCCTTGGCTTTGGCAATCGCCTTGAGATTTTCGGTAATGGGCTTTTCGATATTGATCCGTCCCTTCGCCTCGGGTCCGACCGCGATCTTATTCATGTAGACGAACGGCCCCGGGTTGAACATGGCGCCGCGCGGCGCCAACGCCACCACCGCGATGGAATTGGCGCGGCCGAATGCAAGCGGACGCGTCCCGTCGATGGGGTCCACCGCCACGTCCAGGTCAGGAGGTGAACCATTGCCCACATGTTCTCCGTTGTACAACATCGGGGCGTTGTCCTTCTCCCCTTCCCCAATGACGATGACCCCATCCATCTCGACGGATTTCAGGACCAGTCGCATCGCCTCGACCGCGGCATGGTCCGCGGCCTCTTTTTCGCCGCGGCCCATGAAGCGTCCCGCGGCCAGCGCCGCTGACTCGGTGACGCGTACCAATTCCAAAGCGAGATTGCGGGTGGGAATGTTATCCAGCATGAATTACTCCAAAAATATTATAGGAAGAACCACTGAATCCAAAACACGCCGATGACCGCCGCCCACAGCCACGAGTCGATGCGGTCAAATGCGCCGCCGTGACCGGGGAAGAGCGTCCCCGAATCTTTGATGCCGCCCTGCCGTTTGAAGAGACTCTCGCCCAGGTCGCCGAGCGTGGTGATGATGCTGAGCACCAGTCCGAGCAACATGCCCTGCACGATGGTCACGTGAAGCGGGCCAAGCCAGGAATAGACATAGGCAAAGAAACCACCATACAGCGTGCCAGTGAACACGCCCGCCCAATATCCCTCCCAGGATTTTTTGGGGCTGAGACGCGGCGCCAGTTTGTGTTTGCCGTATTTTGCGCCGATCAAATACGCCGACGAGTCCGCCATCCAGACGGTGGGCAGGATGAACATCAGCCACCAGCCGCCATCAGGCAGAGAGCGCAGATCGTTCATGTACGCGCCGACCCAGCCCAAATAGAGGAAGCCGCCAACCGTGATCGTAAAATCGAGCGCGGCCTGGTCACGGCCGCGCTCGAAGGCGTAGAGATGTGCTGCCATGGCGATCAATGCCAGGCAGGTGAGTACGAATTCAGCGTACGTGGGGAAGAACGCGCGCGCCACAAGGATGAGAAACGTCCCCCCAACGGTGACCCAGACGGCAGGTTGCATGCCCACGGCGCGGAACATCTGCACGTATTCCCACGACGCCAGCACGATAAAAAAACCGATGAGAAGAAAGAACCAGATGCCGCCCAGCAAGACTGCGGGCATGGCTACGACCAGCAGGGAAAGAGCGGTGATGGTACGCTTAGCCATTGCGCGCCCTGTTGGCAACTGCTACTGAAACGCCCCCGTAACGGCGGTCGCGCTGGGCAAAGATCTCCAATGCGTGACGATACTCTTCCTTGTCAAAATCGGGCCAGAACGTGGGGGTGACGTACCATTCCGAGTAGGCCGCCTGCCAGATCAGGAAATTGCTGATGCGCAATTCGCCCGACGTGCGGATGACAAGATCGGGGTCGGGAACGCCCGCCGTGAACAAATAGCGGCTGACCAGTTCAGCGTTCACGTCCTCGGGCGCAATGCCGTCCTTGATGATCTTTTGGATGGCGCAGACGATCTCATCGCGCCCGCCATAATTCCAGGCGATGTTGAGGACCAGCCGTTCGTTGTTTCTCGTCAGGTCGATCGCTTTCAGGACCTTGGCCTGGATCTTCGGGTCCAGGCGTTCCAGCCGCCCGATGTGACGCAACTGCACCCCCTCCTGGTGCAGTTCACCCAACTCGTGGTCGATCACATCCTGGAGGATCCCCATCAGGCCCTGCACCTCTTCGGGTGGACGTCCCCAGTTCTCGGTGGAGAAGGCGTAGATCGTCAGGTATTTGATGCCAAACTCAACCGTCGAGCGGATGACGCGGCGCAGGTTTTCCGTCCCCGCTTTGTGCCCCGCGACGCGCGGCAGGCCGCGTGAGATCGCCCAACGTCCGTTGCCGTCCATGATGATGGCAACGTGTTGGGGAATTCTTTCGGGCGGTATATTCAGGGAAGTATCGCTCATTCTCATGGTAGAGACGGTAACTCGTCCCTACACTTCCATAATCTCTTTTTCTTTGGCCTGACCGCGCTTGCCGATGTCTTCGATGAAACGGTCGGTCAGTTTCTGCAATTGTTCCTCGCCGCGCTTGAGGTCATCCTCGGAGATGAGTTTTTCCTTCTCGAAATCGCGCAGATCGTTGTGAATATCGCGGCGGATGTTGCGGACGGCGACGCGCGCCTCCTCCAGCCGCGTGTGGGTGTGCTTGACCAGGTCGCGGCGGCGCTCCTCGGTAAGCGGAGGCAGGTTGAGGTGGATGTTCTTGCCATCGTTGTTGGGAGTCAGGCCCAGGTCCGAGGCCAGAATCGCCTTCTCGATCGTCTTCAGCGTGGACGGGTCGAAGGGTTTGATCATCAGCGAACGCGGCTCGGGGACGGAAATCGTCGCGAGCTGAATGAGGGGCGTCGGCGCATCGAAATATTCCACCATCAAACGCTCGACGAGCGCGGGGCTGGCGCGTCCTGTGCGGACGGCGGACAGGTCCAATTCCAATGCGTGAACCGCGCCATTCATGCGAGCCTCTGCATCCTTCAACATGTCTTTTACGGTGTCGTCACTCAACGTTGCCTCCAGGAAAAGTGTTCGTTATAAGGATACCCTAAAACCTCAAAAAATGCCACCGATTATACAAACGGGAGAGTTTTTGAGGTGAGATGAGAGACTCTCGCAGGCTACCCACTGACCAGCGTGCCGACCGTTTCGCCCTTCAAAGCGCGCGTGAGAGCGGTGGAATCCCACAGGTTGAGCACAAGAATGGGCAGATGATTTTCCATGCACAGAGAGATGGCGGTGCTGTCCATCACTTCGAGACGGCGGTTGAGGACTTCGATGTATTTCAACTGCTCGAACTTCTTCGCATCGGGATTTTTCTTCGGGTCCGCATCGTAGACGCCATCCACTTTGGTGGCCTTGATGACCACGTCTGCTTCGATCTCGGTGGCACGCAAGGCCGCGGCCGTGTCGGTGGAAAAATATGGGTTGCCTGTCCCCGCGCCGAAGATGACGACGCGTCCCTTTTCCAGGTGACGGATGGCGCGTCGGCGGATGTACGGCTCGGCGATGGCGCGCATCTCGATAGCCGACATGACGCGGGTGTAAACGCCCGCGCGCTCGAGGCCATCCATCAGCGAAAGGGCGTTCATCATCGTGCCAAGCATGCCCATGTAATCGGCCGTGGCGCGGTCCATGCCGCGGTCCAATCCCTGCTTGCCGCGCCACAAGTTCCCTGCGCCGATGACGACGGCCACTTCCACTCCCGTCGCGTGGACTTCCTTCACGCGGCTGGCGATCGATTCCACCTCCAGCGGCTCGATCCCAAAACCAGACGGACCTGCCAGCGCTTCACCACTAAGTTTCAATAGGATCCGTTTGTACTTCAGTTCGCTCATGGTTTCTCCTTGTGTCCTCGCGCATCCCCTCCCCCAGAATGGGGAAAGGGATGAGGAAGATAGAAAAAAGGCCAACCATCAGGTTGGCCTTTCCAAACTATTCGCCCAATTTCTCGCCCAGCTCCCAACGTTGGAAGCGGCGGACGATCACATTCTCGCCGATGGCGGCGATATTCTGCATGACCAGCGCTTCCACCTTGACATTCTCGTCGCGGATGTACGCCTGGCGGAGCAGGACCACCTCATCTTTGAATTTGTCCAATCGGCCAGCCACGATCTTCTCGGCGACCGCTTCGGGCTTGCCTTCCTCTTTTACGCGAGCGCGGGCGATCTCCGCCTCGTGATCCAACACATCCTGGGGAATTTCACTCTCGCGGACGTAACGCGGCGCGCCTGCGGCGATCTGCAACGCGATCTCGTGCGCCAGGTTGCGGAACTGTTCCGAACGCGCCACAAAATCGGTCTCGCAGTTCACTTCCACCATCACGCCCACGCGGCCATTGCCGTGCGAGTACAACTCCACCACGCCGTTCGAAGCCTCGCGGTCGGCGCGCTTGGCGGCAGTCGCCATGCCCTTCTCGCGCAGAAAATCCACGGCCTTCTGATAATCGCCATTCGCTTCCTGCAACGCCTTGCGGCAGTCCAGCATACCTGCGCCGGTGGCCCCGCGCAGTTCCTTGATCATCTCAGTTGTAATTTCCATCGTACGTTTCCTCGATATGACTTGGCTTACTCAGCGGACTTTTCCGCTTCATTCTTGACCTCGGGCTGGGCCGCGGTCTCCTCGGCTTTTTCCTCGACCACAGGCTTGCGCGCCTCGGTCAACTTGGCCAGGGTGGATTCACCGAGCAGATCACCTTCACCGACCTCATCCACATCCGCGGCTTCAACAACGTGTTTGCCCTTGCGACCCTTGGCGGGTTTCTCCTCGGCGGCCTTTTCAGCGACCGCGGCGGGAGTCTCATCCATGGTTCCCTCGTCCTTGCGCATGGCCTTGCCTTCGAGGACCGCGTCCGACATGCGGGCCACCAGCAGTTTGATGGCGCGGATGGCGTCATCGTTGGACGGGATGACGTAGTCAATATCCTGCGGGTTGCAGTTGGTGTCCACCAGCGCGACCATGGGGATCTTGAGCAGGTTGGCTTCACGGACAGCCGCCACTTCGCGGCCGACATCCACGAGGAAGAGCATATCGGGCAGGCGCTTCATGTTGCGGACGCCTTCCAGGCGGGTCAGCAGACGATTGATCTCGCGTCCGATCAGCAGGCCTTCTTTTTTGGTCAGGCGGTTGATCTCGCCCGTCTCGCGCAGTTTCTCGAGGCGTTCCAGTTCCTGGATGCGGGCGTGCATGGTGGACCAGTTCGTGAGCATGCCACCCAGCCAGCGCTCGGTGACGTACGGCATACCGCAGCGAACGGCCTCTTCCTTGACGGTTTCCTGCGCCTGGCGCTTCGTGCCGACAAAGAGAACGGTTCCGCCGTTGGCGACGGTGTCGCGCACGACGTTGAAGGCCTGGTTCAACAGTTTGACGGTCTGTTGCAGGTCAATGATATGAATGCCGTTACGTTCCGTGAAGATGTACGGCTTCATGCGGGGGTCCCACTTGTTGGTGCGATGTCCGAAGTGGACGCCACTCTCAAGCAGGGCTTTCATAGATACGACAGCCATGGGGAAAAACCTCCTAGCGTTTGGCCTCCGCTTGCATCGTCCCCGCCAGCGATTGCGTCCTTTCGGTCCGCAACACGCGCTGGAAGGTCCGCAAGCGTGTGAGATTGGGCATATGTTGCCTGCCCGGGCAGAATGTGCCTCGTCCGTTTATGGCGAAAGCGGCGGGATTATAACACAGAAGTTTTCGGGACGGAAAACGCGTCGGGTCACGCGCCCGGACCGAGGTCCGGGGTGGCGCGCTCGGCAGGGACGGCGAAGAAGCGGTCTTTCAAGTCGATCAACGGCTTTTCGAGCAGGCGGTAACTCAGTCCCGCGATGACCACTGTCGCCAGGAGGGACGCGGCGGCGTTCCAAAACGGGACGGGGGCCGTACTCGACAATCCGAAGGGGGTGGTCAAAAACCAGATGATGGCGAAATGATAAACGTAGAGGCCGTAGGAGATCTTTCCGAGGTAGGCGAGGGGACGGAATTCGAGGAAGCGTTGGAACCAGCCCAGGCGTGCCACGCCAAAGATGATGATGGCGAAGAAGTAGTTGAGAAGTGTGTAGTCCCAGACAGCCTTGCTGGCATATGGCAGGAGCAACGGGAAGCCGAGATTGGCGGCGCCAGCCCACGTGCCGTTTGCCAGCGCGTCTGTGACGATTCCAAGGGCAGGAAGGCCGATCAGAAAAGCGAAGAATTGGGTGCGGGCTTTGGGGAGATCGGTCACCGTCAGTAGGGCGCCGAGGGCGAACGCGTCCAGATGGGAGAACGGAAGGAAGTAGATCACGCTCAACGGTTCAGACACCAAAAAGGCAGGCATGGTCTCGGGTGTCATGGTGAAAATCCAAAGGCGGAAAACCACTGACAAACCGATGACCGACAGGAAGGCGGTTTTGTAGCGCGTGCGCGGCACGAGGAAGATCAGCAACGGCCAAAGGATGTAGAACTGTTCCTCCACAGCCAGCGACCAGAGGTGGGTGAGGAAACTGGAATAGCGCTCAAAGAGCGGGGACGCGGCGTAAAAATTGTAGACGTAGGCGAGGGCGTAGGGGAACTGGTCGTGGAAGAGTTCCATGTACTTGGGCTTGAGTTGGTTGGCGGCCAACCAGGTAGCGACCAACCACATGACCAGCAGGTAAAAATAGTAAAGCGGGAAGATGCGAAGAAATCGCCGCCCATAGAATTTGACAAAATACGCCGCGCCCGCCAAGCGGGTCTTCATGTCGATCAGGATGCCCGTGATGAGAAATCCCGAAAGGACAAAGAACAACTGCACCCCCACCCAGCCAAACTCGATCCAGGTGATGTGATAAAAGAAGACCAACAGAAAGGCAATGGCGCGCAGGCCATCCAGACCTTTGATTCGCATGGACGGGATCTACCCTGCCTTCGGCTGGTCAGCGACTTCGAAGAAGCGGTCTTTCAAGTCCATGATGGGTTTCTCCATCCATTGGAAACTCAGCGCCGCGGCCACCCAGACCACCGCAAACGTCACCAAGGCAAGCCAGGGAGAAAAAGGTTCGGTGAGATTCTGGCCGAAGAGCGTTCCCATCAGCCAGATGAGGGCAAAGTGGTAAACATACATTCCGTAGGAGATCTTTCCGAGGTGGCGCAACGGAGGCCATTCCAGCAGGCGTGTGAACCAGCCGAGCCGCGCCACTCCATACAAAAGAACGGCGCACAGACCATTGACCAGCGTATATCCCCAGATGAATTTATTCCCATACGGCATGGTGATGGGCCATCCGAGGCTCGCGAGCGTGACATCCTTCCACTGTCCCGTTGCCAGATAGTCGGTGGCGAGACCGATCAATGGCAGAGCGATCAAAGATGCGTAGAAAATTCCCTTCGCCTTGGGGATGCGGACGAGGGTCAGCAAGGCGCCCATCGCGAAGGCGTCCAGATGCGAGAACGGGAGGGAGTACGCCACCAGGGCTACGTTGTTCCGCAGGAAGGAGAAGGAGTCCATGCCGTGTAAGAGCAGAGTCAGCAGGCGAAGCAGGGGAGCCAGGATGATCACACTCCAGAAGGCTTTCTGCATGTGCTGGCGGGGGACGAGGAAGATAAACAGCGGCCAGATCAGGTAGAACTGCTCCTCCACGGCGAGAGTCCAGAAATGGGTGAGGAAAAAGGAGGGGATGTAACGGTCGAGGGCGAAATAAAAATCGTACACGTAGGTCGCCGCGTATTTCATCTCGTTCTGGTAGACCTGCATCGGTTCGGGATAAAAGTTCGCCGAGATGGCCCACGCGGTGAGAATCCACATGACCACGAGATAGAAGTAGTAAAGCGGAAAGATGCGTAAAATGCGTCGGCCGTAAAACTTGATGAAGTAGGGTTTGGATGGCAGGGACTCTTTCATGTCCAGCAGGATGCCCGTGATGAGAAATCCCGACAGCACAAAGAACAACTGAACACCGGGCCAGCCCCACTGGTTCCAGTGAATATGAAAAAAGTAGACCATGAGGAAGGCGATCCCTCGCAGGCCATCCAGCCCTTTGATTCGCATGAGTCAATTATAACGCGGCACTTTTTAGTTACCGCGTACGCCTTTCGGTATGGAAAAGTATTTGTCCTTGAGATTCAGGATCGGTCTTTCGATGAAGCGGTAACTGAGGGAGGCAACAATGAACGTCGCCGCGAACTCCAACAGCATCAGGATAAACTGCCCCAGTCCTTTCGACACGTTCAACGAGGGTCCCAGCAGGCGATACAGCAAGAAGATCACCCCCAGGTGATACACATACAACCCGTAGGAGATCTTTCCGAGATAGGTCAACGGCCTGGAATTCAGCAGGCGGTTGAATAGTCCCTCGCGCGCCACCGCGTCGATGGTCACGGCGAAGAAGTAGTTGAGCAGGGAATAGCCCCAGATGAACTGATAGGCATTGTCCATCAGGTAGGGATAGCCCAATCCGTGAAGCGGACCGAGGCTTCCCGTGGCGAGATAGTTCGCCGCGAAGCCGATGATGGGTAACGTCACTGCCAGCACCGCGAACTGCTTCGTGGAATTGCGGAATTTGTATTGCGACAGCAGCGCCCCCATCCCGAACGCATCCATGTGGGAAAACGTCAATGGATAGAGGCCGTGCGCCACGCCATTGACGATCGCGGGGTTTGGATTGGCCTGATAGACCAACATAAACCCGAGACGGAAAAAAAAGCCAAACGCGATCGCACCGAGGAACAACTTTTTGAAGTGTTTTTCTGGGGTGAGGAAGATCAACAGCGGCCAGATAATGTAGAACTGCTCCTCCACAGATAACGTCCAGAAATGGCTGAGGAACATGGAAGGTTCCTTCGCCACCACGTAGAAAAAATTATAGGTGAATGTGAGCGCGTAGGGCAGGTGCTCCCAGAACACTTCCATCTTTTTGGTGAGCGCCCCCAGATTGAAGAAAACCAACGAAATGCCCAGCGCCAGTGCAAGATAAAAGTAATACAGCGGAAAGATCCGCAGAAATCGCCGTCCATAGAACTTGATGAAGAACATCCCGCCCGGCAGGGCGCGTTTCATGTCCACCAGAATGCCTGTGATGAGAAATCCCGACAGGACGAAGAATAACTGCACTCCCACCCACCCAAAATTTATGTAATCGGTGTGAACAAAGAAGATCAGAAGAAAGGCAATGCCGCGCAAACCGTCCAAGCCAGGTATCATCAGCGTTTTCCGTTTCAGAAAGAGTGGCTGGATTTTAAACCAAAAACCACGTTCCTGCGAAAGGAACGTGGTTTTGTAGGCTATGCGATTGCCGCCTGACCGTATAACTGCTGGCGGATCTGCATCAATTGACGTTGCATTCGGTCGTCGTTCTTGATGTCTGCTTCGATCTTCTTGATCCCATGCATGACCGTGGTGTGGTCGCGGCCGCCGACGAATTCCCCGATCTGCGGCAGGGACGCCTTCACATCCTCACGCAAAATGTACATGGCCAGTTGCCGCGGCATGGAGACGTTCTTCGAGCGGTCCGCGCTGAGCAATTTATCGGCAGAGAGATTGAAGAAGCGCGCCACCACGTCAATGACAGTCTGCGGCTCCAGTTCGCTGCGCTGCGGAAGGAGGTCTGCCAGAGCCACGTTGACGAGGCTGGCGTTCAGGGTGGAACCGCTCAAATCGGCAAAAGCGATGATGCGGTTCAGCGCGCCTTCCAGTTCGCGGATGTTCGAATGGACGCGGCGGGCAATTTCCTGCAACACTTCGTCGGGAACGTAACGGCCCGTCCGCTCGGCCTTCGAACGCAGGATGGCGAGACGGGTCTCAATATCGGGCGGCTGGATGTCCGCGGCGAGACCCCACTCGAAGCGCGAGCGCAGGCGTTCCTCCAGCGTGACCAGCGCCTTGGGCGGTCGGTCCGAGGAGACGATGATCTGCTTGTCCTGCCCATGCAGGGTGTTGAAGGTGTGGAAGAACTCCTCCTGCGTGGATTCCTTGCCCGCGATGAACTGGATGTCGTCGATCAACAACACATCGGCGGAGCGATATTTTTCGCGGAAGGCCTGTGTGGTGTGCGTGCGGATGGCGGAGATCAGGTCGTTGGTGAACTCTTCAGATGAAACGTATAAGACATTCAGCCCGCGCGCGTGGCAGGAATTCCCGATGGCGTGCAGGAGATGGGTTTTTCCCAGCCCCACTCCCCCGTAGAGGAAAAGCGGATTGTAGGCGCGGGCAGGTTTTTCGGCGACCGCCATGCAAGCGGCGTGCGCAAGACGATTCCCTGCGCCGACGACAAAGGTATCGAACACATAACGCGGATTGAGAGTCACACTGCGCGGACGCGGTTCGACGGGCAACGCGTCGGTCTGGACCTCGCGCGGGGCGGCCTCCCCCGTTTCCCCGTCCACGCCCGAAGCGACGACGAAATTCACCGCCACGTCCGATTCGGTCACGCTGGTCAAAATCCTGTTAATGGTGGAAGCCAGTCGGGAATCGAGCCAGTCCCGCGCGTAGGCATTGCGGACGGAAATGGTCATCACACCCGCGTCGAACGAGAGGGGTGTGGTATCACGAACCCAGGTTTCGAAGGATGCCTTCGGCATCTCCATTTGTAACTGGCCCAACACCGATTGCCAGGCGTGCTCTGCATTCATAAGGCGCTCCCACTAGCGAGTGATAGGGTAGATGGAACTAACCCGCGGTGACTCTGCGGCTTAGCAAGGTAAAAAATATGCGGTTGTACATGGTTCCTGGAAACTGGATGCGACGATCGCACATCCTTTTTTCTTTCAGCGTGATTGCATTCTAGCAGAGAATCCCGATAATGAACAACACGGCAAGCCTACGGGATGTTAAAAGATTGTTCTTTTTTAAGGTCAGTCAATGTTAAATATCGCGGCGGTATTGAACCACAGATCATTGGTACCATCGAACACCTGTTTCAGCCAAAAGCACGGAGCCCCCCCTGCCTCACCCCCATATATGGCGCTCTCGCGAGTTTCAATCCCCCAAATGGCATATTTGCCTTAAAGATTCGTGAGTGAAGATTTTTCGGTCTGCGCAAACATGGCGCGCCAGATTTGGGGACTCGCAAGCGCGATTTCCACGCGCGCGCGAGATTCACGATTGAGAACGCCGCGGAACCCACGCGAGGATGGTTGTGCCCTCGCCCGGTGCGGAGGAAATATCCACTTCACCGCCCACCGCGCGGACGCGCGTCTGCATGTTCGCCAGTCCATGACCGATGGATTTGCTCATCCTGTCGAGGTCGAAGCCCTTGCCGTTGTCGCGGACCTCCATCACGACGCGTTCGTCGGTCGTCCACACGTTGACGGAGACGCGTTTGGCTGTGGCGTGCTTGGCCGCGTTCGCCAACGCCTCCTGACAGATGTGAAACAGCGCCATGCTGTGGGTTTGCGGGAGCGAATCCAGCTTGGCTTTCGTGCCGCTGACGGTGGCTGAGGCCAGCGTGTTGGCGCGATACTCCGAAGCCAGCCGTTTGAGACCGTCCATCAGGTTCTCGTTGTTCAATTGACGTGGCCGCAGGTCGAGAATGTAGGCGCGAATGTCGCGAATGATCTGGTTCAAGTCGTCAATGGCGTGTTTAACGCGGTTCCTTGCCTGCGTTTCGCCCTCGCCCAACATGTGTTGAATGTTTTCCATCGCCAGCCCCACCCCATAAATGGACTGGATGATGCCATCGTGCAGGTCCATGCCGATGCGTTCGCGCTCCTCCAGCACCGCCAGTCGGCGCGCGTTCTGGTGCAGGCGGGCGTTTTCAATGGAAAGACCCGCCCAATTCCCCACCGCGGAGAGGAGTTGGATGTCGCGCGCGTCAAATGGGGTCTGCCCGCGGGTGGCTACATTCAGCACACCGACCATGTTCCCCGAGGCTTTCAGCGGCAGGCAGGCAATTTGGTTGAATCCCGCCTGCACGACCGCATCGCGCAGGAAACGCGCGTCCTTCGCCAGATCCATGCTGATGATCGGTTCGCCCGTCTGTGCCACCAGCCCGGGGAATCCGTCCCCGATGCTGAAGCGGCTTCGGTTCCAGAACGCCTCGGCGGCCTGCCCGCGGTGGAGGACCATCCGCAGGGTCTGTTTATCGTCTTCGAGCAGAAAAATCTCGCCCGCTTCCACTTTCATGTAGTTCATCACGAGGGCGAGAGTTTTATTCAGGATCTCATCCAATTCCAGTGAGGAGGTAAGCGTGGATGCAATGTCGTTCAGCAGGGCGGCATCCTCGTTGCGGCGCGTCATGGCGGCATCGCGTTCGCGCAAATGCTCGTAGAGACGCGCATTCTGGATGGCCGCCGCAGCGTACGCGGCCAGCATTTGGATGATCTTCTCGTCATCGGCGGTGAATTCCGCCTGGCCGATCTTCTCCGTCAGATAGATCTGACCCAGTTGCAGGTCCGCGGCCCGAATCGGGACGCCCAGAAACGAGCGCATCTTCGGGTGATGGGCGGGATATCCCACCGAGCGCGAGTCGCGCGTCAAGTCTGGCAAACGGATCGGTTCCTCGGCGTCCATCAACGCGCCGATCAGCCCGTATCCGTGCGGCGGGTGGGGCATCCGCTTCACTTCATCATCGGTCATGCCGACGGAAATAAATCGTTTGAGCTTTCCTTCGCCATCCAAAACCCCCACTGCGGCATAACGCGCCTCCGCCTGCTCACAGGCCAGGGTCGCGATCCTCTCCAGCAACGTCTCAAGAGAAACGTCCTTCACCAATTCCAGACTTGCTTGATGCAGGGCAATGAGACGTTCCTGAAGTTCTTCTCTAGTCAAAAGCATCGAATGTCACCTCAATTACATCGATTATATCCAGATTTGCCAAGTTTGATAGAATTTGGCAGGCAGTCAACTTACAATTGCGACAGCAAGGAAAAAACGATGACAAACTCTCGAATCGCTGGATTCTACAATTTGACTCTCGACGAGCGCCGCGACAAACTGGCGGACGCGGCGGGTCTGACTCCCGAACTGCTGGCCGCGTGGACCTCAGGCGGACTCTCCCCTGAGGCCGCCGATCCCATGATCGAAAACGTGGTCGGCCTGCACTCGCTCCCGCTCGGCATCGGACTCAACTTCCAAGTGAATGGACGCGATGTCCTCGTTCCGATGGCAATCGAAGAACCGTCTGTCGTGGCGGGCGCCTCGTTCATGGCGAAACTTGCCCGTGCGGGCGGCGGATTCCATGCCACCGTCTCGGCTCCCGAGATGATCGGACAGATCCAATTATTAGACGTGCCCGATGTCCACGCGGCGCGGTTGAAAATCTACGAGAAAAAAGCCGAGTTGCTGGCAATTGCCGACGAAATTGACCCCATCCTGAAAAAATTCGGCGGCGGCGCGAGAGACCTCGAAGTGCGTGTGATCGAAGAATCCCCCATCGGTGCGTTTTTAGTTGTCCACCTCATCTATGACGTGCGCGACGCGATGGGGGCCAACGCCGTCAACACCGCCTGCGAGAAACTTGCGCCACAAATTGAAGCCATCACGGGCGGACGCGTCCACCTGCGGATTTTGTCCAATTTGGCGGACAGGCGTTTGGCGCGGACGCGTTGCACGATTCCCCTCGGCGAGTTGGCGATTGTGGGACAAAATGGCATTTTGTCCTACTCAGGCGAAGAAGTCCGCGACGGCATCATCGCCGCCTGGGCGTTCGCCGCCTCCGACCCGTACCGCGCCGCCACGCATAACAAAGGCATCATGAATGGCGTGGACGCGGTGGTCATCGCCACAGGCAATGACTGGCGCGCCATCGAAGCGGGCGCGCACGCCTACGCCGTGAAGAACGGCAAGTACACATCCCTTTCCACCTGGGGCAAAGACGCGGACGGCAACCTGGTCGGCACACTCGAAATGCCGATGGCGGTGGGCATCGTCGGCGGCGCGACCAAAGTCCACCCCGCGGCACAGGCCGCGGTGAAACTGATGGGCGTGAAGACCGCCAGCGAACTGGCCGAGATCATCGTCTCGGTGGGACTGGCGCAAAACCTGGCCGCCCTGCGCGCCCTCGCGACAGAGGGCATCCAGCGCGGACACATGTCACTGCACGCGCGGCAGGTCGCCATCGCGGCAGGTGCGAGCGGTGACCTGATCGAGAAGGTCGCCGCGCAGATGGTTGCCGAGAAGGTGGTGAGGAGTGATCGTGCGGAAGAGATATTGAAAGGGTACACAGGTACACACGTAAACATGTAGACACGCCCTGTATCCTTGTGTACCTGTTTACCTGTATACTTCCACCCATGACCGACACCCTCCTCTGGCAAGCACGTCACTTCATTTACGCCCACCTCGTGGACACGACCCTCCCTCCGAGCGTGGACGAGACCGCACGTCAATTTGACATCCGCGCGGAAGAGGCGGGCGCGCTTTACAAAGAATTAGCCGATCGCCACGCCATCTTCCTCGAGCCAGAGACCCTCACCGTCCGCATGGCCTGGCCGTTCTCAGGCGTGCCGACAGATTTCAAAGTCCACGTGGACGGAAAAACCTACTTCGCCAACTGCGCCTGGGACATGCTCGGCATCCCCGCCGCGCTTCACAGGGACGCAGTCATGGAAGCCGTTTGCACAGAGAGCAACGAGAAAGTCACGTTGGAAGTCAAAGACGGACAAATCTCCAATTACCAATTACTTGTCCACTTCCCTCTACCCTTCGTCCGCTGGTACGATGACCTGGTCTTCACCTGAGCGACCATGCTTCTCTTCCAGTCGGAGGAATGGATCGCATTGTGGTGCGGACGAAACCATCTCGAACGCGGAGAAATTCTCTCACTTCGTCAAGTTTGGGAACTTTCCAAACTCTGGTACGGGGAGCGCTTGTCCGTGGATTATCATGGCAGAAGCCACGAACAGGTTGCAGAGATTTTCAAGCAGGTCGGTTTGACGTCAAAGTTTTGGGATGTGTCGCATTAACATGACATGCGACGGACGAGCCAGTCAAAGTGTCTTACCCGCGCAGTGAGAAAAATCAAGCGCGAACATTATCAGCCAGCGAGTTCACCTTCCTCAGAGAATAAAATCGGCTTGTTGTATAAAAGCATAGGTTAAATGCAATGAAATCCACTAGAATTTCGCTCCACTCCTGGAATCGATTTAGATCTCGAGACTTGTACGTTTTGCCAGAAGTTATTGGAAAGAAACATGAATTTACTTATAGCGACTATGCAGTTACTGTATCTCTTCCCTCAATTGAAATGCTTACTCCCTTAGAAGAGCTTATGAAACTTGATTATGAAGAGCACGAAGGTGTCTTGCTCTCTTTTCATAGTTACAGAGAGGAGAATGGAATAATAAAACCAATTTTCTATGAAGTAGGCTATGTTGACGTAACTGTAAATGGTGGAAAGGAAATGAGCCTTCCGCCAGAAATTCTCAATCAACAACCGAATGCATATGATTTGCTGTCTACGGAAAGCCAGAATCGCCTTGATAAAATCGCGACTGAACATGGGCGAGTGGCTGAGCAAGCATTTAATTATTGGATCGGGATAATCAGATGGCAATCTGGAAGTTCAGCAATTGGTCGGCCAGAAATAAGAAGTTTCAAGTCAGGCTGGGGAACGTATCTAAGAGATGAAGCCACTCGTAAAAGGATTTGGCATGGGGGCACCCAGCCAACTACTAGAACTGGGGCTCAAGTAACGACAAGGGTTAATTTAGAACAATGGAACAATGCGGAAGCTTTGCTAAAACAAGGTGTTCATGCACCTATTTATCTGAACTATTATTTCGACGCAGTGGAACATTTTGATTTGATGGATTTGGAGCGGTGTGTTATCGATTTAGCAATAAGTTGCGAAGTGCTAATGAAAACATTCGTAAGAGAGCATCTTCCCGCTAAGCAACCCGATTCAATCAAAGAACAAATTGAAAGAACAAACATAAATGTTTATTATGAAAAATTCCTACCTGATATGCTTGAACCTGCCAAAAAGAAAAATTTTCTAGAACTTCAATCAGGTATAAAAGCCCTTTTCAAACATAGAAATGCCATTGTGCATGGAGGGGCATCATCTTCATTGACCCCAACACTCTGCAAAGAATTAATTGAAACAACCAAAAACTTCATTGACTTATTTTAGTTGGCCTAGTGAAACGAATCTTCCGAATACGAAAAACAAAACAGGAATCGAATGACCCCTCCCTCCCCCACCCTCCTCCGTCCCTCCCGCCCTGTCGGGTTCATCGGCTACGGCGCGTACGTGCCGCGCTATCGTCTGCCCGCCAAAGAAGTCGCCCGCGTATGGACAGGCGGCAAAGGCGCTGGCCTGCCGATCAAAGAGAAAGCCGTCCCTGGCTTCGATGAAGACGTGATCACCATGTCCATCGAAGCGGCCAAGAACGCCATTCTGCGCGCGGGCATTGACCCGACCGAGTTGCGCGCCATCTGGGTCGGGTCTGAGTCGCACCCGTATGCGGTCAAACCCACCTCCACCGTCGTCGCGGAAGCGATCGGCGCGTCGGCCAATATCCAGGCGGGCGACTGGGAATTCGCCTGCAAAGCGGGGACGGAAGCCATCGTCGCCGCGATGGGATTCGTCGGCTCGAAGATGGCCGATTACGCGCTCGCCATTGGCATGGACACCGCTCAGGGCAAGCCAGGCGACGCGCTCGAGTACACCGCCGCGGCGGGCGGCGCGGCCTTCATCATCGGAGCCGCCGAGAACGCGCTGACCACCATCAACGCCTCGTACTCCTACGTCACCGACACGCCCGACTTCTGGCGGCGCGAGTACCAGAAGTACCCCGAGCACGGCGTCCGCTTCACGGGCGAACCCGCCTACTTCCATCACATCACCTCGTCATCGAAGGTGCTGATGGAAGCGCTCGGCACGACCGCCAAGGATTACAAGTGGGCGGTCTTCCACCAGCCCAACACCAAGTTCCCGCAGCGCGCCGCGCAAATGCTCGGATTCACTCCTGAACAGATCGCGCCTGGACTGCTCGTCCCTGTGATCGGCAACACCTACTCGGGATCGTCCATCATCGGGCTGACAGCGGTTCTCGACATCGCCCAGCCTGGTGACCGCATCCTGCTCGCCTCCTTCGGCTCTGGCGCTGGCTCCGACGCCTTCGACCTGACCGTCACCGACAAGATCACCGAACGCCAGGGCAAAGCTACGAAGACTCAGGAATACATCGCGCGTCGGACGGAGATAGATTACGCGACGTACGCGAGAATGCGCGGGAAGATTACGATGAAGTGAAACACCGCTGGTCGAGTAGCCCCGAATGCTCTTTGAGGGGCGTATCGAGACCAGCAGATAACCAAAGAACAATTGTTGGATGATTACGAGTGTTGGTGGTCTCGATACGGCGGCAACAGTACGACTGTATGTGAACGAGTAAAAAACACACCGCCTACTCGACCACCGAATCATCCGCTGGTCGAGTAGCCCCGAGGTACCCCGAGGGGCGTATCGAGACCAGCAACATCCATATAAACTATTGTTTCATGGTTCGTGGTGTTGGTGGTCTCGATACGGCGGCAACAGTACTACTGGATGAGAAGAAGTCTCATCACGCCGCCTACTCGATCACCGAATCATCCGCTGGTCGAGTAGCCCCGAGGTACTCCGAGGGGCGTATCGAGACCAGCGAGTAACCAGTGAACAATTGTTGGATGGTTATCGGTGTTGGTGGTCTCGATACGGCGGCAACAATACTACTGGATGAAAACAGTACCAAACACGCCGCCTACTCGACCACCGAATCAAACAGGATTTTTCTATGGCATGGATGTATATTCTCGAATGTGCAGATGGCTCCTATTACGTTGGTTCCACGAAGAACCTGGAACAACGTCTCTCCCAGCATCAGTCAGGGAAGGGCGCCAAATACACATCGGGAAGATTGCCAATCAAATTGGTTTATTCCGAAGAATACAGCCGCGTATCTGAAGCCTATGCCAGAGAAAAGCAAGTTCAAAATTGGAGTCGAGCAAAACGGAAAGCACTGATTGATGGACAATACGAGTCATTACCTGAGTTAGCGAAGAAGAAATTCAAAAAGAAAACTGTAATCTCCTAACTTCTCGATTCAAAAGCACACCGCTGGTCGAGCGATGCGCTGAGTTTATCGAAGCGTAGGCGGCGGGTTGAAAATTGGTTCGCATCCAAACCGTTGTTAGCCGCCGTATCGAGACCAACACTAACAATCCAACGAGCGTTTCATGTGTCGTATTTTCCAACGAGCAAACCTATGTCCAAATCCATGTTAGTAAAAGTTCTGACTGTCCTTTTCCTCCTGTTCGTCAGTGCGTGCTCAAATGCAAAGCCTGCGACTGACTCCTTCCAGTTGTTCATTCTCAAAGAAGGCTGGTGGGATTTACAACTTGGATATAAGCCTGAAACCGCTCAATTGATTCTAAAAGAAGCAGACACCAGCGATAGTCTCTTCGTAATTGGTATTGATGAAATAGAAAAATACGATTGGGATTTACAAACCATTACATTGACAGAAGACGCAACAATTAAGCTCATCGAAGCAGTTATGGCTCAGGGTGAAACGAGCGATGAGAATCTAAAGAAGTTCAAAGAAATGATGGCAAATGCAGGTTTTGGAAACCAACTCGAACTTGCGCTATATAACCTTGCCTTCGTTGTAAAAGTAAATAATGAAACAAGATATGGCGGCATCTTTCTCAATGCCATATCTCAAATGGGAATTGACTATCCTGTCATCCGAGTAACTATCGAGGATGAAAAAGCCGTGCTTGCGATTCTACCAATCCACGTCCCTTTCACGATGAATGACCCTGTTGACGGGAATGAAAATTTGAGAAAACCTGCCGTCGCAGAAGAAGCGCAACAAGATGTTCAACAATTGGATTTCTTTTCTGGTTGGATCAATGAAATGGCAATGTCAGAATCAGCAAATAAATATCGCGCATTAATTCGCGATGACCAGATTATGAATATCTTTAAACATGCAGGAAAGTTGGCAAAATGAACATGCAACGATTCGAAACTCCCACAATCTATTTTGCCATCCTGTCATTCCTGTTGGCATCTTGCTCAGCAGTGACACCTGTCGCCTCAACGAATACGATTACGCCTTCCGTTACACCATTGTCCACCAATACAGCGACACCAACATTCACTCCCACGCCAAACAGGATTGGAGATTTCGCCCTTTCCCCAGATGGCAGTAAGATAGCAATTTTTGCGAATGACAGTATTTTTATTTATGATACATCAACATTAGAAAAGAACCTATTTTCAGATGATAGAGGCCATGGCAATTGCGGAGGAGCAGTTGCTTTCAATCCTGACGGCACAGCGATAGCATTTACGTCAACATACCCTGACAATTATGTTTATGTCGAGGATGTTGCCTCGCGGGAAATACTCTGGAGCACTTATGACGTCCCTAATGGGCATTGCATCAACGAGATCGAATTCAGCCCAAACGGCAGAACCATATTTGTCCGAAGTACATTTACAGCAGCAGCCCGATGTGAATACACTGAAGACAGCCTTGAACTTTATTCCCTAGATCGCGCATCCACAGTTTTCTTTGAATCAAGACTCCTTCAAGTGAGGTGGTGCAGATATTCTATTGGGAAAATCAGATTCCTTGACGACGGCAAGTTCTATCTTTTCTTATGGACGGAAACGAATTCTTGGCTATATATGGGAGATTCAACAACTGACCAAATTACTGAGCAGCATGAATATGATATTTCTAAAGACGGATGGTATTACGACATTTCGCAAGATGGTCAAGCATTGGCAATATCTCCATCCCATGGCATGTTCGAAAATCCAATGACTACTCTTGTTGACCCCACATCAAGAAAAACCTTGGCGGTTGTGCCGTACTACGTCAAACTACTGAAAGGCCAGAATCAATTCTTGGTGCACGACCTTACTTATGCTTGGAAGTTTTGGAAAAATGGCGGGGTATCTTGTTCCTATGATTTTATTGTGAACGAAAACTATCTGAAATTCAGCGCGGATGGAAACTTTCTTGCAGTACCAGTCTCCGAATCAAGGGTCGAGATATGGAAAGTTTCCACCTGCGAAAAGGTAAACACAATATCAGTAGGCGAGTGAATTTGAAAACAATTGAGGAAAAATGACAGACATCGTTATTGCTGGAATCGGCCAAACCGACGTAGGCGAACACTGGGACATTGGTCTCCGTGAACTCGCCTTCACCGCCATCGAAGCTGCGCTCAAAGACGCGGGCGGAGGTAAGGGCGGGGTTACCCCGCCCCTACGCCCAACGGCCATGTTCGTGGGCAACATGCTCGCGCCGAACCTCTCGCGCCAGGCGCACCTCGGCGCGCTGCTCACCGACTTTGCGGGTCTCACTGGCATCGAAGCCGTCACCGTGGAAGCGGCGGGCGCATCGGGCGGCGCGGCGCTGCGACAGGGTTATCTCGCCGTCAAAAGCGGACTCGTGGACGTGGCGCTCGTCGTCGGCGTCGAGAAGATGACCGACCAGGTCGGTGCGGGCGTGGAAGAAGCGCTCGCCACCGCCGCCGACAGCGACTACGAATCCGTGCAAGGCCTCACCCCCACCGCACAGGCCGCCATGCTCATGCAACGCTACATGCACGAATACAACGTCCCCGCCGACGGCTTCGCGGGATTCGCCCTCACCGCCCATGCCAACGGCGCGGGCAATCCGCACGCCATGTTCCGCAAGGCCATCAAGCCCGAGACCTACGCCAAGGCCGAACCCGTTAGCGCGCCGATCAACATGTTCGACGCCGCCCCTCCCGCCGACGGCGCGGCCGCCCTCGTTCTGACTCGCCGCGACCTGCTCCCCGCGGACTGGCCTCATCCTCTCGTCCGCATCGCCGCCTCCGCCACCGCCTCCGACACGCTTGCCCTGCACGACCGCAAGGATCCGCTCTTCTTCGAAGCGACCTACCTCGCCACAGGTCGCGCCATCAAACAGGCGGGCATCACCCTCGACCAGATCGACTTCTTCGAATACCACGACGCCTACTCGATCTACGCCGCCCTCTCGCTCGAATCGTCGGGATTCGCGATCCGCGGCCACGGCTGGAAGATGGCCGCCGATGGCCGCATCTCTCTGACCTCGAACCTGCCCTGCGCCACCCTCGGCGGACTCAAAGCCCGTGGCTTCGCGGGCGGCGCAACCGGCGTCTATCAAGCCGTCGAGGCCGCCCTGCAATTGCGCGGCCAGGCGGGCAAGTGCCAAGTCAAGGACGCGCGCTACGGCATGATCCAATCGCTGGGAGGCCCCGCATCGACAGCGGTGGTTCACATCTTAGAAAAAATCGGCGCGTAGTCCGCGTTTAGTACCGCAACATTCATGTTGCCCTCGGGGCAAGATAAATGTTGCGGTACTGCTTTTTATATCTTCGTGGTATTCTCTTTCCCATGTCTACATCATCCTCCTGGGACGTCATCATCGCGGGCGGAGGGCCAGCGGGATTTTTCGCGGCCATCCGTTGCGTCGAATTAAATCCGCGCCTGCGCGTGTTGATCATTGAAAAGTCCAGCCAAACACTGAGCAAAGTCATTGTCTCTGGCGGCGGTCGCTGTAATGTGACTCACGCTTGCTTCGACCCCGCGCAACTCATCACGTTCTATCCGCGCGGCGGACGGGAACTTCGCGGCGCGTTCACCCGCTTTCAACCGCGCGACACTGTCCAATGGTTCACGTCGCGCGGCGTGCCGCTCAAGACCGAGTCCGACGGGCGCATGTTTCCCGTTACCGATTCGTCTGAGACCGTCGCGCAGTGTCTGCGCGAGACGGCGAAAAAGGCTGGGGTGATGGTGATGACGAGGACAAAACTTCTGAGCGTGGAAAAAAGCCAGAAAGGTGGATTCCGCCTCGAGATCCGAAATGAAGCGCAGGAGTCGTACCTCAAAACGAATTCTCTCGTCCTCGCCACAGGCAGTGACGCGCAAACGCGCGCCGTCGTCCAATCGCTCGGCCACACGGTCGAAGAACCCGTCCCGTCGCTGTTCACGTTCAACGTGAAAGATAAACGCATTGAAGGGTTGGCGGGCGTGGCGGTGGAAAACGTGACGGTGACGATGGGCGACCTAAGGGAGCGCGGCCCGCTACTGATCACGCACTGGGGATTGAGCGGCCCCGCGGTGTTGCGACTCTCGGCCTGGGGCGCGCGTCCACTTTTTGAGACGAACTACCGCTCCACCCTGACCGTGAATTGGCTCGGCGATCTCGGGCTGGAGAGGACGCTGGAAGTTTTACAGCGCCATAAAGACTGGCACGAAAACGCGCGGCGAAAAGTGGGCGCGCAATCGGCGTTCACGCGCGTACCGATCCGCCTGTGGAAACAGTTGGCGCAATTCATCGGCGAGAAAAATTGGGCGGACGTGTCCAAGTCCGAGTTGCGGAGACTGGCGGGCGAGTTGATCGCGGGCGAATTTAAAATTGATGGCAAGGGGCAATTCAAGGATGAGTTCGTTACCTGCGGCGGCGTGCGGCTGGGCGAGGTGGACTTCAAAACCATGCAAAGTCGCCGCGTGGACGGTCTGTTTTTTGCGGGGGAGGTTCTCGACATTGACGGCGTGACGGGTGGATTCAACTTCCAAGCTGCCTGGACAACTGGCTGGCTGGCGGGGACGGCGCTCGGCCAAAAGCTATCAAACTCCTGACAGCCAGATAAAGCCCGATTTTTGATAGCCTTTGAGAGTCCCGCTGGATAGAATTACGCTTGCAGTTCTAACCAAGGAGTACTCAAATGGAAATTCCTCGACATTGGCGCCTCAAAAAACAACGCTACGCTTTAGTTGGTGAAATTTGTCCGCATTGTGACGCGAAAATCTTCCCGCCGCGCGATGTCTGCCCCGAATGCAAGGGTGAAGCGAAAGAACCGTTCGCCTTCAGCGGCAAGGGAGAGATCTATTCCTACACCACCATCTACGAAGCCCCCAGCGGCTACGACGCCAACGCCCCCTACACCGTGGCGCTCGTCAAGTTGAACGAAGGTCCCATGGTCACCGCGCAGTTGACGGATGTGGACGTTGCCCAAGTGCAGATCGGCATGCCCGTCGAGATGGTCACAAGGAAAATGAGAGATGACGGAGATGAGCGGGGAATGATTGTATATGGGTATAAATTTAGAATTTCAACGTAGGCGGCAACGTAGGCGGCAGAAATTTTGGAAGATGCGAGCTTTTCCGACGGGCCTTTCCCATACACAATTATGCAATACTCCCCATGTGAATCACGGGGAGTATTTGTTCTTCTAGACTTGGTGGGCGCTTCCATATTCATTTTCAAAATCGGAAGAATTTGAGGAAATGGTTCAAGTGAAATGATGGTGTCAACAGATCGTTAGTTTTCATTGTAATAATTTACCATTTATGGCATAATAATTACATGAAATTTGAGGAAGTTCTTTCCATCGCAGGCAATCTGCCGTTTTTTGAAACAGGTATCATCCTAGCGGGAGATGTTGACCCTCGGGACGTGCGCCGCCAACTATCACGGTGGCTGAAAGCGGGAAAAATTCTTCAACTTCGGCGCGGACTGTATACCCTTGCCCCGCCCTATCAACAGGTTGTCCCCCATCCATTTGTGGCGGCCAACGCTTTGCTCCGCGGCTCCTATGTAAGCGGACAATCGGCGCTGGCATATTACGGACTAATTCCCGAATTTACGCCGCGCACGGTAAGCGTCACCACATCCCGCACCGCACAATGGGACAGCGGTTTCCTGTTTCACCATCTTGATCCACACTTATTCTTTGGCTATTATTCCTGCGAGGTCGCGCCAACACAAGAAGCCTTTATCGCCTACCCTGAAAAGGCATTGCTCGACCTGGCGCATTTGACGTCAAAATCAGATAGTGACGACTTTTTATCTCAACTCCGTTTACAAAACCTGGAACGGTTGGATATGAATCGTTTGCAGGAATTTGCCGAACGAGCCGCCAAACCCAAGTGGCGGCGCGTTGCCCAAAAGGTGAAGTCTCTGGCGTTGCAGGAAGAGAAAGAATATGAGAGTCGGCCATGAAAGAACATTTGGTTGCTTTGCTCCGGTCCGCCACATCCCAAGTTGAGGCACGTAATCTGGCGCGTGAATATTTGCAAGCCTTAATTCTGCAAAGCCTGCAACGCGTGGGAGCCATGAATACGCTGGCTTTTCATGGCGGTACGGCGTTGCGGTTTTTATACTCCCTGCCGCGTTTCTCAGAAGATTTGGATTTTGCCCTCGAAAGAAAATCCGACCAATACGATTTCCGCGACTATCTGCAATCCATTCGCAAAGAAATGGAAATGCAGGGATACATCGTTGCATTCAAAGTGAACGACCAGAAAACCGTCCACAGCGCATTTATCCGCTTTACGGGATTGCTTTTCGATTTGAAATTATCCCCGCATCAAGATGAGATCCTGGCCGTCAAAATCGAAGTGGACACCAACCCACCTGCGGGGGCAACCTTGAGCACATCGCTGGTACGCCGCCACGTGCTACTCAACCTGCAACATCACGATCGCGCCTCCTTGCTGGCAGGCAAACTTCACGCGGTTTTACAACGCCCCCATCTAAAAGGGCGCGATCTCTACGATCTTATTTGGTACCTAAGCGACAGGGAATGGCCTGCTCCCAATCTTGAATTACTCAACAACGCGCTAAAGCAAACTGACTGGTCTGGAAAAATTTTGACCGCCGAAAACTGGCGGGAAATCGTACGGTCCAAAATCGAATCCATTTCCTGGGAACAGGCATTGGCTGATGTGCAACCATTCCTCGCGACTCCACAGGAAATCGAATTAGTGAAAAAAGAGAACTTACTCCGTTTGCTCCAATAGAATTAGACACATGCCCATCATTTTTCAAAGTCAGAACCCGACAGTTCCTGTCTATCCAACTCGATTTTGGATAATAATTATCCATTGGCAAAATGAACCTACAGTACAACAAGGATCTGCCCCGCGCGGTATAGATCTGGTATAGGGCTATAAATTTAGAATTTCAATGTAGGCGGCAACGTAGGCGGCGGAGAAAAATCTCCGCCGCTTTTGCATATCAATTTATTGATTGACGAAATTTTGGCGACATCACAACTCCCCAAGCGCCCCGCCATTTCAAAGGGACAATCGTCGGGAGGCGATCGCCATATTTCCAATCATGTTTACAACAAATAGACGGCAAGGGCGGTGAATCTGAACGAATTCCATGAAAGAGTTGGGAGGGACAGTAAAAACAATGCCAAGCAGCATAACGAACAGGCGCGCCAGCAACTACATTCCAACACATCAGGCGGATACGGTACAATGAGAAAAATTTCACAAACCAACTTCGCCTATGACTCTCCCCTTCGTCGCCGCCAAGACCCGCCTCCCCCTCCCTACCTCCAACTTGGTTCCGCGTCCGCGCTTGCTCGCGGCGCTCAATGTGTGCCTGAATCCTAACGTGCAGGTGATGTTGGTGGCCGCACCTGCGGGTGCAGGAAAGACCACTTTGCTTGCACAATGGCTGGGACATCTTCCGTCCAATCTTGGCGTAGGCTGGCTCTCGCTCGATGAGGGCGACAATTCGCTCGCCCGTTTTCTCGGTTATCTTTTCGCGGCCATCCCTGGCCTAAGCGTGGATTTCGCCGCGCAAGTGGAATCCAATCCCGCGATCAACGCGGAACAGGGTATGGCATTTTTGGTCGAGCAGGTGGCGGATATTGAGTCCAACCTCCTGCTCGTGCTGGACGATTACCACACTATCACCGCGCCTGAGATCCACCAGGCGCTCAAACTGTTGATCGACCACCTGCCACCCAATTTACGACTGGTCATTGCGGGACGCATCGAGCCGCCATTGCCGTTGGCGCGTCTGCGGGCGCGCGGACAGTTGGTGGAGGTCCGCGCCGCCGACCTGCGCTTCAGCGTGGACGAGGTCGCCGCGTTCCTGTCACGCTTCGCGGGGCTAGAGTCTCTGGCGGGACAGGCGTCCCTCCCCCAGCAGCTGGCCGATTCCACCGAGGGCTGGGCCGCGGGAATCCAGATGTCAGCGTTGGCGCTGCGGGGAGAATTAAGTCTCGGTAACGGCGACCACGCCCAAGTCTTGGAAAGATTCGTGGATGGCCTGGGCGGGTCGCATCGTTACATCCTCGATTATCTGCTGGATGAAGTCCTCAGCCGCGAACCTGACCGCGTCCGCGAATTCCTGTTGCGTACCTGTCTGCTCGAACGCTTCAACGCGGACCTGTGTGCGGCGCTCTGCTCCGAGGAAACGGACGCGGCCGCCGCGCAGTCCATGCTCGAAGCGTTGGAGCGCGCCAACCTGTTCATCGTCCCGCTCGACAACCAGCGGACGTGGTATCGCTTCCATCATTTGTTCGCGGACGTGTTGCAGAAGCAACTCCTACACACCCATCCCGCGCTTGTCCCTGAATTGCACGGCCGCGCCGCGGAATGGTTCGATGCAAATGACATGGTGGATGAGGCTCTGGTGCACGCGCTTTTGGTCGACGCCCCGAATCTTGCGCGCTCCTTGTTGGAACGGCACACGCTCACGGCCATTCTGCAAGGACAAATCGCCACCGCCATCCGCTGGCTGGACAGCCTACCCGCCGAGGTGCTGATGTCCAGCCCGCGCCTGTGCCTCGACCGCGCCTGGGCGTTGACGTTCACCTTCCAGACCGAGGCAGCCGCAACATACCTCGACCGCGCCGAGTTCCTGCTGCGAGACAAGCCCAATGAAGTTTTGTCAGTCAAGAGCGAAATGTTCGGTTTGCAGAGCTACCGCGAAAATATGTATGGCCATCCCGAGGAGGCCATCCGCCTGGCAAAACTGGCGCTGGAAAACACCCCGGCGGATGACCCGTTCCTGCAATGCTGCACCCACCTGTTCCTGGCTGGCGCATTTTCGCACGCCGGGCAGGCAGAGGCGGCTGTGCGCGAATATCAGATCATCCAGCCCACCTGCCGGGATCGGAAGAAAATGGCCGGACTGGCCTTGCTCGAAGCAGATTTCCTGCACGACCTGGCGATCTATCTCCACGCCGCGGGCGAGGCGACCCGGGCAAAGGCGCTGCTGGAGCAGGCCATTCACGACCTGGGTGCAGAAAAACTCCAACCAGCCGCGTTGTACCTGCACGTGGGGCTGGGGAAACTTCTCTTCAGCGAGAACGACCTGGATGGCTCGGAGCGCGCCCTCGAAACGGGTCTACAGTTCGATCCGCTCTCGCTCTCGGTGGGCGCCATCGACGGCTGGCTGGCGCTTTGGCGGACAAAAATGTCCAAGGGGGATCGCACAACGGCGCGTGCCATCCTGAATAAATTGGAGCAAGCCACCCATGGCCGCGACGATAAAGTGAAGCGCATGGTCATCCTGACCGCCGCCTTGCAGGACTTGCATGAAATGAACGTGGACCTGGCCGCCCGACGGTTTGAACAACTTGGTCTGACCGGCAATGTGGACGAGGTGCTCGAACACGCCAGCGACAGTGAATTATCCACCTGGCGTCACAATGAGTTTTACACCTATGCCCGTTTGCTGACCGCCCAGAAAAAATTTACCGCCGCGCTGAAAATGTTGGAGCGGCTGGAAACCGCAGCACAAGCGGTGCAAATGGAATATCTGGTATCGCGCGCCCAGGTCATGCAGGCGGTGGTTCATTTTCAAGGAGGGAACATCGACCACGCCATGCGCATCATGACCACCCTGCTCGGGCGGACGGCCAACATGGACTCGGACGCGGCTCGCATCTACCTGCCCGCGGGGGGGGCGGGACGGACTCTGCTGCAGGATGCCGCCCGCCGCGGACTCCACCCCGAGCATGTCTCCCGTCTATTGGCCGCGTTCCCGCCCAAAGTCCGGCCTGAACCGATCCCCGATTCCCTCGAAGCGTTGACCGAGCGCGAGGTTGAAGTCCTGCACCTGATGGCGGAAGGGCTAAAGAACCAGGAGATCGCCGACCGTTTGGTGGTCAGCCTAAATACCATCCGTTACCACGCGAAGAACATCTTCGGCAAACTCGGCGTGGACAACCGCACCGCGGCCGTTGCCCGTGCGCGTGAGATGAATTTGCTCGGCTAAAAAAACCACATCCACTTTGCGCGCCACCCTACACAAAGATGTGGGGCGGTTTTATTTTGATTCCTGTACACTGGAAACGAAACGAGAGGAATCATGCCCCGCCTGTATCAAATTCGTGTCGGAAAACTGTTGGATGAAACCTGGAACGAATGGTTCGACGGCCTGACCCTGACCCCGCAGGCCGACGGCGCCACCCTGTTAAGCGGCGAACTGCCCGACCAAACCGCCCTGCACAGCGTGCTGAACAAGATCCGCAACCTGAACCTGGAATTACTCTCGGTGACATATACCGAGCTTACGGAAAATGACCATGAAACAAAATAATCACCTGAAGCCCTGGCTGACGTTGATCATCCGCTCCCTGCTCTTCCTGACCTTCCAGGCTTTGATCGCGCTGGCATTTTTCATCGGCGGCACATCCACCGCATGGACTGTCTCTGCCGCGTGGTGGCCGCTTGCCATCATCTTCACCGACCTGGTTTGTCTTTGGCTGCTCATCTGCTTTTACCGTCAGGAAGGCAAATGCTTTTGGGATGTGTTTCGGATCGAGCGGCAGTTCGTGAGACAGGATCTGTTGTTCATGCTCGGTGTATTGGTCATTGGCGCGCCGCTCGGTTACCTGCCCAACATCCTAAGTGCCCAATGGCTTTTCAGCGATCCACAGGTAGCGCTTGACTTGCTTGTCCGACCCTTGCCTGTCTGGGCGGCGGTGACCAGTGTCGCGCTTTTCCCACTCCTGCAAGGACTGGTTGAAATCCCGACCTACATGCTCTACGCCATGCCGCGGCTCGAAGCACAGGGGACGCGTCCCTGGCTGGCGGTTGCGCTGGCGAGTTTCTTCCTTTCGTTCCAGCACGTGTTTGCGCCCTTCCTGCCTGATGGAAGATTTATCACCTATCGGCTGGTAATGTTCCTGCCATTCGCCTTTTTAATCGCCATCGTCATGCGCGCCCGCCCGCGTTTGATGCCGTATATGGCTGTAGTCCATGCGCTGATGGACATGTCCGTGGCGGTGATGTTTCTGATGATCATGAAATGATTTCGCACTCAATTCCTGCTTCATAAAGGATTCCAATGAAAGTCATCTCCCCACTCAAATTCACTCTGGCAACCTTCGCTTTCACCTGGCTCCTGCAAGGCATCGCCATCCTGAGCGGACAGTCCAGCAAAGATTTTCCCGCCATCCTGTTCTACGTCATCGGCGGATGTGGCCCTTCGCTGGTGGCGCTCTATTTCGTGTGGCGCAATTTCAACGTCGAGCAGCGCCGCGAGTTCTGGTCACGCGTCTTCAGCCCGCGCCGCGTCCACCCTGTCTGGTGGATCGTGACCCTCCTCGCGGTTCCCGCCGCCATGCTGTTGGGCGTCTGGGTGGATTCGCTCCTGGGCGGGACATTGCCCCAGATGGATTACGTCAACCTGTTGAAGTCCCAGCCTGCCGAGATTCCCATTTTCATCATCATGATGATCATCGGTGGACCGCTGGCCGAGGAACTGGGCTGGCGCGGTCTCCTGCTCGACGCTTTCCAGAAGAAGTGGTCGGTCGCAGTCTCGACCCTCGTCCTGTTCCTGCTCTGGTGGCTCTGGCACCTGCCCCTGTTCTTCCTGCCTGGCACCAGCCACTATACCTGGGGACTGTTCACTGACATGTTCTGGCTCTTTGCCATGAACGTGTTCCTGCTCACCATCCTGATGACGCTGGCACACAACGCCAACAACCGCAGCGTGCTAGCCGCCATCCTGACCCACTTTTCCTACAACGTGACCCTCAGCCTGCTCGTTCCATACTCCGTCCAGACCTTCGCCTTCATGACCACCTTCCTGGCTGTGCTGGTGGTTGGCATCCTGGCAGTACAGAAACTTCGCATGTTCAACAAGCAACCTGTTCGAGTGGAAGGACAGCCATGACCCGCAGCATCATGATCACCTGCGCGTGCCGATGGGCAAACTGATGTCCATGCTCTCGGATAAGGCGCGCCAAAGCCAAATGAAATCCTGATAAATCGAACGAAAGAGAAAATCATGCAAACAACTATCGAACCATCCACTCCCACAAAACCCAACTGGCCGCACGTCGCTTCGTTTCTCGGCCTGACCTTCGGCCTGACCTGGCTGTTGGATCTGGCGCTGTACCTGACTGGCGGATTGACCAATCCCGCCGCCTCGCTCATCCTGCAACTCCAGATGCTCCTGCCCGCTTTTTCCGCCATGCTGTTGGGCGCATTCTTCTTCAAGGAAAGCCCCATCTACCACCAAACCAACCGCAGGACGTCGCGCTGGTTTGTCTACTATTTCATCCTGCTCACCGTTTTGTATCTGGTGGGCGTCATCGTTGCTTTGGTCCAGCCCAAACAGGCCGCCACACTCACCTCAGTGCTGCTCATCCCGAATGCGCTGGGACTGATCCTGCTGGTCATCCTCCGTCTGGTCGGCGGGAAGGACGCGTTCACGGGCGCAGGGTTGGGCGGCGGCAAGGCGCGCGTCTGGTTGTACTACGGGCTGGGACTGGTTGCCTTCTACGGTCTCCAGACTTTCCTCAATTATTTTTTCAAACTGGGACAGTTGGTCGACCTGACGACCGCCTTCCCGCAGATGGCCGCAGCCAATCTGCCCGCCGCGGCATTGATGCCGCTCATGGCGTTCAACACCGTGGTGATGGGGCCCTTCCTCGGGCTGATCATCGCATTCGGCGAAGAATACGGCTGGCGCGGCTACCTGCAAACCGAGTTGATCCGCCTCGGGCGCGTGCGCGGCGTCTTCCTGCTGGGCCTGATCTGGGGTATCTGGCATTGGCCCGTCATCTGGATGGGCTACAACTTCCCCGGCGAGCCGATCCTTGGTTCGCTGGCGATGGTGGCGTTTTGTGTCATCCTCTCTTATTTCCTGGCGTACGCGGTCTTCAAATCACAAGGCGTCTGGACTGCCGCCTACCTGCACGCGCTTAACAATCAGGCCGTCAGTTTCTTCTTTTTGTTCGTGGTCGCACCGACCAATGTACTTTTCTCATTCGGCGCAGGCTGGCCTGGACTGGCGATTGGTGCCGTCATCGTCGTATTGCTTCTGCGCGACCCGATCTGGAAAGTGACTGAAAGTTCGATCACAAAAGAGTAAAAATGGAAACAACCCTCTTGAAAAAACGCGCCGCCCTTTATCTGGCAATCCTCTTCGGTCTGTTGGCAGTCGGCTGGATTGTGACCCTCCTCGATTCAGCCGCCTACACCACAGTCTGGGGACTGTTCAGCGTCTTCCCCATCCTCGCCACCGTTGCGACGCGTCTCATCACCAAAGACAGATCGCCGTGGTATCTCAAGCCAAACTTCCGCAAGAATTGGAAGACGTATCTGTTCGCGGCGTTTGCGCCTGGCATTGCCATCTTCCTCGGCGGATGGTTGTACTTCACGCTCTTTCCACAGGATTTGGATCTGGGCGCGCATAACCTGATCGCCCAATACGGACAATACGGCGCGCCCGAAACCATTCACTTCACAACGCAGACCGTCATCCTGATCGGACTGGCGTTCATCGTGATTTCGCCGCTGGTTCTGCCCGTCTACATCTTCGCCCTGGGCGAGGAGATCGGCTGGCGCGGTTACCTGTTGCCCATCCTGCTGAAACTGACCAGCCAACGCAAAGCGGTTCTCCTTCATGGTCTGCTGTGGGGACTGGCGCACGCGCCGCTGATCTACTTCGGATTTAACTATGGCGCATATTACTGGGGCGCGCCGTGGAGCGGCATCCTGATGATGACGCTGGTCTGCATTGTCCTGGGAGCGTGGCTGGCGTATGTCACCATTCGCTCGGAAAGTATTCTCCCTGCCGTTATTTTTCACGGCGCTGGCAATGTCATTGGCGAAATGGCGGCGCTCGTTTCTTTCGTCAGCATCAATCCCCTGCTCGGCCCTAACCCCACAGGGTTGATCGGCATGAGCGGACTGCTCCTCGGCGCACTATTCCTGTTGACCAAACTCGAAGGGAAAAAATCATGAAAAGTAGATCCGTATTGCTCGAAACGATTCTCGTCATCACTGTGACCTTGCTCGGCATGTGGTTCGTCCCCGCGGCCAAGACGCTCTTTGCCCTGATCCCCATCGCCTACCTGCTGATCGAGCGTCGTCTGCGCAAGCGGACGTGGACGGATCTCGGCTTCTCCATCCGCACGTTCTGGGCGGACTTGCGCGCCAATTGGATTTTATTCGTGCTGGTAGGATTCATCATGCAGCCCGCCGCCGTGCTGTGGGCGAAGGCGTACTTCCCTGAATTTCTGGCACACGTCCAGGCGCGCCTGCCGTTCGAGAGCGGAATCGGTTGGGGCGTTTTACTGCCCCTGCTGGCCGTGTCCCTGCTCGGCGAGGAGATGACCTACCGCACGTTGCTCCAGGGGAGACTCGCTCCGTTTGTTGGCGCGCCCGCCGCGGTCGTAGTCGGATCCGTGCTGTTTGGGTTGGCACACTTCGCTTCAGGGCCAGCGCTCATCGTCGCCGTGGACGTCGGCTTGATCGTGGCCGATTCCGTTTTGTATGGCACGATGTTCGCCCGTCGCAATAATCTGTGGGTGGTTTGGCTGGCGCATTTCATCGGCGATGTGTTCGGACTTTTGGTTTTGGCTTCTGTGTAAAAAATGATCACACTGATACCAATCGAACAAAATGATTTTGATGTTTTCCTGGAACAGGAAATCTTCGAGTATGCACAGGATAAGATCAAGAGCGGCAACTGGCTGTCCGAACAGGCGATGGAAAAATCACGAGCCGAATTCCAAAACCTGTTGCCCGATGGACTTGCCACCAAAGACCAGTACTTGTTCACCATCTTCGATGATGAGACTGGGAACAAACTGGGCGTGATGTGGTTCCAGGCAAAATTGGACGAACCTCGCCGCCGCGCCTTCATTAATGATTTTGTCATTGAAGAGAAATTCCGCGGCAAAGGGTTTGGGAAACAAGCCATGCAGGCGATGCACGAAAAACTGCGAGACCTGAACGTGGAAAGCGTCAGCCTGCACGTCTTTGCGCACAACACCACAGCCATTGCCTTGTACGAAAAAATGGGCTACGAAATGACCAACCTGTACATGAACAAAACGATTTCCGATACAACAGATCAAAATCCGCAAACACAAATGTGAGACACCATGAACGAAACATCCATTAAACAACACAGCCTCGGCGAAAGCATCGCCTATCATCTCCTACCTGGCGTCGCCATCATCGCGGGCTACGTTCTCATCACACCTTTCATCCGCAAAGCGGGTCTTCCCTCCGCCATCGGCATCTCGCTGGCAGTCCTGCTCGTGCTCGTGCCGCTGGAATTGGGAATCCTGTTTTGGCAGGGAAAAAAACGCAACGGAAAATTTTCACTGGAGGGCATTGTGCTCAACCGCGAGAAAACGCCCGCGCCGCAATTCGCCCTGTGGACGTTCGTGGCGCTCTTTGCCGCGGTGTTGTGCTTTGCTCTGCTCGGCTGGCTCGATAAAATTTTCATCACCTTCTTTGGCTGGCTGCCGAATTGGTTCTTCGTCAACGAGGACATGAGCGCCTACAGCAAGACGATCCAGTTCGTAAACTGGCTGGCGATTTTCCTGCTGACGGGAGTTGTGGGACCCTACGTAGAGGAACTCTACTTCCGCGGCTTCCTGCTCCCGCGTCTCGCGTGGACGAAGGGCTGGGCTCCGCTGGCCGAGGCTTTTCTCTTCGCCCTCTACCACTTCTGGTCGCCCTGGCAGTTGGTGACGCGTACCCTGGCGGTTTTGCCACTGGTCTACATCGTCAACTGGAAGCGTGACCTACGCATTGGTGTAGCGGCACACTGGCTGTTGAATACGGTTGGAAGCCTTGAATTGCTGGTGGCAGTGTTCAGGTAAGTGAAGCCGCTCAGAGACGGAATTTGCATAAAAATGGAACTGGTCACCTCTCGCTTGACCCTGCGCGATTTTCGAGAAAACGACTTTGCCCTTTTCCGGGAACTGGAGTCACATCCCAAAACCTATCGCTTCGAATCAACCAGACCTGACAACGAATCGACCCAAACCTATCTGGAACTTGCGCGGGCGGACGCGTTACAAACCCCGCGCGTCCGCTATTGTTTCGCCGCAACCATCCATCCTGATGATGAAGTCCGTGGCAGGGTGACGCTGACTCTGGTGAATGAGTCCATCCGCGAATGGGAAATCGGCTGGACAATCCATCCCGACTTGTGGGGCCAGGGGTTCGCCACCGAAGCCGCGCATCGTCTGCTGGAGTTTGCCTTCCTCGAGTTGGACGCACACCGCGTGGTCGCTTTTTCACATGCGCAGAATGCCGCGTCCCTGCGGGTGATGGGAAAGCTGGGAATGCAACGCGAGGGTCTGTTGCGGGAAACGCGTCAATGGCAGGGCGGTTGGGCAGACGAAGTCGTCTTTTCCATTTTGGAAAGGGAGTGGCGCTGAGATTATTCGTTGGCACCACCAATTCGGCCAAGATCGTCATTGTGTTAGCGACAGTCCGTGCGTTCGGATTAAATTCCGTCAATATTGCGAACGTAATTTACGAAGACGGCCACGATGAGGAACGCGAAGGCACGACGGATGTGTTCCACATTTTGGACAACGGCAAAATAGAATTGATCACCGCCTACTGTCTGGGCGACGATGAATGTACAGACTACGCCTGGACGATCTTCGCCAAAGCAGTGGAAAAGACCAGCAAGCCCGAAATGACCTTGTTCTGGATCGGAAAGCAATATGCCGACCTGGGATTCTTCGCCGACGCGGCGGAAGTGTTGGGCGAGTTGTGTTCGCGCTTCAGCAATCCTGACGCACGCAGGTTGCTGGCCGAAGTGATCTGGTGGCGCGACAACGCCCACCGCATCCCGTGGATCCCGCCCGCGGGTGACGGCTCGCGCTACGACCGCATCATCAAGCGCATTGACCCCGGAGCGCCGACCACGCAGGAACAGATCGCGATGTTCCGCACAGAGAATCACATCGAGCGCATGGCAAAATACAAACCAAGCATTGCATCCGAGCTGGCGAATTCCTTCACGGATGCAATCCCTAAGCCGAAGGATACCCCCGCGCCCAGTCCCGTGGATTGGAGTTTCCTCGACGCGGACAACGGTCAGCCTGGCGAACCTGCCGATTGGGTGAAGAAACAAATGAAGTTAATGCGCAGGGAATTCCGCGACGAAGAAGTACAAGATGTTTTTGATGAGATGATGGACAGACATCGCTGGATGCGCAACATCCCGCCGCCATCCACGCCGCCGAGGCGCAACCCCAACGAGCCGCCGTTCATCCCTCCGACTGAATTTTTCGGTGACGCGGATAATTATCAAATCTGAATAAGCACTCCCGCACGGTATATATCTAGTATACGAGTATAAATTTTGGCCCGCTGTTGCGGCGTAAGTGAAGCGCTAATCAAATCGCCCTATCCATTCGGATGGGGCGATTTTTTTATTTCAACGGCTGTATAATGCGGGCACGCTCAGGCACATCGTAAACCCGCATACCAGCATCCATTCGTATTAAAGACGAATCATGAATCCCAAAGACCTTGTCATCAAAACGTTCCGCCAGAGGTTTAGCAAAGACCCCGAATACCTCGCCCTTGCTCCGGGGCGTGTCAACATATTGGGGGAGCATGTGGATTACAACGACGGATTCGTGATGCCGCCGCCATCGACCGGGCAACCTATCTGGCATTTCCCCGGCGGAATCGCATCAAACCGACCTGATAGCGGCTGACTTCGCCGATGAAGTCTCATTCACCCCGGATGGGATCGCGGCGAAGATCGCTGCAAATGGATCGCCCCTGCTCGAATGGGCACGCTATCCTGCCGGGGTATCATGGGCACTGAGCAAAGCCGGACATACCACACCCGCCATGCAAGGTGTGCTCGCTTCGGATGTGCCACGCGGGGCGCGGCTGATCTAGGGTGTGTATGCAAAATACCGAATATGTCGTTGCGAGCCATGATAGGGGCGAAGCAACCCCTCGCCACGAGGGAGATTGCTTTGGGCCACTTCGTTAGAGCATCGCCCTCGCAAAAACAAAATTACTGGAATTTGCATACAGGCCTAAAATCAATTTCCGTACCGCTTTTTTTTAATTCCTCCGCTGCTGCGCTTAACTCTAGTGCAATTCAGCGATGGCCGCTTGAACACGTTCTGCCGGATGTCAACCAAATTAGGCATTCGACATGGTTGTATAATTTAGAAAAGCTTAATCGAATCGGGAAACACATGCCTACACCTGCCTCCATCCTCAAAGAAACATTCGGCTACGACGATTTCCGCCCGCTGCAGCGCGAGGTGATCGAGAACGTGTTGGCACGCCGCGACACGCTGGCGGTGATGCCCACGGGCGGCGGCAAGTCGCTGTGCTACCAGATCCCCTCGCTGCTTTTCGACGGGCTGACGGTTGTCGTCTCGCCGCTGATCGCGCTGATGAAGGATCAGGTGGAGCAGTTGCGCGCCTACGGAGTCCCCGCGCTGTTTTTGAACAGTTCGCTCAGCCCGCAGGAATACACGGAGAATATGGATTACGTGAAGCGCGGCGAAGTGAAATTGCTGTACGTCGCGCCCGAGACGTTGCTCACCCCGCGCATCCTCTCGCTTCTTTCTGGACTGAAAGTGGATTGCCTGACGATCGACGAGGCCCACTGCATCTCGGAGTGGGGTCACGACTTTCGCCCCGAGTATCGCCAGATCGTGCAGGTGCGCAAACAATTCCCGCAGGCGGTCTGCCTCGCGTTGACGGCCACCGCCACCTCCCGCGTGCGGCAGGACATCCGCTCCACGCTGCAGTTCGCCACAACCAACGAGTTCGTGGCCAGTTTCAACCGCGAGAATCTTTTCATCGAAGTCATGCCCAAGCGCGACCCTATCCAGCAAACGCTGGACATGCTCGAACGCTACAAAGACCAATCGGGCATCATTTACTGTTTCTCGCGCAAGCAGGTGGACGAACTCGCCTCGTACCTGATCTCACGCGGCTACGCGGCACGTCCATACCACGCGGGGATGGAGGACATTGACCGCAAGCGCAACCAGGAGGCCTTCATCCGCGATGACGCGCAGATCATCGTGGCGACCATCGCCTTTGGGATGGGCATCAACAAACCCAACGTGCGCTTCGTGATCCATTTTGATCTCCCCAAAAGCATCGAAGGCTATTACCAAGAGATCGGCCGCGCGGGACGCGACGGCCTGCCTGCGCACTGTCTCCTGCTTTACAGTTATGCCGACGTGGCCAAGATCAACTACTTTATAGACCAAAAGGAAGGCGAAGAGCGCCGCGTTGCCATTCAACATTTGAACGCCATCGTCGGTTATGCGGAGGATGAACGAACCTGTCGGCGCCGCCCTTTGCTGAACTACTTTGGCGAAGCCTACACCGCCGACAATTGCTCCAACTGCGACAACTGCAACTCCACCCCCACCCCGCTGACGGACGTCACCATCCCCGCACAGAAGTTCCTCTCCTGCGTCAAACGCGCGGACGAGAAGTTCGGTGCGGGTCACATCACCGATATTTTGCTCGGCTCGAAGAACGAGAAGGTCTTGCGCTGGGGACACGACAAACTGTCCACGTATGGCATCGGGGCGGAGTTCACCCAAAAGCAGTGGATGCATTTGGCGCGTCAACTTGTGAGCATGGGCTATCTCAAACAGGACGGCGAGTATCGCACGCTCAGCCTCACGCCCACAGCGTTGGAAGCGCTGAAGAAACGCGCGCCCATTTTCGGGTCCATGCCTGAGGCGGAACGGGCGAGAAAAAAAGAGGGGAAGAAGGAAGAGGTCGAATACAACCACGCGCTGTTCGCCATCCTTCGTCAAAAGCGCAAGGACATGGCCGACGAGGCGGGCGTGCCTCCGTACGTCATCTTCTCGGATAAGACGTTGGTGGAGATGGCCGCGTATTATCCGCAATCGCCTTCCAGCCTGTTGACGATGTCGGGCGTGGGACAGGTGAAATTGAATCAGTATGGCGACGCGTTTTTGGAGATCGTCAAAGGCTATGCCGAAAAGCACGGATTGAAGGAAAAGCCCAAGGAAGCGCCGCGCGAGAAAAGCGACTCAAATCGCCGCTATGTGATCGTGGCGGAGGCGTTCAACAAGGGCGAAGCGGTGGAAGAATTGATGCGGAAGTATGGCGTGACAGTGGGGACGATCCTCGACCACCTGGCGCGGTATCTGGCCGCGGGCAATGCGTTGCGAAAAGACTCCGACCTGCAATCGCTCTCGTCCGCTTCGCCCGATCTTCAGCAGGCCGCGTTCGCCGCGTTCGATGAACTCAGCCCGACCTATCTCAAACCCGTTTACGATAAATTGAATGGCGCATTGAATTACGATGAGTTAAAAATCATGCGGCTGATGTATTTGATCGCGAATCAAGAGTAGGGCTCGGATTATGTTTTTTGAACCGATTTTCCTTGCGCCTACTTTCCCAGCACCACGCCATTCGGATCGATCTCGCGCAGGATGCGTTGCTCCTCCACGCTCGGCGGTTCGGTGACGGACAGTTCGTCCGCGACCAGAATCTCGAAGTCGCTGTTGGCCTGGACATCTTCCACGGTGACGCCTGGGTGGAGGCTGAGCAGTGTCAGACGTTTGGATTGCGCGTCGAAGCCGTAGACCCCGAATTGGGTGATGACCCGATAGGGTCCGCACCCCGCGGGAAGTCCCGCGGCTTCGCGTGACCCGTCGCCGGTCAGCCAGCCCGGGGTAGTCAGGAAGTCGAGTTTCTTCATGAAGGTGCGTGCGCTCTGGTTGCGCATGATGTACATCGTCCGCCAGCAGAGGGAACCGAGATCATTCGCGCCGCCCGAACCTGGCAAGCGGACTTTGGGCTGATCCCAATCTCCGATGACGGTGGTGTTCAGGTTGCCGTACATGTCCATCGCGGCCGCGCCGAGGAAGGCGTAGTCAATGTAGCCCGATTGCGCCGCGGACATCACATCATGCATGGACGAGGCCGCCATCGCCTTGTAGAACGTGCGCGAGTCGCCGACCGAGATGGGGAGAACTGGAACCTGCGGCCCGATCCCGCCCGCTTCAAAGATGATGAGTATATTCGGCGCGTGGGTGCGTTGTGCCAGCATGGTGGAGATCATCGGCAAGCCCGTGCCAACGAACACGGCGCGGTTGTCTTCCAGCAGACGCGCCGCCACACAAGCCAGCAGTTCGGACAGGTTGTAGTTGGTTGACTGAGTCATGGCGTCCTCCGCTATTCTTCCGTGTTCGGCAATGGCGCGCGCAGTTGCTCGACCTGCTTGAGTTGTGTCAGCGTTCGCAGCCCGCCGATCTTTTCGAGATATTCATTGAAGTCTGCCATGCCGAAGACATATTTCTCGAAATATTGTTGCGCGCCTTCGGGGGTCTTGGCAAGCGACATCCATTCGCGGATGTGACTCTCGTCGAAATAATATTGATACGGCATGAGGCTGGGATGTGCGCCGTATGGCACTTCGCAGACCGCGTCCACCACGTAGAACGGGATGGCAGTGTCGTCAGGTTTGCGGCGAATCTCCTCGTTTGGGATCACCTCCTCGGTCGTGATGATGACGCGGCGGGCAGCACGCGCCAGTTCAAAGTCCTCGACCAGAATCCCATCGATCTGCGCGTTGCCGTACTGGTCACAGCGCGGGACATGGAACAATGCCACATCGGGATACGCGGCAGGAATCAGCGTGACGGGCTTGCCGCTCCACGGATCGCGGATCTGCTTGGCGGAACTTTTATTGAACGTGTCTGTTCCTGCGAGATTGCGGGTCGGGATGAAGGGAATGCCCATCATCCCCGCCAGGAAGCGCCACTGATAACCGCCGTTGGAAATCTCCGCCACCACCTTGACCTGTCCGCTCTCCACCGCGCGGCGACCCGCAGGGGAAAGTCCGCGCAGTTCGTGGCCGAACGAGTAGGCGCACTCCACCTTGCTGATACAACCCGCGCCGATCAGCAGGTCGATGTCGTGGACAGCGGTCTTGCCCGCCATGGTCAGGTTGCGGCGTCCCTGACGGATGATCTCGTAGACCACCGACATCGGTACACGCACGTGACCGAAGCCGCCGATGGCGAGAAAATCACCGTCCTTCACAAAGCGCGTCACCGCGTCCTTGACGGACATGCGTTTGTCGATCAGTCCACGCGATTTGTTATCGCGCACCCAGGCGCGGTTCTCGTCGGGGTCGTGCCAGCCGATGAGTTCGCCCTGTCCTTCTGCCAGGATTTCTATCGTCTTTGCCATGTGTACTCCTCGACTACTTTTGTCTCAGCCCCATAATATCACGCGCTTCCTTGGGTGTGGCAGGTTCGCGTCCCATCCTCTCCGCCACGCGGACAGTCCACCTAACCAGTTCATCACTGTCTTTTGCCATTTTTACACGGACGAGCACATTTCGCTTCGGCAGGCAGTCTGAGAATTGCGGCAGATTACATAAAGGTGCCTTTCGTCTCTTATACAAATCCTTTTCGGGACATATAATTTTTATGTTTCAGATTCCTGGCAGGTAAGCCCAATGAAAAGGAGGTCGTCATCACCGATGAGAAAAAACCTCAGCATTCTACTTTTTGTCATATTCCTGACCGCTTGTAGTTCACCTGCTACACAGACCGTCATTCCATCTGCGCCACCCACCATTCCAACTCAAACGGGCGCTCCCACCCAAACAGAAATGCCTGTCCTGACCAGCACGCCCGTGGTCACCGCCTCCCCCATGTGCGAGAACGAGGCCTGTCTCGCCAACGGATTGCAGTTGGAATACCTGATCGTCACCCGCCCTATGTTCATTGAAACGCTCAAGCCTTTCATGGATTGGAAAAGTGGGCATGGTTTTCGGGTCGGGCTGGTCACTGTGGAGTGGCTGGACGCGAATTACACCGGGCGCCATCTGGCGGAGAAGATGAAAACCGGCATGCAAGACCTGCACAAGAAAACTGGTCTGCGTTATGTGCTGCTGGTGGGCGATACCGTGGTTAATGCAGGCGATAATTGGGCATACACAGCCTCGAATCTCCTGAATTCTTACGACTTGTCGAATCCCTTCAACGTGCCGACCGGCTTTTACCGCAGGGTGAACACGGACCCGCCCATGGAGGTGCTGGCCTCGGATGCCTACTTCGTGGAAGACCGAGACTGGGATCCCGACAATACCGGCCTGAATCCTCGACCGGATAACATGGAAAGCAGTGAAGGTACTCTGCAAGCCGCGCTGTATCTAGGCCGATGGCCCGTGCGCACAGCGGATGAGATCGGTATCATCTTCGAAAAGACGAAAGCAGTCACCCCTGCTTCGTCAGTTTTCTTCACGGCGGATAACACCCTTGTCCAGGAAAATCAGACTCCCTGCATAGGCTGGCCCCCCGGTGAATATGGGAAAATGGGCTGCTACCAGGATGTGATGGTGACCGGCTTCAAGCAGTTCTTCGGTTCCAAAGCCCCCTGGTTGGACTCCAAAACCCTCTTCGTGGACATTAACGAAAACTCGCAGGCCACCGCTTTGATGGAGGAAATCCGTGCCAACACTGGCGTAATGTACCTCTCTTACCACGGGAACCTCGATTGCCTGGGTGTACAGGGAGGTGACTGCACCCCCGCCTCCAATTTCACATTTGAAAGTAATTTTCCGCTGCTGGATATCCAAGCCTGCCTGGTGGCTAACTTTACGTATCCCTCCCGCAGTTTCATGGAACTGGTGCTGCTTTCTCCCACCGGCCCGGCGGTAGTCAGCCAGTCACCCAACCCGGTGCTGTTCTTCCGGGACCTGCGAGACGGGAAAACGGTCGGCGAGGCGTTTTGGTCGGAAGGGTCGGTCTGGGTCTACTGGCCCAATCCCATACTCCTGCTGGGCGATCCTTCGTTACAGGTACTGGTCACCCCAGCCAGCCCGTAGGTTACCGGGAGACAGCGATCTCGCTCCCTTCAACCAAAAAATCCATAAAATAATAGGAATAAGTTTTAAAACCGCGGTCGCATCACAATGAAGTTGAAACACAATCGCCCTGTCCACGAATGGACGGGGCGATTTTATCGTCAAAAGTTTACATTCAGTTGCAAATCATTCTATTTCGATCCTTCCCCCAGGTAGGACAACTCGAAACGCGTCGTCCACTTTCGACAAATCCAACGCCACTTCCACCAGCCGTCGGACGTAATCGTCCGAGCCGCGCATTTCGTGATAGGTCATGTTCCAGCGTTTGCAGTAGTCGGCCACGCGCAGGGCGCGTTCGCGGTAGGTCGCGAGGTCTTCATCCGAGTGGCTGACCAGCGCGAGGCGCGTGTAATTTTTGTATTGCGTGTCCATGACGAAGTCGGTGGTTTTCTGTCCATACTTGGGGAGGTACGTTTCATATTCTTTGAGCGGATCGGAACCCGCCTCCAGCCAGCCGCCCGTCAGGTAGTAGGTGCCAGGGTGGGCGTTGAATTCGGCGCGGTAGGCCTCGTCCGAGCCGAGGAAGATGGCGATGCAATCCTCGGTACGCGGCATGAGCAGGGTGTGGATTCCCGCCTGGATGCCGAGCAGTCCGTTGCCGCACATCCCATATCCCAGCACGATCAGGCTCGGGGTCGGGATCGCGTCGATGGCGGCCTGCACGGACTTGGTCAACTTCTTGGGGACGCGATGCAGGCCATAGTCCAGAAAGGTGACGCGGTCTTTGAGTCCCGCGGGAAGATGGCGCGCGAGCAACGTCTCGAAGATGCGGCAGGAGAGGAAAACGATGGGCAGGTCAGTCATGGATGCGTCGCATGAATTCATCGGCCAGCGCGTACACCTGATGACGCGGCGGCTCCTCGGTCACTACGTGTCCGCTGCCCTCGATCCATTCCATGCGCTTGTCGGTCGTTCCGAGCTGCTCAAAAATTTTCGGCATGTTTTCGGGAGACACGTAGCCGTCGTTCTTCGAATGGATCAACAACACGGGGACCTTGACTTTCGGCAACGCGGCGCGCATCTCGGCCAGCAGGTCGTTCAACTCGGCGATCGAGCGCACGGGGTTGACGGGATACGAGATGTGATAATCCCACAGGCTCTCATCGAAGTAGCCCGTTTCTTTGGTGGCCTGTGCGCGGCTCTCTTTTTTAAGATACGGATAAACGACCGAAAGCGGCCGCGCCAGCTTCAAGCGTGGATCATCGGGCAGGCTGTACGGCGCGGACATGGAGACGACTCCCGCGACCTTCAAGCGGGTTGCCATCAACAGAGAGAGTACGCCGCCCATGCTTAATCCCACCAAAAACACCCGCCGCGTCATCCCCGAAAGCAGATGCCAGCCATCCTCGACGGACGCGACCCAATCGCCGTAGCGCGTGCGCGTCATGTCTTCGGGCGTGGTGCCGTGACCCGCGAGTCGAATCCCGAGGACGGTGTAGCCGCGCTGATGCAGGTCTTCGCCCATCCAGCGCATTTCCTTCGGCGTCCCCGCGAATCCGTGGATGAGCAGGCAGCCTGTCTCGCCGCCAGGATAGAAAAATGGCTCCGTGGTGGGAATGATCTTTGCCATTATTTTTTCTCGCGTGCTTCCGCCGCGTTTAAGATTTGTTCAATCTTTTCAAGAATATCAGGCGCGAGCAGTTTGGGCTGATGCGTTTCCAAAATCTTTTTCGCCTTGGCATTGGCGTGGTCTTCTGTCGAGAGACTGCCCTTGCGCGACCAGACGTTGTACGGGTCGCGATCCAGCACGGATGGAACCCACGCTTCCCTGCGGCACAGCGAAGCCGAGCGCGATTGATTGATGAATGATCCGCCAGGTCCCACGGTTTTGATCAGGTCGAGCATGATCGTCTCCGCGTTCACGTCCACGCCGCGCATGACGCGCGCCGCCATGCCGATGATCTCATCCACGAGCACGAGATACGAAAGCGAGCCAATGTCCGCGCAATCGAGGAAGCCCACATCGTGGACGAGTGACGCGCCGCTCAACGCCGAGAGCATGACCTGGAGCGCGGCCTCCGCTCCCGCCTGCGCGTCGACGCACTTGGCCTCGGACGCGCCCGCCGTCCCCATGAACGGGATTCCCAAGTAGCGCGCCAAATCCACCGCCGCGGCGGAATGCAGGCTGGCTTCGGGCGAGCCGTAGGCGGGACGCGCCGTCCGCAAGTCCATCATCGAGGGCAGGCCGCCGATCGCCATCGCCGCGCCAGGAACGTGGGTCTGGACAACGGTCAACGCGGCCAACGCACTGGCGAGATGCAACACCAGCGCGGCCGCGCCCGTGAACGGTGACTCCAATCCGACGGTTGGACCTCCCAGACAAATCGAAGGGATGCCGACTTCCGCGGCTTTCATCAACGTGGACAACGCCGAGTCCGCGATCTTGAGCGGCGACTCGTAGGTGGTGAACAACGCAAAGATGGGTTTCTCGCGCAGCGCCGATTCACTCCCCGCCGCGGCGACCGCCATCTGATAAATGTCGTTGAACGTTGCGACGTTGTTCGCCCACGCCACGATTGGCTTGGACGTGTTCGCCAGTTCCTCCGCAAATTCGTAGACGGGCGAAAGGACGGGCGTCACGTCATCGAAGAGACTCAAGCCCATGATGTAATCCATGTTCGGCAACGCGTCGCAGACTTTGGCGACCATGCCCGCGTCGCCGCGCTGGGCTTTGCGCCGCTCGCCTGTGATGGGATCGAGGAAATACGTGCAAGTGGGACCAGGTCCAAAGTGGACGCGGTCCAGCGCAACCTGCATTTTGTGTTTGTCGTCGCGCCCCCACACGGTGTATTCGTGCGGCGTGGATGCGACCGCCTGTTTCACCAGATCGGGCGGAATCCGCACGATCTTGTCCGTCACCGTTGCGCCTTTGGATTCAAGCAGGTCACGTGCCGCGGCATTGTGCAATTGAATCCCGACGCGTTCCAGACATTCGAGCGCGGCCTTGTAAATTTCAGCGCATTGCTCATCGGATAACACGCGGAATTGCGGGGTGTGACGTTCGAGGGAATTTGCGATAATCATAAAGTCTCCAAAAAACTCAACCACAAAGGACACGACACCTGCCCTGGCGGGCGGTGCCAGGGAGTACACAAAGTTTAAAAGACGGTTTTCCTTTGTCTCCTTTGTGACCCTTTGTGTTTAAAACGATTTACACATGCCCATAATACTCGCGATGGACAACCACCGAATAGGCATAGTCCATCAACGTGCCCCAACTGAAAATCGGAATTTGAATCTCGCGCTGCAGGGCACGCGCGAAGGGCGGGAAGCCCGTGCATTCCAAGACCATTGCACCCATCTTCGGGTGCGCCTTGTAAAACTCCGTCGCCACCGCGATGAACTCGGATTCGGCCAGGGCGTAGTCCGCGGCGGGGGGATCGGTGCGCAGGCCTTCGGTCCAGAGATGATCGAACTGGGTACAGCGCAGGTCGTCCATCGCGCCGCCGACCACGTAGTTCGATCCAATTTTGATGCCCACCGATTCCAAATGATGGTCGGTCAAATATTTCGAGTTCGCCATCAAAATTCCCACCGTGCGACTCGCGCCGATCAACTGTTGTGCCAGATTCACCTGCAACAGGCTCGACATGAAAACGGGAATTTTCACGCTGGCCGCCACCTCGCGTTGGAAATAGGCAAAATATCCGCACTCGGCGATTATGGCGCGGCAACCGAGTTTTTCTAGTTTCTGCGCGGCGCGGATAAGCGGCGGCAGGCACATGATCTTGTTCGGGTCCACCACCAATTTTTTGATGTCCACGCCGCTGACGATTTCGTATTGGATCGGGAACGGATAGCCGCTGGCGTTGCGCACGTCGCCAGGGAAACCTGGGTACACGTCATCGAGCAGGATCACGCCCAAGCCCATGCCGTAGGCCTGCTGACCTGGCCGCGCTTCAATGCGTCCGATGGGCGGCGTCATCAGGCTCGGCTTCCTGGTCGCCTTCTGCGCGACCTTCTTCGGCGTTTTCGCGGGCGACTTCTTCACTGGCTTCTTCGTTGCTTTTGATAAAGTTTTCTTTGTCGCTTTCAAGGCAATTCTCCATGCAAAATTTTTGTCAGGTGCGCGCTGTTGATGTTCCCACCCGAAACCACGCAGACCACTTTTTTATTTTCCTTCATTTCAAGCGCGGCCGCCAAGGCCACCGCTCCCGCGCCTTCCACGATGATGTGATGACGCTCCGCCAGAAGTCGAATGGCATCCGCAACTTGACTCAACTCGACCACGCGCGACCCCGCCAACAATTGACTCGCCAACGGCCACATCTGCGGGAAGACGAACGGCGCGCCCATGCCCGAGACGAAACTGGACTGGTACGGGACCTCAACCATTTTCCCAGCCGCCAGCGAAGACGTGAGCGGGGTGGCGGTTTCCAACTCGACGGCTTCGACGCGAGTTTGAACCGCCGCCGCGATTCCGCAACTCAACCCGCCCCCGCCATAGGGGACGAGGATCACGTCCACATCGGGCAGGTCTTCCAAAATCTCCAACCCGATCGTACCGTTGCCAGCCATCACCGCTTCGCTCGCGAAGGGATGCACCAGCATTCCCTTCAGCGCGGGATGCGCGCCCTCCCTCTGCACGGACTGGTATTCCGCGAACGGAACTTTCACAATGTCCGCGCCCAATTGCCGAATGGCATTGACCTTCACTTCTGGCGCGTCATCGGGGACAAGGACAGTGCAAGGCACGTTCAATTTTCTCGCGTACCAAGCCAGCGCCTGTCCCATATTGCCTGCGGAGGCTGTCCACACGCCGTTTTGGAGTTCGGCGGGATTCGCCGCGAGCAAGGCATTCCCCGCGCCGCGTACCTTGAATGATCCTGTCGGCTGGAGGTTTTCCAGTTTGAGGTAAATTTCGGTAGTAACGACTTCAGTCGTTTGAGAGCGACTAAAGTCGCCACTACGGTTATCAAACTTAATTAATGGCGTGCGCAGAATTGTCCCTGCCAGCCATTCGCGGGCGGAGAGGATGGATTCTGAGGAGGGGATGTTAAGTGTAGTCAAAAGGATTCAAAATCCTAACCACGGAGACGCAGAGACACGGAGTTTTTTAATTGGGTTTCTCAGTGTCTTCGTGTCTCCGTGGTTCAAATGAATTTACCGATGCAAATTCCTCGCAGCCACAAATGACAGACCGCGTTCGGTCAACGCGCGGGCGGTGAGATTGACCGAGTCAAATTTATCGAGGAAGTTCAAGCGCAGGGCATCCCATTCGCCCGAAGCGATAATCTCATCTTTGGCGCGGAAGTAATCCTGAATCTCCGAAGGCCGCGCCCGCGTCCGTTCGACATCCACTTCGCCGCCTTCGTGTTTGGCGGAGATGTTTGGGACGGTCTGCGCCAGCCCCAGCGTTTCTTCGCGGCGGTCATACGGCTGGATGACGAGTCCCTTCCACGTCTCGGTGACGTGATGCTCGAAGCGGACTTGCGTTTCGAGACCCAGCGCCTTGCGAAGTTCGGCGGCGTTTTCGATTGTCCCCGCGTGGACGGAGTTGCTCCAGTTGAATCCAGACAGCGGCGTGGAGCCGTCCGCGCGGGTAAAGAGGGAGGCGGTCAGCAAAGTCCACAGCGCGGCATAGGGATTATCGTTGCCGAGTGTGACCGAAATCTTGAATTCGATGTCAATGCCGAGGCGAAAGAGCAGGTACGCCAACAGAACCGTCCCGTTGTTGACATTCAAAATCTGGCGCACGCCGTAGGTCGTGTAATAGTAGAGAAATTCATCCAGCCATTTCAGCGCGTAATGGTTCGGCTCGCCCACCCCGCCGTAATATCCGATCAACGTGTCCACACCGCCGAGGTGGATGTTCGCGCCATCCGAGCCGCGCGTGTCGAGTTGCTCCACGTAACTCGCGCCGATGATTTTCATCGCCGCGGCGAAGGCGGGCAGGTCGCCGTCCGCCTCCTGCTCCTTCATGTTGCGGACGCGGATGTAGCGCCCAGGCATGATCTCGCCACGCTCAACCGCGCGCCGCGCAATGTCCATCAGCCACGGGAAATACTGGCAGGCGCTGATTTCCAGCGTGACGGGATTCGCTTCGTTGAAGTCGGTTCTGTCGGTGATTCGTTTTCGATACTCGGCAATGCGGATGAAGGACTGGTTCTCGACTTGCTCTTTCAACCATCGCAGGTCAGCCAGATATTCAGGGCAGACTTCCGCCACCCTCGCTTCCAATCTGGACAATTGGCCTGCTTCCGTTGCCCGAGCATTGATCTCCTCTGGAGCGCCGTACTTCTCGACCACATCCAGAAAATCAGAGAAGGCGCGCAGGTCGGGATGGAACAGCGCCGCGTTGATTTCTTCCACGCGGCGCGGGTCGATGTGCAATCGTTTCAAAAGGTCGGCGCGGTCAATTTTTCCCGACATACGCGACCACGTCGATCTCGACGAGAATCCCAAAGAGTTGACTCCCCACCGTCGTGCGGACAGGCTTCGGGTCAGGGAAGAAGCGGGTGTAGGTTTCGTTGAAGCGGGCGAACAGGCTCAAGTCCGCGAGATGAACCGTCGCTTTGACCACGTCCGCCATCCCCAATCCAACCGCGGTCAAAACCGCCCGAATGTTTTCCAGCGTTTGCGCGGTCTGCTCCTCGATGGTCTCGCCGACCACCTGCCGCGTGGACGGGTGCCAGGGTCCCATGCCCGCGGTGTAAACGAAATCGCCGACGCGCAGGGCTTGCGAATACGCGCCGCCAGGCGCGGGGGCATTGGGTGTGAGGATGGGTTGTTTGGTCATGTTCAATCAGACCTCACAGGTTTTGGAAACCTGTGAGGTCTCCTGCTACACTTTCGCCAGCGCCTGGGCAAGATCGTTGATGAGATCGTTCGGGTCTTCGAGACCGACCGAGAGGCGGATCAGGCCGTCGTCAATGCCCGCGATGTCGCGCTCCTCTTGCGTCATGTGTTCGTGCGTGATGGTGCGCGGGTGCATGCAGATCGTGCGGCTCGTGCCAAACGTCACCGCGTGGACGATCAGTTGCAGACTGTTCATCAGGGTGCGCGCGCTGGGGACGCCTCCCTCGACCACGAAGGACAACATGCCGCCGCCCGATTTCATCTGCTTTTGCGCCAGTTCGTACTGCGGATGCGTGTTCAAGCCAGGATAATTGACGCGCGACACTTTGGGATGGTCGGCCAAAAACTCCGCCACCTTCTGCGTGTTGGAACTGTGACGGTCCATGCGCATACCGAGGGTTTCCAAATATTGGAGCGTCAGCCACGAGTCGAAGGGTTGCATGATCGAGCCGACGAACTCGGTGGTGTTCCAGCGGATGTCCTCGGTCAGGTCTTCGGGGCCGACGATGGCGCCGCCCAACACGGTGGCGTTGCCCGCCATGAACTTGGTGATGGACAGCAGGATGATGTCCGCACCGAAATCCATCGGACGCTGGAGCGCGGCGGTGGCGGTGGTGTTGTCCACCATCAGCGGGACGCCGCGGGCGTGTGCTACATCGGCGACCATCTTGATGTCAGTGACGTAGAGCGTCGGGTTGCTGGGCGTCTCCACCCAGACGAGGCGGGTCTTTTCGTCAATTTGTCTGTCCCACGATTTCGGGTCGGAGGGGCTTTCCACAAAATGGAAGTTGACGCCACAGCGTTCAGGGAAGATGCTCATGGCCTGCTTGTAGCCCTCGCCGAAGGTGTACAGGCTGGTGACGATGTTATCCCCAGGGCGGGCGATGGTAAATATCAGGTTGAACAAGGCTTGGGAGCCAGAACCCGCCGTCACCGCGGCTTGACCGCCCTCGAGGGCGGCGATGCGCTGTTCGAGGATGTCCGCCGTCGGGGTCTTCGTCCGTCCGTAGACGGGATACGGGATATGGTCAAAATCCTTGTACGGGTAGGTCATCGAGGGGACGATGGGCGGTACAAAGGCGCGGAATCGTTCGAGGTCTTCGTTGGGATGAAATCCCGCGTGAAGCGCTTTGGTGTCGAAACCCAGGTTGTCGGTGGGGCAAGGCGGCTTTTGGAATTTCTGGTCAAACTTCCACGGGTCGCGCATGAAAAATTCTTTTTTATGTTCTGACATGGCTGGTCAGCCTCCCAAAGAGATTTCAGTACCGCACACCTGTCCTGGCGTGCAGTGCCAGGGACATTCATGTTGCGTTGCAAGATGCAAGATAAATCTTGCGGTACTGGATAAGATTAATTTTTCGCCTTGGTCTTCAACTCGTCAGGCGAGAGGTGGCAGAAGATGAGATGCCCGCCGCTCATGTCGCGCTCGGGCGGTTCCTCATTCTCGCAGATCGCGCCGATCTTGAACGGACAGCGTGTGTGGAAGCGACATCCCGAAGGCGGGTTGACCGCGCTCGGGACGCGTCCGCCCAGGCGGATGGAGGAGCGCGGCGCGTCGGGGTCGGGACGCGGGACAGCCGCCAACAGGGCGGTCGTGTACGGATGGTTGGGCGGGGAATAGATCGTCTCGCACGGGCCGATCTCCACGATCTTGCCGAGGTACATCACGGCGACATCATCGGAGAAGAAGCGCACCGAACTCAGGTCGTGTGAGATCAGGATCATGGTGGTGTTGTGTGTGTTCTGGATCTCGAGCAAAAGATTCAACACCGCCGCTTGCACCGAAACATCCAGCGCGGAGACGGGCTCGTCGCACACGACCATGGCGGGGTTGGTGGATATGGCGCGGGCGATGCCGACGCGCTGTTTCTCGCCGCCGCTCAACTGACGCGGCAATCTATTGTAATAACTGGCATCGAGTTTGACGGCATTGAGCAGGCGTTCAACTTCAGCGCGCACCTGATGCGGCGGGACGGTCCCAAAACGGCGCAGCGAAAATGCGATCTGCTCGCCGATGGTGTACGACGGGTTGAGCACGCCGTTCGGGTCTTGAAACACCATTTGCAGTTCGCGGATGCTTTCGATGTTGCGCTTGCTCACTGGCTGGGAAATGTCCACGTTCAGGAAATCGATCTTTCCTTCGTAGAGCGGTTCGAGACCAACAATGGCTTTTGCCATCGTGCTCTTTCCACAGCCCGACTCGCCCACCACGCCGAGCGTGCGTCCGCGCTTGATGGTGAAGCTGATATCGTCCGATGCGCGCACGTATTTGCGTTTCTCCAGCCCGAACAATCCGCCGACGGTTTGGAATGGCACGGGATAATACACCTTCGCTTCTTCCACATCGAGGACGGATTCGCCTGCGGATCGATTCTGGGCCTCGGTCGGCTTTTCCTCGCCGATGGACCACAGCCGCTGGACTTCCTGCCAATCCTTGGCACGCCTCAAGCATCGGACCTGGTGGCCTGGTTCCGTTTCGATGAGCGCGGGGTGTTCGACGGTGCATTCATCCCTGGCCTGTTCACAACGAGGGGCAAAGATACAGCCCTGTGGCAGGTTGGCGGGCGAGGGGACGCGCCCAGGGATCGGGTAGAGCGTGCGCGTGCCTTTGGGCGCATCCACATCGGGGAGACAGCGCATGAGTCCCTGCGTGTACGGATGCATCGGGTTTTTGAAAATTTGCCGCGACGGGGCCAACTCCACGATCTCGCCCGCGTACATGACCGCGACCTTGTCCGACACGCGCGCCACCACGCCCAGGTTATGGCTGATGTAAAGCGCGGCAGTGTTGTACTTGCGCTGGAGTTCGGCGATCAGGTCGAGCACCGCGGCTTCGACGGTCACGTCGAGGGCGGTGGTCGGCTCGTCCATGATGAGCAGGGACGGGTTGTTGAGCATCGCCATCGCGATGACCACGCGCTGCTGCTGTCCGCCTGAAAGTTGATGCGGGAAGCGCGTCATCACGCCATCGGGGTCGGGCATGTAGACTTTTTTAAGCGCTTCAAGCGACTCGGCATAGGCATCATTCTTGGCAACGCCGCGGTGGGTGATGAGACTCTCCGCCAGTTGGTCGCGGATGCGCATCGAAGGATTCAGCGCCGACATCGGTTCCTGGTAGACCATCGAGATGTCGCCGCCGCGTAGTCTGCGCAGGTCGGCTTCGGAGCGACCGCGCAGCGATTCGCCCTTGAACTGGACCTCGCCGCGCTTGATGAATCCGTTCGACCCGAGGAAGTTGACCATCGCGTATGCGACGGTGCTTTTGCCACAGCCCGATTCACCGACCAGCCCCAGGTTTTCGCCGCGCCGAATATCGAAGGTGACATCGCGCACGGCATCCACCTCGCCTTTGCGGGTCTTGTAGGAGACGGCCAGATTCTTGACCGACAAGATGGGAGATTCGTCCATTATTGATACCGCATACTTTCTTCGCGGACGCCGTCAGCGAACAGGTTCAGCCCAATCACCAGAGTGACGATTGCCAGCGTAGCCGAAAGCACAGGCCAGATGTTGGCCGTCATGCGGCTGTGGCCTTCCTGCACCATGCCGCCCCAATCGGGAGTCGGTGGTGGGAGTCCCAATCCCAGAAAGCCGAGCGTGCCGATATAAAACGCCGCGTAACCGATGCGGAGCAAAAAGTCCACGATCAGCGGGCCGCGGCAGTTGGGCAGAATCTCGCGTAGCATGATGGTGATGTCATTGTCGCCGCGCAACTTGGCCGCCGCGACGTATTCGCGGGTGCGGATGTCCATCGTCAGGGCGCGGACGAGGCGGGCAATGCCTGGCGCGCCGCCGATGGCGATGGCGATCACCACGTTGATGGGCGAAGCGCCCACCGCCGAGATGATGATCATGTAGAGCAGGATCGTCGGGAAAGCCATCAGCGAGTCAAGCACACGCATGATGGCCTCATCCAGCCAGCCGCCGTAGTAGCCCGCTGGAAGTCCCAGCGCGAGGCCGACGAGAAAAGCCACGAAAACGGAGATCGGTCCAAGCGAGAGGATTGTCCGCGCGCCGTAGGCCACCCGCGACCAGACGTCCCGCCCCAGGGTGTCGGTGCCGAGAATGTGTTCGGCGCTCGGGCCTTTGTTGACGCTCATGTAATCCTGTTCCAGAGGACTGTAGGAGGTAAGTATCGGTGCGAAAATGGCGATGACAACCCAGGTCAGGACCATCACCAGCCCGAGCATGGCTGTCCGCGAGGACCAAACCAGTTCCGCAAGTTCTTTCAGCGATTTCCAAAAATTGGACAGCGCCAATTCCATCCGCGAGGGAATTCTGGAGGAGGCATTGGATGTGGGGTTGACTGTTGTCATGTGGCCTCCTATGAATATCGGATGCGGGGATTGATGAGCGAGTAAATTACATCAGCGGCCAGTTGCGTGCCCACCGCCAGCATGATCAACACCATCGCGCCCGCTTCGATGGAGTAAACATCTTTATAGAGTGCGGCGTTCAGGATGAAGTTTCCCAAACCTGGGTAGCCGAACACTGATTCGACCACCACCAACCCGCCGATGAACCAGTTGATGTGCAGCATGATGACCGTGATCGGCGCCATCATGGCGTTACGCAACACGTGACGCATCACGACCTGACGGTAGGTTAATCCTTTGAGAATGGCGGTGCGGACATAAGCGCTATTCATCACTTCCACCACGCTGGCGCGGGTGATGCGCAAAATGTAGCCGATCTCCACCAGACTGGCGGTTAGCACGGGCAGGATGAGCAGGCGCAGGTCTTTTAGTACCGCATTGTCCGAAGTGAAGACCGCCGCGCCAGGCAGCCACTTCAGCCAGAGCGCGAAGACCATGATCAGGAGGATGCCAGTGGCGAAATCGGGCGACCCAGCCGTGATCAACCCGCCGACGGAGATGATGCGGTCAATGAGTTTGCCTTCGTTCAGGCCAGCGATCAACCCCAACACCACGGCAATCGGGAAGGAGAACATCATTGCCAGCGCGGCCAGGATGAACGAGTTCAGGATTCTGCGCCCGATGACATCGGAAACGGGGGTGTTGTAGCGCAGTGACATCCCAGCCTCGCCGCGCAGCAAACCTTTGACAAGGGGGATGTACTCTGCTGGGGCATCATTCTTCTGCACCCAACCAGAATAATCGAGGCTGTATTCGACCCCGCCCTCGCCTTTAATCCACTTTGCGGCGCGGCTGCCCGTGTCGATGCCCCAGAAATATTGCTGGCCGTTGGCGTTCGTTTTCCAGGCATTGTCGTCCAGCACTTCCTGCGTGGATCCATCGGGTTGGCGGATGTATTTATGGAGCAGACCATCCTTGGTTTCCCATTGGGCAAGGTCACCGTTCGGTTCCACTACCCACCATTGGATGGACTTTTCCACCAACCCCTGCTGAATCACCGTCTGCTGGATCGGGAGTCCGATCTCGCTCTGAGCTTGCCAATCTGAGCCGAACAGCCAGGAAATGTAACGGATATGGACTGGACGAGTTAATCCCAACTGCCTCGACATGGAGGCCTCTTGCTCAGGGGTGGCGTACGCGCCGAGCATGTTGCGCGCCACGTTGCCGGGCGCAATCTCGACGATTGCAAACACCAGCACTGAGACAATCACCATGGTCAGGAGCATCGTCAGCAAGCGACGGACGATGTAACGTGCCATTGTTCCTCCGGGGGAATTACTCCCCTCTCCCGATTTCGGGAGAGGGGCTGGGGGAGAGGGCTAATTCTTGCTATTGATCCACGCCTGCTCGCGTTCGACGATGGCGTGAATGGCCTTCTGGACTTCCTCGCTCAACGGCTCGACCTGATGTTTGGCCAGCAAATCATCCACCATCTTGGTGGCGCGCTGTTCCATGGTCAGGCTGCCGCGTTTCTGCCAGACGGAGTAGGGATTCTTATCGATCAGTTTGGAGTAGAACGGTTCTTTGTAGTGTCGGATGGTGTGGTCGTGGCCCATGTAGTTGCCAGTCGGGCCAAGTTCCTCGATCACATCCAAAGCCAGGGTCTCTTCATTGACCACTACACCCTTGGTGGTGGCGCGCAGGAAACCCAGAATTTCGTTGCAGATCGCCATCATTTGCATACTGCCTTGCAGACCTGCATCCATGAAACCAACATCATGGACGATGTTCGCACCGTGCAGGAGCGAGGTCATTAGGCTGAGGGTGGCCTCGAATCCGCTCTGTTGATCGAGCACCTTCGAGTCGGTCGAGCCGCCGAGGCCGAAGACGGGCAGGTCGTAGTATTTTCCCATCGAGGTGGGGACGCCCTGCTCGTCGGCGAGAACGTAGTTGCCGACCATCGTCTGTAAATTATACGGGCCTCCGTTCCAGCCGGGGACAGCCACTGGCACGCCGGGGCGCACCAATTGCGACAGAACCACGCCGAGCAGGATGCCAGCATTCATCGAGGCCATGCAACCTGCGGTGGTATGCGGCGAGTTGACGCCGCCCGCGTTTAATGGGATGTAAAGGAGCGGCAGTCCCTTCTCCGCCAGATACATGCACTTTTGCAGGGCTTCCTGGTTGGCGATCAAACCAGACGTGACGTTGATATAGCACGTGGCGAACGGCTTTTTCTGGAACGCTTCGGGACTACCCGCCACCGCTTCGCACATCTCGACGGCGGCCACACACCCCTCGAAGTCGGGCGTGACGAAGACGATGGGCTTGGTCGTGTTGTTGAGCATGACCTCCATCTGATAGCGGTCATAGATGCGCTGGTCCACGTCCTCGGGCAGGAAGGCCGACATCACGAAATCAATTTCGGGCAGGGCATCCAGCAGGCGGGAGGCATCGCGCACATCGGTCAGGATGGGTTTGCGGCGCTGGCCGGTGTGGTGATCGAGGATGTTGAGGCAGTCCGAGCCGCCGCCGTAATAGGAGTTATATTGCCCGGCGCGGATGGCGACTTTGCCCTTGCGGTCATAAAGCGTCAGAGTGCTGGGAGCCGTTTCGAGAGCACGCGCCACCATGTAGGCCGGGATGCGGACGCGCAGCCCGTCGCTGACCGCCCCGCCTTTGACGAGGATGTCCCGCGCTTTTTCATCGTGAACGTCCACGCCGATCCGTTCCAGGATCTCCAGGCTGGCGAGGTGGATCTGTTCACATTCCTGCGGCCCCAGGCGGGAGTAGTGAGCGCTGGTCATGCTTGAACCATGAGTTTGAATCATTGTAGCCTCTTTATGGATTGAAATGAGAGAAATACCTTAAAGGTTTTCCTGCAAATAGTTTGGTTTGCGAGAAAACCTTTAAGGTTTCCCAGATGAGACAAAAAGGGGCGGGTCCTTGCGTTGGCGTGAGTGATGTTCGGCCAGACCCGCCCCCAGGTAGATCAGAAGAACTTACGCGTCCTTCCAGGTTTCGTAGAAGATGGCGTACTCATCCGGGGTGGGTTCCACGCCGTGGACGTTCTTCTTGTAGATCTTCCAAACGGACATGAAGAACGGCAGGAGGATGGAGCCGCGTTCCTTCTGGATGACTTCCAGTTTACCAACAAGTTCCTTGCGCTTTTCGATGTCAAGGGTACCGACGGCTTCGGTCAGGATGGTGCTGAATTCCTCGTCCACCCAGCCCGATTCGTTCCAGGCGCCGGGATTGCCATCCGCATCAGCGGTGTAGGCCACGGCCAGTGTCATCGGGGCCAGGGTGCGGTGTGACCACCAGGTGATGCCCATGTTGGCAGTGGTCCAGATGTTCCAGTACTCGGTGGCGGGCATGGGTTTCAAGGTGATCTCGAAACCACCAGCCGCGGCATCTTCCTTGAGCGCCTGAGCGAAGGCCATCGACTCGGGCCAGTCACTGGCGACAGAAAGCTCCACCTTGACGGGAGTTTCCACACCAGCAGCCTTGAGAATTTCGAGGGACTTGGCGGTATCGAACGGATAGGGCGGGACATCCACGTACTCGGGGTTGGCCTGGCCGACATGGCTGTCGTTGCCGATCGTTCCCTGACCCTGGAGGGCCAGCGCCAAAATCTTCTCGCGGTTCTGGCAGTGCTTGAGGGCCTGGCGGACTTCATTCTTCGTCCAAGGCTCCTGGTCCACGCGCAGGCGCAGGACGCGGGTGGCGGTGGTGGGGGTGGCAACGATGGTGGAGTCAGCGTCATCCTTCAGGGCTTCCCAGATGGCGACGTTCGGCTCGAGGATGGTGTCCACCTGATTGCTCTGGTAGGCGGAGAGGTCCGCGGCGCGGTCTTCACCGAGCTGGACCATGACGATCTCATCCAGGTACGGAAGCGGCTTGCCGTCCTCGCCCATGCGCCAGTAATCTGCGCGGGCTTTGAGGCGGCAGCGTTCGCCGACCACATATTCTTCCATGGTAAAGGCGCCGGTGCCGACGGGTTCCTTGGTGATGTCGCCGCCAAAGCCATCAGGGACGATGCCCGCCGCGTATTGGGCCAGGTGCTCGGGGATGAAAATGGACGGGCTCTTGAGGTGCAGGGTGACGGTGTAATCGTCGGTGCGCTCCACGCCGGAGTAATCCATGTAGCTCATCGCACCATACATGGAGGACTTGACCGATTCGGTCAGCCACTGCTTGAAGTTGAACATGACATCATCGGCATTGAAATCCTTGCCATTGTTGAACTTGATGCCCTTGCGCAGTTTCAGCGTCCAGGTCAGCAGGTCGTCGCTGGCTTCCCAACCCTCCAGCAGGTACGGATGCGTGATGCCCTGCGGGTCGGTGTGGGTCAGATATTCGATAACGTGGCGCCACGGATGCGAAGCGCTGACGAGGGAGAACGTGGCGGGATTGTCCACGCGCTCGACGCGGGTGGCGCAGGTCAGGGTTCCGCCGCGCACGATTGAAGACACGGGGGCTTCGGTCACAACAGGAGCCTCGGTCGCAGGCGCGGCAGTGGGGGTGACTTCTTCCTTCACGCCACAGGCCACCAGCATCCCGGCGCCTCCGAGCAGAGCCGAAAGTCGGAGAAAATCGCGGCGGGAGATTTTTCCATTGCGCAAGTCTTCATTGGCCTGCGAAACGAGAGGGTGAATTTTCTTTTCCATCTTCTTAGACCTTTCTTGGTTTGAATATAGGAGAATAGGATTGAATGGATGACACGAAGGGGTTACGGTAGGTTCACCTCCGTCGGAAAGGTTTTTGGGGTGGGCAAATGGCCCGGAGTGACTGCAAACATATTGTGCCTGATGTAACAATAATAGCATTTAATATATCAGAAGTCAATAACTAATATATCAGATAACGAAAATATTGCAAATTGATATATCTTATGGTAATATCTCACAAGCAGGAGCAGTTCTATGAGCGATACCTACGTTACGGACACCACCAAAGACCTGATCTACAAAAAGATTCGGCGTTCCATTATCATGGGCAGTCGTCAATCGGGGGAGCGTCTCAACCCGGAAGCCATTGCGAACGAATACAACACCAGTGTCACTCCCGTCCGTGATGCGTTGCAAATGCTCAGCCACGAGGGATTGGTGGTCATCAAGCCGCGCTCCGGCTATTTTGTCGCGACCATCACCCTCAAGCACTTGAGGGACCTCCTGGATGTGCGCCGCATTTTGGAAATATCAGGCGTGGAGCGGGCGACACTTCGCATCACCCCGGAACAGGTTCAGGAATTGCGTACGGTCCACGCCGGGTACACGGGCGATGACGAAGAGTCCTATGACCGCTACACCGACGAGAATCGCCATTTCCATTACCTGCTGGCAAAGGCAAGCGGCAATAACGAACTTGCGGAACTGGTTGCCAAACTCCACGATCAGCTTGCCCGTTTCATGGTCATGCGCAGGGCTGGCAAGACCATGGAAGTGACGCACAAAAGGATCGTCGATGCGATGGAAGCCCATGAAGTGGAGGCCGCCCGTCAAGCCTTGCTCGATGACATTGACCGGGCGCACGAAGCCATCCTCGACAGCATCATGGAAGAAGATTCAGAAACCTGGCATCTCTAAACCAAACAGACCCTGGCATATTACCGTTGCCAGGGTTTGCGATTTCAAAATTAATTTTCTGGAGACAAAATGGATTTGAAAACAATCTACAACAATGTGATCGATGGGGCGGCATCGGACGTGGAAGCGGGCGTGCGCGAGGCCCTCGCGGCTGGCATCAAAGCGGACACGATCTTGCAGGACGCGCTCATCTCTGCCATGGGCGAGGTTGGAAACCGCTACGAAGAAGGCGATATGTTCGTCCCTGAGATGCTGATCGCGGCGCGCGCCATGCAGGCGGGACTCAACCTCCTCAAGCCACATCTGGTCGGCGGCATGTCCAAATCCGCGGGCAAGATCGCCATCGGCACGGTCAAGGGCGACCTGCACGACATCGGTAAGAACCTCGTCGCCATGATGCTCGAGGGCGCGGGCTTCGAGATCATCAACCTCGGCGTGGACGTGGAACCGCAGGCCTTTGTGGATGCCGCGCAGGAAGGCGCGCAGATCATCGGCATGTCCGCGCTACTCACCACCACCATGAGCAACATGAAAACCACCATCGAAGCGCTCAAGGCCGCGGGCCTGCGCGATAAGGTCAAGGTGATGATCGGCGGCGCGCCCGTCACCCAGGAATTTGCCAACTCCATCGGCGCGGACGCCTTCGCCGCGGACGCTCCCAGCGCGGCGCGCGTCGCACGTGAACTTTTGGCGTAGTTATGGAAACCATCCTTTCAAACAAAGATAAAAAAGTCGTCATCAGCCCGAACCATCCCTTTGTGATGATCGGGGAGCGCATCAATCCCACCCGCCGCAAGAAACTGGCTGAGACCATCGCCGCTGGCGATTACAGTCTTGCCCAGGCGGATGCGGTCGCGCAGATGAAAGCGGGCGCGCAGGTGCTCGACATCAACGCGGGCATCCCTGGCGCAGACGAACCCACCCTGCTGCGCGGCGCGGCCCTGGCCGTGATGGAAGTGGTGGACATCCCCCTCTGCTTCGATAGCGCCAGTCCCGACGCGCTGGCCGCGGCGCTCTCGGTCTACAACGGCAAGGCGCTGATCAACTCCACCACCGCTGAACCCAAGATGATGGACACGGTCTTCCCGATCGCCAAGCAATACGGCGCGGCCGTCATCGGCGTCATCACCGATGACAAGGGCGTGCCCGCCACACCCGCGGACCGATTGCGGGTCGCGGCCAACCTGATCAAACGCGCAGGCGATTACGGACTCCGTCCCGAAGACATCATCATTGACCCGCTGGCGCTCACCGTCAGCGCGGACCATACCGCGGGGCGCGTCACCCTCGACGCCATCAGCCTCATTCAGCGTGAACTGGGCGTGAACATGAATCTCGGCGCGAGCAATGTGTCCTTCGGCATCCCCGACCGCAAGATCGTCAATGTGGCCTATCTCGCCATGGCAATCTCGCGCGGATTGACTACCGCCATCACCGACCCGACCGTCCCCGAGATCCAGACCACGCTCATGGCCTGTGACCTGCTGATGGGCCGCGACGAATATTCCATGCGCTGGATCAAGGCCTTCCGCGCCCGCGAAAAAGCCAAAGCCGCGCAGACACAATAGAGCGCCGCTCACACGAATTTATTAAGGCCAGTCGCAAGCCATGCTATGATGGTTTCAGACTGGCCTGAATTTTTTGAGAAAAGGATTCCGAAAGTTTTACTTTCGGAGCGCCAACCCGAAGTAGAACTTCGGGATTCATACGGAGTCAACATGACATTTGCAACTCGCACCGCTCATCTCAAACCTGAAGGCGCGTATCAAGTCCTTGCGCGCGCTACACAACTGGAAGCCGCCGGACAGGAGATCATCCACCTCGAGATCGGACAGCCCGATTACGCCACGTTTGAGAACGTCAGCGAGGCAGGGATACAAGCGATTCGTTCGGGCAAGACGCGCTATACGCCGCCCGCGGGGATGACATCCCTCAGGGAAGCGATCGCCGTCGATAGCGGAACCCGCCGCGGGGTCAAGTTTGAAGCGGACGAAGTCGTCGTCAGCCCAGGCGGGAAGCCGAATCTATTTTTCCCGACGATGGCGTTGATCGAGCCTGGCGATGAGGTCATTTATCCCAACCCTGGCTTCCCTACTTATGAAGCAATGATCAAAGTCGCGGGCGGGATTCCCGTCCCTGTCCCGCTGTTGGAGCAAAACAGGTTTTCGTTCGATCTCGCCGCGTTCGATAAACTCATCAACGAACGGACGAAACTCATCATCATCAACTCGCCCAGCAATCCGACGGGCGGAGTCATCCCGCCTGCCGATCTGGAGCATATCGCCGCGCAGGCGGAAAAATATGATTGCTGGGTGATGTCCGATGAAATTTATGCGCGCATCATTTACGATGGGCTGGTCGCGCCTTCGATTGCCGCGCTGCCTGGCATGAAAGAACGCACCATCATCGTGGACGGATTCTCGAAGACCTACTCGATGACGGGTTGGCGACTCGGCTACGGCATCATGCCGCGCGAACTCGCCGCCCGCGTGGACCTGTTGCTGACTCACTCCATCGGCTCGACCGCGCACTTCACGCAATTCGCAGGTCTCGAAGCGGTGACTGGCCCGCAGGATATGGTGGATGTGATGGTGGCCGAATACCAGCGCCGCCGCAACGTGATCGTGGACGGGTTGAACGCCATCCCTGGTTTCTCCTGCCAAAAACCGCAGGGCGCGTTCTACGTGTTCCCGAACATCACGGGCACGGGCATGAGTTCCACTGACCTCGCCAATCTCATTTTGGAAAAAGCAGGCGTGGCGCTGCTGCCTGGCTCCTCGTTTGGAAGTTTCGGCGAGGGCTACCTGCGCCTGTCCTATGCCAACTCCATTGAAAATATCCAGCGCGGGCTGAAGAAAATCAAGGCTATGGTAAGCGAACACGTGGCACGATAAATGCGTTATTGCAAAAGCATTTTGGCCGCGGATTGGTTTTTAAAAATCCGCGGCATCGGACACAAGCAGGTCGCGACCGTCCAGTCGCGATCTGCTTGTGGAAAAGAGCGCAAACCACCTATAATGGGAAAAACATTCCTTCCTGAAAGGGACTCCCATGACTGAATCCAAACCCCGCCTCAACTCCCGCGCCTGGTTCGTCATGTTCGCCCTCGCCCTCACGGGACAGATCGCCTGGGCGGTCGAAAACTCGTGGTTCAACACCTTCGTCTACGACACGCTGACTCCCGACCCGCGTCCCGTGGCGTGGATGACCGCCGCCAGCGCCATCACCGCCACGTTGACCACGCTGTTAATGGGCACGCTCAGCGACCGCACCCGTTCCCGCTGGGGACGCCGCCGTCCGTTCATTTTGATCGGCTACATTTTGTGGGGTATCTCAACCATCCTCTTCCCCACCGTCGCCTACATCAAAATTTCCAGCCTCGCCATCTTCATGGTCGTCGTCGCCGACTCGATCATGACCTTCTTCGGTTCAACCGCCAACGACGCGGCCTTCAACGCCTGGACGGCCGACGTCGCCACCAGCGACACGCGCGGCCGCGTGGAAGGTGTGCTCAACCTGAGTCTCTTCATCGCGCAGATCATCGCCATGGTCGCGGCGGGCATCCTGATTGACAGCCTCGGCTACTTCACGTTCTTCTACCTGCTCGGCGGCATCGTCACAGTGACGGGTCTCATCGCGGGCAGTCTGCTCCACGACGCGGACGCGCCCCTCGACGCGCCCACCCGCTCCTTCTGGGCGGAGTTCGCCGACCTCTTCAACCTCGACACGCTTCGCAACAACCGCAAGCTCTTCATCATTCTGATCTTCATCATGGTCAGCAGTGTCGGCATGCAGATCTCGTTCCCCTATCTCATCATCTATCTCGAAAACTTCATCGGCGTGACCAAGTCCGAGTTCAGCATCATCGGCGGCGCGGTGATGGTCGGCAGCGCAGTGCTTGCCATTCCCTTCGGCATCCTCGCCGACAAATGGAACAAGCGCAACATGATCGCCATCGCCATCATCGTCTCGAGTCTCGGCGGCATTTTGCTTTCGCTTGTCCGTTCGCTTCCACTGCTCGCCCTCACGGGTCTGCTCTGGCAAGCCTTCTCGGTCGCGGCCTCCATTGCCTCGGTCGCCTGGCTCAAAGACCTTCTGCCCGAAGAGAGCCGCGGCAAGTTCCTTGGCATCCGCATGATCTTCTGGATCGCCATCCCGATGGTCATCGGCCCATGGATCGGCTCGACGCTGATTCAAAATTTCGGCATCCCCACCATCACGAACGGTCAGGCGGGTTTCGTCCCCGTGCCGATCATTTTCCAGGTCGGCTCGGTCGTAGCTCTGCTATCGCTCATCCCGCTGGCGCTCATCAACGATAAAAAGTCCTCGTTGGTCGGATAGACTGTTTCATACACCAAATATAAATCGCGCAGGATTCCGTGGGAATCCTGCGCGATCACATTTATAAAGAAGAGACTTTTTTCAGCAACTCAACGATTCAATTGATGGTACACACCCTTCATCTGTTTATAAATTTGCTTGAAGATTTCGAACCTGGCATCATACAACGCTCGATTTTGTGACTGCGGCTGATACGTCCGCTTGAATTGGACGAGTTGGGGAATATCGCTGAAACGGATCTCGTCGAGACCTGCTGCCGCGATCCACGCCGCGCCGCGCGCGTTGGCATAGACGGGGTCCGCCGCCTGACGGATCTCCACGTCCATCACATCTGCGAAGACCTGGCACCACACATCCGATTGCGCGCCGCCGCCGACGATGTTGATGAAGCGCGTTTTCCTTCCCAAAAATTTTTCCACGGGATTTAACAGCCAGCGCGTGTTGAACGCGATCCCCTCTAAAAACGCGCGGATGATGTCTTCGCGCGTGTTGTGCAGTGACAGGTTATACAACCCCGCCCGCAACGATTTATCGTCCACGGGCGCGCGCTCACCCCAGATCCACGGCGTGTACATCACCCCGTTCGCGCCCGCGGGCACGCGCTCGGCGATCTGGTCGAGCACCTTGAAGATGTCGGGCACGTCCGCTTCCTGCAACAACTCGTCCTTGTGATAAATGATGTTGTCGCGCAGATACGTCAGGTTGCCGCCTCCCGTCGCTTGCAACGCGGTGAGCAGATATTTCCCAGGCGCCGCGCACGGAATCGAAGCCAGACTCGAAGCCACGTCCGTTTTCTTAAAAGGCACGTGCGCCGCCATCCATGAAGACGTGCCGATGTAAAGATGAAGCGTGTAATCGTCCACCGCACCCGCGCCGATCGCCGCGGCCGTGGTATCGATCGCGCCCGCCACCACTTTCACATCCGCGCGCAGGCCGAGCGCATTCGCCACGTCACTCTTCAGATTGCCGATCACTTTCGTGCATGGCACGATATCAGGCAATTTCTCGCGGTCGATGCCGAGAATGTGGATGAGCGAATCGTCGTAGCGGATGTCGTCGGGGTTGCGGTTGTCGGTCACCCATGAAGTCAGAATCGAATCGAACGTCGCGACGAATTCGCCCGTCAGGCACAGGTTGATGTAATCGAGCACGTTCAAAAATTTATGCGTACGCGCGTACACCTCGGGCATCGTCTCGCGGATCAGGAGCATGTGCGCGGCGGGGTCTTTTCCCGTCATCGAAGGCATGCCGCCCGTCAGCCGCACGAAGCGCAAAACTTTCAGGATGTCCGCGCCGTCCAGGTTGACGAGTCCGCTCAAACGTCGGCGGAGATGCGGCGCGCCGCGCATGTCCATCCACAGGATGGCGTTGCCGAGCGCGTTCCCATCCCGATCGACCGCCACCGTCCCCTCGCCCTGTGTGGACGCGCAGACGGCGATCACATTCGGACCCGCGTCCGCGTTCCGTTTCATCAGCCGCCCCGCCGCTGACAGGAACGCGTCCCACCACTCCGCGGGCGATTGCTCCGCGCCGCCGTCGGGCGTGATGATGAGGCGGACGGGTTCGCTCTCCCAGCCAATCACGCGCCCACTGACGGCGATGAGCGCGACCTTCATGCCAGACGTACCCAGGTCGATCGAAAGGATGAGTTTTTCGCCTGCCATGGTCTACTTCTGCGGGTCTTTCATTTGCGTGACGAGCAATAGACTGACGATGAGCAGACCCACAGCCAGCAACAGTGCGGGCGTGAACGAACCGTCGGCGGTCTTCAGCGCTTCCATGATGTAGACGAACACCACTGCGCCCTGTCCCGTCAATTGCATCAGGCCATTGGACGTGCCTTCGGGCGTGGGATGCGTGATCTCCGCCGCGTATTGCATGGCAATCGGCATGGCGCTGACCAGGAAAAATCCCATTTCAAAAGCGGATACGAACAATAGCCAGCCAGCCGTTGCAAAGGTGAGTCCGATCAGGCCGGGGATCGCGCCGATGAAAGCCACATAAAGATACCGTTGCCGCATCCGCTGTTTATCGGACAACGCAGGGATGACCACCGCCCCGATCACGCCGCCGACGATCATCAGCGCGCCGAGCGTCCCCGCATCGGTGGGCGTAAACCCGCGTGGACGGATCATGGCCTCGATCCAGGTTGTGACGCCGTTGAAGATTCCCAACCCAACGAAGGAAACTGTCAGGTCAAACCAAAACGGACGCACGGTGAGCGCGTGCTTGAGTCCATCCAGCATCAGTGCGCGGACTTCACTGCCTTCAGGCCCGGGCCGTGTGGGGGGCGTTTCGCGGGCCATCGTCACGAAGAGCACCGCCATCACAGCAGAAATGCCGCCGTAGATCAACTGCACTTGCGAAATGGACATGGATTCGATCAAGACCGGTGTCAGCACCATGCCGAGCGCGGTCCCGACCAGGTTTGCCAAAGTGATCAGTCCGACCGCAGTGGCGCGTTCCTCGAAAGCGAACCATTTGGCAGGGATGGTCGTCCAGGCGTTGAGCAGGAACGGCTGGGCGGCGGCGATCCCGATGGTGCTCCAGAGGGCCAGGCCATAGTTCGCTCCCGCCAGTCCGCGGACCACTCCAAATACGCCCATCAACACCGCGCCGATACTGACGGCCAGTCGGAATCCGTAGGTGTCGATCACCCACGAAACAGGGATGGAAAGCGGGATAAAAGCGATCATGAACGTCATCGAAAGCAGGCCGATCTGCAAATCGCCAACGCCGTAATACATGGCTGCCGGGCCAGTGATCGGCGCGTAGGAGATCCACAAGGTCTGCATGATCAGGTTGATCAGCATAAAAACGGCCAACACCACCCAGCGATATCCGTAGAGTTTGTACGTGTTTGTCATGATGCTCCTCTTCAGGTTTGGGAACTTTCAAGGTCTTTCACATGCCGCCAACACAACCTCGAATCGATCCAACGCGTCGTCGATCACTTCATCGGTGTCGGCCATCGAAGTGTACATGCGCGAGCCCGCCAGCGTGATGACTCCCTGCGACATGTAGGCCGCGCCCATCTCCTCGATCATGTGCTTGCGCGGCTTCAATTCACGCAACAGCCGAATCGGATTCCGCAAGTCGAGCAGCATCACGCCCGAGGTCTCCAGATGGACGATCGAGCCCTGATTGTACGCCACAAACGGCAGGCCGTATTTATCAATGATGGCTTGCAAACCTTTCGTCAGACGATCCCCTGCCCGCCCCGCGATGACGGGCGCGTTCGTGCGCTCCATTTCCAACAGCGAGTAATATCCCGCCACGCACGAAAGCGGATTCGCGGACAGCGTCCCGCCGATGTAGGCGCGCTCACCGACACCGCCAATGCCCGCCGCGAAGCGCATGATCACGTCGGCGCGGCCGCCCACGCCGCCCGCCATCGGGTATCCGCCCGTGATGCATTTGCCGAAGACCGTCAGGTCGGGCTTGACGCCGAAGTAGCCCTGGGCGCCACCCAAACCCACTCGAAAGCCAGTCACCACCTCGTCGAAGATGAGGAGCGCGCCGAACTCGTCGCAGAGTTCGCGAACTTTTTGATTGAAATCGAACGGGACGGGACGCGTCCCCGATTCGGGTCCCAGCGGTTCGACAATGACCGCCGCGGTTCCGCCCCTCAAGCGGTTGACCAGCAACTGGCGCTTCAACGCTCTGAGGCTGTTCGGGAAAAATTCCCGCGTGGATGCGCTCGCCCCGCGCGGGATGCCCTTCGCTTCGAGCCGTCCCGTGCCTGGGACGTGCAGACCGTAGATCATCGAATCGCTCCAGCCGTGATACGCACCGCCAACCTTGATGACATATTTCTTTTTGGTGAAAGTCCGCGCCGCACGGATGGCCGCCATCACGCCCTCGGTCCCTGATCCCAACATGCGGAACATTTCCACGGCGGGCATCAGGCGGTGGACGAGTTGCGCCAGTTTCAATTCGTATTCGTGGAAGAGACCCGTGACAGGTCCGCAACTTTGGAGCATCTCGAAAACTTTTTCGCGCACAGGCGCGTAGTTGCTTCCCAACACGGTGGGACCACCCGCCTGCAAAAAGTCAATATACCGATTGCCGTCCGCGTCCCACAGATGCGCGCTGTCGGCTTTTTCGATGGCAATGGGAAACGGATAGTTGAACGCCAGGTTGTGTTGCACGCCGCCTGGAATCCATTTTTTCGCTTCGTCGGTCAACTCCTTCGAGCGCTTGCATTTCTCGTCGAAATAGCCGAGGAACTCCTGCATCCTCTCGCGCCGCACGGGACGCGTGGGCTGGGCAACAAGGCGATTCAACTTTTCATAGATCGCATCCGTGTCGTGATATTGGCTGATGGCATATTCTTGTGTCATGGCACTTCCTAATCTCCGATCTCTACTTCCTGCTTACAGAATATCCGATATCGGATTGCAGACTTCCAGTCTGCCAACTGGGCGGACTTAAGTCCGCGCTCCGAAGATATTTCGGATCGATTCTCACTGCTCTCTATTCTCTGCTCTCTGCATTCCGCTCTCTGCCTCTACTCCCCACTCTTCACTTCCTCGCCGCGCTCGATCTTCTTCTGATCTTTGCGAAGTTTGGCAAAGGCAATCTCGCGCACCGCCAGCGGGATCTTGCTGACGTTGCGTTCCGTGCAAAGCGCCAGCAGGTAGGCCAGCGCGCATTTTTCCAAAATCTCCACGTTGTGGATGGCGCGTTCCATGTCATGACCGAAAACCAGCGCGCCGTGGTTCTGCATCATGAAGGCGTTGTTGTGATTCTTCACGTGTTTGGCGACCGTGTCCTTCAACATCCCCGTCCCCGATGGCGCGTAGGGAATGATGTCCACACTGCGGCCGAGGAAACGCACCTGCTCGTCGAACAAGGCGGGGATCGGCGCTTTGACCAACGTCAACGCGCTGGTGTAGACCTGGTGCGTATGGATAATGGCTTTCACGTCGGGCCGCGCCTGATAAATGGCTCCATGCATGGCCGATTCCACGGAGGGTGCTAAGTGGCCTTCGAGCATGGTCAGGTTGAAGTCCAGGATGCAGATGTCCCCCGCAATCATTTTCATGTAATCGTAATTGGACGGGGTAATGGCAAAACCATCCTGCCCGGGAAGCCGTACCGACACATTCCCACCCGTCGCCATAAGGTATCCCTTGCGCACCAGTTCCTGTGAAGTATCGACGATTTGTGCTTTCGATGTTTCGTAATTGGACATGGGATTCTCCTTCTAAATCTTGACAGCGTAAAGATTCTAAAACACTATCTTGACGGTGTCAAGATTTTGACGTAACATTCATCCATGTCACCTAAAAAATATCATCACGGCGACTTGAAAAACGCCCTCATCAAAGCGGGAGTGGAGATCCTTTCCAAAGAGGGCGTTGGCGGATTGAGCCTGCGGAAAGTGGCGCAACGCGCAGGCGTGAGTCATTCTGCGCCATATGCCCACTTCTCCGACAAACAGTCCCTGATCGCGGCCATTTCCACGGAGGGATTCAACCAGCTCCACAATGAGTTGAACGCCGTCATTGCGAAATATGCGAACGATCCAAAACAGCAATTGGTCGAAGGGACGCGGGCCTACGTCCAGTTCGCCATAGACAACAAAGACACGTTCAAGATCATGTTCTCCAGCGCGTTGGAAAAAGAAAAGGAATATCCCGCTTTCGTGGAGATCTCGCGCCAAACCTTTGAACGGGTGGTGGATATCGTAAAAGCCTGCCAGACGGCAAAAGTTCTGAAGCCAGGTTCGCCAGAGGTGACCGCGGTCATCGTGTGGGGACAGGTGCATGGCATCGTATCCCTCGCATTGGAAGGCCAAATTTCCCACACCGTTCTGGACCGGCACTCGGTGCAAGATCTTGTGACCTTTGCAATGGAACAACTCGTCTTATACGGATAGGGCTTCCATGACCACACGCATCACCGACGGCTTTTGGCGCGACCGCCTCAACGTCAACGCGCGCCGCGCCATTTTCCATCAATGGGATCAACTCGAGGCCTCGGGCTGCATCGAAAATTTTCGCATCGCCGCGGGGGAGGTGGACGGCTTCCGCGAAGGCTGGTTCTTCGCCGACTCGGACGCGCACAAATGGCTGGATGCGGCCTCCCGAATCCTCGCTTCACAACCTGACCCTTCAGCGGATTCAGCCACCCCAGACTTTTACTCAAACCTGACTACGCGCACGGACGAATTCATCTCTCTCCTCGCCCGCGCCCAACAACCCGACGGCTACCTCTTCACCTACAACCAGATCCACTTCCCAGGCACGCGCTGGACGAACCTGCAAATCGAGCACGAACTCTACTGTCACGGACATCTCATCGAAGCGGGCGTCTCGCACTACGAAGCGACAGGCCGCGCCGACCTACTGACCATCGCCCGCCGCGCCGCCGACCGCATCGTGGACGACTTCCGCGGCAGGGACGCGAAGCACACCCCAGGTCACGAAGAGATCGAGATCGCGCTTCTGCGGCTGTATCAAGTGACAAACGAGAAATCCTATTTGGAGATGGCGCGTCAATTCATCGAACAGCGCGGACGCGATCCCTTCTTCGCCCTCTCGCTCCTAAAACAAAATGCCAGCGTGGAAGCGCGCGGAAAATTCGTGAAGCAAAAGAAACAGGAGTATCTCGCCGCGCATCCCGAATTCAAACCCTTCCAACTCCCGCCTGGCAACGCCGCCAGGAAACCGTGGAACGCGACCCTGCGTTGGCAGATCAACGCGCTGAGCGGAAAATACTTTCAGCAGCACGCGCCCGTCCGCAAGCAGACTGTGCCCGTCGGTCACTCCGTCCGCTTTGCGTATCTCGAAACCGCCATCGCCATGCTCGCCCGCGAAACTGGCGACGGGACTCTCTTACCTGCCCTCGAACAGGCTTGGGAGCACATGGTGGATTGTCGCATGTACGTCACGGGCGGCATTGGCTCTCTGCCCGCGCTCGAAGGCTTTGGCAACGACTACGAACTCGATCCCGAATTCGCCTACGCCGAAACCTGTGCCGCCCTCGGAAGCATGTTCTGGAATTGGGAAATGGCGCAACTGACGGGCGAAGCCCAATACAGCGACCTGTTCGAGTGGCAACTCTACAACGCCGCGGCCGTCGGCATGGGCATGGACGGCGACACCTACCTCTACAACAATCCCCTCACCTGCCGCGACGGCGTGACGCGCAAACCCTGGTATGCCGTGCCCTGCTGTCCTTCCAACCTCTCGCGCACCTGGGCGGATTTGGGAAAGTATATTTATTCAACAGATGATCGTCATCGCGAGGGCGAAGCCCGAAGCAATCTCCCCGCCATTTGGATTCACCAATACATCTCCAGCCAGTACGAAACCGACTTCGCCAAGATCAACATCCATTCCGAATTTCCGTGGAATGGGAAAGTTGAAATCAAGATTACTTCATCGGCCAAATTCAGACTCCACCTTCGCCTGCCCTCGTGGAGTCAAGACCCGCAAATCAATATCAACGGCAAAGAAGTGAATAGCGGAATGGGATATTATCCTCGCCTACCAACGGTATTTTGCTACGACCAGCGGCAGAGTAGTTTCCTGACAATCAACCGCACCTGGCATCAAGGGGACAAAATCGCCCTAACCTTTGACATGCCCTTTCATCTCCGCCGCGCCTACCCCAAAGTCAAAGGCCACGCGGACAAAGTCGCCATCACGCGCGGGCCTCTGGTCTACTGTCTCGAAAGCACGGACAACCCCAACGTGGACATCTTCAACATCAAACTTGACACATCCTCCCTCCGTCCCACCTTCGACACGTCCCTGCTCGGCGGGATCATGAAGATCGAAGCCCAATCCACTGACGACCAGCCTCTCACCTTCATTCCCTATCACCTGTGGGGCAACCGCGGCGAATCGACGATGACCGTATGGGTGAACGCATGAAAACACGCTGGCAACCTGACCAACCCATCCCCCTTCCCGAATACCCGCGTCCGCAAATGACGCGGCCTGAGTGGCTCAATCTCAACGGCGAGTGGGACTATGCCATCCGTCCCAAAGACAGCCTCGCGCCGAAAAGATGGGATGGGAAAATTCTTGTCCCGTATGCCGTGGAGTCTTTGCTGTCGGGCGTGCAAAAATCGTCGTTGCCTGAGCAGAGACTTTGGTATCGGCGAACATTCCCTCACCCCCGACCCCTCTCCCCGAATGGGGAGAGGGGTGCCTTGCAAGATTCCCTTCTCCCGAAATCGGGAGAAGGGCAGGGGGTGAGGGCATTGTTGCATTTCGGCGCGGTAGACTACGAATGCTCCATCTTCATCAACACCACCTTCATCGGCTCGCACCGCGGCGGATATTTGCCCTTCACGTTCGACATCACCGACGCGCTCGTGGACGGCGAGAACGAACTACTCGTCTCCGTTTGGGATCCCACCGACGCGGGATTGCAACAGCGCGGCAAGCAGGTGTTGAACCCCAAAGGAATCTGGTACACGCCCATCTCTGGGATTTGGCAGACCGTTTGGTTGGAAGTCGTGCCTGAGGTCAGTTTTGAGTCGTTGAAGTTGACGCCCGATTTAGATGACAGGTCATTGACGGTAGAAGTTAAAGTCAGGGGGAACGCGGAAGGGGTACGGGTGGAAGCGGAGGTAATGTCGAAGGGAGAGAAAATTTCGTCGGGGGGCGCGCCCGCTACAAGTCAGGTAAGAATCGAGATTCCGAATCCTATCGCGTGGAGTCCGTCGAATCCACATCTGTATGATCTGCGCGTGCGACTTGTCCGCGAGGGGAAAGTCATTGATGAAGTTGGCAGTTATTTTGCGATGAGAAAGTTTGAATTAGTGAAGGACGCGGCGGGTCATCTGCGCTTTGCGTTGAACGGTGAACCGCTGTTTTTGTATGGCCCGCTCGACCAGGGATTTTTCCCTGACGGGCTGTACACGCCGCCGTCGGAAGAGGCGATGGTGTTCGACATCGAGTACACGCGGGCGATCGGCTGTAACATGATCCGCAAGCACATCAAGGTGGAGCCGCTGCGCTGGTATTACCACTGCGACCGTTTGGGGATGATCGTTTGGCAGGACATGCCGAACGGCGGGTTGATTGACGGTGAAATCGTGGCGACGCTTTCGCTGGCAATTGGATTTCATCGCAATGACACGCGTCGGCTGAGTCGCTTCGGCCGCGATGACGCGTCGAACCGCGCCGAGTATCGCCGCGAGTTGCAAGGGATGATCGACCATCTGCACAACGCGGCGTGTATCGCGGTGTGGGTTCCGTTCAACGAGAGTTGGGGACAGTTCCACGCCAATGAGGTCGCGGCATGGGTCAAGGGGTACGACCCGACGCGGTTGGTGGATCACGCCTCGGGGTGGTTCGACCAAGGCAGCGGGGACTTCCAGAGCAAGCACATCTACGTCAAGAAGTTGAAGCGGCCTAAGGCTGATGGGCGCGCATTTATCATTTCAGAATTTGGCGGATACAGTTTGAAGATTCCCAATCACATGTGGGACGCGACAAAGAAGTTCGGCTATCGCTTCTACGAAACGCGCGAGGAATTGACTGCCGCGTATCTGGCGCTGTTGGAAAACGAATTGAAGCCGCTCATCGCGCAGGGTCTGACCGCCGCGGTCTACACCCAGACGACGGATGTGGAAATCGAGATCAACGGGTATTTGACGTACGACCGCGCGGTGGAGAAGATGGACGCAGAGGCGATCCGACGCGCACATCTGACTTTGTATCCATCTATCGAGGTAAAATAAATCTCATGCCCGATGAGAAATTCGAACTGTTGTTGGACCGTCACCAGGAGATAGATAGAGGGTTGCAAAGCGTCCTGGCAGTTTTGAACACCAGGGAGCCGTTGAACGCTGTTCTGGACTACATTACAGCCAGCGCCAGCCGGTTATTTGGTGCGGAGGCTGTTTCGGTCTACCGACTCGATGCAGAAGCAAAATTGCTCACATTGTGGGCGACACGAGGACTTGGCGACGCTTACGTCGCTCATTTCACGCTTCCCATTGGACAAACTGCCACCGGGCAGGCCTACCTGGAGAACAAGCCGGTCAGCGTCCCCGATCTGCGGGACGTTGACGAAAAAGAGATCGGGACGCTGGATTCAAAGGTGGCGGCGGGTTTCCGCATTCTGGCAGAACGGTATGGCGCCGTCCTATCCGTCCCTTTGAACAACCAGCAGGAAAAATTCGGGGTAATGACCTTTTATTACGTCCAACCGCGTAGTTTTACACAGCAGGAGATCGGACTGGCCGTTTCGTTCTGCGATAAATCCGCGCAGGCCATCGAGGAGACACAGAGACTCGCAAAGATACAGGAGGACGCGGTCGCAGCGGAACGGAACCGCATCGCGCGGGACCTGCACGACTCGGTCACCCAGACGCTTTTTTCCGCCAGCCTGATCGCGGAGGTGCTTCCCGCCGTCTGGAAAAGGGATGCCGCCGACGCGGGACAGAGTCTCGAGGAACTCCGCCACCTGACGCGCGCCGCCCTGGCCGAAATGCGGACGCTTCTGCTCGAACTTCGGCCGGTCGGCCTCGCTGAGGGACGGCTGGAGGACCTTCTCAAACAACTGACAGAGGGAGTCTCCGGTCGGTTACGCGCCCCTCTCGAGGTCCACATGGAAGGAAGCGCCGTCCTGCCCGCGGAAGTTAAATTGGTTTTTTATCGCATCGCCCAGGAAACGCTCAACAACCTGGCAAAACATTCCAACGCAGAACGAGGCGAGGTGCGGTTGACGTCGCTTCCGCCGCGGAAAAGCCGCAAAAAGTCCACGGAGAGTCCGCTCTCCTATTCTCCCTCTGTCCACCTGCTGATCCGTGACGATGGCTGTGGGTTCGACCCTCGGACGGTGACAAGCGAACATATGGGACTGGCGATCATGCAGGAACGGGCGTTAAGCGTGCAGGCGACCCTGACCGTCCACAGCAAGCCCGGCGAAGGTACCGAGGTTTCCCTGGTCTGGCCTGCGACCGAAGGGAAAGAACGGCCATGAAAAAGAATCCCATTCGCGTTGCAATTGCCGATGACCATACCATGATCCGCAGTGGCTTGCGGCTCTTCCTGATGGCCTTTGAAGATCTCAAAATGGTGGGCGAGGCGGCCAACGGTGAGGAGGCCATTCAACTGTGCGCGCGGGAGAAACCCGACGTGGTGTTGATGGACCTGATCATGCCGGTCATGGACGGCATCCGCGCCACGCGCGAGATCCGTTCCCGCTTCCCCAAAACGCAGGTGGTCGGCTTGACGAGTTTTGCTGAATCCGAACTGATCCAGGAAATGCTCGAAGCCGGCGCGATCAGTTTCTTGATGAAAAACGTCTCTGCGGCGGAACTGGCGGACGCGATCCGCTCGGCCCGGGAAGGAAAATCCACGATTTCCGCCGATGTCCAGAATACCATCCGATCCAAACCGCAGGCATCCAAAAGGATGGGAAGAAAGGATCGCTATAACCTTTCAGCGCGCGAGGATGAGGTTCTGGCTTGCATGGTGGCAGGCATGAGCAACGCCGATATCGCGCGGGAACTGGTCATCAGCCTGTCCACCGCCAAATACCATGTCAGCAGTATTTTGTCCAAACTGGGCGCATCCAGCCGCGCCGAGGCTGTATCCACCGCCTTGCAGGAAGGGTTGATATCCGTGCCTGCGCGGCGGAAGGCGTGAAAGCGAGAAAGCCGTCGTGCGCGTCCTGATTGCCGACGATCACATTGGTGTCCGTTCCGCCATCCGCCGCGTGTTGGTCGAGCGGATCCGCGATTCGGCCGTTGTGGAAGCGGCCAATCTTGGTGAGTTGTTCGCCCGCTCCTTTCGCCAGCAACCCAACCTCGTTCTGTTGGATTGGGAACTTTCGGGCTTGCCCTCAGCCGCGACCATGTCCCTCGCCGCGAATGACGCCAAGCGAAGGCACAGCGAACTGCGCAGGAACGTTGTCCTGTTCGGCTTGCACAATCTGACATCGCATCCGTGGATCATCGTCCTGAGCAGTCACCCGGAGGCGCGGCAGTCGGCCTTGTTCGTCGGGGCAGACGCGTTCGTGTTGAAAGGCGGCGCGCCCCAGGAACTCTTCGATGCGCTGCATTCATTTACCAGGATAAAGAAAAATCATCCGCAAAAAGGATTGGGGCGTCCAAAGTAGACCAAAAGGCTGAAATTTAGGATGAAATGCTGGGATTTTTTGTCCAATATCACTATGCAAGCATTTCATTAATGGCTATATATCCCTTCATCGCCGCTGGTGACGGATTGTGTCGAAAATCCTGATGATCCACCCCGAAAAATGTACCGGTTGCCGAAACTGCATGCTGGCTTGCTCGTTTGCCAAGGAAAGACAGTTTCGGCCCGCCGCTTCGCGCATCCAGGTATACACGTGGGAGCGCGAAGGGTTTTCGGTGCCGATCATGTGCCAGCAATGCACGGATGCGCCCTGCATCGAAGTCTGCCCCACCAACTCGATGTTCCGTTTGCCAGAACAGACCGTGATCGCACATAACGACCGATCCTGTATCCGCTGTCGGATGTGCGTCCAGGCCTGTCCGTTCGGGAATGTCACTTACGATTCGTACACCGACTCCATCTTGAAGTGCGATACATGCGCGGGCGACCCGGCTTGCGTGCGTCTTTGCCCGACCCAGGCTTTGACGTTCGAGGATGAAACCACGTCCACGCGTTCCCGCAAGAAGGCCCTGGCAACCAGGATCAAAGACGCGTTTCAGGAGGCAGGCTGATGTACGGCTGGACCGGGACCATTTTACGCGTCGACCTGACCACTGGCCGGGTGACGCGTGAGCGGCTCAACCCACGGGACGCCAAACTCTTCCTCGGTGCGCGCGGACTGGGAGCGCGGTTGCTCAGCCGAGAGGTTTCCCCGGCTGTTGACGCGCTGAGCCCGGACAATAAACTGATCTTTGCCCCCGGTCCGCTCTCGGGCACCTTTGCCCCTTCCATGGGACGTTACGACGTGATCGCCAAATCCCCGCTGACCGGGGCCATCGCCGCCTCGAATTCTGGCGGAACCTTCGGCCCGGAACTCAAATTTGCCGGGTACGACATGCTCATCATCGAAGGCAAGGCGCGGGTGCCGGTGTATCTGTGGATCCATAACGATGAAGTCGAAATCCGCGAGGCGGGCGAGATCTGGGGCAACATGGTCCCCGAAACGACCGAGATGGTCCGCCTTGCCACGGACGAAGATGCGCGGGTGGCTTGCATCGGCCCGGCCGGCGAAAAACTGTCCCTGATGGCGAACATCATGAACGACATGCACCGCGCGGCCGGGCGGAGCGGCGTCGGGGCGGTGATGGGAGCGAAAAATCTCAAGGCAGTGGCCATCGTTGGGACGAAGCCGGTCAAAGTCGCGGACCCGGAAGCGTTCGAGCAGGCCGTCCTCGCCGCGCGCGAAAAGATCAGCAAACATCCCATTGGCGGGAAGGGACTGCGCTTGTACGGCACCGATGTACTGGTCAATATTTTGAACGAGATCGGTTCGTTCCCCACCCGAAATTTCCGCGATGGCTATTTCGCCGCGGCCGATAAGATCGGCGGCGAGAGTCTGGCTTCCGAACATCTCCTCCGCCCGAAGGGATGCTTTGCCTGCACCATCAGTTGCGGGCGGGTCACCAAGGTCACCAACCCGAAATTCGCCGGGGAAGGCGAGGGTCCCGAATATGAGACCGCCTGGGGGTTCGGCGCGGATTGCGGCATCGATGACCTGGAGGCCATCTGCAAGGCAAATTATCTTTGCAACGAGTTGGGACTCGACACCATCAGCACTGCCAGCACGATCGCCTGCGCCATGGACATGTATGCCGATGAAATTATTTCGCCCGAGGATACCGGCGGGTTCGAGATCCGTTTTGGCGATGCGGAGACAATGATCGAACTTGTCCGCTTGACCGGCCTGCGCGAGGGTTTTGGGGACCGCCTGGCCGATGGCTCGTTCCGGCTGGCAGAAAAATTCGGCCATGCGGAATATTCCATGTCGGTAAAGAAACAGGAGATTCCCGCGTACGATCCGCGCGGCATTCAGGGGATTGGCCTGCAATATGCCACATCCAACCGCGGCGGCTGTCACGTGCGCGGCTACACCATTTCGCCCGAAGTGCTGGGCGTGCCTGTCAAAATGGATCAACGTTCCACGGATGGCAAGCCAGAAATGGTCATCGAGTTGCAAAATCTCGGCGCCGCACTCGATGCAACCGGCGCCTGCCTGTTTACCACCTTCGGCATCGGTGCGGAGGAATTGGCGGCGTTGCTCAGTTCCGTGACCGGCGTAAAATACACAGGCGCAGACCTGCTCAAAGCGGGCGAGCGGATCTGGAACCTGGAACGCCAATGGAACCTCGCGGTCGGGTTGACCAGCCAGGACGATACGCTTCCAACACGACTGTTGAACGATCCGATTGCGAGCGGCCCCTCCCGGGGGGAAGTCAGCCGCCTCCGGGAAATGCTGCCAGCCTATTACGAATTGCGCGGCTGGGACGCGGAAGGCATTCCCACCTCGGCGAAGTTGAAGGACCTGTCCCTGGCGTGACGAGGCCGCGATGATCATCCGTTATTTTGCCATGCTGCGCAACGTCACCCGTCAGAATGAACAGGTGTGGAACGCGCCAGTTTCATCCGTTCGGGAATTATTGGAAGAATTATGCCAGGTCTACGGCTCGGAATTCCGCCAATGGATGATGGATGAGAACGGGAATTTGGGCGGTCTTTCCATCGTGCTGGTCAACGGCACGGATTATCGTCACTTGGGCGGACTCGATGCCCCACTCCAGGCGGACGATGTGGTCGCCATCTTTCCTCCCGTGGCCGGCGGGTAAGACCTGAAAAGTGCGTTCCACCTGGTCAAAAGTATAGGTGGGCTTTTCCTGGCAAAAACAAAGACTCTACTTTAGGGTAGACTGCCAATGGGGGAATGAACCTATACTTATAGGTAGACAACGCAGCCATGATCAAAGTCAATATCAGTCTATATGGTTCCCTCGCAAGATTTGGCGGTGGAAAGCATGTCGCGCAAATGGATGTCGAACTCCCCGACGGGTCTGGAAAAGCGGACCTGTTGGGGCAACTTGGTATTCCAGAAGAGGAGCGCGGCTATTTATTCCTTAATGCCATGCTTTGCGAAGTCCCCGGCCTTTCCACGGGCGCGAATGAATCATTGAAAAACGGCGACCACATTGGCGTATTTTCCGTGGACCGCCTGTATCCCTATCAATACCGGGACGGGCTTCCCATGTCTGATGGTTTGAAAGAGGCTTTAAAAAAACACGGTGCAATGCACCATTCGTATAAATAAAACCATTTCCATCTTTCATTGTTCGAACAAAGGAGAAACTGCCATGGCAAAGAAGATCCTCAGAATCAACATGACCAATTTGAAGGCCACCTACGAAGATGTGCCTGAAAAGTGGGCGCGCTGGGCGGGACGCGGTCTAACCTCCGCCATCACCTGCGACGAAGTTGATCCAATGTGCCACCCGCTGGGCCCCAACAACAAGGTTGTGATCGCTCCAGGGTGGGTATCCGGTTCCCCGGCGGCGCCCAGCAGCGGGCGCACTTCGTTCGGCGGCAAGAGTCCGCTCACAGGCGGAATCAAAGAATCGAACGCCGGCGGGTTGAGCAGTCAGATGATCGCCAAACTCGGTTTGGCCGCCATCATCCTGGAAGGCACCCCGGCCAAGGGCAAATGGTACACGCTCGTTGTCACCAAGGATGGCGTCAAGTTCGAGGATGCCGCCGACCTGATGGGCAAGGGCATGTACGAGGTGGATGAACTGCTTTGGAAGAAATATCCGAAGACAGCCGTCATCGGCATCGGACAGGCCGGCGAGATGAAACTGTCCAACGCGGGCATCTCTGTAAACGACCCCGAAAACCGTCCGGGACGTTACGCGGGACGCGGCGGAATGGGCGCTGTTATGGGCGCGCGCGGCATCAAAGCCATGATCATTGATGACAAAGACGGCCCCGGCGTGGAAATTGCCAACCAGGACCTCTTCAAGGAAGGCCGCAAGAAACTGACCGAAGCCATCCAGGAACACGGTCTGACCAAGAAAGGCGGCGGACTGAACGCGTTCGGCACGGCGGTCCTCGTCAACATCCTGAACGAGGCGGGCGGCCTGCCCACCCGCAACTTCAGCGCCGGCCAGTTCGAGGGCGCGGCCAAGATCTCCGGCGAAGCGATCGCCGAAGTCTGCGAGAAACGCGGCGGCGAAGGCATGACGGGACACGGCTGTCACCCCGGCTGTATCATCAAGTGCTCCAACATTTACCCGGATGAAAATGGCAAGGCCGTGGCATCCTGCGTGGAATACGAAACCACCTGGGCGCTGGGCGCGAACTGCGGAATCGACCAACTGGACTTCATCGCCCAGATGACGCGCGAATGCAACGATATCGGCCTGGATACCATCGAGGCGGGCAACACCATCGCGATCGCGATGGAAGGTGGCCTGCTTCCGTTCGGTGACGCCGAGGGCGCACTGAAAACCTTCGATGAGATCCGCAAGGGGACGCCGCTCGGCCGCATCCTCGGTCAGGGCGTGGCGGCCACCGCCAAGGCGTTCGGCGTGAGCCGCGTGCCCGTCGTCAAGGGACAGTCCATGCCGGCTTACGAGCCGCGCGCCGTCAAGGGCATCGGCGTGACCTACGCCACCACCCCGATGGGCGCCGACCACACCGCTGGCTATACCATTGCGCCCGAGATCGCCGGCGTCAGCGGCAAACTCGACCCGCTATCGAATGAGGGCAAGGCGGAACTGTCACTCACCTTCCAGGCGGCCACCGCCTTCATTGACAGCACCGGCTACTGCCTGTTCATCGCCTTCCCGATCCTCGACATTGCCAAGGGTTGGGCGGGGATGGCTGAGTCTGTGGCGGGTGTGACCGGCATGAATATCACCGGCGATGATGTGGTTCCCATCGGCAAGGAAATCCTCAAGATGGAACGCCTCTTCAACGAGAAGGCTGGCTTCACCGCCGAGGATGACCGCCCGCCGGAGTTCATGCGCGAAGAGAGCCTGCCGCCTCACAACGTCAAGTGGACGATCACAGACGACCAACTCGACTCCGTCTATGCCTGGGTGCATAACGGGAAATAAGCCCAACGACAAACGAATCTTCTTTTCCCTCCCCCAGCCTGTTTGGGGGAGGGAAAAATCTTATTGCGCTCGGAAAACTGACTGATGGCTGTCTTTCAACATATCCTTTGGGGGTATGAGTTGACCTATCCCGATCATTGGATTCATCAAACGATGCAAGATTCGGATGGATTCGCGGCGGTTACCGACGCGTTTGATCCGTATTACGCCGCGTCCGATGCCGGACATTTGCTCGTGCGCGGCGAATGGAACTGGAAGCGCCAGCCCATTGGGCCGCTGTGGAATCAACACATCGGGATGCTGGCTGGAATCATGGGAGCCAAAGAGGTCGGGTCCGCTCCGTGGAAACTCGGACAGGCCAGCGGCCTCGAAGCCGAGATCGTCCTGCCGAAAAAGGATAACCAGCGCCTATGGACCGGCATATTGATGCGAGACTTCCGCGTGCTCCATTTCATGGTCACGCATCCAAAGGAAGTCCGCGAAACGTTCGAGCCGCAAGCCACACAGATCATTTCCAGCCTGCGCTTTCCCAATCGGATTCTGGGAATCACAGCAGGTCCCGAGGGTATTCCCCTGCCGCCCGATTACACCCCAACCGACCCCAAAACCATACTGACCGACATCTCCAATCCCGAACAGTGGCGTGCGTACAACGGCGAGTCTGGGATCGGGGCATTACAGGCCTTTTACATCCGGGAGATTCCCGTCCATGACTGGGACCTGGAGGAGTACGTACCTTTCCCCGACTCCTCAGACCTTGGTTTTGCGCGGTTTCGACTGCGAAGGGGCGATCTCAGCATCATGCTCGGGCTGATGCCTTACGATCCGTCGGGGAAAGTCACCTCCGCCAGCCCGGCGAATATCGTGCTCAAGATCGGGTGAGCAAGTAGGCGACATGCGCGTTACCGTGAAACTCTTTGCCACGCTTGTCCGCTTCAAGGAAGGGGTACGTACGGCCTCGCCCTTTGAAATGGATTTACCCGAAGGGGCCGTCGCTCAGGATTTGATCGATCAGTTGAAAATCCCGCCGGGGGAAACACACATCATATTCATCAACAACATCATTGAAGAAGCAAATTCGAAACTGAAGGATGGTGATGTTGTCGGCCTTTTTCCTCCCGTGGGCGGTGGTTAAATGAACCTCGTCTGCTGCTCCTGGATCGATCATCCAGAGAAAACGACGCGGCCATGAATCAAAAAAAACTGGTTACCGCACAAGTGGACACAGATGGTCGGATGATATTTCCACCCGAAATAGCCGCGCGTTTCGGGATCAAACCAGGGACGGAAGTACATCTGGAAGAAGGCAATAATGAGATCAGGCTGCTGAGGCCCACCTCGCACCTGGCAAAGGTATACATCGAACCGACGAACCTTTGCAATCTGGATTGCCGCACCTGCATGAGAAATGTGTGGGGAGAATCTGCCGGCACGATGAGCGACCAGACCTTCGAACGCATCTTCGAAAGCATCAAGTCCATCTCGCCTCTGCCTACGGTCTTCTTTGGTGGCTATGGAGAGCCGTTGATCCATCCAAAGGTCATCGAATGGGCAACGCGATTCAAGGAACTGGGCGCGCGGGTGGAATTGATCACCAACGGGCTTTTGCTCACCGAGGAGAAAGCGCTTCGCTTCATCCGCATGGGACTGGATATGCTGTGGGTCTCGTTGGATGGCTCCTCGCCCGAAAGTTACGCGGAGGTGCGGTTGGGCTCGTCGCTCCCGAAGGTGATCGAGAACCTGAAAACGTTGCGCAGGATCCGCTATAAGGCCACCGATATTGACAATACCAAACCCAATCTCGGCATTGCCTTTGTCGCCATGAAAGACAACATTGCAGACCTGCCCGAGGTCATTCAATTGGGGATCAGTTTGGGCGCAAAGCAATTTTCGATCAGCAATGTGCTGGCGCATACACCTGAACTTTACGAACAGATCCTTTATCAGCGAGTTGTGTTCAATACCACCACGCGTTTAAGCGAGTCCCTTCCGCTGGTCAATCTGCCGCGCATGGATTCGAACGCGCTTACCAAGGATGTGCTGGCAGAAATATATGCGCGCCGCTATCGCCTGGAACTGGCAGGCTTCGAGGCCAACCGCGCTGTGGACAGTTGTCCCTTCGTGGAGCAGGGAAGTACTTCCGTCCGCTGGGATGGAAGCGTCTGTCCATGCCTGCCGCTTTTGCACACCAACCAGAATTATTTTGCAAAACGCCTGCGCCATTCACAGGCACACACGGTGGGGAACATCCTCGAAAAAGATTTGCTCGGAATTTGGGAAGACTCAAATTATGCCGATTTGCGCAGACGGATACAGCGCTTCGACTTTTCGCCCTGCACCTTCTGTAATGGCTGTCAACTTTCCACAAACAACGAGGAGGATTGCCTGGGCAACACAGGTCTCGCCTGCGGCGGTTGCTTGTGGGCGCAGGGAGTGATCCGTTGTCCGTGAGGCGCAAATAACGGTACCAGGTCGGGTTGGTCCGTGGACGTCCAAGACAAAACGTCAAGTCGCGGTGGGGAGAAGATAAAAATGACTTAACTCACTTGTCTCCATTCCTGAAAAACGATAAGATTTATTCATTCCAGACAAAGCCGATTCGGAGGGTCAAATGAACAACAATCCAAACAAACAAATCATTATCGGCATCGCAGTGATTGTCGGGATCTGCCTGATCTGCTGTGTGACGGTAGGGGTTGTCGCGGTGGTCGGCGCGCCGCTGTTGACCGAATGGGCCGCGTCGCAGCCGCAGGCAATGCCGCCCTTGCAGGTGGGCGCGTCCGCTCCCGATTTCGAGTTGGAGACGCTCGAAGGCGAGACGATTCGCCTGAGCCAGTTTCGGGGGCAAAAACCTGTCCTGCTCATCTTTAGCACGTCCTGGTGTCCAGCCTGCCGCGCCGAGGCGCCGCTGGTACAGGAAGTCCATGAGGACCATCCTGAGCTGGTCGTCCTCCTTGTGGATCTGGAGGAGACCGCGTCCGTGGCCCAAGGTTTCGCGGACGATATGGGCATGACCCACCCTGTTCTGCTGGATGGAAACGGACGGGTTGGCAAGCTATACCACATCTACGCCATCCCCGCTTCGTTCTTCATTGACGTGGACGGGATTCTGCGCGCGATGCTGGTGAGTGAACTTACTCCCGACTATCTCACCAAGACCTTCCCGCTGATCGGTGTGACTCCCTAAGTTGAATTCATTCTGAGATCGCAGTACGATGATGTCGGAGAAACTTATGCCTGCAGATGTCAAAATCACAACGGAATTACTCTGTAGGGGCATGTTGATCTTCGCTCTGATGGATGTGGTTTTCGTTTCCCTGCTGGTCTGGCGCGTCAAAAGCGGATCATTCCTCAGGCAAAAATGGACTCTCGCCCTCGCCGCGGCGCTCGTCTGGTTTGGGATTTGGCGGTGGGCCATCGGCAATTTTTGGGAAACCGTCTACGCGTATGTCTTTCCTGCGTGGGGACAGGTCTGGATTCCAGTCATCGCATTCTTCGCGGCAGGCGGGATCGCTATCCTACTTTGGATGCTCGCGGTTCGAAGCAGGTGGAATCGCGTGATCGTTTACTGTCTGCTCGGCGGTTTGCTCGGAAGTTTGACGCATCTTTGGGCTGTCTTCCGCGGCGTTGTCACCAAACCACCGATGTTGCAGGGAGCGTCCCTGCTCGCAGCGGTCATTTTTGCGTTTTTTGAGTACATCTTCTATTGGTGTGTGATCCTTTTTCTGGCAACGATCTTGACCTGGCTTTCTGAGAGGTTGAGGATCGCGCGGAAAGTACGAAAAAATCTCTCGTAGCAAAACCTGAACTTGGGGGTTCTATAAGCAAATCCATTTTAAAGGTAGGCAGAAATGAAAACTCTTCGTGCGGTAACAGTCCTGGGCGGTTTGGTCATTCTTGTTTTTGCTTTCGGCTTTGTCTTTCAATCCCCATTTGCAACCAACCTGTGGCCGTGGCCTGACGGGCGATATTCCTACTTGTTCATCGGCTCGATTCTTGCCGCGGTCAGCGTGGCCGCACTCTGGATTGGATGGACGGGGGAATTTGGCGTACTCCCCGCAGGGTCGCTCAATGTCCTCGTCATCGCGGCGGGCACATCGGTCTACTTCTTCAAACTCGCATTCGGGGATGGCCGTGCTGAACTGATTCCCTTCGGCATCGCCTCCCTCCTGGCTGTCGTGACGAGCGGCGGCGCCTTCTTTTGGAGCCGACGGATTCCCCTGCGTGCATCCCCGTCCACGCCCTCGCTTGTCAGGGTCTCGTTCGGGGTTTTCATCGCATCGCTGATTTTTGCAGGCGGCGCGCTCGTCCTGCACGCGCCGATCTTTCCCTGGAAGCTGAATCCCGACTCATCCGTGATCTTTGGGTGCATTTTCCTCGGAGATGCATTCTATTTCCTTTACGGGTTGTACCGTCCTGTTTGGATCAATGCCAAAGGGCAACTGCTGAGCTTTCTGGCCTACGACCTGGTTTTGATCGTTCCTTTCGTATGGCTGTTCCCGACTGTAGCGCCCGGGCACATGCTCAATTTGATCGTATACACGGCGGTCCTGATCTACAGCGGCGCGCTTGCGGTCTGGTACCTTTTCATTCATTCCAAAACTCGATTCGGTTCTTCAGGGATTTAACGATCGTTTTGCAGGGAGATGGATGGGCTCAGGTATAATATCGCGCACATCCCGTCAGGGAGAAGCGCAATATGCTGTTCAACTCTGGTGAATTCCTCATCTTTTTCCCCATCGTCACAATTGCATATTTCCTGTTGCCGCATCGCTACCGCTGGGCACTCCTCCTGGCCGCCAGTTGCTGGTTTTACATGGCGTTCATCCCGAAGTACATCCTCATCCTCGGCGTGACAATCACGGTGGATTACTTCGCGGGGCTGGGACTGGAAAAGTTCGAGGGGCGCAAGAAACGCTGGGTGCTGATGGCAAGCATTCTTGCGAACATCGGCATGTTGGCGTTCTTCAAGTATTTCAATTTTGCGAACGAAAACCTTTCCACACTGGCGAGCTTCCTCGGTTGGAACTATCCGATCCACAATCTCTCGATCATCCTCCCCATCGGCCTGTCGTTCCACACATTCCAATCGCTCAGTTACACCATCGAAGTCTATCGCGGACATCAGAAAGCCGAGCGGCATTTTGGTTACCTCGCGCTCTACGTGATGTACTATCCACAACTGGTGGCGGGGCCGATCGAACGCCCGCAAAATGTGTTGCACCAACTGCACGAGGAACATCACTTCGAATACCAGCGCGTGGCCGACGGACTCAAGCGCATGGCCTGGGGCATGTTCAAGAAAGTGGTCATCGCCGACCGCATGGTTGTGTTCGTCAATCCCGTTTACAGCGACCCATCCAGTTTCAGCGGCCCTGCGCTCGTGCTTGCCACGCTGGCTTTCGCCATCCAAATTTACTGCGACTTCTCAGGCTATTCGGATATCGCCCTCGGTTCCGCACAGGTGATGGGCGTGCGGCTGATGAAAAATTTCGACCACCCCTACTTTGCGCGCTCCATCTCCGAATTCTGGTCGCGCTGGCACATCTCCCTCTCCACCTGGTTTCGCGATTATCTCTACATTCCTCTCGGCGGCAACCGCGTCTCGAAGCCGCGCTGGATGTTCAACATCTTCGTGACCTTCCTCGTCAGCGGATTGTGGCACGGCGCCAACTGGACGTACATCATCTGGGGCGCGCTACACGGGACGTACTTCGTTCTCTCCGCGTTGACCGAATCCGCCCGCGCCCGCCTCGCGTCCCTTCTTGGACTGGGAGGCTGGCCGCGGCTCCGAGCCGCGCTCTCCATGCTGACGACCTTCGCCCTCGTCTCCTTCGCGTGGATCTTCTTCCGTGCGGCATCCCTCAGCGACGCGCTGTACATCAGCGGCCACCTCGCCACAGGCTGGACGGAATTCCTCCGCCAGGGATGGAGAGCGCTCCAGCAGGGGTGGAGTCAGGTGGCATCTGGCGGGTTGTATCCACTGGCGGACTCGTTCTTCAGGGCGCTCAAACCACTGACGGGTGAGTCGCGTACCGTCATCGTACTGACGCTTTTCGCCCTGCTCATCCTGCTGGTGGTCGAAATCCTGCAATTCCGCGGGGATGTGCTGGAAAGAATCCACCAGCGACCCGCCTGGTTCCGCCGCGTCCTGTACGCTACGCTCATTGCCGCCATTTTGATCCTGGGCGCGTCGTACGCGAGCGTCCAGCAAGCCTTCATCTACTTTCAATTCTAGGGAAGCGACATGCCCTTGCAGTTACGCCGCTTTGCAAATAGTGTTTTTCAGGTCAGCCTGCTGACGGTCCTCATCGTTGGCGTGGTCTTCGCGGGCATTCGTCCAGACCCCGAGCATTATTTTTCGGGCAGTCTCCTGCAAGTGGATCTGCTGAAAAATACCGCGGGGCCGCGCCTCATCCTCGTAGGCGGATCCAACGTCGCCTTGGGGTTGGATGCGGAGTTGATGCAGGAATCGCTTGGCGTCGCGGTCATCAACGATGGCCTGCACGCGGGGCTGGGAGTCGTCCCGTTGCGCGAACTGGAGGGGTATCTGCACGCGGGAGACGTGGTCATCGTCAGCCTTGAGTACAGCATGTTCTCCGATCGCGCCACCATGCAAGGCGATCCCGCGTTCCTGGCCGATTGGGTCGAGTTCGCGCCGCGTCGGACGGCGTATCTCTTCGATCCGTGGACGGAAGCGCCCGGGCTTTACGCCATCATGCTCCAGAGAAAAGTCAATCGGCAGGTGAATATTTTCCTGCACGGCGGATCGCTGGAGGAGACACGCGCCATTTTCGAAGGGAGGAGTTTCAATGCCAATGGAGACTTTATCGGCCATCTTCGCGAAGGCGTGGAGTACACGAGCAAAATACCGAATGCGCCGTATCCGCTGGCGAAATTCGACGACGCCATTTTCGTTTTTCTGAAGGAATTTCAACAGGCCGCGCAGGCATTGGGCGCAACAGTCTATTTTGAAGCCCCTGCCAGCCGCCACAGCAATTGTCTCGCCACGGGGAAATCGGAGATGGAGAAATTTTTCGTCGCGTTCGAGCAAAAATCGTCCATTCTGATCCTGACCTCATTGGACGAAGTCTGCATGCCCGACAAATATTTCTTCGACACACCATATCACCTCAACGCGCAGGGCAGGGAGATTCGGACGAAGCGCTTGATCCGCAACCTGCTCGAATTCGACGCGGTGCCGCGCTGAGCCGCGTCCATTTTTTAAGCATCCCGCCCATCATCCACCCGAACAGGCGTGCTATAATCCGTTTAGTTACGCAGTTTGATAGTTACATGGTTTCGTAGTTCGCCTTCCAACTACGTAACTACCCAAACTACTGAACTACCAAACTATGAGTTTCGCCCACCTCCACGTCCACACCGATTATTCGCTCCTCGACGGCTTCTCGAATGTGAAGAAGCTGACCCAACGCGTCAAGGAGATGAACATGCCCGCGGTCGCCATCACCGACCACGGGACGATGTTCGGCGTGATCGAATTCTTCAACGCGGCCAAGGCCAACGGCGTCAAGCCCATCATCGGGCTGGAGGCCTACATGGCGGCGCGCACCATGCAGGACCGCGATCCCAACCACGACAAGAAATCATCCCATCTTCTGTTGCTGGCTGAAAACCAGACTGGCTACAAAAACCTGCTGAAGATCGCGTCGACCGCGCAACTGGAGGGCATGTACTACTACCCGCGCATCGACCACGACTTTCTGGCCGCGCATTCGGAAGGGTTGATCGCCACCTCGGGCTGTATGGCGGCCGAGATCCCCCAGTCCATTCTCAAGGAACAGCCCGAAGAGGCTGTCCGCCGCATCAACTGGTATTACGATGTCTTCGGTCCCGACCGCTTCTTCCTCGAACTGCAACAGCACGACATCCCCGAAATTCTCGAACTGAACCGCAAACTCGTCGAACTCGGCGCGCGCTACAGCGCCAAATACGTGGCCACCAACGACGTCCACTATATCGAGCCAGACGATTTCAAGTATCAGGACATCATGCTCGCCATCCAGACGGGAGCGCGTCTCGATGACAAAGAGCGAATGCGGATGACCGACTCGTCCTACTACCTCCGCACGCCCGAGGAGATGAGCCGCATCTTTGCCGAGGTGCCCGAATCGCTCAGCAATACGCTTCTCATCGCCGAACGTTGTAACGTGGACCTGTCCTTCCAGGGCTACCACCTGCCCGAATTCCCCGTCCCTGCGGGATACACCGCGGAATCCTACCTCCGCTCCCTGTGTGACGAGGGGCTGGGCCGCCGCTACGGAGACCGGGCGGCCAGCTCTCAGGTCCAGGAAAGACTCGAGTACGAGTTGGGCATCATCCATACGATGGGATTCGACGCCTACTTCCTCATCGTCTGGGACTTGTGCCGTTATGCCCGTGAAACCAACATCTGGTATAACGCGCGCGGCTCGGCGGCTGGTTCCATCGTAGCCTACGCGCTGGACATCACCCTCGTCGACCCGCTCGCCCACGACCTGATCTTCGAACGTTTCCTCAACCCGGGCCGCAACGAAATGCCCGACATCGACCTCGACTTCCGCGATGACCGCCGCGCCGAGATGCTCGAGTATTGCGCCCACAAATACGGCGATGACAAGGTGGCGCAGATCATCACCTTCGGCACCATGGGGACGAAGGCCGCCCTGCGCGATGTGGCGCGCGTAAAAGGTATCGAACTCAGCGCAGTGGACAAGGTGGCCAAACTCGTCCCGTTCGTTTCGGGACGCAACACCACCATGGCCGACGCAATGGCCATCCCTGATTTCAAAAAGATTTACGACACCGACCCGCAGTTGCACGAGCTGATCGACATCGCCGCCAAGATGGAAGGCACGGTGCGCAGTGCAGGCACACACGCCGCGGGCGTGGTCATCAGCGACCAGCCGCTGACCGAATACCTGCCCCTGCACCGTCCCACCTCCAACTCCGAGGAGACACCCATCAAGACGGTCACGCAGTTCGAAATGGGCATCCTGTATTCGCTCGGTATGTTGAAGGTGGATTTCCTCGGCCTGATCACCCTGACCGTGATGGCCAAGGCCTGCGACTTGATCAACCAGCGGCACGGCAAATCGTTCAACCTGGGCAACATTCCGCTCGATGACCCAAAAGCCTACGAACTGATAGGCGCGGGCAACACCGCGGGCCTCTTCCAACTGGAAGGCGGCGGGATGACGCGCTGGATCGTGCAGATGAAACCCAAGACGGTGGAACACGTCATCGCCATGGTGGCGCTGTATCGCCCGGGCCCGATGGCCTTCATCCCCGATTACATCGCCCGCATGCACGGCGAAGCCGAAGTGGAATACCGCCACGAGTCACTGCGTCCCATCTACGAGTCGACGTACGGCATTCCCATCTATCAGGAACAGTTGATGCGCGCCGCCATCGAACTGGGCGGCTACACCCCCTCCGAATCGGACGAACTCCGCTCCGCCATCTCGAAGAAAAAGGCGGACAAGATCGAAAAGCACCGCGCCAAATTCATCAAAGGCGCGGTGGCAAAAGGCATGGAGCAATCCATCGCCGAGGCCATCTACGGAGACTGGGAGGAATTTGCCCGCTACGGCTTCAACCACAGCCATGCCGCCGATTATGGCGTCATCGCGGTGGAGACGGCCTTCCTCAAGGCGCATTACCCCGCTGAATACATGACCGCCCTCCTCTCCGCATCGAAAAACCAGACGGAGAAAGTGGCCTACTACGTGGCGGACGCGCGCACGATGGGTGTGCCCGTCCTGCCGCCAGACATCAACGCCTCGGGCTGGGACTTCGAGATCGAAGACGTCGAAAGCGGTCCCGCCATTCGCTTTGGGCTCGGCGCGGTGAAAAACGTCGGCGAGGCCGCGGTCAATTTGATCGTCAAGGCGCGCAAAGAAGGCGGCCCGTTCAAAGATCTGAACGATCTCGCCGCGCGCGTGGACCTGCGCTCGGTTGGCAAACGCGCCCTCGAATTCCTCATCAAAGTCGGCGCAATGGACTCCTTCGGCAACCGCGCCGCGCTCCTCGCAGGCATGGAGCGCCTCGTCGCCATCTCCAGCGCGCACTTCCGCGCCGCCGACATGGGACAGATGAGTCTCTTCGGCGCGGCCACGGGCGTGGTCGAGCAGGTGAATCTGCCCGACGTCAAAGATGTGGACCGCCGCGAAGCCCTCAACTGGGAGCGCGAACTCGTCGGCATGTACATCTCCGACCACCCGCTCACCCCCTACCAAAAAACGCTCGCGCAACTCGTCAGTTATTTTTCCGCACAACTCGGCGAAGCCAGCCACGAAGAACGCGTGCGCGTGGCGGGCAGTGTCGAATCCATCCGTCCCTACACCACCAAGACGGGCAAGCCGATGGGCTTCGTCACCATTGAAGACATCCAGGGCGTGATCGAACTGGTGCTCTTCCCAAAGACGTGGGAAAAATTCCAGCCCATGCTCGCGCAGGGCAAGATCGTCCTCGTGGAAGGCAAAGTGGACGCCACCAACACGCCGCCGAAGATCCTCGTGGACAACATCCGCACCGAATTTTCGATGACCGTCGCGGCGGAGGACTCGCCTCCTGCGACTCTCAAGCCGCGTGACGCGTCCGACTCCCCCCGACGCATCGAATCCTTCCCGACGCCGAAAGCGGCTCCCGTCCAAAAAGCGACTCAGCCGCCCAAACCGACTCCTCCCACTTCCTCCCCGAAAGGAAAAAACATGGGGCGGGATGGCACATCGTACTCGAAGAGTATCCCGCCAACTTCAGCTGGGCGGATTAACAATCCGCCCCACGTGATCGCAGAGTCCGCCTCTGATTACGCGGTGGACGATATGCCTCCCCCGCCCGAAAACTTCCCCGCGGGCTGGGAGGACGAGTGGCAGCCCTCCTTTGACGAGGCCGTCATCGCTGCGCGTCCGCAACCGAAACCGTCCAAAGCGGACGAACCCGTCACGCCGCCGCAGACGCTGGAGCCAGCCATACCCGCGTCCGATGAGATTCCGTTCGAGGAACCAGACCCCGCTCCACGGTCAGGAAACGAAGCGGCAGTAGGACAAATTGCCAATTTGTCCCACACGCCCGTCCCACCTCCTGCGCTCCCGTCCATCTACATTCCGCTGTCAAACGAAGAGGACCGCGAGCATCCGCCGCAACAGATCACGATCATTTTGCGTCCCAGCCACGACAACACCGTGGACAAGCGCCGCATCAAGACGATCTACGGCACGCTGATCTCGTTCCACGGACGGGACCGATTCTCATTCCAGATTTTCGAGAACGGCAAGGGACACCTGATCGACTTCCCCAACGACACCACGCGCATCTGCCCCGAATTGCTGGCGCGCCTGCGGAAGGTGGTGGGCGAGGAAAGCTGGCGCATCGAGCCGATTTTGTTGCAATGACTTTAAAAAATTTGAACGAAAATCACGAAGGCACAAAGACTCCAAGACACAAATGAGACTTTGTGCTTTCGTGCCTTAGTGGCTTTGTGTTGAAATGCAATTCGTCCAAAGGGAAATAATATGCATCTCGAAACCATCTCCCATTCTCCACCGCCGAAGGCGTCCATCACCCACCCCACTCCCCTGCTCTTCGTCCACGGCATGTGGCACGGAGCCTGGTGCTGGGACGAGTTCTTCCTGCCCTTCTTCGCGGAGGCGGGCTACCACGTAACCGCGCTCAGCCTGCGCGGACACGCGGGAAGCAAGGGACGCATCCGCGGCAGCCGCATCGCGGATTACGTCGCGGACGTGGACCAGGTGGCGCGCACGTTCAAGACGCCTCCCGTCCTCATCGGCCACTCGATGGGCGGATTCGTCGTCCAGAAATATCTCGAAGCGCACGACGCGCCCGCGGGAATTTTGCTGGCGTCCAATCCGAATTTTGGGCTTTGGCGCGGGTTCGGACGCGTCCTCGCACACGATCCGCGCATCGTTCTCAAAGTTCTGTTCACGTGGAACATGCGTCCCGTGGCTGAAACTCCCGCCCGTGTGCGCTGGGCTTTCTTCTCGAACGATTTCCCCGAACAGCAATTGCTGAAATACTACGCGAAGATGAACGAGGAATCCTTCCGCATGTTCCTCGACCTGCTCGGGCTGAATCTCGCGCATCCGAAAAAAGTGAAGACGCCGCTGCTCGTCCTCGGCGCGGAGAATGACACGGTCATCAAGCCGCGCGATGTCCACGATACCGCGCGGGCGTACGGAGTCAAAGCAGAGATCTTCCCGAACATGGCGCACGACATGATGCTCGAAGCGGGCTGGAAATCGGTGGCCGAGCGGATTGTGAACTGGCTTCAGGAACGCGGAATTTGAGCAAAAAGCATTGTGCGATATACTTGCGCAATGCAATCCCACTTTGTCGCCACCAACGGAATAAAACTACACGTTCAGACCGACGGCCCCGAAAACGGCACGTCGGTCGTTTTATTACACGGCTTTCCCGAATTCTGGTACGGCTGGCGCAGACAGATCCCCGCGCTGGTGGAGGCGGAATTCCGCGTCATCGTCCCCGACCAGCGCGGCTACAACCTGTCCGATAAACCGAGGGGCGTGGCGGCCTACCATGTGGACATCCTCGCCCGCGACGTGATCGGCCTGCTCGACCATTTCGGGATCCAAAAAGCGCGTCTGGTCGGACATGACTGGGGCGCGCTCGTCGCGTGGACGGTGGCGCTTCAGCATCCCGACCGACTGGAGAAACTCGCCATCCTCAACGTCCCCCACCCCGACGTGATGACGCGCTTCGTACTGGGGAACTCCGCCCAGCGAAAAAAATCCTGGTACGTGTTCTTATTCCAACTTCCCTTCGTGGAATGGATGCTGTCCCGAAACAATTTCCACTATCTGGCGCGCGTCCTTACGGGACGAAAGGATTCGTTCACGCTCGAAGACATCCTCGAATACAAAAAAGCCTGGGGACAACCTCGCGCGCTGACGAGTATGCTGAACTGGTACCGCGCCATCGTCCGACGCTCGTTGCGCGGGAGTTGGAACCCGAACAAAGTCACTTCGCGCCGCGTCCAGGTGCCGACGCTGATGCTGTGGGGCAAACGGGATGTGGCCCTCAGTCACGAGATGGCGCAACCGTCCATCGAACTGTGCGAGCGCGGGGAACTCGTCACGTTCGAGCGCGCCACCCACTGGGTCCAGCACGACGCGGCCGACGAAGTCAATCAAAAACTCATTGCTTTCCTGAGATGATTCCATGCCCACTCTTGCCATCGTCCTCCTGCTCACCTCCGCTTTCATGCATGCCCTGTGGAATCTGATTCTTAAAAAATCCGACGTCAAATACGTCGCCATGAACTGGCAGGTGCTGCTCGGCGGCGCGGCGGCGGTTGTCGCCATGTTCTTTCTGGGATTGCCGCCGCGCTCGGTGTGGTTGTTTGCCATCGTCAGCGGCGTCCTCGAAACCCTGTATTTTTTCCTGCTCATGTACGCCTACACCGACCACGATTTTTCGCTGATCTATCCCGTGGCGCGCGGCGCGGCGCCCGCGCTGGTGGTGGTCTGGGCGGCGATTATTTTGAGCGAGATCCCCACGCTCGGCGGCTCGGTCGGCATTCTCCTCATCATCCTGGGACTGGTCATCATCGGCGCGACGAGTCTTTTTCAGAACCATGAGAACAAGCCACACGTGAGGGGAATCATGCTCGCGTTGGGCGTCGCGTTCATCATTTCCGTGTACACCATCGTGGATGGGACAGCCGTGAAACAGGAACCCGACGCGGCCCTGTCCTATGCGCTTGCGATGTTCGCCATCGTCCCGCTTCTGACGACCCCTGTGGTGGTCCGCCGCTTCGGATGGAAAGTCTACGCTGATGCCTGGCGCGAGCAACGCTGGAGGCTGGTGCTCGGCGGCGTGCTGGGAGTCGTCGCGTACACCACCGCGCTCTTTGCCTACTCCTTCGCCCCGTTGAATTATTCGGAAGCCATCCGCGAGGTCAGTGTGGTGATCGGCGCGTTCTTCGGCTGGCGGTTCCTCGGCGAAAAGATGGGAGGCTATCGGCTGTTGGGAGCGCTGGTCATCTTCGCGGGTATTTTGCTGATCGCGATGTTTGGATAGGTGATATATGCCCGATCAAATTTTCCCCGAACCGACTGTCGGCGCGTTCATTTTCAACCAGAAAGGTGAGATCCTTCTTCTGCAAAGCCACAAATGGCCGGGACGGTACGTCGTCCCCGGCGGGCACGTGGAATTGGGGGAAAGACTGGAGGAGGCCGTGGCCCGCGAGGCGAAGGAGGAAACGGGGCTCGACGTCTACGACGCGGAGTTCATCAACTTCCAGCAGTTCATCTACGACCCCGCCTTCTGGAAAAAACGTCATTTCATCTTTTTCGATTTCGCCTGCAAAACGGACGGTGCCGATGTGCAACTCAACGAGGAGGCCGAGGGATACATCTGGGTGGAGCCGCGGCAGGCGTTGACGATGGAACTGGATACGTACACGCGCCGCTCGGTGGAAGAGTATCTGAAGAAGCACGCGTAAATAAAAAAACGGGTTTCACAAGGAAGCCCGTTTTTGGTTGCTGAGATTATTGCCCTGCCCGATATGGGATGGAATCGGCAAATTCGGCCAGTGCGTCGGCTACCTCTGTGGGCTGTTCGAGCATGACCATGTGTCCCGCGCCCGGGAAGGTGACGAGACGCGCGCCTTTGATCTGGTCGCGCAGGAATTCGGAATATTTCACGGGGGTCAGGATATCGTCTGCGCCGCAGAGGATGAGGGTGGGTACGGATATTTCCCCGAGACGCGCCATCACGTCGAATTCGTTGCAGGCGAGAAAGTCACCGTGCAGGACGGAGGGGCGGATTTCCGCCATTCGTTGGGCGGCCAGTTCCTTCATCCGCGGGTTGACCGAGGGACCGAACTCCGCGTCGTTGATGAGTTTGACGGCCGTCGGGAAGGTCGCCGCGCTGGAGGTGGTGTCCAGGATCAGCGGCGCCACGCGCAGACGCGCACCGCTTCCCACCAGACCGAGGCCGAGGACGTGTTTTGGAAAGTCCAGCGCAAGCGTGAGGGCGATGGCGCTTCCCATCGAATGACCGACGAAGACCGCCGCGTTCAAGCCTGCCGCGTCCAGAAAATCCACGATGATGCTGGCGTAGTCCGTGATGGACTGGCTTCCCACGCCGCCCGATTTTCCGTGCCCGGGCAGATCGATGGCGAAGATACGTTGACCGTCGATGCGCCGCACTTGCGGAGGCCAGTGTAAATGAGTCCCGCCCGCGCCGTGGATGAAAACCAGCGGCGGCCGGGAGACATTTTCCGCCCCGTGGGAGAAGTAGAAGATGTGATTGAGGGTTGGCATGGGTTTTTCTTTTTGTGGAGCGGGCTGCCTGCCCTGAGCAAAGACGAAGGGCATCCCGCTTTTTGTTCTGGCGGAATACCATTCCGCCCCACACTATTTTTTATGATGCAAACGATCCGCGGCCTCTTCCGTCAACGGGATGTAAACCTGGACGCGCGTCCCCTTGCCCGGGGCAGAGTCGATGTTGAGCAGGCCGTTCACCAGTTCCGTCCGCTCGCGCAGGTTGACCATTCCCAGGCTGCCGCGCTTGTCGTAGGCCTTGTCCACGGCTTTCACGTCGAAGCCGATGCCGTCATCCGCAATCTCGAGCAGGGCGATCCCCTGCTCCAATTGGCCGAGGCGGACGGTGATGGTGAGGGCGTTGGCATGTTTGCGCGCATTGTTGACCGCTTCTTCGATGATGTAGAAAATGACGCCCTGCTTCCCCATTTCCAACTGGTTCGTCATTTTCGAGTCGACGTTGACCACCACATTCTGACTGAAGGTCTCGCGCATTTTCTCAGCCATGGCCTGCAACGCGGCCCCCAATCCCTGCGACTCGAGGATGAGCGGCCTCAGCGTAAATAGCATGTGTCGGATTTCCTTGGTGGTGCGGTGCGCCAGTTCTTCGAGTTTGACTAACTCGTCGGTAGCCATGGCAGGATTACGGTCCAGCATGCGGCGGGCGAGGTTGATGCGCATGGCCATTGCCGCGACGGATTGGGTCGGCCCGTCGTGCAGGTCACGCGCGAGTTTCTTGCGCGCCTCCTCGTGGACCTCCACCATGCGGTTCTTCTCCTCGACCAGATCCTGATAAAGGCGCGCATTCTGAATGGCGACCACCGATTGTCGGCCGATGATCTCTAACATGCTGACGCGGTCTGGCGAAAAGTATTGTGGGTCGGGATGGGCAAACAACATGGCGCCGTACACGTTGAAACCACTACGCAAGGGAAAACAGTAGGCCGAGGTACAGGCGCGCAAGGCGATGATGTGGCTGAGTTCGGGATCGTAGCCAATATCGTTGGAAAGAATAGGCTCGCCCTCGTCCACCACTTTTTTCAGAAGCCCCTCCGCACCAAGCAAACTGACCTTTTGATCGGCATTGGTGAAGCGCCGTGCCGAACCGATGCGGAGTTTATCACCTTTGAAAAGCAGCACCGCGCTGACGAGTTTCCCGTCATCGCCCGCGTCGGGATCAGCGTTGAGAGCGGTGTGACCCATGTCAAGGGCGGAGTCGAGCACGCGTTTGTAACTAAGCGTGGCCGTCAGCGTGGAGGTCAACTCGTAGATGGCGCGCATGCGCTCGCTTTCGATGTGCCATTTTCGTTCCTGCTCGCGCAGGCGTTTCTCACGGGCATCCCGCAAATAGCCCGCCAGTTTGTTCCCCATCAGGCCAAACATCACCCCCAGGATCAGTGTGACCGCCATCGAAAGCAGGATGGGCAGGCTCACGGAAAATGTGCGCGTCTCCAACCAGGCACTTCCAAATTGGAGGACGGCGAAAAGGGCCGCCACGATCATGGTCCCCGCCATCTCGAAATACACCGAGGCAGTCAGGATGGGAAGGATAGGCGACCACGACGCGGGCCCCGTCAGACCGCCCTGCAGGAAGAAAAAGATGGCGGTGAAGACGATATCCACGCTCAGGCCGATGTGGCGGTGCCACTTCATGCGTGTGTTCGTGGCCGCGAAGAAAGTCATGGCCAGGTTCCACAGCAGGAGCGCGATCAGCGGCCATGAAGTCGAAAATGCCAACTGGCCGCCGAGTCCAAGCGAAACGAGCAGTCCCGCCTGCGTGATCCAACGCAGGGAAATGACGAACCAGTCGGCGATATATGGTGAATCGAACGTACGCATGTGTTTTGTATGATACCCGAAAAACTGCGGCCAGGCTTTCGGCAGACGTTACAGGTGAATTACGGATTCGAGCGAATCCAAGTTTTCTGGTCTTAAATCTCGTATCCCATTTTTTTCAGGGCGGGACCAAAACGCTCGGCCAGGATTCTTTGTTGCTCCGCGTCATAGGATTGGCGGAAGCGCCCAATCTTGCCCTTGTAGAAGTGCAGACCCTGCTGGCTGTCGTTCGCACCGGGACGATACTGCTCGATCACTTTCTGGACCTCGGGCCGGGTCCCGTCCAATTTGAGATATCCAAGCAGACGGGTGATCTCCTCATCGTAATTCGTCAGCAGGTCTTCGTAGCGGGCGATGAGGGGAGTCTTTTCCTGCATCCACCTCTCCCAGATGTGGACGTATTCCGTGATGAAGTCGAGCGTCTTCTGGAAATCGGTGAGATGCGAAAAGGCGTTGGGACGTCCCTTCGAGATGGCGCGCTGACCGAAATCGAAGGCGGAGAGCATGGCGTCGCGCGGGTCGCGATAGATATAGGTGACCTTCAACAGGCCAATTGCTTCGAGAAACCGCGACGCGGCCGACGGTCCCGCGTGAGCCTTGATGACGAAGGTGTTGCCCATCAGCGCGGGGACGGTCACCATCGCTAGTCGGCGCGCGGATAAAACTCCGATGTTGCAGTTCACTTCGGTGAGTATTTTATGCAGACGATACTTCTCGCGAATGTCGCGGGCATCGGTACAGCCTGTGGTCGCCATCAGGTCGTGGATGACATTGTAATGCCAGCCCGACCCCGCGCGCGGCATTCCGACGGAAAGGACGATCATGAATTCTCCTCGATTGCTTTGGAGTGTAAAGTCTTCTGGTTTTGCAGGACGTTTTCCATCCCCGCCATAATTCCAGGAATGATCCAGATGTTTGGCGTGGCAAGTGAATCCTGGGTCACATTATACAGGCCAATTGCCAGCCATGCAAAAAGCGCGGCGACGCCGAGGAAGCGGCGGAAGCCACCATGTTGCAAGTACGAGAGAGAATCGGCTAGCGTGGAAAACAGAAAAACAAAAAACAAAACGAATCCCACCAGACCCGTTTCGGCCAGCAAGCGGATGTAGAGATTCTTCGGGTTGGGGAATAACCTGCTCTGCGGGTTCAACTGTTTCGCGATCTCGGGGACAGTGGTGAGTGTCCAGTCGGGCAGGTTGTCGTAGATCCAGAAGCCGCTGGCGCCGAGTCCCACGCCTGTGATGGGATGCTCCTCGAAGGCGGCCATCGCGCCCGTGGCGTAGGCACTGCGTCCACCCGCGTTGATGTCGGTCAGGTACTCGCTCAGGCTGTCGGCGGACGTGTCCCACAGGCGGCGGAAATAATTTTTCTGACCGAGGAAATACACCGCGCCCGTCAGAACGCCGATGACGGCCGCGATCATCACGAGGCGCAACAACCAGCCGCGGCGGAATCCGCCAAAGAACCACGTCCACGCGGCGCGGAGATGGCCGCGTCCGACGAGGAGGAAGACCAGTACCGCGACGCCGACGCCGATGAGTAGTCCGCCGCGTGAGTAGGTGGCGAGAAGCGTCAGTGTGGACAAGGCCAATAAAACAGGTTCCAGCCATTTCGTGCGCGTGAGGCGGATGTTCGTCATCAGAGCCGCGAACAAAATCGGCAGGTACATCGTCACGATCTGTCCCGCCAGCCAGGACGGTTCGTAGGCCATCCCTGAGATTCGATTCGTGCGGACGAGTTCGCGCATCGAGAACGCCAATTGCCAGTGCGTGACCATTTCTTTTTCGAGCAGGGGCGTGTAAAACGTGACGGCTTGCAAGCCGCACCAGGCGAGGTCGAGGCCGAGGCCCGCGAGCATCCAACGCAGGGTGAATTTGACTTCGGCTTCGTCGCGGTTCATCCAGGTGGCGGAGACGAAGAACGCCAGCCCGATGACGAGGGTGATGAGTGCGCGGACAGCGCGACCGAAATATTCCTGCCCGCGCAACGGGATTGGGTCGATCAGGACGCCGAGGCTGGTAGCGGCGAAGACGGCGGCCGCGAAGGCCGCGAGGAGAATCGTGCTCCCCGTCCACGGGAAGGGACGCTCGCGGCGGATAGATTGGATCAGCAACAGAGGGAGGAGCAACGCCAGCGGGTAGAGCGCCAGCGGGCGGACGTAGGTGGTCTCACCGAGAAACGGGAACCAGCGGAAACTGGTGACGGGCAGGGACACGAGCGCCGCGGCCCATAACCAACGCGAAATACGGTGAGAAATATCGGAAGAGGGATGCATCGAGTTGCAAGTTACACGTTACAAGTTACGAGTTGCGGCGATTCCGTGGTGTGAAAAACAAAATCGCAAACGCGCCGAGGAACCAGGCGACAACTGTCCCTGCGAGGAGATACGCGCTGAGCGGCGCGCTTCTCTGCTTGGGCAGGTTCGCGGCTTGCGTCACTTCGATTCGGATAAAGGAGTTCAGTCCGCTTTGCGAGTTGATGTTGGCCTGTGCCGCGTCTGCGAACGAATGCGCCCAGGCGGAGGCCAGTGACTCGGCGCGTTGCGCATCCCTGTCGTCAGCATAGAAATGCCAGCCCGCCTCGGCAGGTTGACTAAGTTGCAACTTCCCCTCGCGCAGTTCGCGGACGGTCACCTTGCCATCGGCATCTGCCACTGCTTGCAAGACCGCGTCTGACCAGGCGATCTCCTCCAGTTTGCGCGTCTCGCGTTCGAGATAGTAGAACTGCTGACGGTCAATCTCCTGCGGCCAGGCTTCCTCGAGATTGAAATCCACAGTGACAACGGCGCGGGCGCGATACGGCGGCGGAGCGATGAAGTAGATCGCCGCGCCAAGAATCCCGCCGATCAACGCGGCGAGGAGCCAGAAGCGCCAGGCGCGCAGGAGGCGAGTGAGATCGTCAGAGGAGGGAGGGGAGAAGAGGAAGGGCATGGGGGAGCCAGTTATCAGTCATCAGTTATCAGTGGCGATGCGAGACAGGGATTATTGCGTGGTACGTATTGCGTAACCTGTTTACCTGTGTACGTGTCTACGTGTGTACCTGTTTGCCGCCCCACCATTATACGCCGAGTCGCTTTCTGAATCTCCACGACCACAATGGCGCGATGAGTTTGCGAATGTAGTATTTCGCCACGATCGGAGAGAGAAACGAGCCGCCATCGCGATAATGCACGCGGATCATCTCAGGCCAGCAACGGTCATCGGCGGCGATGGTCTTGCCCGAAGTGTGGATGCGGAAATTCGCCCACGTTTGCCCCGCCAGATATTTCAACTCAGAATGCGCGGCGATGCGCGTCCACAGGTCGTAGTCCATCGCGAAATAAAAGGATGGGTCGAGAGGCCCAACCTGTTTCCACAAATCGGCGCGGAAGAACATGGTCTGTTGCGGGATGTGGACGTAGCCGCGGCGCAAGCGTGCCAGATCAGTCTGCGCGGCGGGGAATTTGCCGATGACGCGTCCATCCTCGTTGATGTAGTTGCAATCGGCGTAGACCATCCCCACTTCGGGATGCTCGAGCAAATATTTCACGGCCTGTCCAACGGCGCGCGGCTCGTAGGTGTCGTCCGAGTTTAGCCAGGCGAGAATCTGTCCCGTCGCACGTGCGAAGCCTTTGTTGATGGCGTCGGTCTGGCCGCGGTCTTTTTCGCTCACCCACCACGCGAGTTTGTCGGCATATTTTTGAATCACATCCACCGAGCCGTCGGTCGAGCCGCCGTCAACAATCAAATATTCGATGCGCGGATAATCCTGCGTGAGCACGGATTGGATCGTGGCTTCGAGATAGCGCGCCTGGTTGAACGACGGCGTTATGATCGAAACAGTGGGCAATGCAACAGGTTTCATATCAGTCCCATTTCACGTCGGCGTAAAAAAGGCCCGCCACGTCCTCGGTCAGATCGCGGATGCGTTTGATCTCATCAGGCGCGAGTCGCTTCTTCCAATTTTCGAGATTGGCGCGGCTATCGAGTTTGACGGAATGCGTTTTGCGACTGGACAACTCGACGGGGTTTTCACTGCTCGACGAGTTGCGGATCGTTTCCTGGACTTTGGCGGTGTACGCCAACCCCAGCGACTCAAACGCCCGCGCGTACCCCGCGACGGGATCGAGTGAGAGGTCTTCGTGGCGGAGAATGTTGATGGACGGAGTCCGCTTCAAATCAGCATGAACGACGCGGTACACCATCCGCCAGAGAAGCGCGGCCTGGCCGATGATGTCATCGTGCGGCATCCGTTCCATGTCCGTGCGGAAGGGTTCGAGATGGTCGCGCATCAGCAGGGGCTGGTCGAGCAAGTCTTTGAAGTCGAACGGCCAATTGAGTTTTTTGAGACTGCTGGCAAACCCCGCGGGGTGACGGATGGTGACGACGACGCGACAGTTCAGTCGCTCGGCGAACCACGGAAGCGAGAAGACAGCGAAGGGGTCTTTGAGCAAAGCAGGCTGGCGCGCCACGCGTCCACGCAGGAAGATGCCCAGATCGCGTCCCATGCGGAGGAAATCTTTTCGTGAGCGGATGGATTTGATCTCATCGAACAATCCATAGCGCAGGGCAAGCGTCTTTTGAAACGCGGGGAGATACTCGGCTTCGTTCTCGCGTGTGATGTACTGATACCAATGGCGGACAGGCGCGCCCATCACCCCAGGCCGATGCAACACATTGAGCGGCTCGCTGACGTAGGCGAATCCGCCCGCGGCCAGCATCTTGCCGACCCAGGTGGTGCCTGTGCGATGCGCGCCAGTGACGAGGAGAGGTTGAGAGATCATAAGAAAAACAGGGCGACTCAAGTCGCTTCAACAGTTGCAAAGCCGACCTGCGTCGGCTAGTCCACGCAGGTGGACTTCGCAATCGTTGGCGCGATTTAAATCGCCAACGATTAGGGACTCTCCTGCGACGCGGAGATGGTGTCCACGCCGTAGACGATGGCCGCGCAGTAGTTGATCCAGTGACCAGGGCGCGGCCCCATGTCGTTGACGTTGGCGACGCCTGGCAATCCCCAGGTGACGATGTTCGTCTCGCCCGAGGCCGCCAGATCGCGAATGGACGCGTCGCGTTGATCCCAGCGCGCGGCGTGACGTTGATATTGCGGAATCATCTTGTAATTGTTGCGGATCGTCCACAGCGGGTAAAGTGCGGTGAGGAACAAGGCCATAACGGCCAGAGTCGTTGTCCAACGCGGGACGCTTCGCAGGACGCGAGAAGCCAATAGCCCGAGGAGTCCGCCCAACGTCAGGAGGGACGCGGCGAGGATGGCGTGCGCGGGGAAGCGGACACGGTCCGCAGGGAAGGATTGTCCGTAGGCGCTGGGAGCGAACGCGGCCACGGTCAACAGGTAGGCGAGGACGGGGATGAGGAGAAGTCCCAACCAGGCGCGGCGAGGCAGGGAAACGTCTGCGGCTTTGGCGTAGAGATAAGCGAGCAAAGCGCCAGATACAAAGGTGAAGCCGAGCGGAATCTTGAGCAGGCGGGCGGATTCGGCGAAGAAGAGCGCGGCGTAGTTGAACGAGCGCAGGATGGCATCCAGCAAGGATGGCGGTTCAGCGCCTTGAATGCGGATGGCGTTGGCAGGCGTGATGAACATGCCGATCATGGCGAGCAGGGCGCCCGCGAGCGTGGCCGTGATGAGTACGAGCGCGGCGCGGCGGGTGGGAGTTTTATTCCAGAGAAAATTGACAACCAGCGCCAACCCGAGGATGGAAATGTGCAACGCGCCCGTCGTCTCGGAAAGCCCGCCCGCGAAAAACGCGCTGAAGAAGAGGATGGTGATGGTTGCCAGTAATCCAAAGTCCTGAACAAAGGGTCGAGACGTTCTACCAAGAGCCAAAGTCAAAGGACGGTTTGCGGTGATGCGCGTTCGACGCAAGATACCCGCGAAGAGGAAGGAGTAGATGACGAGCGGGAGGAAATACGTCATCAGCCCAGGCCGCCATTGCAGGGATTGAAAGAGGTTGGGCGCCGTGTAATACGAAACCAGCGCGACGATCTCGGCCAGCAGGATGCCCGTCCACAGATCCCAGCGGACTTTGAAGAGACGCGCCGCTTCGTAGAGCGTCCACGTCAGCCCCGCGAGCCAAAGCAGGAGGGATGCCACCGCAAGCAGAGCCACGCCGCGCGGCCCGAACAGGTCGGTGAACCAGGCGACCATTTCGTTGGAGAAGCGATTGGACGTGTACCAGTATTTGATGAGGCTGGCCGTCAGCGGATCGTAGCCGATCAACCGCGCTGAAATGCAGTAGTCATCGCCGATGGGACGGATGAACGCGGCGATGTACGCATAGAGTGAAAGCGCGGCCGCGGAGGTGAGGGCGAAAAAGATGCGGATGGGGCGAAAGAGGGTTGGCATATTTCAGTTATCAGTAATCAGTGTGGGATGTGAGATAGGAGTTAGAAGATAGGATGCAAGCGTTTAGGGAAGTGTGTTTTGTAAATCGTAAATGATGTAGTCATCATTCTCGGCGAAGATGGCGAAGGTTGAAAGCCGCGCCTGCAAATCGGGCTGGTGTTTCAAGTCGGGGAGGTCGGTGACGAGGAAGAGGTCTTTGTTTTTGGTGAGGCGCTCGAAGGATTTTTCGAACGAAGCGTTCCCGCCGCGCAAGGCATGATACTCGATGTCGGACGAATCAGGCCAGTTGGCGGCTCCTGTCCAGCCCCAGTAGGCGAGGGGGAGTCCGTATTCCTGCGTCAACGCGACGACGCGGTGACCGCGCACGGTCTCGCCGATCTGCTCCCAGAACGCGGCTTGCGGACGGTAGTCGGTGGACTTCAAAGCGGCGCGGGAGATCCAGAGCGTGGCGAGGAGGCAGAGGGTCAGGATGGCGTAGGTCGGAATGGCATTCCGACTCGCGTAGGGCGGATTGGCAACACCTGCACTTGCGTGCGGTGCAAGTGTCCGCCCCACAATAGCGTCCGCGAGCGGAGTCAACGCGAGCGCGGCGATGGGGACGAGGGGCAGGCTGTAATAGTCGTGCGTGGAAATGTGATAGTCGAAGAAAATGGCGAAGGCGAGGTACGCGGCCCAAAGTCCGAGCAGGAACGTGCGCGTGGGTTTGGAGTCCACGAGCAGAAGGCCGAGGAGCGCGAGAGCGAAGGGGAAGAGGCCGAGGACGTTATCGAGCATCTGCGCCCAGCCGAGATAAAAATTGGGCGAGAGGAAAAGTTCGGGCAGGAAGCGTCCGCCGAATTGCTGACCGAGGAAGCCGCGTGAAAGTCCGTAGACCACCCAGCCGAGGCCAGGGAGGATGCCGAGCGCGGCCATCATCCACACTTGTTTGTTGCGGAGGAGGTCGCGGACGGATGCGCGTCCGAGGGTTGCGCCGAGCGCGCCGCCGATGATGAAGAACGCCGCGTTGAGTTTGACGAAGATGGCAAGGCCGCCGAGGAGGGAGGCGAGGAGCATCGCCCTCACCCCTGCCCCTCTCCCGATTTCGGGAGAGGGATGCCCGAAGGGCAGGGTGAGGGTCATTGCCCAGCGGTTGACCGCCCACCAGAAACCGACGATGAGCGCGACCATGAGCGGGTCGGGTTGGAAGGAGCGGCTGGCGAGGACGCCGTAGGGCAAAAGCAGATAAAAGGCTGTGGCGAAGAGCGCGGCGTCTTTTGAAAATAAATCGCGGGCGAGAAGATAAATAAAAATGCCGCCGATGAGCCAGAACAAACTTGAGTAAATTCTCGCCACCCAAAGTTGTTCGCCTGTGAATTTCCACGTGAAGACAGTGAGCCGTTCCAAAATCTCGGGTTCGATGGTGGCGCGCAGTTTTCCTTGCTGGATGGCAAACTCGCGCAAGTCTGCGGGCGCGTTGGGCAATAACTGATAGTACATGCCGCGCGCTTTGAGCGCGGAGAAGAGTTGGCGCGTAGGATGGAAGTCCAGCGGGAGGTCGGTCAGGTCGTAGAGGCGGATGCCGAGGGCCGCGATGAAGATGACAAGGAGCGCGAAGGTGTGGAAACGGCCAAAGAAAGAGCGAGGGGATTCGTCCATGGGATAGCCCGCCTATTTTAACCCCTATTCGGACGCGGACGAGCGCGGATTTACGCGGATAATTTCTTTTTCCGCGTTTTCAGCGTTCATCCGCGTCCCGAAAAAATCCGCTTTCGTCGCTTCAATACCATATCGCGCAGTTTTCCCAGTCCAACCAAATTGAGCAACGCTGAGCCAAGCAGATTGAGACGGGTGAGGGCCGTAGGCGGATGGAGGAAGAACGCCCGCGTCCATGCCGCGAGACTGGCGGCGGGCTGGCCTCCGTCGAGAAGGTAGCGAGCGTTGACGCGGTGAGCGGAGGCTGTGGCGCGACGCGAGATGCGGGATAGGGGATTGGCGGTAGGCAGGTAGGTTTTGGCCCAATCGAGGATGCGGAAGGCTTCTTTGCCAAAGGCCGCGGCCTGGGCGCGGTTCTTGGCGGCGGGATGATAGCGCGCCGCGGCCCAAATCTGCGGGACGTGGAGAATCCTTCCCAAGCAGGCTATACGAAGCCAGAGATGATGGTCGAGCAGGAGGTGATACGTTAAATCCAGCCCCCCTGCCCTCTCGAACGCGTCACGGCGCATGAAGACGGCGGGCTGTCCGATGATCTGGAACGCAAGCAGATCTTCGAGAGTGAGTTGACCATAGCGCAGGGTGTTGAAGGTTTGGCCGTGTTCGTCCACGGCGAGCATGTCCGCGTAGACGAGGACAGCGTCGGGATTTTGCTCGAAGGCTCTTACGGCGGCCGCGATTGCGCCAGGGAGATAATAATCGTCCGAGTTGAGCCAGGCGACGATGTCCCCTTTGGCGCGCGCCATGCCCTTATTAATGGCGTCGGCCTGGCCTGCGTCTTTTTCCGAAACCCAGTAGGCGAGACGCGACGCGTATTTTTTGATGATGTCGGTAGAGCCGTCCGTCGAGCCGCCGTCAACGACGAGGTATTCGATGTCCGCGTAGTCCTGATCCAGAACAGATCGGATGGTCTGTTCCAGATAGGAGACCTGGTTGAAAGAGGGGGTAACGATGGAGACGAGGGTCATTTAGATTGGACGCGGATAAACGCGGAGAACGCGGAATTTTTATTTCCAAGTTGGAGTCTTGCGATCATTATCGTAGGCTTTGCGAATAAAGGTGGGTTTCGAACCAAAATTAAGAAGTAGACCAACTTCATAAGGCGTGGCACGAAGGTAATTCAAGAGTTGGGCTTCGTGTTCCAGCAAAAGGCGACTAACCGCTTTGAGTTCAACAATCACGGCATCATTGACCAGCAGATCAGCGAAATATTCACCAATAACTTGTCCCTGAAAATACACTGCAATTCTGACTTGTTGTTGGACTTTCAATCCCAATGCAGTAAGCGCGATTACCATCGCATTTTCGTAAACCTTTTCCAAAAATCCATAACCCAGTTGTGGATATACGATCTTGAAGAATGCGTGAAGGATTTTGTCGGTGATATTTTTATGTTTTAGGTCAACTTGGTTGGCGCTCAGCATGAGTCCTCCGTTTGCTCTTGGGGAACGCAAAAAAGAAATTATCCGCGTTCATCCGCGCTCGTCCGCGTCCCATTATGGTTTTCTCAAATCATACAACACAAACCCGTTCCCCTCCGCCGCGATGGGATAGCCGCCGAGAATCTTTTTCAGGTCGGGTTGTTTGTCGAGTTGGTTGAAGGCCGTCACCAGAAAATATTCCTTGTCGGCAGTCAACTCATCGAAACGCGCGGCCACATCACGGTCCGCGTTGCGCGCCGCGGCCAGGTCCGTGCTGAGCGGCCAGAGCGTCACCTTGCGCCAGCCCCACAGCATCAGCCGATAGCCGTAGTCCTGCGTCAGCGCGATCGTGTCCGCATCGGCGGGGATGGATTGACCGACCGACTCCCAAAACGCGGGTTCGTGACGGAAATCTTCGGCGACCAAAACGGACCGCGCCACCCATGACTGGTATCCGACCAACGCGAGGATGACCGCCGCGAACGCCACGCGTCGCGCGAGACTTTGAGCGGACGCGGCCTCGAGGATCGGATTCAACACCGCGGCCAATCCCAGCGCAAGGATGGGGATCAGTTGAATGTGGTAGTAACTGTGCGTGTACATCTGGAATGGGAGCGTCAGCCCGTAGGCCGCGTAGCCGATCCACAAGCCGATGAGCAGCCAGCGCAGACGCGGCGGAGCGAGGAAGATTCCCGCGAGGCTTGCGAAGATGACCGTCAACCCGAAGAGACTGCCGATGAATCCCAGCCAGTCCGCGTAGAAGTGGATGCTGGTGATGAGTTTGAAGAGTGCCACCGACCAACTAAAAAAATATTCGGTGGAGCGGTTTGAGTTGAGGAAAACGTAAAATATCAAAGCAGGGAGAACCATCAGCGCGGCCATCGTCCAGACCTGCGCCGATTTCCAGAAGTCCTTGCGGAGGGTGAACAGCACCAACGCGATGGCCGCCGCGCCGACGAAAAAGGCGATGACGATCTTGACAAGTGTCGCGAGGCCGAGGAAGAACGCGGCGAGGAGGGCGAAACGCCAGGATTGCGCCCTCACCCCTGGCCCCTCTCCCAAATTGGGGAGAGGGGAAATTGTCTCCGACCAGCGGTAGAGGAAGTAGATGCCGATGACGAAGGCAGAGGTCATCAGCGGGTCGGGTTGGAAGGAGCGGCTGGCTTGGACGGAGAACGGCAGGACGAGGTAGAACGTCAACGCGGCGAGGGCAGACCACTCCGAGGTGGCGCGGCGCAGGAGGTCGTAGAGGGCGAGTCCCGCGAACAGCCAGAAGAGAGTCCCCCAGAGGCGCGGGGCGGCGTAGTTCTCTCCGCCAGTGAAGCGATAGGTGACCGCGACGATCGATTCGATGATGGGCGGCTCGTACTGTCCCACTGAGCGGCGGAAGGACTCGGTGAGGGCGAGGGTCTTCGCGTCCGTGTCGGGGAGGAGGCGGTAGTAGATGTCGCGGGCGACGAGGGAGTTGCGAAGTTGGCGCGAGGGCTGGAAATCCAGCGGGGGATCCGTCAGGTCGAGGAGTCGGAGGAGTCCGCCGAGGGCGAGGAGGAGGATGAGGAGGACGCGGACGGTGAGGGGGCGGGAAGGAGGCAGGGTTGTCATCGAGTCAAAAGTCGAAGGTCAGTCTAAGGCGAAAAACGTAAAACGTAATGAGGTTAGAAGAGGGAATTGTAGTCGACTTTGGGGAAGATGGTGAGTTTACCGCCAACGGTTGCGTCGAGGACTTCGCGGCCTGCGGATTCGTAGGCTTGACGGGCGAAGCGGTAGCCGATCTCGGAGGTGTCGAGGTCGGGAAGTTGCCAGCGGAAGCCTTTGCCGAAGTAGGCGGCGGAGAAGTGATTGGGATCATCGCCATCGGAGACCACGGTTTTGTTGGCGTCGCCTTTGCTGGCGAAGTTGTGGTCCACGCCGATGAGGATGACCTGCTCGAAGCCCATGTGAAAGGCGAGTTGGAGCGCGACGTTGGTGACGGTGGCGCCTTCCCAGACGCGGCCACGGACGTCGCGGGAGAAGCGGGCGCCTGTGTAGGTGGTGTAGAGGAAGGTGGGGAAGTGCGGGTCGGAGGTCGAAAGTCGAAGGTCGCGGAAGTGACGGTGGGAGCGCCAGGCGAGGAATTTGGGGAGGTCGAGGGCGGCCATTTCGGCGGCGCATTGTTCGATGACGAGGTCGTTGATGGAGACGAGGCAGGAGGTGGTGAAGCCGAGTTCGGGGAACATCAGGTAGATGCGATTCATCCCGAAGGTGAATTCGTTTTTGAGTTTAGTGAGATCGGTCTGCTTGAGGGAGGGTCCGTTGCCGATGATGAAGGCGCGCTGGCCTTTGTGCGTGTCCTTGAGCACGGCGAGGCGACGGATGCTCTCGCGCCGCCACGGGTGGAGATACGCGGCGGGGAGTTGCGGGACGCGGCGAATCGCGTCGTAGGTGTTTTTGACGGTTTGGAGGAGGGAGGCGGGGAGGAGGGTGGTGAGGGTTTGTTTCATGGGAAGGTAGAAAGAAAAGTTTTGAATGTTATTTGTTTCGCGGGGCTAAAAATTATTCCAATACTACACAATTGAGATCGTAATCTTCATAGGATTTCCAATCTTGGATTCGAAAGTCGTACACTTGATAATAGTCAGATTCGGGTGATCGAACTACCAAGAACACGATGTCCTTAGCACATCTTTTTATTGTGTAATCAATAAAATTATCAACAACAGCAACTTTTGCTTCCTCGATTTTCCAATGGTACGGCTTCAAGCAAAAAGGCGTGGGTATTTCAGCAATATAGTCTGGAACAAGTGAATTTAAAGATTCAGGGTAATCGCTATTTTTTCCTTTGTATTTTTCCATTGCAGCGATTATTGGTGCTGCTTCATTGTATTGGTAATTCTCACAATTTTCTATTATGCGGTTTCCAGCAAATGGAACGTACAAAAAGGAGAAGATTAAAAGCACCGCAACTATTATTTCCAACCATCCAATCATCTTGTCAGCATGACGTTTCTGGGGATTAAATCTAAAGCCAAGATAAAAGAATAAAAACAACACTCCTATCACCGGTGGCATACATTCTGCGAAGTATTGTGCATTACCCGAACCTGAGCTATAAACTTCTACAATGCTCAATATTGCAAGATTAATGGCAATAATCGGGACATACAAAACTAGATACATCTTCCTTTTTCCAGATGCCGCATACCAAAATAATCCCACCATTACTATTAGTGAAATGACAGGCAGAAAGATTCCTAGAATTGAGATTAATTCAGAAAATGACATTTTCCTAAATCTACTCCGTACTCAACCGCGCCATCGCGCCATTAGATTCGGCGGGGAGATGAATCTCCCGTCTCAGTGCGGTAGTGTGGCGGGGATTATTTGATTTATCAGATACTTTCATGGAATATTTTGATGTACCTTTCGGCTTCATCCACGCCAAATAAACTCCGAAGATATTGAAAAGCCGTTTGCTTGTTTTGAATTGCCTTAATAAACCGAACAGCCATTTCTTCTATCGTTTTGTTAATCACACCATAAAAGGTGGTTACAAATTCTTCTGAACCGCCAATGATTGCGAAACCATCATTTGAAAACCACAGACCCCAATTTCCATTCACAGAGTAAATGGCGTTATCGATGTTTTGATAAGGCTTGTCCTGGCTGCCATGCAAGGTCAAACTGGAGGCCGCTTCCAAAGGAAAGAACCAATCATTAATAATCGGCGTAACCTTTTCTGCAAAGGGGTATTCAGAGCCTTGCTGACGCGCATGGATTGCCTCGCGAAATTCATTCTCGTAACCTTTTCGGGGTACGTAATGTGACGCAATTCGCTCTGTCAACGAAAGATAAAAAGAGTTTTCACCCACCTTTTTTACTGCCGCAATAAAAGCATTCACATATTCGTCTTTCAGGGTCAGATAAACAGCGGCAAGAATTCCCACCTTGGGAATTTGAGGGGTAAATACGATCTCATCCCCCGAACGCACTGAAAATACTTTGTCATAGACGGACAAAGCAATCTGGGGATCGATCAGTTCTTGGTCAGAATCAGGATTCATAAAAAATTATTCCGTGCTCAATCTCGCCGTCGCGCCGCCACGGATGCAGGTAGGCGGCAGGAAGTTGCGGCAAGCGGCGAATCCCGTCGTAGGTGTTCTTGACGGTTTGGAGCAGGGTGGTGAGGGTTTGTTTCATGGGGAAATAGGAAAGAAGAAAGAAAGGTGTTTAAGACTAAATTTGTTCAATCGAGTGGAGAAACAAAAAGAGGGCTATGACACGACGAATCGAATGAATAAACTTTTGACCATGAGTTTGTCGAAAAATCATAAGCCTGTATAGAGTTTAAATCAGTTGACATAACGGCGACAAAATGGTTCTCACTTTCACATTCCACTGTATAGAAAATCGCTCTTTGGAGTCTCTTACCATTTGTCCAATCATAAGGCAAAAGACAAATTGGTGTTGGGATTTTTTCTAAATAATCGGGAACAAGCATGTAAGAGTCTGGTGGAGTGTATTTTTTATTTTGCTCAAACGATGTTATTCCTTGTATTATGGGCAGAGCCAACTGTCGGTGGTAACTATCACAAATCCTAGCAATTCCAAAACTCATCAATGGGATGGCAACAAAGGATCCAATCAGGGCAATCTGAGCAAAAGTAATTGCGCGTCGAACATTGATAGAGTATGTCCCACCATCTCTTGGCTGATCGGATACAACCAAAACGAGGCCAATAACACCAGGCAAATACAGGCATAAAAGTCCCAACATTGGGACAATTCTGATTACTGTATATACACTGCCAAGAGAAATCAGCGCGTTTGCTAAAAGCGACACAATAGCAAAAACAATTAACGACTTAACCGTGTTTCTCCTGATTGCCTTACGGTATGATGTTCCTAATAATATCAAGAAGACAATCGGAATTAAAAAACCGACAAAAAGAAAAATTCCTATCGTGTAAGAGAATTGAGACATCTGCAAATACTATTCCGTACTCAACCTCGCCGTCGCGCCGCCATCCACTACCATGGCTTGACCGGTCATAAACGAGGATTGCTCATCGTCGGCGAGGAAGTAGATGGCGTGGGCGATCTCTTCGGGACGTCCCACCTTCCCGCTGACGGTCTTGCGCGCCAGGTTGTCGAGGCGCTCCTGCATGTCACCGTGACCGACGTGGCCGCGGCCGAGTCCCGCGCGCAGCATGGGCGTGTCCACGGCGCCTGGGAGGATGGCGTTGACACGGATATTGTCCGCGGCGAATTCGATGGCCATGGCGCGCGTCAGGGCGAGCAGTCCGCCCTTGGAGGCGGCGTAGGCGGCGATGTTGGCGGAGGTCTGGATGGCGTGGACAGATGAAACGTTGACGATCGCGCCTCCCGTCCCCGCCTTGAGCAACGGATAGGCCAATTTCACGCCGAGGAAAGCCGCACGCAAGTTGGATGCCATGACCGCGTCCCATTCGTCCACGGTGGTTTCGATCAACGGCTTGGCGATCTGCATGGCGGCGTTGTTGACCAACGCGTCGAGCGAGTCGGTGAACTGGTGCGCCTTCTCGAAGATGACGGCGATTTCATCCGCGCGGGAGATGTCCGCTTGGATGAAGAGGCCGTTGGCGGGAAAATCGCCATCGAAGGGATTTCGGTCCACGCCGATGACGCGCCAGCCTTTCTCGGTAAAAAGAGTCATGGTCGCGCGACCAATTCCGCCCGCGACGCCTGTGATTAAAATTGTTTTTTGTTGGTTCATCTTGTCTCTTTTCGTTCTAAAACGTAAAACATAAAGCGTAAGGAATGTTTACGTTTTACGCATTACGTTTTACTTGTTGTTCAATCCATCTGTCGCAAGCCCCAACCCCTCTAATAGATTCCGTATCGTATTCCAATGCACCCTCTCCCACGCGGCGGGGCTGGAGTTGGCGTTGTGCGGGGCGAGCATGACATTGTCCATTTTCATGAGCGGACTATCATGTGGCAACGGCTCGAACTCAAACACGTCCAGGGCGGCGCCGCCGATCTGACCTGACTGGAGCGCGGCGACCAGCGCGGGTTCGTCCACGATCGGTCCGCGGGCGGTGTTGATGACGACGGCGTTCGGCTTCATCTTCGCGAGGGTGGCCGTGGTGATGAGGTGATGGCTGGTGGGATTCAAATCGCAGTTGAGGGAGATGAAGTCAGAGGAAGAGAGCAGAGAGTGGAGAGCAGTCATCTCGATACCCGATTCACTAACGAAGACGTGGTCAATGTCGATAATGTCTGTTCCCAAAACTTTCATACCAAATGCACGGGCGCGGCGCGTCACTGCCTTGCCGATGTTGCCGACGCCGACCACGCCGAGGGTACATTCGCTGAGCGTGCGGCCAGGGATTTTCTCCCATTCGCCGCGCTTCATAGCCGCGTCCATCCACGGCTGGCGGCGGACGAAGGCCAGCATGTAGCCGAGGACGGTGTCCGCCACGGGGGTGGTAAACGCGTTCGGCGTGCGACCCACTTTGATGTCCAAGCGAGAAGCGGTGACCGAGTCGATGGAGTCGATGCCCGTCCCCCACTTCGAGATGACTTTCAAGCGCGGTGCGCAGGCATCCAGCACGCGGGCGGTGTAACGGTCATCGCCGCAGATCGCGCCGTCGAACTGACCCGCGTATTTCAGCAGGTCGGCCTCCTCCATGCGCTCCTGCACATCGGGGACGATCAGGTCGATCCCGTATTTGTCAAAGGTCGCTTTGAAGCGGTCTAAAAAGGGAATCATGTAGGGGGCGGTCATCAGGACGGTGGGCATAGTTTTATCATCTCACTTACACGAATTCGGCACGATCTCGTAATTATACGGCTCGCGGCCGGGGGAATTGTAGTTCACATCTTCCAACAGCGGCAGGGACGCGCCAAAGTACTCGTTGAGTACCACGCGGAACGAATTGACGGGCGAAATGGACGGATAGAGCGCGTCGGCGTGGCCAGGCAGGTAGTAGGCGTTCAAAATCGTCAGCACCGTTTCGGGCGGCTGGTACCACGGGCCGTGGTCGCCTTGCAGAATGATGATCGGCGGGACGTCTGACCGCTCGATCACGGTTTTAAAAACGCGCAAAATCTCGCGGTTGATGTATTGTACTTCGCCCACATAGCCGCGGGCGTAGGACTCGGGCGTGTAGTTTCCCTCCGCGTTGATGAACTGTCCCGCGTCGACTGCGCCATCCGCATCGAAGACGAAGGGCGGATGCGGCTCGAGCAGGTGGACGAAGACAAAACGCGGACGTCCCGCCTCATGCATGGACGGGAGGGCGGACAGCGCCACGCGGCTTCGTTCCCGCTGACGGTCGTACTCCTGCGCGTCGTAGTGGACGAGTCCCGCCTCCTGTGCGGCGCGGACGAGGGTGGTGCGGAGCATCAGCACCTCGAACTCGTTGAGCGCGAAGATAGTCTGCGGCTGGGAGGGGAAATACATGTCCGCGTCTTCGAGTTCCGACCACGGATAGCCCGTGGCAAACGCGACCATCTGGTAGCCGAGACTCTCCAGCGAAGCGCGCAGGCGGCTGTTGCGGATGAGTCTCCACAACTCCGATTTGTCGCGGCGCTCGGGTGTGAGTTCGGGAGCGATGGTTTGCAGGTAATCGAAATTGAGCGCGGACGAGAAAGCCAGTTCGGTGCGGTCATAATTGCTCTGACTACAACGTGCCACGTAAAAGCCCATCTGCTCCAGATCGGAGATGAATTGCGAATTGTCGTAGCCGAAGGCGTTTTTCAGCGTGTCGGCACGCGTGTACGAATCGAGGATGATGTAATACACGTCGGGGAGGGGCGCGGAGGAGTCCACGCGCAATTGAGGCAGGAAGGATTCGTCCGCGGGGGTGGCGAGCAGGCGCGAGAGTTTCAGGTCGTAGGAGCCGAACTGCCAGACGGTCATGCCGACGAGGAGCAGGGTCATCAGGTTGAGGGGCGTCGAAAGGCCGCGCAGGTTGGGGCGGGCGCGCCAGGCCCACGTCAGGGAGAGAAGCGAGAGACCCAGCCAGAGAGGCAGGAGAATCTCAGTGCGAGTCCAACGCGCCTCGAGTAGGATGATCTGAAGATGTCCATAGGTAAAAAAGAGAAAGAGCCAGACTGCCGTCACGAACGCGGCGCGATGGAGGTCGCGCAAAAGCGCGCGCAGGGATAGGAGGAGGATCGCCGTGCTGGCAAGCGAAACGAGCAGGGCGCGCACCGCCGAAACGGGACGCAGTTCGCCGACGTTGAAGGCCAGCATCGCGAGAATGGGGTACGCCGCCAGCAGGAAGGGATAGATGGGCGCAGTGAATTGGCGCGGCGCGGCCTTCATTTTGGGTTGCATCCCGCTTGAGATTTTCAACGGATCACAGTCCTTCCTGATCGAGTTGTCCTGTCACCGCAGGGAACTGACATCGTAGCCGTACCGTTCGAGATACTCCAGTATCTCGGCGCGGATCTCCTCCTGCGGCGGCAGGATTTGTGGTTCGCAGGGCGCAGTGTGGCCGACCAAATCGTTGACGGTGAGCTTGTTTTCCTGCACATTCAGTTCGTAGTATTTCTGGCAAACAATGAACACCACGGATTTTATTTGGAAAAATGGCGGTTTGACCTTTTTCGGGGAACCCGCAATGACGCTGATGATCTCGCGTGTTGGGGACAATTCGGAATTGAGGAAGGTCGATCCGCTCATCCAGGCGGGTTTTCCCATGCCAAGATAATCGAGCAGGGTGACTGGTATATCAATGATCTGCAAGTTGTTCTTACGCGTACCCGCGTGGGCCTGCTCGGGGAAACGGATGATAATGGGGATGCGTTTATTCACCGTGTACATAAAGCCATGATCGGTATACACCACCAGGATGGTGTTCTCGAGTTTGCCTGTCTCTTCGAGGTACCCGTAGATTTGCTCCACGCTTCCGTCAAAACTGAGGATGGCATCCTGGTATTGTTCCCTGTCCCATTCTTCGTCTGTCTCGCCCGTGGAAAACACGTGGCGGCTGGCTGAGAAATGCGGTCCGTGCGTGTCCATGAAATGGGCAAAGATGAAGAGCGGGCGGTCGGCGTGGTCGAGCAGGTCTTTGATCTGCTGGACGCGCTGTTCGTCGGTCATGCGCGCGTTCGGATCATCGACTTCCTTGATGGCGTTATGCATATCGCGGATAAAGAATATGTGGAGCAGGCGTTCTTCGGCACGAGCTAAAACGGTCGTAATGAATTGGGAGGAAGGCGAGTTGCCCAAAACGCTACGGATAATTTTGGCTGTGGGTTCATCGAAGGAACGGTTGTTGACGATCTCGAATCCATCCAGCAGGTTTTGTTTCCCCGCTTCCACAAAATCGGATACGCCGATCTGAACGGTCTGGTACCCGTGCGCTTTGAGAATGGCTGGCAGGTGCTCGAACGAGTCATCGCCCGTGAGAGTATCGGGATAGCGGAAGACCTGCACATCCACGGGGTATTTCCCAGTGAGCATGGATGTGGTGGAGCCAGTGGTGCTCGATGAATTGACAAACGCATTTTCTGCCATCAGTGACTCGGTCGCCAATTTCTCGAGGAAGGGGGTGGTCTCCTTGGTGTATCCATACACGGAAAGGTAGGACGCACTGAGTCCGTCACTACCGAGGATGATGATGTTGGGATATTTTTGTGCGGTCGTGGTACTTTCACCAGCAATGGACGCTTTGCTGCTGGAGGGAAGCGTTACAGACAGGATGGCGATGATCGAAACAGCGAGCAGGCCAAACGTCGGGACAGAGGCGGGCTTCTTCCGCTTGTAGATGCGGACGTGAGTCCTGCGCGTCATCCAGGCCAGGAAGAGCAGGAAGCCGATCAAATATGGGATTCGCCAATACCCAACGGCTGTGGCAATGCCGAACCTGAAAACGGTGTAGGTGAAGTTGTCGAAGAGGATGAGCGCAGTTACCGCGGCGACGAAGGCGGGCACAAGGCAGGCGAGGTAGGCAAGTCGCCGCTGGGCTGTATCTCTGGTGAACAGGGAGGGCAGGAGAAGCAGGGAAAGAACGATCAGGGCCGCCAGAGCCATCGTCCCACCTGTGACGAAAAAGATGCGCACTTTCTCGAACAGGCTGAGAAGGGAAAGGGCGGACGGTTTGGTAACGAAGAAAATCCACTCCATCAAGGCATAGAAAAACGCGTTGAGGATGGTCGCAATGACGAGCGCAGATAGATTGAGTTGAGGTTGTTTGGCAGAAGACATGGGCACGATTTTACAACACTCTGCTGTGGCAGGCGAACACACAGAGAGCGAACACGCAGGTTCGCCCCTACCGATTTCATCGGCAATACCATTCCAGTGCAGAGGATTCCATTTCAGGCGACAACATCCCATCGTTCGCCATGTCCGTCAAAATCGCGCAGGCCTGATCGCCCAGGAACGCGTCAGCGCGGAGGATGGACGCGAGTTTCTTCAAATCTTTTTCGCGGCCGAGGACCGCGTAGGCCTGCATGAAGGGCATCCACTCCACGCTGTCTGCGGGATAAAAGCCGAGACGCAGCGCCTCATCGCCCAACGTGGCGACGCGTTCCCAATCTCCCATCTGACGCGCCAGGGATGCCTGCTGATAGTACCAGCACCAGCCATGTTCGGGTTCGGGACCAAAAGCCGCCTCAAGCGGGACGGGAGAGGGGCCCTCCACGATGACGTTTTCAATTCGGGACAGCGACGCGACCAGCATGATGCGCGGATCGTCGCTCGCGGACAGTTCAGGCTGGGAGCCGTCCAACACGCGGACGCAAGCGTTCGCGTCGGCTTGTGCGAGGATGAGCATGTTGCCGTAATCCATAACGACGTCCGTGTTGCGGCGGTCGGGTTCGTCCACGCCTTTGCCTGTCAGGATGCGCGTCATGTTTTCGGGAGTCAGCAACACACCGCCGATCGGTGCTTCAATGGGCTGGGCGGTCTGCGGTTCGGGATAATAGATCAGGTTGGCCGCGCCCCACAAAAAGTAATCTTCCTGGATCGAGGCGGGGAGATAGGCCGCGAGCGTTGCCCCCTCGCGCATCTGCGGGACGCGCCACGCCACCTGCCACCAGAAGTTCCGCACCGCGTCTGCTTCTTTGGAGAGGTTGACCGCGTTCGCGTAATGCGTGAGGACGGCGAGCCCCGTCAGCAGGCCGACCAGTCCCCAGCGCAGGCGCGCCGAGGAAAGATATCCGAGCATTGCCACCACCGCCATCGCCGCGCCGACCGAACTCGCCAGTGTGTAACGCGACAGCGAGAAAAATTCCACGTGACGGTTGACGAGGATGACGGGGATCAATCCCGCGGCCGCGCTGACGAGTCCCACCCAGAGCATTTCGGCGCGGTCATCCTCCAGAAACCAGGTTTCTCCGCCCCACTCCGCTTCGCTGCGGGGGTTATAAAGAAACCTGGTTTCTGCCTTCGCCAGAAACAAAACCACCCCCGCGGCGACCGCGAAGGCCAGCGCGAACCCGATCCACGTTTCGGAGAGGCGCAGGTTGAATCCCAGGTGATACAGCGGCACACCCCAGGCGAGGAAGACCACGTTGATCGTATCCTGCACGAAGCGCGCCAGCCACCAAAATCCCGTCTGTAGCGGGGACGCGAACAGCGCGCCGAATTGGAGTCCCACATCCGTGGCGTTGCGCTCGCTGGTGAAGAAGAAGAGGCGCCAGATGAGGAAGGTGAGGGGGCCGAGGAGGGAGGGGAGCCAGGATAAAAAAGTGCGAATTAGGAGTTGCGAATTAGGAATTAGAGAACGCTTTTCCTGTGTACCTCTGTACGTGTGACCCTGTCTACGAACCACAAGAAACACGCATAACAGCCGCAACACTTCCAAGCCGAGATAGTATTCGATCAGGCCGAGGTAGATCCATGAAAGGAGGAAGGATAGACCGATGTACGTGATTTTGAGCGCGACCTTCGGCGTTTTCAGCGCGGCGACGGTCAGCGCGAGGGACGTCATCGCAGCGAAGAGGCTGACGATCTGCGATTGGTAATCTATCGGATTCGGCTGGGAGAGGAAGCCAGGGTAGAGGAGGAAGAGGAGGGTGATGAGGAGATTGGTTATTGGAAATACCGCTGGTCGAGTAGCCGAAGGCGTATCGAGACCAGCGCGCTCGCTTGATTCCTCTTTCGGGTCTCGATACGCCGTCTGGCGACGGCTACTCGACCCTCTATCCCACACCTGATTCAACAGCCAGAACAGACTGACCGCGCTCAGGAAGCGAAATACATACGCGCTGACGTGATACGGAAGCGGATCGTCGCCGAACAGCTCGTAGGCGGGGCCGAGCACATATGCCCGCATGGGACGGTCGCGTTCGTAGGCGGGAGTGAAGTAGTCCGCGCCCTGGACGTGCGCGCCGTACATCAGGTACCAGTCATCGTTGGCGTAGGTGAAGCGTCCGATGAACGGGAGATACGTCAGCGCGGAGACGACCAGCAGGAGCAGGTACGGGAGAGTACGCTTCATTTCCTTGCCGCCAGAAAATCGCAGATGGCAAAGTCGAGTTCCTCGTCAATGTCCCAGGCTTCGTCCGCGTCGATCTCGAACATGAGCGGACTGTCCCCGATGCGGTGATGCTTGCGGACGAGGTTCTCGCGCGTGAAGATGTAGAGGCAGGAATTCTCCTCGTAAACGGGCGGCAGGTCTTGCGTCTGGATGAGTTCGAGCGGATTGTGGTTGATGGCGCGGCCGTCGGCGAAGTAGAGGCGGGTTTGGAGGCGGGTGACGGAGAAGAGAGAGTCGCGATTAGGGTAATTGGAGATTAGAGATTGGATGGCGCGGGAGACGGTTTCGGGTTTAAGAAGAGGATTGGTGCTGTGCGTCTGGAGGTAGAAATCCGCTTGCACCTGCGCCGTGTCGTGGAGCAGGATGTCGTTCATGGGGATGTCGTCAGCGCGGAGATGCTCGGGACGTTGAATCAACTTCACGGTCGGGAAGAAGCGGCGCACGCCGTCCATCACAGGCTCGGAGTCGGTGTCCACCATCACCGTCTCGATCTCAGGGACGGCGAGCAGGGTCTCGAGGATGTGGTGGAAGAGCGGCTTGCCCGCCAGCGGACGGTAATTTTTGCCAGGCACGCGCTGGCTGTGATGGCGCATCGGAACAAGGGCGGCGAGTTTCATGGGGGGGATTATACCGAATTGGATGCTTGAAAAGGGGATGACCGCTTTGCCGCGGTCGTCTCAAAATCAAACTGGATTTTCAAGGCTCACAAGCGTCTTTTGTTTTTGGTATGCAAATATTCCCAGTAAAAGGCTGACAATGGGGACAAAGAAAGAGAACCAGGAAATTGAGTAATCATAGATGGCCACTTCCCAACCAGGAGTGCATTTTATTGGTTCAGGTACAAATAAAATCGCGAAAACAAGATTTGAAACCAAATATAGCATCACAAAAGCAAACAGCATATTTCTGGATTTTTTTGTGTCGAATTTATGAAAATATTGCATCCCCATTATGAGTGGAAAACCACGAAACAAGGTATTCCAAATACTGTCTGAAAGCCAATAGGAAGGTAATTTAATGCCCGTCAAGTATTCGGTGCAAGTCAAAAAATCTATCACGGAATTCAAATCAAGTCGCGAGATCTTCAAGAAGGTTATAACAGCGATTGAATCTTGAATGCGAATGAAGAGATATACCGAAGGAAGAGACAAGCCTAAAGTTCCAATAATGATGGCAAAAAACGCTGCAATTTTTGGCCGAAGCGGAATGGACAGGATCAATTTCTGGAAAAATGTTTTCATGCAAACCTCCCGATGAAATTGCGACGCGATGGAGAGTCTCTTCTTTCAGGTTGTAAGGCGATTATATCTCCAAGCGCGAATAGAGTCCGAAGAACTTTGTATGTGAGCGCAGGGATTCATCCCCGCCGCGTTCATCCCTGCCGCGCACCCCATCGCCATTTTCCCCCACCGACACGCGCCGCGCCTCTGCAACCCAGCCCCGTCCAACTTGCGTTCTTTACCCTCGCGACCCGCCGCCGACGTCGAACGTCGGGGCTCATATACAAACGCCTTCGGCCTGCCACCAACTAAATCGAATCAGGTACAATTCCATCATCGAATGGAAAAACTCCTCTTCCTCCTCTGGCTTCTCACCTGGACTCTCGGCGGACTACTTCTCGCCTCCTCTCTCCATCTCCCGCGCCGACTTATCCTCGGCGTCGGCCTCACCCTCGGCGCGGTGACGCAGGTTTGGCTCGCGAATCTCCTTGGCTTTTTCCTCCCCGCGCCCGTCGCATTTTGGGGCGGCGCGCTCCTCACCATCGCGCTGGGATTGATTTTCTCCTGGCCGCTCAATTTCGACAAACTTCGCCAACTGCTCCCCGCTTCGTGGGGACAAATTCTCGCGCTTTTCTTCCTAACCTTCATCTTCACCGCCATCGGCCGCGGCCTGCTCCTCTTTGAAGATTACCAAAACCTGCCCACCATCTCGCTCATGGCGCGCGGCGACATCCCGCCGACCTTCGCCCTCGATCCAAACGTCCGCTTCGGCTACCACTATCTCATGCTCCTCTTCGCCGCGCAGATCACGCTCCTCGGCGACATCGTCCCGTGGAACGCGCTCGACTTCACCCGCGGCCTCTTCTTCGCGCTCACGCTCCTGCTCACCTACCTCTGGGTCGGGCGGATGACTCGCTCACGCCTCGCCGCCTTCGCGGGCGCGCTCTTCGCGGCCTTCGCGGGCGGCGCGCGCTGGCTCTTGCTCCTCCTGCCCACCAGTTGGGTCGCGTCCCTCTCCGAAACCGTCACGCTCCTCGGTTCCGCCGCGCAATCCGTCCCCGACCTCGCGGGCGGTCTCACCCTCCCCTGGGCCATCGACGGCGGCCCGCCCCTCCCCTTCCCGTTCGCGTTCGTCAACGGCATCACGCCCCCGCTCATCCTCTCGCACGGCGGCTCGGGCATGATGGTCTCCGCGCTCACCGTCCTCATCCTCATCGTCTACCGCTTCGTCCGCGATTGGCGCGGCGGCCTCGTCATGGTCATCCTGCTCGCCGCGCTCGCCAACCTGAGCGAACACGCCTTCCTCGCCGCGTTCTTCGGCCTTGGCATCGCGCTCCTCCTCCATTGGATTCAGACTCGCTCCCTCAAAATCCCGCGTGACTTTCTTCCGTGGATCGGACTGGGCGCGGCCTCGGGATTTTTCGCGGCCACCCAGGGCGGAGTCATCACCGAGATCGTCCGCGGCTTTCTCGGATCTCGCGCGGGCGCGGCCGCATCAGACTCGTACTTCACTGTCGGCTTTTCCCTCAACCCGCGCCCGACGGTTATCTCTGGTCACCTCGGCCTGCTTGATCTGACCAACCCGCCCCAACTGCTCGTCGCCCTCTTCGAGATCGGCCCCATTCTGCTCGCGCTCCCCATCACCGCGATCTGGGGATGGAAAATGCTCAAAGCCCATCGCTGGTGGGACGCGGCGCTCGTCTTCGGCGGCGTGATGGGCATTGCCTCGCTCTTTTTGCAATACGAAGGCTCCGCGGGCGTAACAGCCACCTCGCGTCTCTTCGGCGACCTGCTCACCCCGCTGACTCTCTTCGCTGTCCCGCTGTTGTGGACATGGGCATCCTCGGATCGCGGACTTCAGTCCGCCCACCCAGCGGACTCAAGTCCGCGCTCCGTTCAAATAGCGCTCCTCACCATCGGTTTCATCACCATCTTCAGCGGACTCATCCTCTTCGGCATCGAACTGACCGCCGCGCAGAAACCCGTCCTGCCGCTCGCCATGCAAACGATGGACGTCCAGATCTACAACGAATACTGGGACAAACTCCCCTCCGACGCACTGGTCTTCGACACGCTCCCCGCCCGCGCGGTGACCATCTTCGGCCGCTTCACCGATTCCAACGAGACGTGGTACGTCCCCAAGCAATCATGGATTCGCCTCGCGCAGAATCCCTTTCCCCGCGATCTCCGCGCGGCTGGCTTCCACTATTTCTATTACAGCCTGATCAACCTGGAAAGTTTCTCCCCCGAAGTGCAGTCCGCCCTCCAAGACTCCTGTGTCAAACTCGTCGTCCAAGCGGACGGCATCCGCAGTGATACCTTGCGCCCCTCATGGGTGCGCCTGGTGGATATTCGAGGGTGTGAGTAACTGATACAAAAACCAGGTTTCTGCGAGAAACCTGGTTTTTGGTTGCATCACACAAACTTGATCCTCCGCGCCGCGTACCAGACCATGCGCATCAGCAACATGCCGTGCTTCCAGCGCGAGATGTTGGTCGTGCCATACGTTCGCTCGCGGTAGCGGATGGGGAGATCAACGATTTTTAGATTCAACTTCGCCGCGCCGAAGATCAAGTCAAAATCGCCGAAGGGGTCGAAGTCGCCGAAGTAGGAACGGCCAGCCGCGATGCGCTCGTAGTCTTTTTTCCACAACACTTTCGTGCCGCACAATGTATCTTTAATCGGCTGTCCAAGCAGGGACGTGAACGCCCAACTGAAGAATTTATTGCCGAGGAAGTTCAACCCGCGCATGGCCTGTTTTTCCATCGGGTAGACCAGCCGCACGCCGTTGATGAATTCGCCGCGTCCCGAACGGAGGGCCTCGTAGAAGCGCGGCAGGTCTTCGGGCGGGACGGTCAGGTCGGCGTCGAGGATCATCAGGATGTCGCCCGTGGCCGCGTCGAAGCCCGCGCGGATCGCGTCCGCTTTGCCGATGCCCGATTGGCGGAGAACGCGGCTAGACGTCGAAGGATGCGAAGCGATCTCGCGTTCGATGGCCGCGTAGGTGTCGTCTTTGGAATGTCCCTCGACGAAGATGATTTCGGTCGCGCGTCCCATTTGCGGAGTCCGCTCGAAGATGGCGTTGATATTCCCCGACTCGTTGCGCGCCGCGATCACAACCGACACGCTCGGTTCTTCAACGGGGACGGGTTGCGGACGAGCGATGATGAAGTTCGCCAGCGCGAGGTCGCGAAAGATCGGGAGGCGGACAAGGAATCGGTTGCAGAAGGCCGCCAACAGCGGGATGGGAAGCGGGAAGAGGATCTCGCGCCAGTCGCGGATGGTCTCGAAGCCCGCCAGGGTCAACATGCCGCGCAGGTCGCTGGTGGTGAGCCAGTTCTGTTCGAGCATCGGCGCGGCGAGTCGGACGCGTTGTGCGAGGGTGAGGATGGTCTGCCACAGGTTGCTGTAGACGTTGATGATGACGCGCGTCTGCGGCGTGCATAGCGGACGGATCTGCTCGAGGGTGCGTTGCACATCCCAGGCGTCGTTGACGAAGTCGGAGAGGATGATGACGTCGAAGGTCTCGTGGAGGAACGACAGGTCGTGCGCGTCGGCGTGGACGAATTCGATGTCGGGATGGCGAGCGCTGGCGCGTTGGATCATTTCGGACGAGAAGTCCACGCCGAGGCCGCGCGCGGGTTCGACGGATGCGAGCAGTTCGCCGTATCCGCTTCCGATCTCGAGGACGCGTTGCCCAGGGCTGACGAGGAAGCGATAGACTTCCCTAAGCCGTTTGTGATACGAGCCGCCCCAGCCGCGCCACGAGTCGCGCATGCGCGCTACCCTGTCCCATTGGGCAATGCGGGTTTGCTGATAGGTTTGTCCTGCGGAGTCGAAGAGGGGGGAATTCATGGATGGGATTTTACTTGATTTTGTACCCCCACCCCGTCCCTCCCCCAAATCGAAGAGCAGATTTGGGGGAGGAAGAAAGAGTGATTACACAAACAATTCCTTGATCAGCGATTTTCCCTGGTGGACCGAAATCGTGATTTCCTGTCCCGCCCGATATTGCGACGTTTTCGCGTTTTTCATCACAGCAGTTTTTCCCATGAGCGTTTTGCCGTCGCGCGCATAGGTATATTTGACATAGCCCCTGCCGCGATAAAAACTGACTTCGCTGACCGTGGCCTTGACTTCTTCCCCGTTGTTGATGATCGCAGAGACTGCTTGGATTCGCCAGATCATTCCTGCAATTCCCAGCCCGATCGCGGCGAACATCAGCCAGTCCAATCCCTGAACGGGATTGGCGTTCAAGAAGGAGTTGTAGACGTAGAACCCCGCGCCTACAACAGCAACGCCCAAGGAAAGAAATGCCAAATAGTCTGCGAAAACGATCTTGCCAATCGAAGCGCGTTTGCTGTTCATATGTTCCTCCATTTGAAATTGAGTTGACCGATTTTACAACGGAAAACTGGTTTCGTTTATCCGTCAATGAGTTTCATCAAAATCGGCCGCGCCGCCTGCACCGCCCGCGCCCGATGGCTGAGTCGGTTTTTGGTTTCCTCGGGGAGTTCGGCCATCGTCTGGGTCAGGCCATCGAGCAGGAAGATCGGATCGTAGCCGAAGCCGCCCGTGCCGCGTTCATCAGGGATGATCTGCCCCTCGCAGGTCCCCTCGGCGATCTGCACGCCTCCTTCTGGACCCGCGACGGCCACCGTCGCCCGAAAGCGCGCCGTCCACGGACGCGGCTGGTCGGCGAGATTCTGCAGGAGGAATTGCCGTCGGTCTGCATCAGTCGCGCCTGGCTTTGACGAATATCGCGCAGAATACAGCCCTGGCGCGCCGTTCAACGCGTCCACTTCGAGACCTGAGTCATCGGCGAGACAGATGAGTCCACTGGCCTTGGCAAAGGCGAGGGCTTTCTTGGCCGCGTTCTCCGCGTAGGTGGAACCGTCTTCGTCCACGTCGAGGCTCAGGCCGAGGTCGGCGGGGGTGAGGAGTTCGATGGGCATATCCGCGAGGATGGCTTGCAGTTCGCGCAGTTTGCCTTTGTTGTTGGTGGAGAGGAGGAGTTTCATGTTGGTAATTGGTGGTTGGTAATTTGTTCGATCGCCCATTGGGCATGTTCGCGGATGAGGGGTTCGGGATCGTTGACGATTTTTTCCAATACGGGAAGTGCCTGCGGGTCGCGCAGGTTGCCTAGGGCCACGGCCGCGTTGCGGAGGAGGCCGCGTCGCTTGGCGCGTTGGATGGGACTGCACTTGAACTCTCGGTTGAAGGATTGGGGCGTGAGCGCCAGGGTGGCGCTCAAGTCCGTGGCGGCCGCGCCCGCGTCGGGTTGGAAGGACGCGTCGCCTTCGGGGGCGGAGAATTTGTTCCATGGGCAGACCGTTTGGCAGATGTCGCATCCAAAGATCCAGTTGTCCATGAGCGGACGGATGTCTTCGGGAATGTCGCCTTTGTTTTCGATGGTGAGGTAGGAGATACAGCGGCGGGCGTCGAGGGAGCGGTTGGGGAGGATGGCGTCGGTGGGGCAGGCGTCAATGCAGCGCGTGCAGGTGCCGCAGTGGTCGGTGGCGAAGGGCGCGTCGGGTTCGAGTTCGAGGCCGAGGAGAATTTCGGCGAGGAGGAGCGTGGAGCCTTTTTGCGGATGGATGAGGCAGGTGTTTTTGCCGATCCAGCCGAGGCCGGCGCGCTGGGCGAGGTCGCGTTCGAGGAGGGGGCCGGTATCGGTGTAGTAGCGGTTGGGGACGGGATGCCCGACCTGCGCTTCGATGAATTGGACGAGGCTTTGCAGACGAGGAGGAAGGACGAGGTGGTAGTCTTCGCCGAGGGCGTAAGAGGCGACGCGACCCTCACCCCTTGCCCCTCTCCCGAAATCGGGAGAGGGGTTGGGGTGAGGGCCGTTGTATGGCGTCGCGAGGACGAGGATGGATTTGCAATCGGGGAGGATGAGGCGCGGGTCGGCGCGGACGGCGCGGGCGCGGTCGGTGGCGAGGTAGGCCATGTCGGCGTGGTGGCCGCTCGCGAGCCAGTCTTCAAAGAATTTTACGTGAAGGGTGGGGTCGGGAGTCGTCACACCGGCCAGGACGAATCCCAGCCGGTGTGCTTCTTCAAGAATGGATTGTTTGAGAGCGTCGGCCACTAGCGGACGATAATTTTTACGAAGAAGAATTGGCCGAAGGCATAGCCGTTCGGATTGGCCATGCGCCAGGCGCTCAGGTATTCCTTGGGTGTGGCGGGTGCCTTGAATTGAACGGAGACGTCCACTTCCTGGTTGGGGATAACAGTAGTGGTGAGGGCGGCTGGCACACCGCTCATACGGTCGTTATAACCTCCGTAGATGAGGGTGTAGCCCGCGCCCCAGGTGCAGTCACCGGTGTTGCGGACCTTCCACGTCTTGAGAAATTCCTGTCCGGGCGTCATCACAGAGCCATCAGGGACGGTGACATCCGAGACATAGGCAGCATCATCGCACAGCCCGGGCGTGCCGAGGACGCCGGGTGTGGCAAAAACACCCACGGTCAGGGTGACGGTGACGGTGGGAGTCTCCGCGGGAGGCTGTGTCGCTTCCGCGGTGGGACTGGCCAGCGGGGTGAGCGAGGCGGACGCGTTCTGCGTGGCGAGGATATCCGCCATCACGGTCTCGGCCGCGGCGGTCTGAATGGCGCCCACATCGGGGGTTGGCATGGGCGTTTCACTGGTCCCGCAGGCGGCGAGCAACAAGGCCAGGAGTAAAAGCGGGGTAATGTATTTGGCATTCATCGTAAACCTCCGTAGTTTGGGCAGGGCCGTCGTTGTTATTTCTGCACTTCAATGGCGACAGTCATGCCAGTGCCAAAGGGAATGTCGCGATCGTTATACATCTGGTAGCGGCCTTCGTACGTGCCGGGTTGCTTGGGAGCCACGAGGTTCAGAGAGATCTCCACGATCGTGCCCGGCAGAACCACATCGCTTGGGTAGCGGATGGCAAAGCCACCTCCGCCAAAGTTCGAATTCCCGCCCACCTGAACAAGGTGATAACCGATCTTCCAGGAGCAGGTGCCAGTGTTCTGGATGAGCCATCCTTTCGCGAAGGCCTGGCCGGGTTTGAGAACGGTCCCATCGGGCGTGCCGACATCCCGAATGTAGGCGGAGTTATCACACAACGCCCCGGTGGGAGTGCCTTGCAGAGGCAAAATCGAGAAAGTGGGCGTGGAAATGCCAAACGGCTGTCCTGTCGCACCCGGGGGAAGCGTGAACAAGGGCAGGGTGGCAATCGGTGTGGGCGAGGCGGCCTCGGTCAGCGTTGGGGCAGGAGTGTTCGTCTGCGTGGGCGCGGCGGCGGTGAGCGCGGCCGAAGTCTGGGTGAACTGCACGGCGACCGTCTGCGCGGCCTGGGTGTAGATGAGAGTCGCATCCATGGTGGGAGTCAACGACTCAGCCGAAGGGCCGCACGCGGCAAGAAGAAGAACAGTCACTGCCAGAAATGCCTGCCGGATGATGTTTTTGTTTCGCATGAGGAAAACCTCCAAATGTGACAACATTCATTATAACGCAGATGGCCTGTCGTGTTTTCGACAGGCCAGCAAGCGGTCAAACCGAACTTTAGGGGGCTGTAGCGGTCGCTGTGGGAGTCGAAGTTGCCGTGGCAGTGGCGGTGGCCGTGGGCGTATACGTCGGCGGAGGAGGCGGCGTGCCGGGCCGCAGAATCTGCGGTCCGATCCAGATGGCAAAATCCTTCAGGGAGGAGCCGTTGGCAAACACCGTCAGGATGAATTTTACATTCTGACCCTTCAGCGCGCTCAGATCAATATCCAGCGAGTACCACTGGCCTTCATAGGCCTCGTTCCATTCGCCAATCTTCTTCAACGGGCCATTGTCGATCTGATAATCCAGGCGGAAGATGACGTTGCACCCGGCCGAATTGTAGCGACAATTGAGGACGGAACGGAAGCGGTCGCCATCCTGAATTTTAATGGGTGGATAGATGCCCTGAATGTACCCGTTGTTCGCGTCACGCGGGACCGTGATGAGGCCCGGGTTTCCTGACAGGTTACCGTTCTCGAGCTTTGCATTGTCCAGCCAGAGTGCGTAACCCTGCGCGTCCCCTTCCACGCCGGGGCAGGGAAGGTAAACTGCTCCGTTGTACCAGTCCGCGTCGCAGTAATTTCCCGCGAAATCGTACGCGGTGAAACTTTCGCCAGAGACTTTCACGTCCACCCAGAAGGAAGTGGAGGCCCCGCTCCCCACCCCAAACAATACACCAGCGGCATTGCGAAGTTTGAAATAGCCCTTATAACGGCCATCTTTGGAGGGAGAGATCAAGTTGACGGGGATATCCACCGTCTGGCCGGGATTGACCGTGCCCGGCAGCCCCACCGCCACCGGCGCGCTCATCGAATCCCCGTTGACGAAAACGAGGGCGTAGTTGGTCGTCCACGAGCAGGTGCCGATGTTTCGAATCCGCCAGACCTTGGTGAACGGCTCATCCCGCCCGATAACGGACCCATCGGGATAGGTCACGTCCGCCACGAAGTCCGCCCAGTCACAGCGGCTGACGGGTGTATTGGTGTAGTACGACACGTTAGGAGTGGGCGAGATATATCCCGGCAGAAACGTACTGGTGGGAAACGGCGTGGGAGACACGTAACCGGAGGGAGTGGACGTCAACGCGGCCTGCGTGCCCATCGCCGCGAGCGTCTGGGCTGATTGGGTGTACAGCGCGTTCAGCGTGGCCGCGGGATCGGGCTTGTCTGCGCTCGGGAAATTACAGGCGGCCTGCACCAGCACAACGATAAGGAATGCGATCAAAAAATAGGGTTTACGGGTTTTCATGGTGATTCTCCGAAATGGGGTAACACGTGTTCAGACGAACCTGCCCCGTGGAAAGTTCCATCCGCGAATCAACGAGCCGAGGGCTGGCCTCGGCTCGTTGGGCTTATTTGCACTCAAACGTGAAGTTTACCTTGTCAAATACGATGTACGTGGGGAATATCTGCGTCAGGCGGATCCACTTGGGCCCTTGAGAGTCGGCAATGTAGAATTTCCACTCGTCCGTGAAATCCATGGTGGTGGGTTCCGTGATCTCCAGTTTGATCTTCTGCGATTCAAAGCCGTCACTATGCTCGAAGCGCAGAATCACCTCGCTCATCGGGCCGCTGAAGGAAACGTGCGCGGTGACGGTGTACCAGTTGTTGGTATTGCACCCGGTCAACGGTCTGCGTTCGATGTCGTACGTAACGGAGGTGATGCCGTAGGTGGGTGTCTCATTGGCTCCCACCACCACGATCTCAGTCCAAAACGGGATCTGGGACGGGCCTACGCCAAAATTTTGTCCGTTGGGGGTCTGCAGTTTCCACTCACCCTTGAAGGTCCCGGCAGTCTCCGGAGCGGCCAGCAGGATGCTCACATCCGCACTTTCGCCGGGCGGCAGGAACTGCGGGAAACTGTAGTTGTAGGCGCCGCCCAACAAGTCACCGTTCCAGAAAACGATCTTGTAGTCGGGTGTCCAGGTGCAGTTGCTGTTGTTTTGGATGCGCCAGGTCTTCGTGAACGATTCACCAGCTGCAAAGACGGTTTTGTCTGGCGGGTTTTCAGAGATCAGCGCGGCCGACATGCAGTTTGCGTAGGAGACCGAAGAGTTGACTGTGGGCGTAGCGGCCGGGACGGTGGAGGTCGGAGACGTTCCGGGGTCCCGGGGTGTGGCGGAGGGCAGGATTTCAGTGGTGGGAGTCGCCTGCGCCTGAACGGTCAATGCAACAGACGTGGCGATTACAGATTCGTTGTCGGCTGTCCCGCAAGCGCCAAGCAGGATGCTCAGAGACAGCAAGATGGAGAGCAGGGGGAAGGTTCGTTTCATTCTTTTCCTTTCGGCTTGTTCTTCCAGAAACGCCTGTACGATTATAATGCCCCGAAATGAGAACACGTTAATGGAAGCGCCCGGCGATGCCGGGCGCCAGAATCGATGGTGAATTCGGGGATTTTACGGCACCGTGCAAGCCTCATTAAAGACCAGGTGCCCAAAATTCTGATTGTTTGGATCAAGGACGTAAATGCCGACCCAGGTGGGCGTACCCGCCCAGACACTGCCGCGCGCCCAATCGTATCTGACGTTCTTCGTCCCTGCCGCGGCAAATGTGACCGTTTGGGTGGCTCCGCCAGCGGGAGTATCGGCCCGCGTCCACTTGAACGAGACGGTGCCCGGCCCGTTGACGGTGATCTGCGCGATGACGCGTGGACAGTTGGTGTGACCGGCGTCGCTCCAGGTGGTCAGGATGTAATTGATGTTGGTCACGGCAAAGGTACTGCCGCCGCTGACCACTTTGATATCCACGTAAAAGGATTTGACCTGGTAGCCGTTGATCACGGGGAGCAGGTAGCCGCTGGTACTGCGGATGCGCCAGTAGCCGCGGTAATTACCCACAGTGGCAGGGGCTGTGAGGTCGATTGAGATGTCTACAGTGCTGCCGGGAGGCGTGTTGGCAATGGCGGAGGATGCCACACCGCCCATGGAGTCACCGGAATCGAACACGAGGGAATATCCCGCCCAGGTACAGGTCCCGATGTTCTTGATGCGCCAGGTTTTGGTGAAGGCCTGACCAGCTACGATGGACGTGCCATCGGGGACGGTGACATCGGAAACGAACTGTGCCTTGTCACATTCAGTGGTGGGAGTTGGCTGATTTGTGTTGGTAGGCAGGGGCGTGAAAGTGGGAGGAACGCTGGTATTGGTGGCAGGCGGGCCGCCGGGTGTGCTGGTGGGCAACTGATTCCCCGCGGACTGGGTGAGTTGTGCAGAGACCGTCTGTGCGGCGGCGGTGAAGGCGGCGTTCGGTCCCTCAGACGGAATCGGCGTGGGCTGGGGAAAATTACAGGCCAGCGCGGCCATCAATAGGACGGAAAAGGCCAGTGAAAAGCGGTTGATTCTCCTCATGAATGCATTCTCCTCTTCGTTTTGAGTATTGTACCTGAATGTGACAAAAGACAAATCGGCAATTTGTCCTATAAAAGTACAACTGAAAATGTGCCGCGTTTGTTCCACGCGTAGGGGAGAAAAAAGAACCTCGACTTTGGCTCTTTGAGGGAAGTTGAGATCGGGAAGAAGAAAGGAAAAGGGTACGCGAGTGCCCTTTTCGCGTTAAATACGAGTGGAAGCGGCGATGGAATTGGAAAGGCCGATGAGAAAGGC
>JBMOMR010000128.1:0-3185 GCA_049324715.1 Chloroflexota bacterium | reverse complement strand
CAACAATACCGATTGTGTGCTATTCTTAACCATGGAAGCCTCCTGTTCCAGTTTGGTCTCTCAACCTATACTGTACCAGAAGGCTTCCTCTTTTTCATGCCTCTCGACTAAAGAGCCAAAGTCGAGGTTTCTGGCTTTAGTCGTCCAGCAGTTCAACTGCTGGACGAACTGGTTAAGTTTCAGGGGGAATGGTTTTGGCCTTTCGTCTGTGCCACCAAACGAGGATGAGGCTGGCTGGCAAAAATGTAACCATCTCGAATGCGACGAACAGCCCGGAAAACAGCTCAGTTGGGAAAGACCAATTTGCATTCCAAACAATCGTCCCTTGTACGTAAATAATCCCGAATCCCAAAAGGATACCCAACCATGTTTTACGTCTTTGAATAAATCCCCGAACCATCCATAACGTCAGGCCAAAGATGGTCACGCTCGCTGCCAACGCTAGAGGGCTGAATCCGAAGAATTGTCGGAGCCATCGCGGTTCGTCCGGGCAGGCCGTCCACCAATATGAATTGGCAGTTTCATGAATTGCGTGTTCTATATAGGAAATTTCACCGGGGTCCTCCGGGAATAAAAGCTGATAACGGACTTGTTTTTCGTTCTGGCCATGCTTCAAATAGATGTAAGTCATACCTAAATCTGTAAACGAGTCATTGTAACCATCATTGAGGCCGAAGAAACCGGCTTGTTCGATTCTTTCTACAAGCCATCGGACCTGTTCCTCCGAAATCTTGTTCTTTCGAATCCCCACCGCCCTTACAAGCATTACACCTTCGTAAACCACTGTTCCATCGCCATAAATACTGATCACATAAGTTTTGCTCGGCGGCCAACTGCCTCCCTTTGACAATCTGATTTCGATCTGGCTGTCAGTGGGAACAGAATACCGCCAGTCGGTGAAATACTTGAACGCCACGGTTGCGAGTAAAATCACCAGCCACAGCCCGATGATCCATTTCCATGCTTTCGGAAGTTTGTTCATGTTTACCTCCGCTTGTCTTCTTGCATTCATGATTTGGCTTTATCAGTATAGCATAATGGCGCGGCATGAAAAAAGCATTCGCCACATTCGCGTTATTCGTGTTAAAAAGGTTTTACAGGTAAAATCATTCCACTTCCAAATTAACGGTTGAACATGCCAAAGAAATCCTCCTCCCCCAACTGGACTCAAGTTGCCCGTCTCCTGCTCACCTCGCGTCTGCTCGATGAACTCGAAGAGCGCGAACTCGCGCCCGCGGGCAAAGTGCCGTATCAATTTTCCGCCAAGGGACACGAACTCTCGCAAATTTTGCTCGCCCTGCAATTGACGCATCCGCACGACGCGGCCACGGTCTACTATCGCTCGCGTCCCTTCATGCTCGCGGCGGGACTGACCGTCAAAGAAGCCATCGCGGCAGGCATGGCGAAGACAGGCTCCCCGTCCGAGGGGCGGGATGTGGGCGTGGTGTTTTCAATGCAATCCCGCGATAACCGCATTACCGTCCTCCCTTCCTCCGGTGACGTGGGCGCGCAGTACACCCCCGCGGCGGGATGGGCGCAGGCGGTGCAATATCACCGCGACGTGCTGGGCGATAAAGAATGGGATAAGGCCATCGCGGTGGCGCACGGCGGCGAAGGCTCGATCGCCGCCAACGGTTTTTGGGCGGCGCTCAACATCGCCTCCACGCGCAAGATCCCCATGCTCTTCTTCATCGAAGATAACGCCTTCGCCATCTCCGTCCGCTCGCATCTGCAGACGCCGGGCGCCGACCTCTCCTCGAACCTGCGCGGCTTCAAGCATCTCTGCATCATCGACGGCGACGGTTCGAGGCCCGAGGACGCGTCGCGGAAGATCGCCGAGGCGGTGGCAAATGTCCGCGCGGGCAAGGGGCCGTGTCTGCTTCACTTGCGCGTGCCGCGCCTGATGGGTCACACCTTCATTGACGACCAGGCCTATAAAACGGAAACCGAAAAGAAAAGCGACCAGAAACGCGATCCGCTCCTCCGCTTGAAAAAATTCCTACCCGATCTGGATTGGACCGCCCTCGAACGTGACGTGGCTGCCGAGGTCCGCGCGGCCGTGGACGAGGTCGCTTCGTGGCCTGACCCCGAGCCGCGTTCCGTCACCGACAATTTGTTCGCGGCTGACAACCGTGGTGCGGAGTGGCACTCCGCACAGACCACACAGGCGGATTACCAATCCGCCCCACAAATGGCGGGCACGCGCGTCAACCTCATCGACGCCGTGCGCCGAACGCTGGAGGTCGAGATGGCGCGCGACCCGCGTCTCGTCGTCTTCGGCGAGGACGTGGGCGCGAAGGGCGGTGTCCACGGGGCCACGGCGCACATGCAGGAGAAATTCGGCGATGGCAGAGTCTTCGACACGTCGCTCTCGGAGGAGGGCATCATCGGCAGTTCGGTCGGGATGGCGATCGCGGGACTCCGTCCCGTGCCAGAGATCCAGTTCCGCAAATACGCCGATCCTGCGACAGAACAAATTAACGACGCTGGCACAATTCGATGGAGAACAGCTGGTAAATTCTCCGCGCCGATGGTGGTGCGAATCCCCGTCGGCTACGGGAAGAAGATCGGCGACCCGTGGCATTCGGTGACGGGTGAGGCCATTTACGCACACACCCTAGGATGGCGGCTGGCGTTCCCGTCCAACGCGGCGGACGCGGCGGGATTGCTCCGCTCGGCGCTGCGCGGCGAAGACCCGACCATCTTCTTCGAGCATCGCGCCTTGCTCGATACCGCAATCGCGCGCCGTCCCTACCCTGGCGACGAGTACATGGTCCCGTTCGGCGAGGCGTCCACTCTCGCGGAGGGCGACGGACTGACGGTCGTCACCTGGGGGGCGATGACGCATCGGGTGGTCGAGGCCGCTCAAAGGTCCGCGGGACGCGTGGAGATTTTGGATCTGCGCACCATCGTTCCGTGGGATAAGTCCCGCGTGTTGGAGTCCGTCCGTAAGACGGGCAAGTGCCTCATCGTCCACGAGGACGCGTTGACAGGCGGGTTCGGCGCCGAGATCGCGGCGGTCATCGCGGAGGAGGCCTTCACCGACCTCGACGCGCCACTCGCACGAATTGCCGTCCCAGACGTGCCGATACCGTATAATATGGGCCTGATGAACGCGGTGGTGCCGCAAGTGGCGGACATTGCCGAAAAAATTCAATCCATGCTGGCTTTTTGAAAAGGAGTAC
>JBMOMR010000127.1:0-3192 GCA_049324715.1 Chloroflexota bacterium | reverse complement strand
TTTCTCATCGGCCTTTCCAATTCCATCGCCGCTTCCACTCGTATTTAACGCGAAAAGGGCACTCGCGTACCCTTTTCCTTTCTTCTTTCCGATCTCAACTTCCCTCTAAGAGCCAAAGTCGAGGGGCTTTCACTACCCAACTACGTAACCACGTAACTACCCAACTACCTCCCCCACGCCTTCTTCATCCGCAGCGCGTCCTCCTCCATTACGGGGCTTTCGCACAGGATGCGCCCGCCACAACCGAATTTCTTCAACGCCTTGAAGAGCGCGTTCAAATCCAGGTCCGCCTCGGCCAGCGGCAGGTGATTCTTCTCGCCCTTCGGCCCATACTCGATGCCCGAAAGGTGGATGTGCAGACTCGTCAACGCCTGCGCGCCCAACGCCTCGGCATACGCCTCCAGCAGGCGCGACCACTCGTCGTACGTGTTCACCGTCCCGTCACCGGGACGCGCGTGCAGGTGCGCGAAGTCGAGACAGGGCTGGACTCCCGCGATCTGCCGCGACATCTCCAACGTATCATCCAACGATCCCAGCATGGCGGACTTGCCCATCGTCTCGGGGCGGAGCGTGACGGGATTCCCGGCCTTCCGCAACTCGACGACGCATTTCTCCAAACGGGGCAGCGCGGCTTTCATGACCTCGCGCGGGTCGCGGCCAAAATAGGACCCCGGGTGAAAGACGATATCCGTCGCCCCCGCCAGATGGCCGTACTTCGCCGCGTCCATCAGGCGTTTGCGGCTCTTGGGCCACTCGTCCTTGTCCGCGTTCAAGTTGATGAAATACGGCGCGTGGACGCTGAGCGCTACTCCCTGCGCCTCGGCCGTGTTCTTGATCGCCGCGCAGGTCTCCTCGCTGACGCGCACCGCCTGCACCCAGCCCAACTCCAGCGCGTCCAGCCCGATGGATTTGGAAAACTCGATGGCACCCACTGACCCGCCTGGCTTCTTGGGCGTCCCCATTGGCGAACCAACGGTCCCGAATTTAAACGAGGTTGTCATATAAAATCCTTTCTAAAGTCACCGGTGGTTGAGCAGCCTGAGGCGATAGCCGAAGGCGTATCGAAACCACCGCTTATCAGTAAACAATTCTTTACTTGTCACGCGTTGGTTTCGATACGGGTGGGAACTGCACCCGCCCTACTCAACCAACGAGGCTGCTAAAAAATATTTCTTAATTTCTCCAGCAACGGCGGCCCCAGGATCAGCAACCCCACCAGCACCGCGGCCAGCGCGGCGATGAGGACGGCGGCCGCGCCCACGTCCTTACCCACTTTCGCGAGCGGATGATGCTCCTTCGTCGCCAGATCCACAACCGCCTCGATGGCCGTGTTGATGAACTCCGCCGCGAAGACCATGGCAATGGTGAGGATGAGGACAGCCCAATCGCGCGCGGGCAGTCTCAGCCAGAGGCCGAGGATTAACACAGCCGTGGCAACGATCGCGTGGATCCACGCGTTGCGCTGGGTCTGCATCACGTACCACCAGCCGCGCAAGGCATGGCGAAGGGAATGAAGGCGGGAGAGGAGGAAGGATTTCATGGGAGGAAGGCGAGATAGAAACTGCGGGTTAGGAACCTGTGTACGTATGTACTTGTTTACCTGTATACGTGTGTACCTGCTTACCTGTCTACATTGATCCTCACCCCCAACCCCTCGAGTATTTCTCCCTGCGCCTTCCACATCTTGGCTTTCTCGTCCGCTTCGGCGTGGTCGTGACCGAGCAGATGCAGAACGCCGTGGACGACGAGCAAGCGGCACTCGTCCACGAGGGGGTGCCCCGCGGACTGGGCTTGCGCGTCCGCGCGGGGGATGGAGAGCAGGATATCGCCGAGGTAGGCCGCGCCCGTTTCAGGGTCCGTTTCAGAGGCGGGGAAGGAGAGCACGTCGGTGGGCGCGTCGGTTCCCAAAAAGTCCCGATTGAGGCGGTGGAGCTGTTCATCGTCGGTCAGCACGATGGTCAGGTCGCCGTCGGCGGATTGGTGAGTCAGAGCGGCGAGGGCGGCCTGTTCGAGCAGGTCGAGATCGAAGGGAATGTCGAGGGATGTTTCGAGGAAGATCATGGTGGTTTTGGAGCGCCAATAGCGTAGGTGTGGCGGTGGCGCAATTTGCCAAATTGCGCTACTTCCGAGGGATGGTCGCCAGCGGCTCGCCAGCAGAAGGCGCCTCGGCCGCGGGATATTGGATGCGCGGATGATACGTGCCACGCAGGGTGGCTACGAAGGATTCAACGACGGTGTTGAGGTCGCGCAAGGTCAGCATGGTGTGGTCCAACTGGCCCTCTTTTTGAACGTACTCGATCACCCCGCGTACGAGGGCGCGCATGTCGTCGTCGGTTTGCGGACTTTGGGCGCGGGCGCGGGCCTCGGCTCCATCGGCGATCATCAGGATGGCCGTCTCGCGCGAGCGCGGACGCGGGCCCGGGTAGCGGAATTTTTCGATGTCGATCTGGGCGGCGTCGCCATTGGCCTTTTGCAGGGCCTGGTTGTACTGATAGCGCGTCAGCATGGTGCCGTGATGCTCGAGCATGAAATCGGTGATGCGGCGCGGCAGGCGATATTTGCGCGCCAATGCCACGCCATCTGTGACGTGACGGATGATGGTGGCCGCCACCTCCTCGGGTTCCATGTCCTGATGCGTGTCCATGTGACCTGGCGCCTGATTCTCGATGAAGAAGCCCGCGTTCTTGGCTTTGCCCACATCGTGGAACAACGCGCCAACGCGCGACAGCAACTGGTCCGCGCCGATGGCTTCGGCGGCCTGCTCGGCCAGGTTCGCCACCTGCAAACTATGTTGGTAGGTGCCGGGCGCATTGCGGAGGAAAAATTGCAGAAGAGGATGATCGGGACGCGAGATCTCGAGCAGGTGCAACGCGGTGGCGAGCCCGAGCGATTGCGCGATGAAATATTGGCCGAGCAACGCGAAGGCCGCCGAGAGGAACCCGCTCCCCACCGCGGCCAGCAAAAGCTGAGCGACGCCCAGCCAGTCGAGATCGCCTGCGGAGACGCGGAAGGCCATCAGCGCGAGGATGCCCGCGCCCGTTACGGCTGCGCCCGCCCAAATGAAGTACCAGAAGCGGCGCGCCGGTCCGAGGGCCAGAACGCCGCAGAGCGAAGTAAAAAGATAATAAGGCAGAAGGTCGGAATTGAATCCGTACGCGGCAAGGATGCTCGTCACAATGGAGATGATGATCC
>JBMOMR010000126.1:0-27005 GCA_049324715.1 Chloroflexota bacterium | reverse complement strand
GAAAAATCTGTCACGGGTGTTATCGTGCGCGACCTGCTCACGGATCAAGTCCACACCCTGCGCGGCAAACTCATCATCAACTGCGCGGGTCCGTGGGCGGACATTCTGCTCAACATCGCGCGCGGCACTGAAGCGCCGCAGCACATCCGTCGCTCGGAGGGGATTCACATCATCACGAAAAGAATCACCACTGGTAACGCCGCGGTCGGCGGGCTGACTCCCACGGGCAGGCCGTGCAATCTCATCCCGTGGCGCGGACATACGCTCATCGGCACCACCGACCGCGAATACGTCGGCGAACCCGATAAATTCTGTGTGACACGCGAAAAGATCGAAGAGTATATTGCGGAGATCAACGCGTCCTTTTGCGATCCAAATCTCATCCACTACTCGGATGTGCTCTACGCATATGGCGGCCTGCGTCCGCTGGTGGACGACCAAACCAAAAGCGTGTACCAGACTTCCCGCAAGTACGAAATCTTCGACCACGAGCAGGATGGCTTATCGGGCTTGCTCACGGTGGAAGGCGGCAAGTACACCACCAGCCGCAATCTGGCCGAGAATGTTTTGAAGACCGTCAACAAAAAATTTGGGCGGAAGACGAAGTCCATGTCGGCGCGGCAGCATTTGGCGGGATGCGAGATCCGCGATTTGGATATGTTCATCAAACAGGCAAAATTGACGTTTGCCGAATTCCCCGAATCCACTGTGGACTATCTGGCGCGCATGTATGGGACGGAACTCCCCCAAGTGATGGAGATCGCTCGCAGCGAGAAACGTCTGGGCGACGCGCTCAACTCCGATGGGGAGATGCCCGCCCAGGTCCAGTATGCGACGCGGCACGAGATGGCGCGCACGCTGATGGATGTCCTCATCCGCCGCACGGGGATCGGCACGCTCGGTCATCCTGGACAGGAAGCGCTGGAAAAAGTAGCAGCCGTCGCGGCCGCGGAACTGAATTGGAGTCAGACGAAAATCGATTCGGAAATTAATCTCGCCAACAAGGCGCTTACCCCACCATAACATTTTGCGGAAACAGTGTACGGAGCCATAGAAACGAATCTGGCGTTCAGTGAAATTTCACCGAACGCCAGAGTTGCGTTTGCCAAACTTGGCGGTCCCGACGGGATTCGAACCCGCGATCTCGGCCTTGACAGGGCCGCATGTTAGGCCGCTACACCACGGGACCAGCTTAACAGCGGGCGAGAGTTTACCATACGCACTTATGCGTGTCAATATAATTCCTCTAATACGCGCCGCCCTGATATAGCGCTGGATCGGTGGGGGTTTTGCCCGATGGGTCATGCACGTAGACCCAATCACCGATGATCGCCCAATCGAACAGCCAGCGCGCGTCGCCCATGGACAGGTTCACGCATCCATGCGATTGCGGGTACCCGAAACGCGTCCGCCAGTAGGCCGCGTGGAGCGCGCGGGCGCCGTCGAAGTACATGGTGTAGGGAACATCTTCGAGATAATAAAAATCGGTTGGGTCATTGTTCCGCATCGTCTCGGTCTCTTTTTTCTCGGCGATCGGGAAGAGACCAGGGCGTGTCCAGAACGGTTCCGCGCCTGTTGCGCCCATGGTGGCGAAGACCATTTGGTTGTTTTCGTAGACGGCGATCGTCTGCTCTTCGAGGTTGACCTCGATCCAGCGGCCGTTGGTGACGCCCTCTGGCGGGGTGGTGTTGGGAGTGACGACTGCCACTTTGCGTCCCTCCACCCATTGATTGGGGCCGATCATGTTCCAGGCGGTATCGTTGATGACTTCGGTCTTGTAAACCTGGACGATCGTCCACGAGGGGAGTTGTTGGCCGGTCTCCGCCGACCCGTAGCCAGGGGCCGATTGGACGGGAATCTGCTCAAAGGTCCAGCCGAAGGCGATGCGGGGAGTCTCACGGAAGAGGAGTCCTTGAAAGGAGGAAAATTCGTGGATGCGGTTGCCGTCTCCTCGGATCCAATATCCTGAACGCGTGAGGAAGAAATGTCCCGTCTCATCCATGCTTTGATAGGAGATGTAGACGAAACCCGGCGCGTAGGTGAGCGCGTTCTCGGATTTGGCCTGCGCGTCGGCGAGGGATGGATAGAATTTTGGCGGCAGGTCATCGGCCATGTGGAAATAGCGATAGGGGATCTGTGCCAGTTCGGGGCTTGGTTTGGATGCGATGAACGGACGCGGGGGAATGGTCAAACCGATGCTGGCGAGGCTCGCGACGTAAGCAGACGGGCCAAGCGGCAGGCAGTCGCTCGTCCCATTTGGAAATGCATCGGGAGCGCAGACTACACCGCCGCTGTATGATTCTTCTTCGGGGATCGATCCCTGCGCCTGCACAGGGAAATGGCCGACGATCAACAGTAAAAGTAAAGCCGCGTGGAATAGTTTTAATCTCATCGTATCCTCGTCATGAATTCGGCAGATTATAGCATGTCCGCCTTACGGTTCTGTTGGGTTTCTTGCCGTTTGGACGCGCCAAACTTGACACAATCCCCTGCGTGTTCTAAAATAGTCCAACATAATACACAGTTTCAATTTTCAGCGCGATTTCAGCGCTAATTTCCAAGGATGGCAACTTTGTCCAAATCTCGTACGCAACAAATGGTGGATCGTCTGCGCGAGTTGCAGGCCTCCTCTCCCGATATCGAGGCGTCTGCGATCGTCAGTGTGGACGGTTTGAGCATCGCCTCTGCATTGCCGCATGGTGTGGAAGAGGATCGCGTTTCGGCCATGTCGGCCGCCATGCTCTCGTTGGGGGAACGCATCGCTTCTGAACTGGGGCGCGGCTCTTTGGAGCAGGTATACATCAAGGGTGAGAAGGGGTACGTTGTGCTCATGTCGGTTGGACAGGAAGCCGTGCTTACCGCGCTGGCGCGCGAACAGGCCAAGTTGGGGCTGATCTTCTTAGATATGCGCCGCGCGACAGAAGACCTGTCGAAATTGATCTAGTGGAGATTGTATGGCCTCTATTGAAAAAAGCGGTCTGGCTTATCCCAATAAATTTGGTTTGATCCTTGTGCGCGCCCTCGAGGAAGTGATGGGGCGCAATGGTTTGAATGCCATCCTCAACCTTGGCGGCTTGAGCCATTACATCGAACATCCCCTGCCCGACAACCTGGAAAAAGGATTTGATTTCGCGGAAGTGGCGGCGGTCAATATGGCGTTGGAAGACATGTACGGCCCGCGCGGCGGCCGCGGCCTTTCTCTGCGCGTCGGACGCGCCATCTTTGCAGACGGCTTGCGGAATTTCGGCGCACTGGCGGGCGTGGGCGACCTGGCGTTCAAAGTCCTTCCGCTTCAGGCCAAACTTCGCATCGGCCTGCCGGCTGTGGCCAAGATCTTCTCGCAGATCAGCGACCAGCACAGCACGGTGGAAGAAAAAGAAAACGAATTCATCTACACCATCCACAAGTGCTCGGAATGCACGGGCCGCAAGGGATTGGACAAACCCACCTGTTTCATCGCGGCGGGCATTTTGCAGGAAGCCTTGAAGTGGGTGTCGGGCGGAAACGAATTCCGCGTGAACGAGTCCCGTTGTATCGCCGCGGGCGATACCGTTTGTGAGTACGTCATCCAGAAAGAACCTCTTTCCTAACAGGGATAATCGTGGCCAACGCCAAGCAGAAGATCCTGATCGTTGAAGATGACATTGATGTGGCCGAGATGGTTACGGCGTATTTTCGTGCACAAGGTTACGATGTGTTCACCGTCAATTGGGGGGAGGACGGCGTGCGCGCCTGCCAGACCAATCATCCCGATCTTGCCATCCTTGACATTCGCCTCCCCGATATAGACGGCTACGAGGTGGCCCGCCGCCTCCGCAGTGACCGACGCACCTCCGACGTGCCGATCATCTTCCTGACCGAGAAGCGCGAACGCGCCGACAAGTTGCAGGGACTCGAACTCGGTGCGGACGATTACATTACCAAGCCGTTCGATATACAGGAACTCCGCCTGCGCGTCCGAAACGCGCTGCAACGCATCAGCCAGGGATCGCTTACCAACCCCGTCAGCGGCCTGCCCGAAGGTCCGCTGGTGGACGAACGGTTGGTCGCGGCCACAAAGGACGACGATCTGGCGGTACTCCTCGTCTCGCTCGAAAATCTGGATGCCTTCCGCGAGACCTATGGCTTTGTCGCGTCCGACGATGTCCTGCGCGCGTTCAGCGTGATGATCCACAATTCCATCGCCGAAATTGGGGCGAAGAACGATTTTCTCGGCCATCTTGGCCCCGCGGAGTTCGTGCTGGTCATTAATGCCGCCAACCGCTCTGCGTTGCAGGAACGCCTGCACTCCCGCCTGCATCAATCGCTCGATTATTTTTATCCCATCCGAGACCGCGAACGCGCCTCCCAGCGCTCGGATCGATTGGATGTCAAAATGAGCGAAATACCTTCGGTGAGTGGGCGCTTTTCCAGCCTCGAAAAACTCAAGGCGGAACTCCTGCGTCTGAAGCATTAGAGGCGGTTTGAAGATTACCGTTGTAACCCCCACATACAATGAAGCGGAGAACCTGCCCAAACTGGTCTCCGCTCTTTTTTCGCTTCCGCTCGACCTGCGCGTTCTGGTCGTGGACGATAACAGCCCCGACGGGACGGGCGCGGTCGCGGACGAGTTGGCGCGTCAGCACGCGGGACGTGTCAGCGTGTTGCACCGCGCGGGGAAGCAGGGTCTGCGGACGGCCTACCTCGAAGGGTTCGCGTCGATCCTCGAAACGGAGGCCGACGTCATCGTCCAGATGGATGCGGACTTTTCCCACGATCCGTCCGCGCTGGTGACGATGTCCGAGCGGCTCGCATCCTGTGACGTTGTGCTGGGTTCCCGTTATGTGGACGGCGGCTCGGTGGACGAGCGCTGGCCGTTCTGGCGCAAGGGACTGAGCGCGTTCGGCAATTTCTACGCGCGGACGATCCTCGGCCTGCCCCTGCGTGACGTGACCACGGGCTACCGCATGTGGCGCCGCGAGACGTTGGAAGGCCTGCCGCTGAATCGCATCCGCGCCAACGGATACATCTTCCTCGTGGAGATGGCCTACCTGGCGCATTGCCTGGAATACAAAATTGGCGAGGCGCCGATCTATTTTGCCGACCGCCGCTGGGGGAAATCGAAGATGTCGTTCAAGATCCAGGCGGAAGCGGCCCTGCGCGTCTGGCAGGTGTTGTGGAATTATCGTGACTTGAGACGGATGGGGAAAAGAGCAAGGGTCGCGTAACTAATCAGCCCGTTTGAGATCCATCTTCCAAACGTGCCACCATGATGCATATAGGACCAATCCGATTCCCAGCGCGGAAAAGACGGAAATCGCGCCCATGCCAAGCAGGAGTTCCACGCCGCGCATCGTAATTGGATTCGGAAAATGGGATATGGCAGTAAACAATCCGCTGATGAACGGGACGGCGAGAATCGCGATCGCGGATTTGATCCGCTCGGAATTTGTCATTGGCAGGATGGGTTCAGGGCAGGGAGGAGTTTTGCGGAGCCAGAGAATGCCCCAGATTCCCAGAATGAGAAGACCAAGACCTGAACTGAAATATTGGATCAATTTGTAGACATAGGCATGATAGGTGTCTATGACGAATACTTCCATCTGCAAAAGCGGAATAGATTCCACGCCGAGCGCGCCAGCGTGCGTGAACGAATCCCAGGCGAGATGGGTCAGAGCGCCAATAACGAGGGACGCGATCACTGCCAGCCAGGAAACATTCGGCAGGCGGGACGTCCCGAGCACGTGACTTAGTCGACGGCTGATCGGGTCGGGAAGTAAACTGACGAGGGGGTATTTCAAGAGCAGGTGGAAAATCAGGTAGGTGGCGAGACCGAGCGGCAGGCTGAACCAGACTATCCCCGCCAGGCTGTGACTCCCCATCCGTGTGACGCCAAGCGGAATGAAAAAGGCGAAATCTGGGGTCATGCTGCCGATGACCAGCGCCGAAGGGACAGACCACTTGCGCAACGGACGCGCGAGCGGCAATACTGCCGCGGGATGCGAAAATGTGAGAGGCATAGGTGGTTAACGAATCCCGCTAAAATGCCGTTCCATCAGGGCGGGGCTGTCTCTGGGTGGGGAATCGGATGGATAGCGAACAAAAAGCGGCTCTGTATGATCTACATCCGAAACCGTTTTTTCCATTTGCGACCAATTTTTAGTTTGTTTCTTTTTTACCCTTGACACTGCTGTTTATCGGTGGGCGTTTTTGACCTGTGCAAAACACCTTGTAAAAGCCCAGTTCATATTTTTTCAACAATTTCTCTATGTTTTTTTAATTCTTCTGTTTTTTGACGCAAAAGTGCTTTTGAATTTTCTAATTCTATTAGCCTCGCCAAGTCTTCTCGAATGCGTTTCACCGCATATTTTTTAGCGGGAGATGGCTCTCCCTTGAAATTATCCAAATACTCGGAAAAGAAAATTTCCAATGATTCTATTTCTGGAATTGTCAAACTTCTTAATACTGCATCAAGGTCGGATTCTTTGAAGCCATGACTGTTAAGTAATTTCAGAAAATCTGATGGTTTTTTGTGGCGTAAATTAGCAAGGACATACACCAAGCCGCGTTCAATTGTGACAGATAAGGTAGATGATTGTCCAGTAAGATAATATTCTTTCTTAATCTTATTTACTTCAACATCAGCATTTTTGATCGCAGCGATTTCTTCTGTAAGGCGTTTAATTGCTAATTCTGAGGCAGTTTTATCTACTTGAAAACTGGAAGAAACGGTAATTTGATTTCCGTTGCCCACGATAATGTTTCCATCCATATTCCCATTCACGCTAACACCCGTTACTTTCCCTGTGTTTTCATTGTCCATTCTGTTTATTCCTGATTTCAAAATGCGTTTGATGTTTGTAAAATAACAGAGTTATCTTGAATTTGTTTAGCAAGGAAACGCCTATCGGTTTGCGTTATCTTGTAGGGACATGTGTGAGTGTGTCTCGACAAGCTCGACAATCAGGCGGGCGTGGACTCTGCTTGAGAGCAGGAAAAACCCGAAGCCAGAAAAATGCTCGAAAATGCCGCAGAATCCCACCCGTCAAGTGCACGCTTTGTTAGGCGCTTTTTACCACACACGAAACTTGCCTAAAAATTGATACCACAATCATACTCGATGAGCGGATTAAATTTAACATCAAGCAATTGCATTGGGTTTTCTTTATCCATCACATAAACATTTTCGAAGAAGCCACCCCATTTTGTGAAAGTTACAAAACGAACAGTAACATCATTTTCGCCAACAATCACAACGGGGTTGAAATCTATTTTTTCAATTCTATCTTTTACATCTTGGGGAAACTCAATGTCAAAACCTTTCATTTCGGCGTCAACATATTGTGTGTCACTTGGGTCACATAGGATTATTGAGTCGTTATATAAACCATGCCACCAAAGGTAAAACTGGTCTCCAAGAAAAGCCAGCGTGACAAACTCAAAATAACTTTCAGGCGTTTTATCTATTTGAATTTTCTCAAGATAATCGTACTTATGTCTTAATTGCCCGTAAGAACGCTCTCCTTCAAACTCTTCCCCAAACGATTTCAGAAGTTCGTCATAAGACTGAAAGGGCGCACTACTTGATTTTCTTGCGTAAACAAGGGGTAAACCGCCTAATTCGTCATTAAAGTAAATGTAGTCAAGTTTATAACCTGATACAAGTTTTAGATGTGTGAAAATATTGAAATATGAATTAGGGTCGAACTCAGACTCTAGCCGAAACGGCTTTTCTTCTGTGAAGTGGTCTGGCAAGCCTAAATCCTTTTTCAAGTTATATAATCCATCAACAACTGCTCGACATTCGGTTGATATAGAAAGAGCAGATTGATTGCTTACAGAAATTGTAGGTACGGGCGGGATTGTTGCAGTAGGTGAAGGCTCAATTGTAGGAGTGAAAGTTGCTGTTGGGATAGGGGTTTTTGTAGGAATTGCTGTAGGAGTCGAAGTAGGAACTGGGGTTACTGCTCCGCAACCCGTTGCTCCAAAAGTCAAAACAAGTATTACTACTACCGAAAAATATCGATGAACCTTCATATCAATTACCATCCTTTTGAAAGAATATCTTCTATGCGTCAGCGCCTAACTAGGTGTTTACCCGCCATTTGGCGGTCTAACTGCTTATGATTCCTCGCCGTCTAATACCCTAAATTAATGTAGGACATTAGGCCGCCAAAGATTAAAATTTCCTGAATAGTTGTTCGTATTCTACTAAACAAGCCGACGACGCGCAAATCGCTCCTCGCCCGCTAATATTTCCCGTAATTGATCGGCTCGCTCATCTGCGGCGTCACCTTCAGGCGTTCCTGCGCGCCGAGTTTCTGCCAGTATTCGGCGCGGTCCTTCACGCCGTACACCCACTCGTCCAGGTATTTTTTCACTTCCTCGGGCGATTCGCTGATCTTGTCCCAGCCGAGATAGAACTCATTGTCGCGGTCGTAATATCCCTGCGCGTAGGAGGGATGACAGGCGAACGGGACGTGACACACCGCGCTGATGATGATGCCTGGGATCATCGTTCGGTTCGGGTCGGACCTGATAACGGACTCGTCCACGATCTCCTCCGCGGTCAGGATGACCTTCTTCGCCGCGAAGGCCGCTTCCTTTTGCTCGCCGATGATGCCCCACAGATGCGCGTTGCCGTTCGCGTCCGCGCGTTGCACGTGGACGATGGACACATCGGGGTTCAGCGCAGGGACGGCGATCAGGTCGGGTCCGCCGTACGGGTCCGCGATGCGCTTGATGGACGGGTTGGTCTGCTCGAGGTCCGATGCGCCCGTCTGCTTCATGGGCAGGAAAGGCAGTCCCGACGCGCCTGCTTGCAGGCGGGTGATCATCCCGAAGTGCGAATATTCCTCCCATTCCAATTCGCCGCGTTCGAGCGCCGCGCGCACAATGCGCAGGCTTCCCACGCCAGGGTTGCCCATGTACGAGAAGATGACCTTCTGCGCACATCCCGCCGCCACCATCTGGTCGTAGATCAGGTCGGGCGTGGCGCGGGCGAGGGTCAGATTCTTCCTGCCCTGACGGATGATCTCGTGTCCCGCCGCGAAGGGGATGAGGTGGGTAAATCCTGCCGCGTAGATGGTGTCACCGTCGTTGACGAATTTGGCAATGGCTTCAGAGAGAGGGAGGAGTTTGTTCATTTTCACTTCTTTTGTTGTGCTTTGGCTTTTTCTTTTTTGGCGGCCTCGCGCCGCTCTTGAATTTTTCGGACGTAGCGGAAGCGGTCCGCGGCCTGGGGCGGGGAGGCGGTTCTGCGGAAGAGAAAACCGACCGTGAACAGGGTGATCGAGATACAGAGGAAGGTATAGTTGGTGGGATCGCCGCCATGCGCCCTGTTGATATCGGATGCGACGAACAACATGAACAGGCCGATGCCCATCATGAAGAAAAACGTCCCAATGCGGGCGATGAATTCTTTCATGGGAAATGGTAGAGCGAGATGTTATCTCGCTCTACTCTATTGCGTGTAGCGACGGCCTACTTCTTCGCCTTTTTAACAGTCTTCTTGACGACTTTTTTGACCGCTTTTTTGACGACTTTCTTCTTCGGGGCGGCCTTCGCGGGTTTGATCAGGGTCTGGATCTGCTCGTGCATGTAGAGTTGCACGTAGTAGTAACCGCCGCCGTTCTTGCCGCTCGCGCCCGAGCCTTTCCAGCCGCCGAAGGGCTGGAAGCCAGGCCACGCGCCTGTTGTCGCGCCTTGCGGACGGTTGGCGTACGTCACGCCCGCTTCGATGTTGTCGAAGAACCACTTGACCTCGGCCGCGTTGCCGTAGAAGCCTGCTGTCAGGCCGTAGTTGACGCTGTTGGCGATCTTCATGGCCTCGTCGAGGCTGTCCACTTTGCCGATGGTGGTGATGGGCAGGAACATCTCATACTGCCACAGGCGATGGCTGAACGGCAGGTCGGTGACGAAGGTCGGTTCGCAGAAGTAGCCCTTGGCGAAATCGCCGTCGGTGCGGACGTGTCCACCGTTCAAGAACTTGCCGCCAGCCTGGTCGATCTCTTCGCAGAAATTCTTGAAGTCGTTGTAGGAAGATTTGTTGATGACGGGACCGTTGTACGTAGTGCGCTCGGTCGGGTCGCCGAGGACGAGTTTGTCGGTGATGGCTTTCAGTTTGGCGACCAACGCATCGTAGACAGGAGCCTCCACAATGACGCGCGAGGCGGCGGAGCATTTCTGTCCCTGCAGGCCGAACGCCGAGCGGACGATGCCCGTCGCGGCGTCATCCAGATTCGCGTTGCGCGACACGATGGCGGGATTCTTGCCGCCGAGTTCCAACACCACGGGTCGGACGTAATTGCGCTGGGCGAAATCGCGGAAGAGTTTCATGCCCACGTCGAACGAGCCAGTAAAGGTCGCGCCGTCGAATTCGGGGCTGTCCACGAGGGCCTGTCCAAGCGTGGAGCCAGGGCCCGTGACGAAGTTGACCACGCCATCGGGGAAGCCCGCGTCGCGCAGGCAGTCGGCGTACAGGCGGACGATCCAGGCGGTGTCGGTGGCGGGCTTGATGACGACGGTGTTGCCAGCTACGAGGGCCGCGCCCGTCGGTCCACCCGTCAACGCGAAGGGGAAGTTGAACGGCGAGACGATCAGCCACACGCCGTACGGTTTCAGCACCGACATGTTGGTGGCGTCGTAGCCGACCAGCGGGTCCTTGCCCATCGGCTTGGCGAAGCCGTTGTTCTCTTCCATCATCTTGGCCGAGTAGTACATCAGGTCGGCGGTTTCCTGCACGTCGCCGAGCGATTCCATGCGGTTCTTGCCCACGTTCATCGCCATGGCCGCGCCCAACTCAAAAATGCGCTTCTCGATCAACTTCGAGGCTTTGCGGACGAGGGCGACGCGCTTGGCCCACGGGGTGCGTCCCCAGGCGGGCGCGGCGCGGCGGGCGGCTTCGATTGCCATCTGCGCGTGCTGGGCATTGCCCTTCTGCATCACGCCCAGCACCCAGTCGGTGTTGATGGGCGAGCGCACTTCGAACTTCTCATCGGCATACACTTCCTTGCCGTCAATGAACATGCCGTATTCCTTGCCCAAATTCTGTTTGAGGGCCGCAACAGCCTTGTCGAAACCCTTGTGCATCTCCTCGGGTGGGTTGAACATGGTGGCGTAGGTTAACTTGAAAGCCATGGGGGACTCCTTGTTAGTTTGGTAGTTGGATGGTTTCATGGTTATGTAGTTCGGCCAACTACAAAATTACCGATCTACATAACTATCAAACTAAACAAAGTATAGCGTAGGAAATCACAAACGTCAAAGTGACGAAATTCCTCATATTTTCTAGCGGATTCCAACGTCTCTGACGTTGGAGTGAAAGTCTGGAGACTTTCGAGTCCGCGTTGCAAGGGGTAATTTTCGGATAAAATCACTCGTCATTATAAAAAGGAGACTCGATGAAAATATCCCGCCTCTTCCTGACGTTTGGCCTGTTCGCTGTCCTATTGGCCTCTGCCTGTGCCCCAGCCGTTGCCACATCTCCCGCCGCGGTCGTGGACGCGTCTGCGACTCCCATCAGCCAGCCGACGGCTGCCGAAGCCGCGACCCAGCCTCCCGTCCAGCCTGAAGCGACGCTCGCGCCGACTGAGGCCGCGCTTCCCGTCGCCACCTCGCGCGGACCTGACCTCCACGCCACCGATCCATCGACCGTCAGCCTCGCTTCGGGAGGACTGCAACTCGTCGAGTTCTTCCGCTTCACCTGAGTCACCTGCCGTTCATTGGCGCCCATGGTTCATGGGCTCGAAGCGAAGTACTTTGGCCAAGTCCAGTTCACTTACCTCGATGCGGACGACCCCGCCACGCTGGATTTTCAGCGCACGCTCAGTTTCCGTTACCAACCCGAGTTGTACCTGCTCGATGCAAATGGGACGGTGTTGCAAAAATGGGTCGGTTTTGTGACCGAGGAGCAGTTGGAAAGCGCGTTCGCACAGTACCTTCCATGATGCCCACTTGATCAAAATACCTCCTGCAAAATACGTTTGCAGGAGGTATTTTTGGTCGGTGTGATTGGTCTACATCCTCGTACACAGCATCCCACCATCCACGCGGAGAGTCTCGCCGTGGATGTAGGAAGCCGCGTCGCTGGCGAGGAACAGGATGGCGTGGGCAATGTCATCAGGTTCGGCGATGCGGCGCTGGGGAATCTTCTCGAGGAAGTATTCCACCTGGTCGGGGTCGCCCAGCATGTTCTTGGTGAGACCCGTCAGCACCATGCCTGGCGCCACCGCGTTGACGTTGATATGGTAGCCCGAACAGTCCACGGCGATGCCCTGCGTCATCATCTTGGCCGCGCCCTTGCTGGTGTTGTAGATGGACTGTCCCTGCCCTGCCACCTCGCCCATGATGGATGTGATGTTGACGATCTTGCCGTAGTCCTTGTCCATCATGGTCGGCAGGACGGCGCGCGAGAAGAAGAACAGGCCGCGCACATTGATGTCCATGACGCGGTCGTACTCGTCATTCTCCATCATCGCGAACGGGACGAACTGTCCCGTCCCCGCGTTGTTGACCAGGATGTCGACCGTGCCGAACTTTTCGAGGGTCGCGGCCACGCAGGCTTCGATCTCCGCCTGCGAGCGGACGTTGACCTGCATCGCCAGGCATTCGGCTCCCGCCTCTTTGACGAGGCGCTCGGTCTCGGCGATACCTTCCATATTCACATCGCAGATGATTACCTTCGCGCCTTCGCGTCCGAACATGACCGCGGCGGAGCGGCCAATGCCCGAAGCCGCGCCAGTCACGATGGCGACTTTGCCTTCAAAACGATTACACATACTGCCTCCATAAAATTTGATTCATTTCCTGCCAGTCGGGTTCGGTGAACACGTCCGCCCACGGGAGGTGGAATGTCAAAAGGGTGTAAACGATGATCGAAACGGCGACCAGCCCCCAGGTCGCAGTTTGAAGCGAGCGGTTGAACGTCATCTGCTCGAAGCCGCGTTCGAAGGTCACAGCCAGGAATCCCACCGTCAGTGTGGCAATATTCCCCCACAACACTTCCAATCCCATGTTCGGAAGCGGTCCGTAAACGGCGGGCATCATATACCAGACCAGAAAAACCAGCCACGGGGCGATGACCGCCGCGAGCAGGCGCGCGTTCCAATACGAGGATGGGTTGTCCACTTTCTTGCGATAGATGAGATATTCGACCAACGAAAGGATGAGATAGGCAAAGAACGTGCCCTTGTAGTGCTGGAAATTCGACTCGTCCACGCCCGCGAAAAGCGTGATCGGGATGACTGGCGCCGCCTTGCGCAGGGCGTACAGCACAAGGAAGGTGACCCAGAAGAGCAATCCCTTTACCCAGGGACGGAAACCAGTGAGCGCTTTCATGTTCCCTTCTCTTTATTGCATGACTTCGCTGATCGAATCGACCATGGCCTGCACCACATACTTGCGATACGGGCCTACGGGACAGCCCGCGTAGATGCCCGTCGTTTTTCCCTCGTGGAACATCCGCACCAACGGCTTCTCCCAATCGGGATAGGGGATCGGGGCGTTGCGGTCGTAATCCGAGAAGGCATTGAACTTTTTCATGGCGTGGAAGATCATCAGGTCGGTGTTCTCCGCGGTGAACTCGGTGGGCAATTCGATGGCGTAGTCGAATCCCTCCTTGATGGCTTTGCGATACGCGGCATGGGTCTCTAACTTGGTGCGCTTCGGATCCCAATACTCATCGGCGTATTCATCGAACGAAGTTACGACCTCCCATTTGCCCTGCCACGTGGACATCACTTCACGGATCAGCGCTTCCAACGGTTCGCGATAGAGCGACGCGTGGGTGTCCTGTGTCTCTTTCTTGAATGGATGTCCGTGCCGCGAAATGATGACCAGAACGCCCGCATCTTTTCTTAGACTTTGAAGCTGGTCGCGTAAAATCTGGGCGTATGCCTCCCGCATGGGACTCTGGTTCCCGACCTGGTCAGCCATGATGACTTTGGCGCGTTCCGCTACGTACTCGTGCGTCTTCACCAACGAGTGGCCGAAGTCCTCGAAGTCACTGTACACCGCGCTGTTGAAGTTCTGGTAGACGATGGTCTCGCAGCCCGCGGCCAGTAGTTCCTCTACCGCGTTCTTGATGGTGGACGGGTTCATATAGTGAACGTTGCGGAACTCCGTCCCTGGGAAGCGCTTGCCCAATTCCGCGACCGCTTCCTCATAAGCCTTGCGCAGTTGACTCCGCCAGGAGACTTTTTTCTCGGGCATCAGGTGTCCGTAGTACCAGCCAACCACCTTTGCGCCAACCTTGTCGCACACGTCGGGGAATCCGTTAGGGCCTTCACCCTTGTAGAGAAAGTAGCCGTGGTCCCAGGGATTCTTCTTATTGGCTTTGACCCACTTGTAGTCACATTCAACGTACGGCTTGCCCGCTTTGTTCGTGAAAGAGCCGCGCGCATCGATCAATTGCTTCGGCTTGAACTCCTCCCGAGCCAGCGGGTTCTGCGGATCGATAAGGCCTGTCCCACGGTCCGCGAGGATCATTTTGACCAGGAACGAGGGCATGATGTACTTGAAAACATGCTCCATGAAGTGACTGTAGAACTCGGGCTCGTAATCCTCAGGCATCCCAAGTTCGCCGATGATCACGCCTACTTTGCCTGTTGCCTTTTTGGGCTGGTTCTTGAACAGGACTTCATAGCCGTACTGTTTGCCAAATTTCTTTTTTAGTTTCTTTTCATCCATGGTGGCCTCCTACGAAATTAGCAGCCGTTTTTACTGAAATCATTGTGGAGCAGGATGGCGCCGAACATGAACCCGATCTCGCCAACCGAGTTGATGCTCTCCTCGATCCATTGCCGGGCAAGGGTCTGTTCGCCAGAAGCCAGCGCTCCCATCCCAACGAGGCACAGGAACGCGATGATGAATCCGACTGCCGCCCATGTGTTCTTGCGCTGGAATGCCATGTAGGCAAGGATGCCCTGCAAGCCCATACTGGAGAGGGTCATAATTGCCAGCAGGGGAATCTTCCAGGCGGCCATTGCCATGATCGGCGCTACAACTTTCTTTTTGCCACGCGCCATCAGGATGACAGTCACCAACAACGCCAGAAAACCTGGTGCGAGCAGGATGAACTGGATCTGGCTCATCCATTGATAATCACCCATGTTCGCAGCATAAAGCAGTTTCCAGAGCGCTTTCAAAAAGCCACCGAGGAAGATAAGCAATGAACCTGCCATTGCCATCCGTCCGCATGGCGAACCGCGCATCATCAGGGTGATGCGGACGAGATAATACGCGCCGACCAGAAAGGCGATGGTGGGAACAAAATCGAATAGGGCAAGGGAGAGAGGGTAGGTTTCCATGTTTGCTCCGGTAGGGGCAGGGTCACCCTGCCCCTACGAAAATCATTTATCCAATACGAATCCGTACCCATATACCCACGCGCCTGTGTCCTCGCGCTTGTGCTTGCGCAGTACCATCTTTACGCGCGCTCCGGGCTGGGCTTCAGACGGGTCACTGAGTTGCATGATGTCCACCATCAGGTGGATGCCGTCGTCGAGGCGGATAATGGCCTGGACGCGCGGCATGGTGTCGCCATAACCGAGCGCGGGGAAGCCCATGTTATCCAATGCCACGATGACGATCTCGCCGGCGTGGGCGCACTGATACGGCTCCATGGCGCGTTCGTGGCAGGTTGGGCAGATGAGATTGGTGCGCGGCGGGAAGAATTTTTCGCCGCAGTTGGTGCAACGCGTCCCTTCCAGGCGGTAGCGACCGGCGCGATTCCGATACCAAAGCGCGCTGGAGAAGGTATCCCAACGGACGAATTGATCGGGGAATTGTTCGCTCATGACTGCCAGCCTTTCTGCACCACGCCGATCACATCCAACGAGTGGTGGGTCCCGTACGAGGAGTTGACGCCCACTTTGGGCGCATCCACCTGGCGTTCACCGGCTTGACCGACGATCTGCCAGTAGTTTTCCAGCACCCCGGCCTGGAAGTCCGAGCCGGCCGAGCCGTGACCGAACGCGGGTCCGCCACCGTAGGTGTTGACCGGGCACTTGCTGTCGAGTGTCATCCCGCCTGAAAGAACGTAATCCTTGCCCTTGCCGACCTCGCAGACGCCCATCGCCTCGATGGCCATCATCCCCTCGTAGGCGGTCAGGTCGTGGACCTGGGCCACGTTGATGTCTTTTTTCGAGATTCCCGCCAACTCGTAGGCTTCCTGCGTGGCGGACATCAATCCGGGCAATTCGGCCAGGTCATAGTCTTTCATGCTCTCGACCGGGTAATTGAAGAAGTTGCCGATGTAGGGTGGGCGGAAGGCGTAAGCCACGTCAAAGACAACCGGCTTGGCGGTGTATTTCTGGGCCACGTCCTCGCCGACAAAGATCATGGCCGAGGCCACGCCGCCGCGGTTGGTGGCCTGACGGTCGCGCTCCGCCTCGGCGGTGTCGGCGCACAGTTCCTCGAGCACGGGCATCGGCTTGCCAAAGTTTGCCGCCAACGGATTGCGGCGCGCGTACCAGTTGCATTGATACGCCCACTGACCGGCAGCCTCCAACGGCACTTCGTATTTGCGGCTGTAATAGGCATCGCGGATCGCACCGTAGTTGATGTGCGTCAGCCCCATCATGTAGTCGAAGTCCACGTAGTTGCCTTGCGTGTTCATCGCTTCCATGGCGTCGTAGTTATCCGAGCGGGCGAAACCCATCGAGATGACCACGTCACAACGCCCGGAGGCGATGGTGTTCCAGGCTACATACGAGGCGATGCCATTTCCCGCGCAGGCATTGGTGATTGGCGCGACTGGTTTGGGCAGGATGCCCAACGCGTCCGCGATCTGCGGCCCGGGCGACGAATCTGCAATGGCGCGGTCGTTGTAGTTGCACGCCACCATGTCCACGTCTTTGATCGGAATGTCCGCTTCCTTCAAGGCATTCCAGAAGACCTCCGCCGCCATCTGCCGCCAGGTCCAGTCCATGGGAATTGAGGGCGGTGTGATCCATCCGCCCACCATCATGACTCTACGATTGATTCGTTTCATTGTTCCTCCAAGGATGAAATCAGAAGGATGAAGGATGAAAATTAGCGGCCATTGCGCTGTTTCACTTTCGTCACAATGGTGACGAAAATGGCAATCAGCTCATCGGTCTCTTTTTGAAGCGGGGAAAGCTTTTCCGCAGGTACAATGCCCGATTCGGCCAGCAGTTCGAGCCAGAACGCGGTTTCATCCAGCTCTTGCAAGGAGCCTTCGTTCTTGTTGATGAAATCCGCATCCGATTTGGCGCGCTGACTTTCTCGGTATTGTGCCCCAACTGAAGTGCCTGATCGCAGAACTTGTTTACCAAGTACCTGTGCTTCAGTTGTCTTTGGTAGGCTGCAATACAGACGAATAATTCGCAACGCGAATACCTTCGTTCGTACTTTCAGATCCTGTGCTTTCTCTCTCACTTCATCCTTCATATTTCATCCTTCATCCTTTAATAGAAATTCGACAGGCGATGCGGCGACTGGATGTATTTCTGCTCGTACTTGCTCATCGTCGCGTAATCCACCAAAATCTTGTCTTCGAGCTGTTCGATGACCAGCCCGCTCTGCGGACGTCGCTCAGCCAGCGCCTCGGTGCAGACCAGCGACCAGGCGTCACAGCCCGCGCCCGCGCCGTAGTCGAGCACACCGATGCGTTCCCCGGGTTCCGCAAAGTCGAGGATGTGCGCCAGCGAAAGCGGGACTCCCGCCGCGCCGCAGTCCCCGATCTGGGCGGTCAACACGAAAGGAAGGACTTGCATCATGTCCAGTTCGAGTTTGCCCATTGTCATCAATGGACGCAGACCTGTCTTTTGCGGGACGGCAAACTTGGCGAAGTCGGCGGGCTTGAGACCGGTCTTCTCGAACAATGCCTGCCCCGCGGGGACGACGTGATCGAGCAATCCCCAACTGGACACCCAGCCGTAGAATCCCGCGCCAGGCTGCATGAAGCGTTCGCCCTCCACGCGGAAGTAATCATTCTGGTCATGCGTGTGCGTGGACAGGGCTTCGAGCATGGCAATGGGATTTTCCCTGCCGAGAACGAAAGCCACTGCGCCCGCCGAAGCGACATATTCCAGCACCATGCCCGGCTGAGTGTGACGATTCATCGTGTCCGCACCGATGACGAGGGCGTAGTCAATCTGCCCCGCCTCGATCATGGCCGCGGCCAGCCACAACGCGGTGGAGCCCGATTTGTCGGCGCACTGCACGTCGGTGGCAAGAACGGTGTTCGGCAAGCCGAGCGCGTCCACCATGACGTTTGCGGCGGCTTTCGTGGCGTAGGGACTGGTCCCCGTCCCGAGCAGGAGCGCGCCGATTTTTTCGACGCCGATCCCGCTGCGCGCGAGCGCCTGTTTAGCAGCCGCGACCGCCAGGGTTACGGTATCCTCTTCAGGTCCGAGCACACCCCGCTCGCCGATCGAGAGCACGTCGAAGAAACTGGTGGCGAGATTCTTCCAGACGTTCCAGATCTCCGTCGCCTCGATGCGGTGCTTTGGAAGCGCCACCCCGTAGGAAATAATTCCTGTTTTCAATGAAACCTCCTCCTAAAGTAGGAAGGATGAAGTCTGAAGGTTGTGCGGGTTTTTCATACTTCATCCTTCTAATTTCATCCTTGCTAATACTTCTTCGGCAGATTCCAGAGACCCGAGAACGCGATGGCGTCCATCATTGGGCCTTTCATCTTGAGCAGTTTGGCGTTGACCAGTTTCATCGGCGGGGTTTCGCCTGTGAACATCTGGGCGATATACTCGCTGTTGCCTGTGATGGTCAATTTGGGTTCCTTGGTCTTGCCCTCCTCGATGGTGGCAGTGCCGTCCTGGATGGTCAGCGTCCACTGGGAGGGTTCCTGTCCCTGCAGGTCGAACAGGATGACGCGGTTCCAGCCTTTGGCCTTTTCGGGCTTGAACAGACTGGGCAGGGTGTCCATAACTTCTTTGATCGTGGTCATTTTGATTCTCCTTGATTTTGATTGGATGATTTAAAAAATTACCAGCCAGGCGGATTGGCAAACACGTCCAGCCACGGCAGGCGATGGGTAAAGATGATGAACTCGGACAGCTTCACCACGAAAACAGCGATGGAAAGCCGCTTCATTCCAAGACTGAAATCCACCTGCTCCAAATGCTGTTCGAGATGCAATCCCGTGATCGAGGTCAGGATGGTGGCAATGTTTGCAAACAGGATTTCGAGGAACAGGTTGTCGAATTTTACAAAGTAGGCGCAGGAGGTGTAGTACCAGACGATGACCAGCAGGGAAAAAAGCACAGCGGTCAGCGCCCGCGCGTGGATGAATTTCCCCCGCGATTCAATCTGCTTGCGGAACCAGATATATTCAAATAGCGACACAAGGATGTAGGAGAAAAAGGCCACCTTCATGTGCTGGTAGATCGATTCGTCGGTGGCGCTGACGATGGCCGTCACACCATTGGGAAACCACTCATAGAGATAGTGAAGGAGCAGGAAGGTGAATTGCAGAAGGATCACTTTGGTGATCATGTTGATGCGGATGGTTTTCATCGCAGCCTCCTGAATTTATTCAACGGGTCCGAAGATTTTTTCCTGTACCATCAAGATGCGTTCCATATCGTCAGCAGGGACGGTGGTGAGTTCGAAAACGCATTCGTTCGCGTCGGGATGCATGGCCAGCGATTTGACAATGCGATATTGCGGCGAGACCATCGGCGGCATGGTGATCATCATCGTCGCCTGCCCGTGGACTTCATCAAAACGGCAGATGCCGTAGCCGAGCGAGAAGCGCGGTAGGCCGTTCCACTCCTCCACGCGGCGGTACACACCCGCCAGTTCACAATTCTTTAACATGCTGATGCGGATGGTCTTTTCACCCTCCTCGCGGTCCTCGCCTTTGACGTAATACTGATCGGCGAACATGCCGCGCAGGCCGAGTTCCATCAGGTCGCCGATGTCCTCGAAGCCTGCGGCGGGCAGGACGGTGGCGAAGAACTCCTTGGAGATAGCCCACTTGAACTCCTCGGCGACCGCGTCCACGGCGTGGCGCACCGCTTCGGGACCTTCGCGGCGTACCAGACCCGCGGCGTTCACTCCGCCCCAGATGAGATAGCGGTTGTAGTTCGCCACCGAGCGCAGGCAGGAGTCGAACCAGGCTTCGATTAACTCGGGGGCGAACGCGCCCGCCTCCAGTCCCGCGAGACTCGCTTCCTGCCAGCCACGCATCACCTCGGCCCAGTCAAGCGGAGTCTCCCAGCCTCGCGCGGCCAGCGCGTCGATCCGTTCTACGGGGACGATTCCGTCGCGCACGACGAGTTCCTTCATGTCTGCGATATAACGCTGGTGAAAGTCCGCGGCCTGCGCGCCCAGTTCGGGGTCGGTCTCCCATTCAGGATGTTCCGCGCCTTTGAGCAGGATTTTGCGGCGGAGTTTCATCTCGTGCTCCACCGAGGTCCAGTAGGCGGCCATGACGCGCATCCCAGGGTAAACGTCACCTTCGGGCAGGTCTTTGCCGTGATAGAACTCTTGCAGGCGATTTTCGGCGAGGAGTTTGCGGGCGTGTTTAAGGTTGCGCGCCCACTTATGATTGTGGTATTCGTCGTAATGCATCGTTTCTCCTTCATGTCCTACTTGTATCGCCCATTACCCACTGACCCTGACGGGCTTGAATTAATTCATCCAATGAACTGGTGGGCGGTGCGGTGATGATGAAGAACAGAAGCGGGTGATCGTTACTGGCGTTGGCGAAGCGCCGATGCGGGGAGTTGACATAGTAGGCCAGGTCGCCCTGTTCGAGCAGGGTTTCTTCGCCTGTTTCAGAGATCAAGCGGGCGCTCCCGTCGAGGATGTAAGCCAGAGTATCGGCTTCGTGCTTGCGGAAGTGCGGCTCCTCCTGCCCGGGGGCCACATGGACCAGCAACGGTTCCATGCGGGCGTTCAGGCGGTTGGCCAGCAGGGTGACGGTGGCAGGCCCGCTGCCTGGTGTGTTCATGCTTTGCAGGATATCCGCCCGGCGGGTGATCACTACTGGTGTCTCCTCCGGGCCACTGAAAAAGTGCACCATGTGGACCTCGTAATAGCGCGCGATGCGTTCGAGATTGTCCACGCTGATGGAGACTTTGTCCCGCTCGAGCATGCTTAAAAACGACACGGACAGGCCGGTCTCGGCAGCAACCTGCTCGAGCGTCTGTCCGCGTTGTTGACGGAGTTCACGTATTCGCAAACCGATGTTCGACATCGTTTTCCTCTATGAGTTTTCTAAATAAAGAAATTTTTCATTATTATAGTTATTTTAAGTGTTCTGTCAATATTTGCGAAATTTTTCACTATAAAGAAAATTTTGTCCTTTTGCGACCGAGGAGCAATTGGAAACCGCGTTCGCACAATACCTGCCGCAATTCAGAACCCAGGTTTTGTTCCTTTAGGTGGAAACCTGGGTTCTTGCTTGACAGTCCTGCCCGCCCCGCTGATAATTGGAGTTGATGAGCGAAATTTCCCTCGTTGTTGAAAACTTATCTTTCCGTTACCGCGACCGTCAGGGTGCGGCCATCCACGATATTTCGTTCGCGGCGAACGCGGGCGAAATTCTTTTAATCGCAGGCGCGAGCGGATGCGGCAAAACGACGCTCATCCGTTGTGTCAATGGACTCATCCCGCGCAGTTACAAGGGGGAAGTAGGCGGACGCGTCCTCATCCACGGTGAAGACACATCCAGAATGAAATTGTCCACGATCTCGCAGAAGGTCGGGACGGTATTGCAGGACCCCGAACGACAGATCCTCGGCACGAAGGTTTTGAACGAGGTGGCGTTTGGATTGGAGAACCTCGGCCTTTCGCGCGAAGAGATATATCAGCGCGTGGACGAGTCACTGGGGCATTTGAAGATTACACATTTGCGCGACCGCGACACGTTCCTGCTTTCGGGCGGGGAGAAGCAGAAGGTGGCGCTGGCGGGCGTTTTGGCGATGCGGCCCTCGATTCTGCTGTTGGATGAACCACTGGCGAGTCTCGACCCTGCCTCCGCGGCGGAGACGCTCGACGCCGTCCGTTCGCTCGCGGATGAGGGGATGACCGTGCTGATGGTGGAACACCGCGTGGAGGATGTGTTGCGCATCCATCCTGAACGCGTCATGTACATGGGGCAGGGGGAGATCCGTTACCTTGGGGACGTGGACGGGTTATCAAGAGTAGTGAATTATCACGAGGTGAAACTCCCTGCCGAACAGATCGTCAGGCGCGCGAAGCGGGATCCCGCTCCAGCGGAGATTCGCGTTCTGCCTGGCGCGGCCAGCCAGGGTCAATGGAATGAGGCGCTGGTCAAATTCGAGGAGGTCGCGTTCGGGTACGATTCAGATGTCGAAGTCCTGCACGGCATCAATCTCGAGATCAAGCGCGGCGACGTGATCGCGGTGCTCGGTCCGAACGGCGCGGGTAAGACAACCTTCGTCAAGCACGCCATCGGTCTGCTCAAACCGAAAGCGGGACGCGTGCTCGTGAACGGAAAAGATACGAAAGAGTCGAGCGTGGCCGAAATTGCCAGCACGCTCGGTTACGTTTTTCAGAGTCCCAGCCATATGCTGTTCGCGCCGACCGTGCGCGAGGAACTGGCATTCGGCCCGACCAATCTTAAACATCCAAAGGAAGAGATCGAAATGGAGGTGAAAGAGGCGCTGAGAATTGTGAACCTTTCGGACAAAGAGCAAGACCCTCCGCTGGCGCTTTCGTTCGGCCAGCAGAAGCGCGTCAGCATCGCGGCCATTCTGGCGATGCGCTCCCGCATCCTTGTCATGGACGAGCCGACCGCGGGACAGGACTACCAGAATTACATGAATTTCATGGACTCCATTTTGCAAATGCCTGGCTTCGAAGCGGTGATGTTCATCACGCACGATGTGGACCTGGCGGTGATCTACGCCAACCGCGTCCTGCTCGTGGCGGATGGACGACTCGTCGCCGACGGTTCGCCGCACGAAGTCCTGCGCGACTTTTCCCGACTGGAGGCCTGCCGCGTTGTCCCGAGTTCGCTCCTGGCCCTGAACGTGGACCGCTTCGCCCAAACGGGACGGTTCCTGCGGGCCGAGGCGCTGGCGCATGTGTAATTGTTGTCGTTCAAATTTTCGGTCCCACCGTCATTGCGAGCGATGGTCGAGTAGGCGGTGCTTTTCCGCCGTACCGAGACCGAGCGAAACAATGACGAGACGCTATCACAAAGGAGAATGAAATGGATAAACGTCTGTCTTCCGTCTTGATCTGGCTGGTGGCGATCTTCGCCATCTTTGCCGTGATCGTGTTCGTGCTGGGCAACATGCTCGGCATCGAACGCTTCCAGACCGATAATGCCACGCTCGGCCTGCGGTTTGGCTTCGTCATCCTCGGCCTGTTGATCGCCTTCGCGGTCTACTTCTTCAACAAGGACAACAAGGCCTGGGAAGTGGGCACGCGTGAGGTGGTGTGGATGGCCATCGGCGCGGCGCTGTATGCCGTGTTCTCGTGGTACTTCAACGCCACTGTGTTCGTCGTCCCCTCGCTGAGCCAGGTTGCTCTCCGTCCCGCGATTGCCATCCCGATGTTCTTCGGCTATGCTTTTGGCCCCATCGTCGGCTTCTTCACGGGCGCGGTTGGCAACATGTTCGGTGACGCGATCTCGGGCTTCGGCCTCTCTCCGCAGTGGAGCATCGGCAACGGCCTGGTCGGTTTCATCGCTGGCCTGCCCGCGCTGTATGCCAATCGCAAGAAAGCCACCGACACTGTCCTTTGGGTGGGCGGCGCGCTGGCCGTACTTGCCACGATCTTCTATTTCATGAACCGCGGCGAGACGAACATGATGTTCTACGATGTGGAGAACGGTGTCTTCGGTGACCAACCCATCGCGCTGACGGCGGGCATTGCGCTCCTGATCGGCTTCGTGCTGGTGCTGATTGTCCGCTTCGCGTTTGGCAAGAACGTCACTGTCGGTGAGGCCGTCATCTGGGGCATGCTCGGAAACATCCTCGGCATCGGTTTTGCGGCCATCTCCGACATCTGGATCAACGGATTCAGCCCCGCGGCAGCCATCGTCGGCGAGTTCCTGCCCGCGGCGGGTCCGAACCTGATCTTCGCCGCCATCCTCGTCCCGCTCCTCGTCGCGGCCTACGCGGCAGTGCAGAGACAGTCGGGTCGGTAATTCAGTAGGCAGAACGCAGAAGGCAGACTGATTGATCGGTCTGCCTTCTGCTCTCCACTTTCTGCTTTCAGGAAATTATGCTAGTCGCCTGGCGTTACCGCGAACGTGCCCGTTCCTTCATCCAGTCCTTCGATCCGCGCGCCTGGATGATGTTCTACGGCTGTTTCCTTTTCTCTACGCTCGCCTTTTGGGACGTGCGTTATTTGCTATTCTTCGGAGCCATCGCCCTGTTCGTCCTGCTCACTTCGGGCGTGACGTGGAACGAGATCCGCCGCGCAGTGCTTTTCATTGTCGGCTTCGTCCTCATCTTCGCATTTTTCACCTTCCTGACGGGTCGCGGCGGGACGGAGGTCTACGAGCAGGAACATCTCATCCGTCGGCTTGAAGCGTCCTTCTCCATCTTCGGCTGGACGCCCGCGCTGGATGTCACCGTCGAGCGCGCCTTCTTCGGGGTCAGTCAATTCGTGCGCGTCTTCAGCATCGCCATCATGACGATCCTGATTCCGTACTCGCTCAACCCCGCCCTCTACGGTGTGACCTTCCGCGGACTTGGTCTGCCCGACAAGATCGCCTACGCCATGGACCTGACCATGCGCTTCATCCCGACCTTCAGCCGCGATTTCCAGTTGACGATGGACGCGCAGAAGGCGCGCGGCTTCGAACTCGAAAAGATCAGCGGCGGACTCTTCGCACAGGTCCGCAAACTCGGCCCGCTGATGGTCCCCGTCACCATCCACGCCATCATTGGCAGTGAAGACATCATCGACGCGATGGACTTGCGCGCCTTCGGCATCGGTCCGCGCACGTGGTTGCAACTTCTCGTCTATAAATTCAAGGACCGTATCTTGATTGGCGTCGGTCTCACCATCCTGCTTTTCTCGATGGCGCTCAGCACCCTCGGGCAGGGAGGATTCTGGGTCCCGCCGCAGTTGCTGGCGTTGGCGGGAGGGTAAATATCTTGTTCTGTGGGAGATTCCAGTACCATGAAAGAATACCCTTTGTCGCAAACTTTGCTCAAAAGTTATAAAAAATTCCTTGTTCTCTACTCTATTTCATTTTTACTCATCATAACTTCATGGCTCAGTGACCCGTCCCCTAGGACCTCATGGTTTTCGGTTCTTTTGAGAGTAATAACTGTTAGTGCATATGTGTATTTGTTAATTTTTAGCACGGTCAGTATTCGCGAGCCTGTCATCAAGATTAACAACGACGGAATCGAAATAAAAATTGATCAAGGATTTAGTTATTGGAAAACAACGTGGACAAATCTAAGTCATGTTGAAGTAAGAACAGAGTGGACCAATAACATTGTCGGTGACCGAAAATATGAATATGTTTGTTTTAAGGAGCCAGTGTTTCGTAATATCAGTGTTTTTGGAATGAAACTGTGGAAAATATCCAGGAAGGGTTTTCGACTGGAAGCATTTGACGAAAGGGCATATGTAGAAATTAAGAGAAGGTTGTTGTAGCTCTACAATACTTTCAGGGAGTAGCAATTATGAACCTTCCAAAATGGTTACTTGACTATGATGAAAAATTCTGGTCAATATTGGAGGATGAGCACAAGCGCAAAAACTATCTAGGTCAATTGTATAGATTTCGGACAACGAGTTTTTTCGTTTTTTGTATTTGTGCAGTTATGATAATTGTAGGTTTCATTTATGGTGAAATCTGGTTTCTCGGTTCGTGGATTCTGGCGTTTATAAGCCAAATCATCAGCTATATAGATACCGATTCAAGGATAAGGTTGATTAGGCTTTATGAATTGCTCATAGAAAAATAAAAAAAATACGCGCCAGGTTTCCCAATGATTGGCGCGCGTCTTGGCGATCGATTCACTCCACCCAATCCAAAATCTTATGCCACATCGCCGCGAAGGGCAGGAACCACGGGCGGCCATCGTAGAGTCCCAGCGGGGCAGAGGGGAAATCGAATTGCGCAAACGGATGCTCGCGGATATTTCCTGCCAGCATCGCCTCCGCGGCGGTCTTGCCGAGATACGTCCCCATCGCTACGCCGTGACCCGCAAAGCCGAGTGAGTAAAACATCCCATTCTCCTCGCCCACGTGCGTCATCATATCGAAGGCGAAGTCCAGCGTGCCGCCCCAGGCGTATTCGATTTTCGCGTCGCGTAACTGCGGATACACCGTGATCATCTCGCGGCGCAGAATCTCGGCGCTTCGAGCGATCGTGTTTTCGTTCTCGGGGAAGAACGCCGCCCGCCCGCCGAAGATCATCCGCCCGTCCCACAGCCGAAAATAATTCAGATAATGTTTGTAATCGAAGATCATGCGGTTCTTCGGGCTGAGTTCCCGCGCCAGGTCGTCGGGCAGTTTTTCGGTGGCAATGATGAACGACCCGATCGGGATGACCTTCTTCTGCAGGGACTTCGTCGCCGCGCCCGTGTATCCTGCCGTTGCCACAAAGACGGACTCCGCTTCCAGTTTGCCGCGTTCTGTCTCGACGACGAAGCGCGTCCCGCGACGCTCGAGCCGTGTGACTCTCGCCCGCGCGTGGAGACTCGCCCCTGCCCTCTCTGCCGCCCGCGCCAACCCCGCCACGAACTGTGCGGGATTCACCTCCGCGCTGACCTCGTCCACGAGCGCGCCGTGATAGACGCGCGACCCGATCTCGCTTTGGAGTTCACTCGGCGGGACGAGTCGCACTTTGTGGTTGAACTCCTTCGCCATGAATTCCACTTCATCTTTGAGCGCGTCGAAATGCTTCGGCTTGTTGGCCGCCAGCAGGTGACCTGTCCGCGCAAAGCCGCAGTCGATGTTTTCCTCGCGGACGATCTGCTCGACGGTATCTATCGAATCGAGTGAGCATTGGAAGAGACGTTTCGCCAAATCGCGTCCGTAGCGCTGGATGACGGTCTGCATCGGGAGTTTGAGTCCCGTCAGCACCATGCCGCCGT
>JBMOMR010000125.1:0-27145 GCA_049324715.1 Chloroflexota bacterium | reverse complement strand
TTGGCTGCAGGAATACAACACGATCCGCCCACACCAGGCGTTGCAAGGTTTGACGCCCCATCAGTATGCCATCCAACATGCCTGATTTTTCTACTTTCAGTTGGTACTAAAATTGGGAGGTTGACAAGTCGAGTTCCGAATTGCTCACAGGCGAGTTAGTCAAAAATTCAGACGAAACTTGGCAGTTTGTAGGTGCATACATAAACACGCCCAAAATCTCAATCAGAGAGCGAAGCCCTATCCACCATGGTGCTGTAATGTTGAAGGTGAAAGGGCAACTGCCTACAGGGCTTGAAGGTCAATACTGGACAGATAGAAACACACAAGGCGAAATGCTGTTTTCAGAGTACAGTAAGAAAAAAATTCAAGACTTCACCTCTGCGTCAACTACGTACTTTATGAAAAGGTACTAGAAATTGTCCACCTTCACCAAATCCGCCATCGAACACACCATTGATTGAAAAGAGACCCTAAAGGTTTCCCGCGTGAACCCGCGTTACGTCTCGCCAGGGAGTCTTGCATGATATACAACTTGTCAGTCAAGAAAACCTTTAGGGTTTGGAACTTGGAAGGAAATCGCGTGTTGATTCGGGTTTATAAGGAGAAAGTTAAGAAGATCATTGAAAAGGCGTGGGAGGGGTAGGCAGGCATGTACAACAACAGCTTCAAAAAACATTTCAGAAAGGGTTAAACATGGATAAAAAACTTCAAGTCCCGTTTGCGGTTGATCTGACGAAAGAAAAGGGATGGGCTCAAACAGACAAACATCAATATTTCGTTGCCAGATTAAATCTGCACATTGACGAGTCCCAAACCAGCGATTTTGGATTTGGAGATATTTTACGGACATTCCGCACCACCGATTTCACAGAGATAATGTTTACCGAAGGATTCAAAGTGGAATGCGTCATCGTTGATGAAAAGGAAACGACTCGTTCAACGATCCTTACAAAGGAACTGGCTCAAAAAATTACAGGGACCATCACCGCAGGCGTAAAAACCCCGATCTACGAGGTATCGTCAGCGGTCGGTTCCTCTCTCGAGGAAACAGTTCGCTCCAGCGTGGAACAGTCGCTCAAATCCACTCGTTCCATATCTAGACGAATCGAAAAGCATTTTACACTCAGCCAGACTATAAAATCTGGCGCAAAAGAATTGCATTACGCCCTTGCTGGATATAGAAAATATCGCCAGAAAGTGTACTTGCATTACATAGATTATCTACATGTCGAATATAAGCCCACAAGTATGGGCTTGCGAAAAAAGAAGAAAAACCTGCCGCGCCCCATTGGCGACGAGCATATTAATAGAATTCATCTTAACATCCCCTTATTTACGCTATATTATTGGAAAATCGAATCCGAGAGTTCCATCATTTATACGGAATCAGAATATAAACAGTTACCCAAAGTCGAACACCCAGATCGGGTCGTTTTTGGCGAATTGAAAGAAGAGATCACAAATCCACTCCCCAGCCAACCAGACCGTCCCACTCTTTATACACTTTCGAACATCGCCTTTCCCCTGCGATGGATAGACAGAAAAGGTCCATGGACAAGAGAAGAACTGGAAAAAATTGAATTGAACGAAGCGGATGGCTCGGCATGGTGGTTCCAATATGGACCTGGTAAAAACAAAAAATGAATGAGAAATTATCGGCACCGAGTAAGACCGTATCATCACCAAGAAAAAACGGATAGTGATTCAGTTCAAGCCTTCATCTCAAGAAAGGAGAGTGAAACATGGCTGAACAGATCGTGCTGAAACGGGAATGGAAGACTGTTGACCTGGACGGAAACGGGGGCCAACCCATCAAGATCGGTGACAGTACCTACCAGCGGGAATGGTGTCTCGACATCGACCATCAGGAGGGGTCTTACATCCTGTACGTCAAAACCTACAAGGATGAAGATGAAGAACTCGAAACCATCGAAGTCCCTGTAGGCGGGTACGCAAGGGTCTGCCTCAAGGGATTTCAATTGAAACTCTTTGGCACGGGCTCCACAAAATACGCCTTCCCCTGGGTATTGCTCAAAGAAACAGAGTAAACAAGTCCGTGTAAAGGCTTTCAAAGTTTATACGAAGCACTTGAATCAACCTAGAACTCCGAAGTTTTCGAAACTTCGGAGTTCTTATTACCCAAGCCCTTCCCCCCTTTCCCGTCCCTTCCCCCAACGAGTCTAGACTCTTGGCCTTACGAGTCTAGACTCGTTGGCTTATGAGTCTAGACTCGTTGCTCGATGAGTCTAGACTCGTTTCGTCACGAGTCTCAGATGTTTTTGGGTTCGGTTTATACTGGCTATACGCAAAGCAGAGAAAATTACGAGGAAAGGCTTAGAAATGCCGCTTTGCAGGCCGTTTTTTCAAAAAGCCAGGTTAGCTTTTCAAAAACCTAGGTTAGCTTTTTCGGTTGGAAGGCTCGAAAGCCCCCAAAAACACATCCCGCGAAGCCTTTCCGCCTCGCGGGATTTACATTTTACGCCTTACGTTTTTCCCCAGATCGCCCCCTCAGCCACAAACTACGTAACCACGTAACTATCCAACCACAAAACTACCTGATCCCATACGGGAAGCCATAATCGGCCATCTTGTCCATGAACACGGTCGGTTCAAAGGCCTCGGGACCGAGCACGCCCGCGCCGCCCCACTGCTTGTGCTCCAGCAGATCCATGGCGATGACGGCGCTGAAGGCGGTCTGTGCCACCACGGCCTGGCATCCCAGCCGCGACATGCACTCTGCGTTATCCGCCACCTGATAGAGATAGACTTCCTTCTTCTTCCCGTCTTTCGTCCCCTTCACCCAGATACCCGCGCAGGTCTTGCCAGACATCCTGTCGCCGAGATGAGCGGGATCGGGCAGGCAGGCCGCCACCACGTCACGCGGAGCGACCATCACGCCCTTCACATTGATCTTTTCCTTGTTGTCGAGTCCGAGCATGTGCAGGGTCTTCAAGACGCCGATGAACTGGTCGCCGAGTCCGTACTTGAACGTCATGCGCTTCGTCTTGACCCAGCGCGGCACCAGCAACACTTCCTCGTGCTCCACGTTCACGACTTCGATGGGGCCGATCCCTTCGGGGAAGTCGAACGTCTCTGGCTCCGAGAACGGCTCGGTCGTGAACCAGCCCTTGCCTTCCTCCCAGATCACGGGCGGGTTGAGGCATTCCTCGATGGTCGTCCAGATCGAGAAGTTGGGAGCGAACTCGTAACCAGCGATCTCCAGGTTGGCGCCGTCGCGAATGCCCATCTCTTCGATCTCGTCGAACAGGTGGTCCTGTGCGTAGCGGGCGAACACATCCACCATGCCAGGCTCCACACCAATGCCCACCAGTGCAAGCAGTCCCTTCTTCTCCCAATCCTTGGCCTTCTCGAACTGATAGTCCCCCAACTTGACGCCCGTCTTGTGGAACGGGTCATTTGGATGCGGACTTGAGAGCGTCATCGCCATGTCCATGTAGGGGACGCCCACGTTGAAAGCCGCGTCGAATATCTTTTCGTTGAAGACGGGATCCACCGCGTTCATGATCAGGTCGACGTTGTACTTGCGCGCCAACTCCTCGATCATCTCCTGCTTGCCCGCGTCGATGAATTCGACGGGGAAGCGGGCCGCGTCGCTCCCAAGCTTTTTCTGCACCTCCTCCGCGCGCTTCAGGTTGTAATCACATAGCACCATTTGCTCCATCCAGGCCCGCGGTTTCACGAGCACCGCAATGGCCTCCCCTACTCCCCCCACGCCAACAAGTAGTACTTTCATGATCCTTTCTTCTCCATTTGTTTTATAACCCGCACACGCGAGTTAGTTTGGAAGTAGTTTCGTAGTTTTATAGTTTGGTAGTTACGCGGCAACCATTCCACAACCACGCAACAAAAACTATGTAACTACGCAACTACATGACTACTTAACTACAGAACTACTCAACTAAAAGTAAATCTCCTTCATGATCTTCAAATGCATGAACGATTCCGATTCACGCACGCCTTCGATCCGCGAAAGTTTGCCCGAAATGAATTCGAGCAGGTGGTCCTGGTCACGGCACACCACTTCGGCGAAGATGTCGAAGCGCCCGCTGGTGACCACAAGGTAGATGACTTCTTCCAGTTTGGCGATCTTCTCGGCGGCTTCGAGCAGTCTGCTCCCATCCACGCGGATGCCGATCATCGCCATCGTCTTATAACCGAGGCGCAGGGGATTGCTGATCGCCACCACCCGCAAATAACCCTCCTCCACGAGACGGTTGTAGCGCAGGCGGATCATCCCTGCCGAGACGTTGAGTTGCTCGGCGATCTGCGAGAACGCCACCCGTCCATCCTTGCGCATGGCTTCTACAATGAAACGGTCGATTTCATCGAGCGGCTGGTTGACGATTACGCTTTCCATACCACCATTCTATGCCGTTTCGTTAGATTTGTCAAATATTTATTGACGATTTTTCATAAAATGAGTGTTTTCTATAACTATTCGGCTACAATCGCTCGTCTGCACCTGTCCGCAATAAAACAACCGACCGCGCTTGGCGCGGTCGGTTGTTGGATGCGATCGAACGAAAGTCTGAATTCCCTGCCTTCAATCCGCCACCCTGCGCGGGACTTCAGCACTTCCAATCACAGATGGACGGTCAACGCTATTCCCCGCCTTTGACCTCGGTCCAGATCTTGTCATACAGCGGAGTTGCGTCACCCACATCGTCGACGCGATGAGCATTGGCCACCGCCTCGGCAGGCGGATTGGTGACATTCGAACTCATGAACGGCTCGTAAAGATCGGGATGGTTTTCCTTGGCAAAATCCAGGGCGGCCAGGTTGGGGTTCAGGTACGGGAAGTCGCGCAGCATCAGGAAGAACAGGTTGCCCTGCATGGTGTAGTTCAACCAGGCATAGGCGGCATCAGCGTGCGGTGCACCGGTCGGGATGGCCCAGTTATCCTGCCAAATCACCGAACCTTCCGTGGGGTAGATAAAGGTGAAAGCGGGGTTCTCCTGATTGGCAGTGTAGGCTTCGCCCGTCCAGACAACGCCCAAGTCCACGTCACCCGCGATCAGGGCGGTCTTGGGGCTGTCGCTGTCGAACAGTTTCACGTTCGGGATGAGTTCCGCCAGTTTCTGTTTGGCTTCCTCCAGTTGGGCAGGGTCGGTGGTGTTGACATCATAGCCCAGGGTCAGCAGGGTCATGCCGATGATGACGCGCGAGTCGTCCAGAAGGACGATGCGGCCGGCATATTCGGGGTTCCACAGGTCGGCATAAGATGCGGGAACGGTGGTCACGGCATCGGTATTGACGATAATGGAATCCAGGCCACCTTCGTAGGGGATGGTGTATTCGTTGCCCGGGTCAAAGGGCTGGTTCATGTACTTGGGATCCAGGTTGTTGAGGAAGTCCAGTTTGGTCTTGTCCAGTTTCTGGAGCATCTCGTTTCGGATCATCAGGCTGATGATGTAGTCCGTCGGTTGAACCAGGTCGTAGGAGGTGCCGCCCGATTTGAGTTTGGCGTACATTTCCTCGTTCGACGAGTATTCATCGTGGTTGATCTTGACCCCGTAAACCAACTCGAAGCATTCCTTCCACTCCGTCGGAATGTACTCCGTCCAAACGAAGATATTCAATTCCTTCGACGTGACCTCCATCTTGGTTGCAGGCTCCGGGCAGACGAACCCGGAAGAGGTGACCTTTTGGCCCGTCTCTCCACCGGTGGAAGATTGACCGCCACCACAGGCCGCAAGCAACAGGCTGGCCAGAATCACCACAGACAACAGATTGGACACTCTCTTGTACATCGTTTCTCCTCTTTTGGGAATGAAAATTTTTCACACAGGGCCGATCGCTGCCCTGTGCCTTGCACAACATTAGTTTTGACGGCTCTGCACACGCTGAAGGACGAGGACCACAATGAAGACCACCAGCACCCAGATGGTGGACAGCGCGTTCACCTGCGGCGTAATGATGCGGCGCAGAAGGCCGTACACGTAAATGGGCAGGGTTGTGGACCCGGGCCCGGTGGTGAAGAAGGTGATCACAAAATCGTCCAGAGACAGCGTGAAAGCCAGCAGAGCGCCAGAAAGCACCCCGGGCAGGATCATGGGGAAGGTCACACGCCAGAACGTGACCAGTTCGTTGGCGCCCAGGTCCATGGCGGCCTCTTCGAAGGATTTGTCAAATCCCTGCAAACGGGCCTGCACCACCAGCGTCACAAAGGGGACGCTGAACGCGATATGCGAGACGATCACCGTCGGCAGGCCCATGGTCAGGCGCGCATCGCCTGCGAGGTTGAGACTATTGTTCAGAAAGGTGAACACCTGGCTGAACAGCACAAGGATCCCGATGCCCATTACGATCTCAGGGATGACGATCGGGATGTAAAGCGACAACTGCGAAAAGGACTTGAGGCGGAAATCGTAGCGTTGAAGCGCCAGCGCCGCCAGCGTTCCGATCACCGTGGCGGTGATGGTGGAGATGAACGCAATGGTCAGGGTGTTCTTCGTGGCGCTCATCACATCCGCATTGCGGCTCAGTTCGCAGAACCAGTGGAACGGTCCGCACGGACTTTGGACGACCGTACTGCCGTCCATGACCAATGGGCCGACCTTGGTGATGAACCCGCCAAAGAATACGTTCGTGCGGGAGGCGTTGAACGAAAACAGCATCAACCCGACGATCGGCGCATACAGGAAGAAATAGACCAGGAACGTGGCGACCTTGATGAAGGGGGAACGGCGATAGGGGTTCATCCGACAACAATCTCCTCGCCAAACCCGAATTTACGTGTGTAGAAATACATCACGATCAGGGTCATGACCATCAGGATGAGCGAAGCGGCGGAACCGAAGGTTGGGTCACGCGCATCCAGGAATTGCCGCTGGATCAGGTTGCCCACCAGGATCACCTGCTTGCCGCCCAAAAGGTCCGAGACCACGAACGTGCCCATCACGGGGATGAAGACCAGAACCGTCCCTGCGACCACGCCCGGCATGGATAAAGGCAGCGTCACCCGCAGGAAGGTGCGGAAGGCGTTCGCTCCCAGGTCCGCGGCGGCTTCGTACAGCGAGTTGTCGATCTTTTCGAGCGAGGTGTAAATGGGCAGGATCATGAACGGCAAAAATTCATACACCATGCCCACCAGCACCGCGCCCGGTGTGTAAAGCATTTCCAGCGGCGTGAAGTTCATCCCCACCAACCCTGCCAGCCAGCCGAGCACTTCGTTGATCAATCCCTGCGTGCGCAGGAGCATCATCCAGGCATAGACGCGGATGACGAAATTCGTCCACAGCGGCACCAGCACCAGGAACAGGAAGGTGTTGCGCTTTTGGGGATGCGCACGGGCAATAAAATAGGCCAGCGGGTACGCCAGCAGGATCACCACAATGGTGGAGTTGAACGCCAAAGACAGCGAACGCCAAAGGATTTCGGCATACAGCGGGTCAAAACAGGTTGCCTGCCCGTTGGGACAATCGTGGCTGATCCCAAAAATGCGGATGTAATTATGCAGGCCAAAGGTGTAAATGACGTTCCCATCTGCCGAACGCTCGCCAAAACTGATTACGAGGGTCAGAAGCAAAGGGATGATCAACAGGCCGACCATGAAGATCAAGGTCGGGGTGATCAACAACGTTCCTTGAGCAGATTTATTCTCGCGTAAACGTTTCAGCATGGCAGCTTCCTAATCGTTGGCCAGGACGAGCGTGTTTTCGGGAAACAGCGTGAGCCATACAGACTGTCCGACCGCGTAATAGGCTCTTGGGTCCAGGCTGGAGATCTTATTCTGCTCCCACACTTTCATCTGCAAACCATTCACGTCCACGATCAGGTGCGTATCCGATCCGATGTAGACAGAGTTAACGATTCGCCCCTCGAAACAATTCTGACTGAGAACGGCCTTTTCGGCGAGACGGATCTTCTCGGGACGGACGGAAATGGCCACTTTATCCCCAACCGATACGTCGCCCGAGATCAACCCCTTCACCTCCGCGTTCAAAACGGGCACGAACACATCCGCCTTCTCCCCTTCAATGGCTTTGACGGTCCCATCCAGGAAATTGGAAGTACCGATGAAATCGGCCACGAATTTACAGTTGGGGCGTTCATAGATCTCCACAGGCCCACCGATCTGAAGCACCTTACCCTTGCTCATCACCGCGATGCGGTCGGACATGGTGAGCGCTTCCTCCTGGTCGTGGGTCACATAGATGAAAGTGATGCCCACCTTTTGCTGGATGGCCTTCAACTCCAGTTGCATCTCTTTGCGGAGTTTCAGATCCAGCGCGCCGAGCGGCTCGTCGAGAAGGAGCACGTTCGGCATCTTGACCAGGGCGCGGGCGAGTGCGATGCGTTGTTGCTGTCCGCCCGAAAGTTGCTTCGGATAGCGGCGTTCCATGCCCTGCAGTTGTACCATTTCGAGAGCGCGTCCAACGCGGGCTTTGATCTCGTTTACAGGCGCTTTTTCCATCTCGAGGCCAAAGGCCACGTTTTGGTAAATGGTCATGTGCTGAAAGAGTGCGTAATTCTGGAAGACGGTGTTGACAGGCCGCTGGAACGGAGGCGTGTGCCCCTGCGCCATGCCTTCGATATAGACCTCTCCCCCCGTGGGCCACTCGAACCCTGCCACCATGCGCAGGGAGGTGGTTTTGCCGCATCCCGACGAGCCAAGCATCGAGAAGAATTCCCCGTGCTTGATCTGCATGGTCACATGATCCACCGCATTCAACAGCGTGCCTTCGGGTGTCTTGAAGGTTTTTACCACATCACGCAATTCAACTGCAAAATCACTTGTCTGGGGCATCTATCTTCTCCGAAAAATGGATTGCGAAAAAAATCAACCAGAGATAAAAAGGATGAACCTTCGTTTTCCTGCCCCAGTTCATCTCCGTTCATCTCTGGCAAAAATTTACACAGCGATCGTCTTCAACGTGTCTTCCAGACGATCCAGCAGAATATCCATCTGCTCCCTGGTGATGACAAGCGGCGGCTCGATACGGATGGTCTGCGCGCTGGTCAACGTCCCGGCAACGAGAACACCGCGCTTGAACAGCCCCGCGGCCACCTGGTATCCGATCTCTGGTGATTTGAAGTGCATGCCGATCAACAGACCTTTGCCCGTTATTTTCTCATAAATTTGTGGATATTGCGCGGCGAATTTCTGCAATTTCGGAATGAGATATTCTCCCTTCTCCGCGGCCTGTTCCCACAGCCGTTCGCGCAGGGTGACGTGGATCGCCGCGATCGCCGCTGAACATGCCAGCGCACCGCCGCCCGTAGTGGTGGTGTGCATGAACGGATTCGGATACATCATCGGCTTGAAAATTTCCTCGGTGGTGCAGACCGCCGAAACGGGCATCACGCCGCCGCCGAGGGATTTGGCGACGGAGAGAATGTCGGGGACGACGTTCCAATGCTCGACGCCCCACAACTTCCCCGTCCGACCGAGACCCGTCTGCACTTCGTCGGCGATGAGCAGCGCGCCATATTTACGAGTCGCCGCGCGAATCCTCGGCCAGAAGTCGTCGGGCGGGACGATGGCTCCCGCTTCGCCCTGGATCGGTTCGAACAGCACGCCCGCCACGCCGATGCCGACCTTGTCGCAAATCTCAAGTTGACGCTCCACCGCCTCCGCGTCGCCGAACGGGACGTGGTAGACGGGTCCCGCGTACATCGGTCCGACGGGGGCGCGGTAATCGGATTTGCCCATCATCGAGAGCGAGCCCATCGTCTTGCCGTGGAAGGCTTTCACCGCCACGATGAAGGCAGGTTTGCCCGTGTAAAGTTTGGCGATCTTGATGGCCGCTTCGATGGATTCTGTTCCGCTGGCCGCGAACCAACTGTATTGCAAATTACCAGGCGTGATGCTGGCGAGCAGTTTTGCCAGCACGCCTCGCAACGGATCGATCAACTCCTGCGAGGGCATGGGCGAGCGGCCGAGTTGCGCCTTCACCGTTTCAATGACATCGGGATAGCACCAACCCAGGTCCATCATCCCAAAGCCGCCAAGGCAGTCGAGATACTCGCGTCCGAGCACATCTTTGAAGATGGCGCCCGAACCCGTCCACTCCACCGCGGCCCAGTCGCCCGCCTCGGTGACGGATTTGCGATATTCCAGCCAGCCGCGGTTAAAATGCTCGGCGAAATTCTGCTTCGATTCGTCAATGATCTGCTTGCCTTCCGCTTCGGTCGGGAAACGATCCATGCGGATCAGGTCCATCCAGCGGGCAGAATACTCAAGGGCGTCTTCGTAATCGTGGGTCATAAGTTCCTTTCAGAGAGCAGATGATTAGAGAGCAGAGAGCAGTCTGTAAATTTCGCGACGATTCTCTACTCTCTGCTCTCTTCTCACTAGAATTTCCTGCTCCATTCCTTCGGCCAGCGTTCGATCACAACCTTCTTCTGCGTGAAGAACTCCACCGCATCCATACTCTGTCCGTGCATGTCGCCGAAGAACGAATCCTTCCAACCCGAAAACGGGAAGAAGGCCATCGGCGCGGCCACGCCGATATTGATGCCGACGTTGCCCGCTTCCACCTCGTGACGGAACTTGCGCGCCGCCGCCCCGCTCGACGTGAACAGGCTGGCCTGGTTTCCATAGGCATGGCTATTCGCCAGCGCAATCGCCTCGTCAATCGTATCCACATGCATCAAACCCAGCACGGGCCCGAAGACTTCCGTCTTCCACAACTCGCTCCCCTTTTGGACATCCGCAATGACCGTCGGGCGGACGAACGTGCCCTTCTCGTATCCTTTGACGGTCGTCCCGCGCCCGTCCACGCAGACCTTTGCGCCTCCCTCCGACCCGACACCGATCAACTGCTCGATGCGCGTTTTGCTCGCCTGATTGATGACTGGCCCCATCTGGGTGCCCGCGTCGAGTCCATAGCCGACCTTGCGGCTGGACGCGTCCTCGCAGATCAATTCGGTGAACTCGTTGCGCGCCGCGCCCACCGTCACCGCGAGCGAGACGGCCAGACAGCGCTGTCCCGCGCACCCGAAGGCGGAATCGGCGATGATGTGCGCCGCCATGTTCATATCCGCATCGGGCAGGATGATGACGGGATTCTTCGCCCCGCCCTGCGCCTGGACGCGCTTGCCGTGCGCGGCGGCCGTGGAATAAATATATTTCGCCACGTTGGTCGAGCCAACAAAGGTGACCGCCCGAATCGCGGGATGGGTCAGAATGCCATCCACCGTGTCCTTCGCGCCGTTGACGAGGTTGATCACGCCCTTGGGGAAGCCGACCTGCTCGATGAGTTTGAAGATGAACTGCATCGTCATCGGCACTTTTTCGGAGGGCTTGATGACGTAGGTATTGCCCGCCGCGAGCGCGTAGGGCAGGAACCAGAAGGGAATCATGCCAGGGAAGTTGAACGGCGCGATCGTGGTGCAGACGCCCAACGGCTGGCGGATCATCAACTCGTCAATGCCTGCGGCGATATCCTCGACAAACTCGCCCTTGCCGAGATGAGGCATCCCGCAAGCCACTTCCACATTTTCGATGGCGCGCACCATCTCGGCTTTGGCCTCGTCGAAGGTCTTGCCGCACTCGTCCGTGATGAGGCGTCCGATCTCGTCCATGTTGGATTTCATCAGGTCGCGCAGTTTGAAGAGATATTGCACGCGGTCCTGGACAGGAGTCCGCCGCCAGGCAAGGAACGCGTCCGAAGCCGCGCCCGCCGCGAGGTCCACTTCGGATGCGCCCGAAAGCGGAGTCCGCGCGATGGTCTCGCCCGTGGCGGGGTTGACCACGTCAAAGTATTCGCTGACGGGCGGTTTGATCCATTCGCCGTTCACATAATTTAAAATTTCCATGGTTTCTCCAAGACGATATTCGAAAATTCGATATTCGAATCTGATTTCCGAATATCGAGTATCGAATTACGAAGTTTCCTTATCCATCAATTCCGACAGACCCTCGTCAATGAGAGTCAGGCCTTCGTCGAGTTGTTCTTTTGTGATGGTCAACGGCGGGACGATGAAGAGGATGTTCTTGAAGCCAAAGACGTACACACCGTTTTGGATGAGGAAGTTTTTGAGCGGGGTCGGGTCGAGGGGTTCTTTCGTCTCGCGGTTCTTCACCAGTTCGAGCGCGGTGAAGAGACCGATGTAACGCGCGTCACCCACGGACGGATGCTTCTGTTTGAATTCTTCCAGCCGCTGGCCAAGATATTTACCAACCTTCTTTGCGTTCTCGAAAATCTTCTCTTCTTCGTAGGCTTCGATGGTGGCGAGCGCCGCGGCACAGGCCAACGCGTGTCCGTTGTAGGTGAGTCCCGCGTAGAGCACATGGTCATCGAAATACTTGGCGATCTTCTCGCGGACAATGACCGCGCCGAGCGGGACGTATCCCGAAGTGATGCCCTTCGCGGTGGTGATGATGTCGGGGACGGTGTTCCAGTGATCCACGGCGAACCACTCGCCCGTGCGGCCCCAACCCGACATGACCTCGTCCGAGATGAGCAGGATGCCGTACTTGTCGCAGATCTCGCGCATGCGCGGCCAGTAGTCATCGGGCGGGATGATGAGGCCGTTGGTGCCCGTCACGCCTTCGAGGATGATGGCCGCGATCTGGTCGGGACCCTCGTGCTGGATCACCTCTTCAACATGTTTGATGCACTCGCGGTGACAGGTCTCACGCGTCCAGCCGAAGGGACAGCGGTAGCAGTACGGATCGAGGAAGTGGACGACGCCCGGGATCGCAGGCTCGACGGGCAGGCGGCGATAATCGCCCGTGAGGGCGATCGCTCCATGCGTCGCGCCGTGATAGGAACGGTAGCGCGCCAGAATTTTGTGGCGTCCCGTGTAGAAGCGCGCGATCTTGATGGCATTCTCGTTGGCCTCCGCGCCGCCGAGGGCGAAGAAGGTTTTCTTCAAATCGCCCGGCGTGATTTCGGCCAGTTTCTTTCCCAGCAGGCCGCGCGGTTCGGTTGCCGCGCTGGGAGAGACGAAGGTCAGTTTGGCGGCTTGCTCCTGAATCGCCTTGACGATTCTCGGATGCTGGTGACCCGCGTTCTGGTTCACGAGTTGGGATGCAAAATCGAGATAGCGCTTGCCGTCCGCATCGTAGAAATAGACTCCCTCGGCGCGCGTCACGGGGATCGGTTTCAACGGTCCCTGCGCGGACCAGGAGAAGAAGGTATATTCTTTGTTCAGGTCAATGATTTCTTGGGCGGTGAGGGTCATTGGGATTCCTTTTCGAGTCAAAAGTCGAAGGTCAAAAGTCGCGCGACCTTGGACTTTCGACCTTCGACTATTTCTTGACTTCCTTCACGATCTCCGCATACACATTCAGCGTTTCATCAATGTCCGCGTCGGAGTGGGAGTAGCAGAGGAACCAGGGTTCGCGGGCGTCGTTATCGGGCATAACGCCGCGGTCAATGGCTTTGGCGATGAGCGCTTCGTACATGCCCTGATCGCTGTTCGCCCAATCGCGTTGACAGGTGACCGCGTCCACGCCGATGGCGAACGAGAACATGGCAGGGTATCCGCTGAAGACGGCGGGGATGTCGTTGTCTTCGAAGATTTCCTTCAACCCGTCCATGAGACGTTTGCCGCGCCCTTCGATGGATTTCAAAACTGGCTTGGTCTGCAACAATTTCAACGTGGCGTACGCGGCCGCGACGCCCGCCTTGTTGTTGGTGTACGTCCCGCCCTGCGCGACGCCGTGACCGATGATGGACATGATCTCGCGCGAGCCACCGAACGCGGCCACAGGGTAGCCGTTGCCGAGGGCTTTCGCGTACGTCGCGAGGTCAGGTTGGATGCCGTAGTATTCCTGCGCGCCGCCGTTCGCGATGCGGAAGCCCGTCTTCACTTCGTCGAGGATGAAGACCGTCCCGTGTTTTTTGGTCTCTTCGCGGATGAGTTCGAGGAAGCCAGGCTGGGGCTCGATTCCGCCGCAGTTGCCCTGACACGGCTCGGTGATGACGGCCGCGATCTGGTCGCCGTAGGAACGCATGGCGCGCTGGAATCCCTCCGCATCGTTGAACGGCACGGTGATGATGAATTCGCGCATGGACTTGGGAATGCCCGACGAGGACGGGACGGGGATCGGACTGCGCGGGTTGCCCATGGCCCCCGTCGGCGCGTAGGTGGACCAGAGGGTGTGGTCGTGGAAGCCGTGATAGTTGCCCTCGAATTTCAGGATGATGTCGCGGCCCGTGTAGGCGCGCGCCACGCGGATGGCGTGCATGGTGGCCTCGGTGCCAGAGCAGGCGAAGCGCACCATCTCGACCGCGGGACACATGGCCGCGATCATCTCGGCCACTTCCACTTCGAGTTCGCCCGTCATGGCGAAGAGCGAGCCGCGCTGGATCTCCTCGATGACTTTCGCGTCCACCTCGTCGTAGGCGTGCCCGAGGATGATGGGGCCGAACGCCATGCGGTAGTCAATGAAGCGGCGGCCGTCCACGTCCCAGAGATAGGCGCCCTTGGCCTTGTCCACGTAGGGAGTGAGGCCGTCGCCCCAATAGCGGAAGTTCGAATTGACTCCGAGCGGCAGGACTTTCTGCGCCCGTTTTTGCAGGGATTGACTTTTAGGTCCAGCAAGACTCATGATGACTCCGTTTTGTTTGGATAGTTCGGTGGTCGAGTAGCCCTGAGCGCTCTTCGAGGGGCGTACCGAGACCACCAGTAACATGCAAAGAGTTGTTGCTTTAGAAACTCGTTGGTCTCGATACGGGCGGGAAAAGCGTCCGCCCTACTCGACCAACGAACGCTTTTTATTTCTTGATGACTGTTTCAGGCGCGCGCCATTGATAGACGTCTTTCAGGATGAGCGGCACAATGGACGTGGTGGTACGCCTCACGCCCGGGACCTTGCGGATGGTCTCCGTCACGAAGCGATAGACCTCGTCCGTATCTTTCGCCACCACCTGAATGCTGATGTCGTTCTCGCCGATGGAACAGGCCACGTAGGTGACGTTTTCGTACTCGGCCATTTTCTGCGCCACCTCACGGATGCGGTCCGATTCGACCTCGAGCCAGACGTCCGCTTTGATGGGCAGGCCAAACGCCTCGGGGCGGACGACCGCGGCGATGCGGATGACATCCTCCTCGATCATGCGCTCGATGCGATAGCGCACCGCCCGCTCCGAGACTTCGCCGATCTGTCGCGCGATCTCCGAAGCGGACTTGCGTCCATCTTCGAGAAGCAAATTGACAATTTTTAAGTCTATTTTGTCGATTTCGTACATTGTTTGTCCTTATTGTTTCCGAAACGGATATAATATACACGGGTTTTGGAGGGAAGTCAAGAAGGGAGATTTGAACCGCGAAGGTTTGTGTTGAGCCTGTTGAAACAGCGCGAAGAATGCGAAGGTTAAATGCAAACCGCCCGAAGTGGAAGGTTCGGGCGGTTTTGTTGGGCAAACTTCACGCGCTGTCCATCGCCGTTGAACGAAGACACGATAGCAAGTTGATCGATGTGTGTAATTTCGACAATACGATTCGTTCCGCTTACTTAAGGTCCACTGTGTAGTTCCAATCTATTTTATCGATGGACCAATCTTGTTCATTCGTAACTGGAAAAATGTTCTTGCTTGCCAAATCCATAATGTAAATCTGCGATCCTTTATTCATAATATTGGTCTGACCACCGGTTATATTTCTACCGACAAACGCAAGATATTTCCCGTCGGGTGACCAAACAACATACTCGGCGCACATGGATAATGTAGTCAATTCCGTCAAACGAGTCAGATCGCTTCCATCGGGCCTTATAAGATAAATATCACTACATACAACATTAGTGCTCTCAGGTGCTTTTCCATAAACAATAGCCAACCATTTTCCATCAGGTGACCAATCGACATTACCGCCCCAAGCAAAAGGAAATTCTTTCAAGAGCTTAGTGTTTTTCCCATCCGCATCCATGACCACCAATACTATCGGTGCTCCCAATTTTTCCACATACAAATAAGCGATTTGATTGCTTTTAGGCGACCATGTCGGGGAATATGCATTCCCACTTACATCAGTTAGTACTTGAGTTGTATTTTCATCCGCGTTAACCACGGCAATGCCACTGACTTTGTCTTGGTAACTGTATGCAATAAAACGACCATCTGGTGACCATGTTACGTTGCCTTTACCTTGAGGATTAATATTTGTCAGCCTTATTAATTCACTTCCATCAATCCTAATCTTATAAATATCAGAGTGTTGGTCATCAGGAGAAGAGCCAACAAAGGCCAACCACTGACCATCTGGCGACCAAGATGGAGAAGAAGCTAGTACCATGGTTGGAAGGCTCTGGATTCCACCGACTTTCAGGTCAAGCAATGCAAGAGATGTATATTTACGACTTGCGCTTGCAAACGCAATGATGCCCCGAAAGGAAGGTTTTACGATGGGCGTTGATGTGTCTGTTGGCTCGAGTGAGGAAACAATGACAACGGTCGGGGAAATTGTTGCTGCAGTCGATATTTGCGTGGACTGTTGAACTACTTTCGGCGTTGATTTCATTGAACAACCGGCATTGCTAATAACAAGTAACACTACAGCACTATACTGCAAGAGTGGTTTCATCGACATGATATTCCTCCATCAAGGTTCTATGCTGGTGTCGCGGTTACGCCGAGAAGCAAAATTAGGAGGAGAAGGAGGGGGTGGAGTAAGTTCCACCCAATCATTTGTCCACGATTGGTAAAACTCTTGCCAAGTATACCTCTGCCTTGAATTGGTAAAGGGATTGATGATATATACGTAATCGCTATCAATTCCAACAACTACAACCCAATGTTTTACTCCAGTAAATTTGTTAACCAACCCTGGCCCATCTTCGTTTTGAGTAACGCCAACAATAAGATAATGGCCCTGATCTAACATGCCATAAAGTGTCAGAACAAGACTATCTGCATTCTTTATGTCTGTTCGATAAGCCGAGACCGCTTTCCAACCGAACTGTTCAGCTTGGTGGGCCAATTCCTTGCGATCAGTTGGCACATTCCAACTTTTGTCAAGTCTTGCGTCAAATATATCCCTAAGGCGATTTTCTGTCCTCGTCACAGTTTCCAGTATCATCGAAAATGAAACGTCGCCGCAAAGATTAAAATTGCCCGGATTCATTCCCGTGCTACTCATGTACATATACTGAGCTGCCCGATACGGACCCGAAGGAACCCAGTAGTTCTGGGGAATAGAGGTTGCAAGATTAACAGTGATTTGTACAGGAGGAAGAAATGGATCTTCTGGCTTGTGACCACTCGGATCAACATAATTGACAGGGCTGTTATTTGCATACGCGTAGCGATCAAGACCTTGTATATTATTGGGAATAATACAATCCGCCTGGGCGAAGCGGCCGGTCATGGGGTCGTACCAGCGCGCGTTGTAGAATATGAGTCCAAATCCCGCCGCGCCGAGGTCGGTGGCTTCGTCGTCCATGTAGGAGTACTGTCCCGTAAAGGTGTAGCGCGTGGGGAGGGTTTCGCCCGTTGTGGTGAACCTGACTTCGCCCCAGGGCTTGTAGCGCGTCTCCACCACCTCGCCCGTGGACGCGTCCACTGCGAGGGAGGTGCTTCCGAGACTTGTGCTGAGCGAAGTCGAAGCATGGTCTCCGAGGAGGAGGATGAGAGTGTCTGTCTGCGGAACGATGGTTTTTCTCATCGCGATTCTAGATGCGCCAGCGAAAAAGCATTTCAAGGCAGAATCGTGAAAGTATCGGTATTCGATTGAACTTCACCTTTCCACGCTCTTACTTTTTTGTCATTAACCATCTGTGTCACATCTCGCAAATTCTGGTAAATGACCATTACGGTGTATATCTCATCCTCTTGAAAATCGTGAGAACGAAAACCTACACTTTGCAATGAAATTCTCTTTTCAATAGTCTGGCCGGGGGGAAGAACAACAAAAAACTCATCCCTTGGAAAAGCAAAATCAATTTTTCCCGATAGCCAAATTGGATTTCCTGAGCTATCTGTAATAAGCAATTTGCATACACTTACTTCTGGCGGAAATTCTTTCGCTATACATAGCAGTTGTTTATTTACAAGCAGGTCCTCCTTTCCAGCATTGTTAATACTTACCGTTGCAGACACATCTTCAAAAGACTGGAAAGTCTCCTGTTGAAATACTATAGCAACCTCTAAAGGATGTTCTCTGAAATCTAAAGAGGGAGAATTCACATTGCACGCTATCGAAAAGATGATAAACAAGGCGAGAGTGATAACCCTAAAAAGTTTATTCATCATTTCACTCCATCTTCACTAGTTAAGATACAGAAGGTAGGTGAGGGTGGTGGTTTCTGGCACAATGTACTTCCGAACAGCGATGCGGCTTGCTCCGGCAAAATAACACTTTGATTCCGCCAAATTAGGCGGAAGATCTCAGTTTCGTATATCGTATTACAGATGAGGAAACAACCATCCATGAAAGGCTCATTCTAAAAATCAGGGCTGTGATTTCCAGATTGAGGAATTGGTTTGAATATCGAAACCATACAGATAAACCAAACAAAATGAAATACAGCAACGAAAGGAGAATTGTTAATACCCCCTTTAGCCGCCCCAAAGCAGGTTTGTTAATCACGGATATCCAGGGAATCCACACCAAGGCGCTCAACGAGATGGAAACGGCAACAAACAAATATTTTGTTTCAAGAGACTTGGCTTCGATTATAAAACTATAAACCGCCCAGATGAAAAGGCATATGCCGATGAAAGATGCGAAATAGATTGACGCAAAGCGGGTGGATTTCTGCATTTTCACTCCCGTTGATATTCGTTATGAAAAGTATAGCATTATTTAGCCAATCAAGAGAATATTTTTCTCGAACGACACACAATTCGCAAGAACTGAATCCACTTTTTTCATTGACGCATCCCAATTCAATGTGTATAATCCGCCTTCGGCTAATTTTTGAAATAGGAGCGCGATATGAGCGAGATAATAGAAACAGCGTCTGCCGAGACGTTGGCACCCAAAACGAAACTTTCCGGCAAAATTGCGAAGATCACTCTGGCGGGGGCATTGGTGGACGTGGGACAGGAAGTCCCGGGCGTACTCCACATTTCACAAATACAGAAGGACCCCGTCAACAAGGTTGAGGACGTGCTCCAGGTCGGTCAAACCGTTGAAGCCTGGGTCAAGCGCGTCAAGAAGGACCGCATCGAGTTGACGATGATCGAGCCGCTCGGCATGGAATGGGGCGAGATCCAGCCCGAGATGACCGTCAAAGGCAAGGTCGTCCGCCTCGAGACCTACGGCGCGTTCGTGGACTTCGGCGCAGAGCGCCCCGGCATGATCCACGTCAGCGAGTTGACGCGCGGCTACGTCAAGACCCCGAACGAAGTCGTCAAAGAAGGCGACGAAGTCGAAGCGATGGTCCTCGAGGTCAACCGCAAGAAGAAGCAGATCCGTCTTTCCATGAAGGCTCTCATGCCCGAGATCGTGGAAGAGGAAAAGCCCGCTCGCGACCCCAAGAAGGCGCGCAGCGGCAAACGCGGCAAGAAACAGGAAGAGTCCTACGAAATGGTGGACGACACTCCGAAGGAGCCCGAACTGACCGCCATGCAGATCGCCTGGCAGATGGCCATGGACCGTGCCAAGACCAAGGACAAACCTGTGAAGATGAAGAGCGTCAAATCCACCTCCAACGAGCAGGCCGACATCCTCAACCGCACGCTGGAAAAGCAACTCCCCACTGGTGGATAAAAGTTTCTCGCACACAAAAAGACAGCCACTTTGAAAGTGGCTGTCTTTTTCGTTTAATGCTACTGGCTGGCTTCCAGCTCCTTGATGAACTTTTCCTTGCTGGCGGTACGGGCCACCTTGCCGCTGGAAGTCTTGATCACCCACTTCGGTCCCACCACGCGCACGTGACGTACCACGATGGCCGAGTTCTTCGAGACGTGCATGCGGATCTGGTCCGCGATGCGCTCGTGCTCCGACTCGTCGTCCGTGTCCACCTCGGCGATGATGACGACCTCCTCCGTCCCTTGCGATTCGTCGAAGAGGCCGAAGGCCACCGTCCGTCCGGGATGGACGCCAGGGATCTCACAGGCCAGCGCCTCCAGATCCTGCGGGTACACGTTCTTGCCACCGACGATGATCATATCTTTCTTGCGTCCCGCCACGAAGATCTCGCCGTTCACCATGTAGCCGTAATCGCCCGACATGTACCAGCCGCCGGGTAAAAATGCCTTTTTGGTGATATCGGGGCGGTTGTAATACTCGTTCAACATGCAGTTCGATTTCAACACGATCTCGCCGATGTGACGCTCGGGCAGTTCGTGGCCTTTGCTGTCCACCACGCGGATGGTGGTGTTCGGGATGGGCTTGCCGCAGGACATCATCTGGATGGCGGGACGGCCGTCGAACGCGGGACGCGCAATTCGGTCGGTCGTGAACGATTCGCGGTCCACGTCCTCGACGTAGGGCAGCTTGCTGAGGTCGTTCTGCGTCGCCGCGAAGACGTTCTCGGCCATGCCATAGGAAGTCTGGAGCGTTTCGAGACGCAGGCCATACGACTTGAAGCGCTCGTAGAACATTTCGTGACTCTTGTAGCGCACCGGCTCGGACGTGTTGATGGACGCGCGCCACGAGGAGAGGTCCACACCCTCCAGGTCGCGGTCGCGGATCTTCTGCGCGCAGAAGTTGTAGGCGAAATTCGGGAGCCACGTCAACGTGCCGCGGTAATCGGTGATGGAGCGCAACATGCGCCAGGGAGCGCGCACCCAGTCGAAGGGCGACATCTGCACCACGTGGACGCCGCGCAGGATGGGCATCAGGAAGCAGGCGATCAGCCCCATGTCGTGATAGAGCGGAAGCCAGGAAATGATGATATCTTCGCGGGTCAAGCGGATGGATTCCCCGTAAGCATCCAGGTGGTTGAAGACCGCGCGATGCGAAAGCGCCACGCCCTTCTGCAAACCCGTCGAACCTGACGAGTGCTGGAGCAGGACGGTGTCATGCTCGTTCTGCTGGGTGCCAGGCAGGGACGAAAAATCGAGGCCATCTTCGCGCGGGATTCGTCCCGTGATGAAGACCTCGCGCACCGAGTTGTTGCCCTCGGCCACCATCGACTTGATATCCGCTTCGAACTCGGGATAGGTGACGATGCCCGTCGGTCGTCCATGCGAAAAGAGCGCGGCCAGGTCGGCGCGGTAACGCTCGGGCGAAAGCTTTTCCGTCAGGAAGGGCATCATCGAAGGGATGGCGCCCAGCAACACCGCGCCCCAGAACGAATAGACCAGGTCCTTGCCATGCTGGAGGATCAGGATGACCACATCCCCGGGCTTGACTCCCGCCCGCGCGTAGGCCGCGGCGTAATCGTTCGACCGCTCGATCAACTCCCGATACGTGATGTGGAAGTCGGGCTGGTTCGGGTGCTGGAGTGTGACCGCCACCCGTTCGGGTTCGCGTTCGTAAAAGTCCCGCAGGACATCGGTGAACGTCGTCATTACTTCTGCCTCGCCTGAATGAGATTCGCCAACTGTTCGATGGAGTCGAAAGTGTTGGCGTTCAGTTCAGAATCCGCGATGCGGACGCCGAAGGTATCCTCGACAAACAGGGCGAGGTCGACCAGACTGAACGAATCGATCAATCCGCTGGAGATCAATGCGTCGGCGGGTTGAATGACGCGCTTGGGCTGTTTGAGAATTTTCTGGACGATGAAATCCGCGATTGTTTTCTGCATTTCGGTGGACATGGGACTCTCCTTGCAAGTTTTTTGAAATCAAGAACGGCATTATGCCACAACAAACGATTTTACGGGCAGGAAAATTCCTGCAGGACTGGGGTCAGCAACTCGGCAAAGCGCGCCTCGCCGTCATTGTCACGATGGGCCATATCGTTGGAAAATTCCGAGGAGGGCAGGGCATTCCAAAAGTCGAAATAGGGATAGCCTTGTGCGCTCATCCAATCGGCCAGCGAGAGACGATAGGCATCGTACGCCCAGCGTGGATAGATGTGGTTGTAGCGCAGGTCGCTGTTTTGACCCGAGACGATGAAGATCGGTTCGTTGACCACGATCAGCGGGGCGCGGCCTGCGATCTCGTTCCCCACGCGGACGACATCCACCATCAACGAGCGCAAAAGCACGGGAGCCTCGGCAGGAGACTTGTAATCGAAATAGGAGACGTCCTCCAGCACATCCTGTGGAAGCGGAGGCAGGTCCTGCGGCAGTGCGTTGGCATTGTCGATTCCTGTGGCGGTCCACATTAATCCGTACACTTGATTGAGGAGGAGACTCTTCAGCCTCTCCCGCTGACCGATGATGGTCTTGTCCCAAAACGTGGGTTCGGCGACCTCTTCGGAATATACCTTTGGCAATTTCAAGTCATACTCGGCAACGACTTGCGCCATCCGCTCGGCGTGCGGGACGAGGAAATCGCGGTCGGCGGGTTTCTTCTCGAAGCTGTGCAACGTCACCAGCCAGAGCACCATGTCGGGATCGTAGCGTTTGGCGTAATCAAGGATGAGCATGTCCCGCAACATGGACGGCCACGGGTAACCAAGGTCGTAGGCTTTGATGGTGCGCCCGTCACAGGTGGTCAAATTGAGACGGTTGATCTCGGAGGCAAGCGTGTGTTCGGGGGTGACGTGTCCACCCCAGGTGGCGGAATCACCCAGCAGGATCACGCGGAACTCGTCGGCGGGCTTCTCTGAGGCGGAGATGACGTGCGCGCCAAACATGGCGTCGAAATCCTGGATGACGGGGATGTTGAAGTCCTGAGAGTAGAACTGTGGCGATTCCGAATACGGGAAGCGGACGCGTCCGTTCCAGAGCCAGTTGTAGGCGGTCAACTTGCCGACGGGGGGATTCCACCAGGCGAAGAGCAGGTTGAGCGCCGCAAATATCAGAGCGGCTTTGACCAGCACGCGTAAAACGTTGACGGGTGATTTCATGATGCGATTCCGAATAATTTCAACAGCGCCTGCACGGATAGTTGCGGCGTGGACAGGGCGAAGAAGACGATTCCCAGCGAGAAGTAGATGAAGGTGAGAGCGACTCCCAAAGCGTGGAAAACGCCTCTCGAAACGGAACCCGCTCCAAGGCTCGCGCTGAGCGGCGTCGAAGCGTCGGGGAGGAAGCGGCGTGCGAATTCACTCCAGCGGTTTTGGACGAAGAGTCCCAGTCCGTGCCAGAGTCCCCACAGGGCAAAATTCCAGGTGATGCCATGCCAGAGACCGATGAGGAGCATGGTGGTGGTTTGCGTCAGCAGGAGGATCAGCGTGAATGGAAGAGGTCGTTCTCGGGTGCGGAGGAAGCGGGTGACGGGATTGAAAAAATAGGAACGGAACCACTGCGTCAGGGTGATGTGCCAGGAGTTCCAGAATTGAGTCAGGTTGGGTTTGAGGAAGGGCGCGGTGAAGTTCTCGGGCAGGCGGATGCCGAGCAGGCGTCCCATGCCGATGGCGATGTCGGTATAGCCGCTGAAATCCAGATAGACGCGGAAGGAATAGGCGAAGAGCGTCAGCCACAGCCATCCGCCGCTAAGGGTTTGATCCACGAGCGCGTCTTTGATGGAGACCAATGCCAGCATGTCGGCGAGGATGAATTTTTTGAAGAGGCCGAGCGCGAGGCGTTGCCCCGCGAACAGCCAGTCATCGTTTTTAAGCGGGAGCGGCTCGCGCAGTTCTTTGACGAAGCGCTCGAGGCGGTCAATGGGACCCGCGGTGAAGGCGGGGAAAAAGATCACGTAATTGAGGTATTCGGCCAATCCGACCGCGGGCAGGATTCCGCTTTGGCGGTCACGAATGGTGTGGAGCAGGCGGAAGGCTATGTAGGAATATCCCAGCCAGGCGATGGGGGACGCGATGGCGGCGTCAGGCGCGCGTCCGCTTAAATTGGCGAGGAGATTCAGCATCCATGTGGAGGCCGAGGGAGACTTGAGAAAAATAAAGATCGTCAACAGGCCAAGCGCGGCGAGGACGAGGAGAAGACGATTGTCTTTTTTGAGGAGGGAGAGAATGAAAATCAGGCCGAGAAAGCCCGCCAATCCGAGCGCAACGAATCGAATCGGAACTGCGGACGGAAATTTCAACCAAGGTTGTACGTCGCTAAACGTCACGAAGAGGATTACGCCCGCCAGAACGGCCAGTGCAGGCCAGTTTTCGCGCAGACTGCGCGCCTCGCGCGGCGCGGTCATCACCCAGGTCAGCACGGTGATGAAGAGGGTCAGCGTCGGCAGCCAGAACGACAGCGACGAATCGATCTTGACGGCGGGTTGAAGCCAGTAGATCACCAACGCACTGACCGCCGCCAGCGCGAGCGAACGTCCGCGGCGCAGGAAGCCAAGCAAAACGGCGATGCCAGTCAACGCGAGGATTTGCAGGACAGACATCAAAATCCCTGATAGATCCAGTCGGGGGTGGTGTCGGCGGTGAAGACGATCAGCGCGAGGACGATCAGTGCGAGCGCCAGCGCCAGCATGTTTTCACGCGAGAAAATGGAGGCAATGAGTTTCTTGAGCATTTCTTTTTCACAATGAACTGGAATCCCGAAGTTCTACTTCGGGATTCCAAAAATTATTTCTTGCCAGAGTTCGCTTTCAGGTAGGCCTCCATGAAGGCGTCCAGGTCGCCATCCAACACGGCTTGCGTGTTGCCGCGCTCGAAGTCGGTGCGATGGTCCTTCACCATCTGATACGGATGCAACACGTACGAGCGGATCTGACTGCCCCATTCTGCCTTGGTATATTCCCCGCGCAGGACAGCCACCTCCTCGTCTTTCTCCGCCTTCTTGATCTCGAGCAGGCGGGCGCGCAGGATCCGCATGGCGAACTCGCGGTTCTGCGACTGTGAGCGTTCGTTTTGACAGGTGACGACGATTCCCGTCGGCAGGTGCGTCAGGCGGATGGCCGTCGAGTTCTTCTGGACGTTCTGTCCGCCCGCGCCCGACGAACGGAATACGTCTATCTTCAAATCACTCGGGTCGATCTCGACCTCGGGGTCGTCCATGGTGACCTGAGGCAGAATCTCCACGAGCGCGAACGACGTGTGCCGCCGATGCGCCGCGTCAAAAGGAGAGAGTCTCACCAGGCGATGCACGCCCTTCTCCGAACGCAGATACCCGAACGCGTATTTCCCGTTGACCGCGATGGTCACGGATTTGATACCCGCTTCCTCGCCCTCGGTGCGGTCCAGCACTTCGGTTTCGAATTCGTGTTTTTCCGCCCAGCGCAGGAACATGCGCTCGAGCATGGCGGCCCAATCCTGCGAATCGGTCCCGCCCGCGCCCGCGTGGATGGCAAGAATGGCGCCATCATCATCGTAGCGGCCCGAGAACATGGCATTGAAGAGACGCCTGTCCACTTCCGTTTCGATGCCCGCGGTTTCCGCTTCCAGATCCGCGCGCAGGCTTTCATCGTCCATGCGCGCGAGCTCCAGCGCGTCGTGGATGCGCGCCCGAAAGGTGCGCCAGTCGTCCACATCATCGCGGAGTTTGGCGGCCTCGCGGCTGACGCGTTGCGCCGTCGTGGAATCGTTCCAGAAATCAGGCGCGGCTATTTGCTTGTCGAGTTCAGCCAGTTGGGATTCTTTTGCAGGAAAGTCAAAGACGCTCCAGGATCTGGGTGATGGCGTCCTGTGCGGTGGTCAGTCGGTCGATAAGGTCTTGCATGAGTCCTCCGGTAATCACTTCCCGTCATTGCGAGGAGGGCGCTCTCCCTGGCACCGCCCGCCAGGGCAGGTGTCCCAACGAGCAATCTCCTCTCAGGGCAGTGGCTCGCAATGACAAAAAAGTTAAGAAGTTAAAATTCCATCTACAAATGAGTCGGGGTCGAAGGGCGTCAGGTCTTCGGGTTTTTCGCCCAACCCCGCGAACAAAATCGGGATGCCAAGTTCCTTCTGGATCGCGAACGCCATCCCGCCGCGGGCGGACGAATCCAATTTGGACAGGAGGATGCCCGTCACATTCACGGCATCCTTGAACTTGCGCGCCTGCTCGAGCGCGTTCTGTCCCGTGGTCGCGTCCAGCACCAGCCAGACGTGATGCGGCGCACCCGCCAGTGACTTGCCCACCACGCGATGCACCTTGCGCAGTTCCTCCATTAAATTGAAGCGGGTCTGCAGGCGGCCTGCCGTGTCGATCAGGACGACATCCACATTGCGGGAGAGTCCCGACTGGACGGCGTTGAACGCCACCGCACCCGGGTCGGACTCTGGCGCACCCGCCACCACCGGGACGTTGAGGCGGTCTCCCCAGACCTGGAGTTGGTCCACCGCCGCGGCACGGAAGGTGTCCGCTGCGCCGAAGAGGAGACTCCTCCCTTCGGCCTGGAAACGCTGTCCCAATTTCGCGGCGCTGGTGGTCTTGCCCGATCCGTTGACGCCGACGAGCAGAATCACCGTCGGGTGGGCGGAAAAGTCGAGCACGGGCGGGTTATCGAGGCGGGAGCGAAGTTCCGCTTTCAGTGCCGAATTAAGTTCCTCGGAGCGGAGCAGGCCGCGGTCACGCGTGAGGCGCTTGAGTGAGTCTAAAACGCTGGCGGTGGTCTCGATCCCCAGATCGGCCTGGATGAGCAAAGTCTCCAGATCATCCCAGGTTTCGGCGGTGATCTCGGTGGCGCCCAGCAATGTGGCGAGACGCCCAAAGGCGGCTTTGCCGGTTTTGGAAAGGCCCGCGCGCCAACGGGAAAATCCCGCAGCAGGGCGTGATAGGACATCAGTCATGGGGCGTGATTATATCATGGGGGTTTAATGTTTTATGTTATACTCGCTCACTGGTAGCGACCAGACCAGTGGGTCAAATCGCACAAATTTTTTTGTTCGAGGTAGTCAATGATCGAAGAACCCATTCACGTGACCGATGATGCTTTTGACAAAACCGTCCTGCAATCGCAACTCCCCGTGATCGTCGATTTCTGGGCCCCGTGGTGCGGACCCTGCAAAATGGTCGCGCCGATTCTCGATAAACTGGCGAAGGAAAATGCCGGCAAACTGCTGGTTGCCAAGGTGAACACCGACGAGAATCCCGAGTGGGCAGGGAAATTTGGCGTGCAGGGCATTCCAACCATGCTGTTCGTTTCAGGCGGCAAGGTGGTGCATCGCCAGGTGGGCGCGCTCCCCGAGCGAATGCTGCGGGATGTGGTCGCCCAGTTCATGGAAGTTATCACCCAGGCATAACTTCAGGAGGTGTGTATGAGGCACCGTATTTTCTTCGTGGTTCTGGCTTTGTCCGTCGCTCTTAGCGCGTGCATGCCGGGCTTGTCTCCAGTTTCCGCAG
>JBMOMR010000124.1:0-3260 GCA_049324715.1 Chloroflexota bacterium | reverse complement strand
GCGCCCGCGCCTCGGAACTGGACCTGCAAGGGGTCAAGATCGTGGCGGCCGAGTACAACTACGACGGCTCGCGCCTCGTCTTCCTGTTCAGCACCGAGACCGAGGAAAAGGTCGATCTCAAATCGCTTAAACGCGACATGCAGAAAAAATACCCGTCATCGCAGGTCGAAATGCGGCAGATCGGTCCGCGCGACGTGGCAAAACTTCTGGGCGGCATGGGCGCCTGCGGATTGGAAACGCGCTGCTGTTCCAAATTCCTGACCGACTTCTCGCCCATCTCCATCAAGATGGCGAAGGAACAAGGCATCTCGCTCACGCCCAACGAGATCACGGGCATGTGCGGACGCCTGCGCTGTTGTCTCGTTTACGAATACGAGCAGTACGTCGCGGCCCGCAAGGAACTGCCCAAGCGCAACAAGCGCGTCGTCACCCCGCGCGGCGAGGGCAAGGTAGTGGACGTTCTGCCGATGAGCAACCAGGTGCTGGTCCTGCTCGATAACGACGAACGCCATTACCCCGTCCCTTTCCAGCGCGAAGAACTCCAACCCTGGGACGAACTCGAAGCGCTCCGCCGAAAATCCGAATCGCCGTGCGACCGTCACGAAAGCGGCGAATGCACGTGCGGCAAAAGCAAAAAAGAGAGCGGCGAAAAGAACGAAAGAAGTCAGAAACCCGCCCGCAAAAAGTAGGACGGCGAATCCATGGAACCTGGCGTCTGGGAACCCCCCCAATCCATCCTTGTAATTCTGGCTCATCCCGATGATCCAGAATTTTTTTGCGGCGCAACGCTCGCCATGTGGTCGCGCGCGGGGCACAAAATCACCTACTGTCTCCTGACCTGCGGAGACAAGGGATTCAACGACTCGACCACCAAAGATATGACTCCGTCGGACTTGTGCGCGCTGCGGCACGACGAACAGCGCGCCGCCGCGGACGTGATCGGTGCGGGGGCGGTTCACTTCTTGGACCTCGAAGACGGGTACCTCGTCCCAGACTTAAATCTGCGCCGCGAGGTTGTCCGCGTCATACGACGCGAGCGACCCGACATCCTCGTCACCTGCGACCCGCAGAACCTGTTCGCGGGATACGGACTCAACCATCCCGACCACCGCGCCGCGGGACAGGTCGTCCTGGACGCGGTCTTTCCCGCCGCGGGCAACAAAGCCTTCTTCCCCGAACTCCTCGCCGAGGGACTGGAACCACACATGCCAAAAGAAGTCTGGTGCTCGCTCACCAGCCAGCCGAACACCGTCCTCGATGTGACGGCCACCTGGCCGATCAAGATGGAAGCGTTGCTAAATCACAAGTCCCAGATCGGAGACGTGGACAAATTCAAAGAGCGGATGAAATCCCGCCGCACCGAAGACAGCACCGACGAAAACCCGCGCTACGAGGAAAAATTCCGCGTAGTGAGATACGGGTAACAGATGAAGGCGAAACCAACGCAGGGGATCCAATACCCCCAAATCCCCAAACTGACACAAACGGACGCGCCCGCGTCGTTGGAAAATGGTATGGACTATTCCATGCAGTTCTGGGTCCGCGCGGACTTTTCCCTGCAAAAAGCCAACCGAATCACGTTGGAACAGATCCGATTCAAACGCGCCAACCTGAACGGCCTTGAACTGAGCAAAGCGCGTCTCACTGATGTTGCCATGGAAACCTGCGACCTTTCAGGCGCGGCTTGCACGCAGATTCGCCTGCAAAGGACGGAGATCGTCGACTCCAGGCTGATCGGCATCAATTTCCTCGAATCCGAATTCGACGATGTGACCCTCAAAGACAGCAATTTCGAAAACCTGGTCTTCGTTTTGGGACACCAAAAGCATACCCGCTACCGAAACTGCAACCTTCGCAATGCCCGCTTCGAAGATACCGACCTTTCTGGAGTCATCTTCGACCAGTGTGATCTGACTGGCGCGCATTTTCGGAATGCAAAACTGAACGGCACGGATTTCCGCGGGTCCGTCATCAACGGGATGAATTTGGACCCGAAAGACGTGCGCGGCGCCATCATTGAATCCGCCCAGGCGGCACAATTCGCGGCGTTGCTTGGACTGGCGGTAAAGGAATTGGAAGAGTAACCGCGCCTCGAGACGTGCTTCCGAAATTCCGACCATGAACATCCTCACGCTTTCGTATCATTCCACAAACTACTACGCCCTCGAGACTACCAACGGCAAACTCCTCGTTGACTGTGGCTGGCCTGGGTCACTGCCCGAGTTCACAGCGGTCGCCAAACGCAAGGGACTGGACCTCCGCCAGATCAAACACATCTTCGTCACGCACTTCCACATGGACCACGCGGGGCTCGCACAGGACTTGAAAAACCTCGGTGCGAAGTTGATCGTGATGGAATCGCAAACAGACTACATCCAACCGTTGAACGAATATCTTCGAACGAAAGATCTGGGACACTCCGAAATTCAGACGAACGACAACCTGTCGCTGAAATTCTCCGAAAGCAGATCGTTCCTTCACGGCCTCGGCCTTGCTGGCGAGATCATTCCCACGCCAGGACACAGTCCCGACCACGCCACCCTGATCCTCGACGATGGCTCCGCATTCACAGGCGACCTGCCGCCGCGTTTCCTTGTCACGGATGAGCAAGTCGAACTCAAAGCCAGTTGGGATAGAATTGACCAACACCGCGTTACCCGAATATTTCCCAGCCACGGCGGCTAACTCCTCTACGCCCTCCGCTTTCTACCTTCTGCTTTCTGCTTTCCACCTTCTGCCTTCCGCTTTCTGCTTTCCGCTTTCTACCTTCCGCCTTCTTCCCTCACCCACGGAGACTCCCCCATGCCCAACTTCCTCCCTCAAGCCCGCGAACTTTTTCCCTACACCCAATCCATGCGGCGCGACTTCCACATGCACCCCGAACTCGGTTTCCGCGAGATACGCACGGGCGGAATCGTGGCCAAGGAACTTGAATCGCTGGGAATCGAAGTGACCAAAGGCATTGGCAAGACGGGCGTCGTCGGACTGCTCGAAGGCGCGAAACCTGGACCGACTCTCCTGCTCCGCTTTGACATGGACGCGCTCCCCATCACCGAAGACACAGGCGCAGACTACGCCTCCCAGACCGAGGGCATCATGCACGCCTGCGGACACGACGGTCACACCGCCATTGGGTTGACCGTCGCGAAGATCCTGCACGCGCATCGTGACCAGTTGGCGGGGACGATCAAGTTCTGCTTCCAACCGTCCGAGGAGGGCACCAACGGCGAGGAAAAAGGCGGTGCGGAAACAATGGTGCT
>JBMOMR010000123.1:0-3277 GCA_049324715.1 Chloroflexota bacterium | reverse complement strand
CTGCCCTGCGCTTCGTTGACCCAGCCTTCGATGCGGTCCACTTCCTTCGAGTCGATCATCGGGCCGACGTCCACGCGCTCGTCGAGCGGATCGCCCACCACCATGGCTTCGGTGGCCGCGACGAATTTCTCGGCGAACGGCTCGAAGACCTGCTTCTGGCTGTAGATGCGCTGGACGGAGATGCAGACCTGTCCCGAATTGTAGAACGCGCCGACCGCGCAGCGTTTGGCGACGAAGTCCAGGTCCGCATCGGGCGCGACGACGACGGGAGAGGTGTTGCCCAGTTCGAGCGTCACCTTCTTGATGCCCGCCACAGCAAGGATGTGTGCGCCGATGGGCGGACTGCCCGTGAAGGTGATCTTATCCACGCGCGGGTCGGTGATGAGCCACTCGCCCACCGTGGAGCCTGGGCCGACCACAAGATTGAGCGCGCCTGCAGGCAGGCCTGCTTCCACAAGGATCTGGCACAATTTGACCGCCGTCAGCGGAGTGGTGGTGGCAGGTTTCAGCACGAGGGTATTGCCCGAGGCAATGGCGGGAGCGACCTTGTGCGCCACGAGATTGAGCGGGAAATTGAACGGGCTGATGGCGGCAATGACGCCCACAGGACGGCGGGTGAAGAAGCCGAAATAGCCTTCACCTGATGGGACCGCATCCAACGGGAAGGTCTCGCCGTGCAGGCGCTTGGCCTCCTCCGCCGCGATGGTGAAGGTGCTCTGGGCGCGGTCCACTTCTGCGCGGGCAAACTTCAAGGCCTTGCCCGCCTCCGCGGCGATGGTCTTCGCCATATCGTCGGCGCGTTCGCGCAGGAGCGCGGCGGCCTTCAAAAGGATGTCGGCTCGCTTGTAGGCGGGCATGTTCGCCATCACATCTTCGGCGCGCTCGGCCGCGGCCAGGGCGGCATCCAGCATGTCACTGCTGGCGGAAGGCAGGGTGCCGACCGTCGAGCCGTCGTACTTGTTCTTCACTTCCAAAATTGTCCCACCGCCCACCCATTCACCGTTGATCAGCAATTTATAGTCCACAACTTCCTCCGTATTTAATTGGAATCCCAAAGCCCTGCTTCAGGCTGGTATTCCGAAATTTCAGAGAACGTTCACTACGCGGGCAGGTAATCGGCGGCCCATTCGATCTCCAATTTCCTGAGACCTGCGCGGGTGGGGACGCCGTTGGCGGTCCAGCCTGCCAGCCTGTAATACGCGTCGATGGCGGTATCCACTTCCTCGTAAGTCAGAGCGAAGCCCGCCGTCGGGCCCGTCCCCGTCATCGCCTTGAAGAATTTCTTCGGCAGTTTGTCGTCCTTGCGGCCGAATCCCTCGCGGGCGTTGAAGGTGCGGAAGAGGTTCAGGCGGCGGCGGCCAACCGTCATCAATTCGTCGAGGGTGATGTCCCAGCCTGTGACGGAGCGGATCATCTCGGCGGTCTGCTCGCCGTCGTAGAGCGTCCACGTGGGGCCGTAGACGAATTGACAGAGTTCGGCAGAATCGAGCATGGAGTAGAAGACTTCGGTCTCGTAGGCGAAACGGACCTTTTCCTCGGTGAGCGAATAGGCGGGTTGCGGCGAACCGAGTCCGATCTGCTTGAGGCGGTTGAGATTGAAGTCGGCCACGCCCTCCTCGTAATAGGGATCGTGTTCGCTGGACTGGTGGTCTGCGCCAAAGGGATTGACCGCGTAGATGAGCGCCAGACTGCGCTTGGCCTGCGGCATGTGCGCGGGAGCCTCGGCGCCCTTGACCGTAATGAGACATTCGTCGGCGCCCCTGCCGAAGACCTTGGCGGCGCGTTCCGAGCCCTGCCCGAGGATGCGTCCAAACTCGTTATCGCCCTTGACGATATGGTAGAGGGTCTTGAGCATGGCCTCGGCATCGCCAAACTTGAGTTCGTAACCGCCCGTCTCACGGGTGGTGATGATGCCCTTTTCGAAGCATTCCATCGCAAAGGCGATGGTGGCGCCGCAGGCGATGGTATCCACCGCGTATTCGTTGCAGATCTGGTTCGCCAGCGAGACGGCCGCCAGATCGCTGATGCCACAGTAGGAGCCGAAGGTGCCGAGCGTCTCGTATTCGGGACCTCCATAGCGCGGGTCCACCTTGTAAGGGCCGTCTTTAATCTCAACCACGCGCTTACAGCGGACGACGCACGAGAAGCAGGTATCGCGTTCCTTGAGGATGGTCTCAGCCATCTTTTCGCCGCTGATGGGTTCACAGCCTTCGAACTGGCCTTCGTTATAGTTGCGGGTGGGAAGCGTGCCGATGGTGTTGTTGAACAGCACCACCACCGCCGTGCCAAATTTGGCGAGACCGTCCATGTCCCCATTCTCAGGGATGGCCTTCGGCCCGATTCGGTTCAGCGCGGTGACGGCTTTCGCATCGGCCATCTGGACCTTCTTCGTGCCGCGCACCACGACGGCTTTCAGGTTCTTCGACGCCATCACCAGGCCCATGCCCGTGCGTCCGTTATGTCGGTTGGACATGCTGACCAGTGACGAGAACAGCACGCCTTTTTCCGCGCCTGGCCCGTGTTGCAGGATCTCGGCTTTCGGGTCCACTTCCTTGTGGATAATATCGTCCACTTCGCCCGTCAGTTTGCCCATCAAGTGCGAGGCGTCGCGCAGTTCGGCTTTCCCTTCCACAATGGCGAGATAGACAGGCTTGGACGATCTGCCCTTGATGACGATGCCATCGAAGCCCGCAAACTTCAATTCGGCAGGGAAGAACCCGCCGCTCTGCGAATCGCCGATGCCCCCGCTGATGGGAGATTTAGCGTTGGCATTCAGGCGGCTTTGACCCGAGATGGGCGCGCCCGTGGTGACGCCTGCAAAGAGCGTGAGCACGTTCTCAGGTCCAAGCGGATCGGCGCCTTTGGGCATTTCGCGCAGGATGTAATACATCCCCATGGCAGAGCCGCCGAGGTATTTGCGGTAAAAGGATTCTTTCGGCTCTTCGATCTCGAGCGTCCCCCTGGTCAAATCTACACGTAGAATTTTTCCGTTGTATCCGTTGGGCATGGTGTCCTCCGATAGCGATTGGCTTTTAGCGGTTGGCGGTTAGCCATTGGTGGTTAGCGGTTGGCCGTTGGGGCCAATTATAAGGAGACTCGGCAAGGATGGCAAACGATTGTTTCCGAAAGGGACAGGGGGGTCGGGTAGTTTCGTCCGTTTTGGTAGTTTTTGCAGAATTGGCTTGCGGGAGGAGAGGTTGGGGGTAAAATAAGGACACTCGTTCTTTAGATTGCACAAATCGACAGTTGGGAACCGAACGCATGCCAAAGAAAACGA
>JBMOMR010000122.1:0-27967 GCA_049324715.1 Chloroflexota bacterium | reverse complement strand
CGTCGAAGCGGCCATAGTTTGAATCGTACTTGAGCAGGTGCGCCATGGTTTTCATGTCGCCGATGTCGTTGAACGCAACGACTTCCAATTCCTTCGGATACATGTCGCGGATCGCTTTGAGAACCTGTCGACCAATTCGTCCGAAGCCGTTAATACCAACTTTGACTGTCATGAGAAGCCTCCATTCGCGCTTGTGATATATTTCACGATTGTATCTGAAAATCAGATTTTGGAACAGGGTTCAGAGAATTTTACACCAGAACCAGCCCTCCCCCTCCATCCAAATATATTTTTACGTTCCTTCATTGAAAGAGGTAATTCTTGGGTACAATAATATGGCTGGCAGGAACGTCCTGCCCGTTTGCATCCCATTCAGAAATCAGGAACACCATGAACGACTTCACTCCCGAGAAAGAACAACTTCTAAAAAACCGAAAACAAAGATACGGACTGACCTACGGCGCCGCAGGCGGACTGGCCTTTGCCATTGCCCTGTGGGGATTTGACGCCGTACTCCTCTCCCAATCACACGGCATGCTGCCCTGGCTCAAACTGATCGTGGGCGGCACCCTCACCACCCTCACCGGCGGACTGGCCGGCTGGCTCACCTCCCGTTTGGAGAAGATCCTGCTCGGCGTCCTCTTCTGGATCCTGACCAGCGCACTTTTCGGTCTGTACATCGTCATCGTCCCGCTTGTGCTCGCACCGCGCATCACCGGCCTGTTCGTGCCGCAGATCAGTCACTTGCTGCTCTACACCACCTACGACAACTTATCCACCATGGTCGCGGTGGCATTCGGCTGGACCATCGTCGGGGCCATCATCAGCGGCACCATCCAACTTCCGATGCTCGACCACGCCGTGTTCAGCGTCAGCGGGTTCGGCAAGATCCGACCGCACCTGCTCTGCGCCGTCCTCATGCTCATCAGCGGAGGCGTGTCCGACAGTCTCAACAACAAGCCCCTGCGCGACCCCATCATCGCATTGGACTCGACCTTCCAGTTCATCATTGACACGCGCGGACAGGAGATCGACAAAGCCACCTCGCGCGAAAAACACCTGGCCTCCTTCCGCTTCATCCAGCAGGATGTAACCGAATCCCGCCAACTGGTGGTCAGCCACTACGACAGGCTTCTGGAAAACATCGAAGTGCTCATCAACTTCGACGGGAAGTGGGCGGTGTGTCCCACCTTCTTTAATTCCCCGTTGACCTGCCAACCCATCTCGCCATAAGACATCTGGAGCCAGCATGAAATCGACTCGACGGAACGCCCTTCTCCTCATCATCTCGCTTCTTCTCCTGACCTCGGCCTGCCAGCCCACCCCAACCGCCTCCCCGCTGACAGGGACTCTGAGCGAACTCAGCGGCAGGGTGGAATCCAAATCGGCGGCAGAGACCGTCTTCCAGTCCGTGGCGGCGGGCGACATGATTCAGGTCAACGACCAGGTGCAGACCGGCGATGATGGCCGCGTCCGCGTGGACCTTTCCAGCGGGACGCTCATCCGTGTGGCTCCTTCCTCGCTGTTCACCCTCACCTCCAACGATCCCGTGGAGGGCGGACTCACCACCAAACTCAAACTGCAACTTGGACGCATCTTCGTCATCCTCAAGGGCGGCTCCGTGGACGTGGAAACTCCCTCTGGCGTGGCCTCGGTGCGCGGCTCATACATGATGGTGGAGATCGACCCCGAAACACAGGATGTGATCGTCACCTGTCTCGAAGGGAATTGCTCCGCGGGTGGCATCAACTTTACGGACGGGCAAAAGGTCGTCTTCCATTACGATCCCGCCACTGGCAAATACGGTGCTCCGAGCCTGGAAAAAATGAGCGAGGAGGATTTCCGTCTCTGGCTGGAAAATAATCCCGAAGCACAACAGATCTACAACCAGATCCTGGCGGGGCAATCGGCCGCCACCGCCACACCCACTCCATCTGCCTCGCCTACGCCCACGTCACAGACCACCATCGTCACGAACACGGAGCCTGATTGCTTCAGCCTGCAGGCCCCGCCCGACGGCGCGTTGATCAACGCAACGGGACTGGTCACCTTCACGTGGGAACCGCAGGACGGCGCGGCTTCGTATGAGGTGGTGTTCACCTCGCCTGGCGGCGCGCGCAATACATTGGTCACCACCAGCACCAGCCTCGACAACTTCATCGACATTTTCCCGTTCGGCGGGACCTATTCCTGGGAAGTGACCGCCCTGCGCGCAGACGGGACGCCCATCTGCACGGCCAAGGCGTTCGCGTTCTCCAAACCCGTCTCACCCGCGCTGGAACCGCCCGCCCCGCCCGAGAAAACATCCTGCACGCAGGACGATGCGCAGTGGACCAATCCGAGCGCGCCCTGCTACTGCAATATCGAAAGTTCCAACAATCCGCGCTACTGCAAACTGCCTGTTGAGCCGACTCCCGCACCAACCAAGACCCCATTGCCCACTCCCACGCCTACCTATTACCCGCAGGGCTATTAGATGGAATCCAACCGCAGATTCAGCCTGCGCTTCATCCTGTTGACCGGGACGGCGCTCATCCTGCTGGGGATGCAGGTCGTTGCGAGTTTCTCGAACACGCGCTCGCCATTGCAGACTTTGGAATTCGGCGCGCGTGACACGATGATGCGCGTGCGCGGCGTCCAGCCTGTTTCAGGGGATGTGGTCGTCATCGCGATCGACGATCTCTCGCTGAAGTGGGTCGGGTTGCAATGGCCGTGGCCGCGCGCCAAACTGGCCGAGATCGTGACCAAACTCAACGAGGCGGGTGCGAAAGTCGTCGGGTTGGACATTCTCTTTTTCGAGGCATCCGCCGACCCGTCGGGAGATGAGGCGCTGGCGCGGGCGTTGGACGAATCGCAGAACGCGGTGACGGTCATGCAGATCTTCCGTCAGCCGGGCACCGTCACGCTGAACCTGCCGCGTCCGATCCTGAATTCGCTCGACGGCATGGGCATCACATCCATCAAAAGTGACGTGGACGCCATCACGCGCAGTTTGCAAGCCTACGACACATTTGGCGAGGATGTGTATTTCAACTGGGCGTTCGAGATCGCGCGGCTCTACCTCGGCGTGGACACGCCCACCGATTGGACATCCACCGGCCTGACGTTCAACGGACAGACCGTGCCGCTTCAGCGCGGCGACCTGATCGTGGACATGGCTGGCCCCGCGGGGACGATTCCCACCTACTCGGCCACGGCCCTGCTCGAAGGCGATGTGCTGGCGCAGAACCCCGACGCCCTGCGCGGCAAGATCGTGTTGGTCGGCCTGACCTCGATCACATTGAAAGACGTGTTCCCCACGCCGTTCTCGGCAAAAAGCCCGACGCCCGGTGTGGAGATCGTTGCCAACGCGGTGGAGATGATGATCCACGGCAGTTACCTGCGCGAGTCACCGCCGTGGGTGGGACTGCTCGCGATCTTGCTCGCGGCGATCCTGGCGGCGGTCATCAGCCGCTTGCAGAGACCATCCCTAACGCTGGCCTTGCTCGGGCTCGCGATGGCGCTCTACGCGCTGGCGGGTTATCTCACCTTCCGTTTTGCGCGGCTCTACCTGCCAATGATCGGCCCGCAGTTGATGCTGTTCCTCGGCGTGCTCCTGCCGACCATCGAGCAGGCCGTCTCACAGGAACTGGAAAAACGCCGCGTCCGCAACCTGTTTACGCGTTTCATCTCGCCCGAAATGGTGGACCAGCTCATCGCCACGCAGGACATCAACTCGCTCAACAAACGCGCAAATGTCAGCATCCTGTTTTCCGACATCCGCGGCTTCACCACCCTCTCGGAGAAACTCGCGCCCGAGGAAGTAGTGGCGTTGCTGAATCCGTATCTCGAGGCGATGACGGGCGTGATCTACCAGCACGGCGGGACAGTGGACAAATACGAAGGCGACGCGATCATCGCGTTCTTCGGCGAACCCGTTTCGTATCCTGACCACGCGCGGCGTGCCGTCCGAGCCGCGGTGGATATGCGAACGGCGTTGGACGAACTAAAAGCCCGCTGGGAGCGGGAGGGAAGTCCGCGGCCGAATCTGGAGATGGGAATCGGCGTCCATTCGGGAGAGGTGTTCGTCGGTCTGCTCGGCTCGGCGCAACGGATCAACTACACGGTCATCGGGGACGCGGCCAATCTGGCCTCGCGCCTGCAAGACCTGACGAAAACCTACCAGTGGCCGATCCTCATCAGTGAGAGCACCCAGCGACAGGTCCAGGAGGAGTTCGAGACGGAGTTCGTCGATTCGGTGGTGGTGAAAGGCAAGACGGAGCCCGTCAACACGTACAAAGTCACCGGGCGAAAGGGCGCGGAGCCGATCAAAGGCTGGAAGTAGTTTTTTACTATCCACCAGATATTTTTGTTGCAAGTGGTGGTCGAGTAGCCCTGAGTGTTTGTCGAAGGGCATATCGAGACCACAATTTCAGCAAATCCTGCCTGCTGCTGGTCTCGACACCTGCACTGCACCAAACGCAGTGCGGTGCAAGTGTACGGCGGCAAACAGTAGCTTTTCTTGAAAACAAGCACTCCTTCTGCCGCCAACTCGACCAACGGAGTCCTTTTGAAGCAAACAGTCTGGTGACCAGGTTTTTCATTGTGTTGATTTGTACAAAATAGGTTGGTTATGGTAAAGTTAATCAACTTATCACGTTTGGCGAGGGAACACCCATGAATGCAGAACGAATCCCAGATATCATCATTGGTCGCCTGCCCGTGTACTTGAGGGCATTGCAACGTATGTCAGACAAAGGCATCCAGACGACATCCTCCCAGGAACTGGGGGAGCGCGTGGGGATTTCGGCAGCGCAGATCCGCAAAGACATTTCACAGTTTGGCGAGTTCGGCAAACAAGGGACCGGCTATAACATCCCGTTCCTGCTGGACAAGTTGCGATCCATCCTGAAAGTGGACCGCATCTGGGACGTGGTGCTGGTGGGCGCGGGCGATATGGGACACGCGCTGGCGCGTTACCAGGGGTTCCTGAACCGCGGCTTCCAGATCGTGATGGTCTTTGACAACGACCCGTCCAAAGTGGGAGAGATGGCGGGGAACTTCAAAGTGGAAAGCACCGACGGCATGGTGGAAAGAATCCGTGCGGCGGGCATCAAGGTGGCCATGCTGACCGTCCCTGCCGCGGCCGCGCAGGATGTGGCCGACATGGTGGTGAAGGCGGGCGTAAAGGCGATTTTGAATTACGCGCCGATCAGCATCAACGTCCCACCAGATGTGAGGGTGCAACACATAGACCCCGCTACACATCTGCAGAGGATGACGTATTATCTGTAGGAACGTTAGAGACACCTGATGAGGGTGTCTCTATTTTTTTTCTGCTCCAAAGCAGAATCCACGCTCGCCCCGCGGACGTCAACGCAAACCTTTAGCTGGTTAACACAATAAAAAAGGAAGGGTTTTGTTATGAAAAAAGTTAACATCGCTATCTTGTCGTTTTTCGTCATACTTTTGTCAATTTGTTCAAATTTACCCTTTTTGCAGTTTTCGACCGCGACACCCACGCTCACTTTAACACCATCTGAAACACCTACCAAAACACCTGTTCCTACAAACACGCCCACACCGACCATCACGCCTCGACCAATTGTGACAATTGAACCGTATTCAAACTTATTTCCTTTGAACAAGCCAGTATTGTCTTTATCAGATGAACAGATAAAGCAGGTTAGAGAATGTGATGTAGAGAATTTAGCGAAGGAAAGGTATCCTGAAAAAAACAAGTCTGACGATTTGATTTACCTATTTACTCCTGAAAGTTCTTGCGACTGGGCAAGTTTGGCGTATGCATATGCCGTTCGATTGAAAGATGATGAAAAAATGCCAGACGTTGCTAAAAACGCATTTGGTAAAGCCATAGTGGACAATATCGGATTTGCACTTTCAACACCACTTTTTTACAGGTATTACTACGATAACTTCACCATTATTGAGTCTCCAGACATCTTCAAGCAAGAAATTGTAAAGGTCCAGATTGTATACAAGTGGGGTGGAATGGGAGACCAAGTCGAATACACTATTGATATTAAGCAAGCCGATACTGACCCAATAGTGACTATAAAAAATTACACGCCTTCTTCATTGAAAGAAAGTGCAAAGACAAAGATTAGAAAGGATATGGTGCAGGCAATTGGGAAATCTTTGATTAATTTAATACCAATTGATTCTCAATTCTCTCTTACAACTTGCTATGACAACTATCCCGATTGGACAACAACACTTACCTTGAAGAATGGCGCTATGATTGAACTAAAGACAAACGAATCAAATATGCTTTATATCGGAGGTCCCTGGCAAGTAAATATTGACGGACAAAATTATATTCAATTCTCGATTGAATTTATCAAAGCGATTGACACTATAATTCAAGAGATTGGATTGCCGTATGGTCAACCAATGGCTATGACCTGTGGCGCAAGAGACGTATTCGAGCAGGCGTATCCGTAGCCCCAAAAGCCAGTCGCCGATAAACAGCAATGTCATGGATTAGATGCCTACAAATTTAAAATTGGCCTGTGCCCAGAAAAAGCGGCTTCAAGTTTCTTCTGCTCCCAAGCATTGTCCACGCCCGCCCCCAGCAGGCAACAAAAGTTTTGGTTACAATTCTAAAAAATAAGATTTCCGCTTGTCAAAATTGCTCAGGAGAATAAGATGACATCAACCGTTTCATTTGAGTTTCGCCGTACCGGGCCAAAGGAATTCCAGTGGGAAGCATCCTACACTAATGATAGAGAAGGGTGTAATTATGAATTTATCTTTGCCATTGATGGAATGCGAACGTTATTTTTTCAAGCAGGAAAGAACCAAGGCTCTGTGAAGGGAGCAGGAACTTGGAGAAATGAGGAGGGTCTAATTCTTGATGGATTCGATTCTTCCCTCACTCTGGTGACCTTTGCAAAAGTAAATTGGCAAAACGCAAATGGAACTCACGGTTCTGAGCAACCATTGGCCAGAGGATATCTCAAGGTAGGTCAAGGACAAACCTTAGTAACCGGTTCCGATAAAGCCGATGGGGTTACTCATTCTTGAAAACTAACCGTAAGTAGAAACGGTGAGCAAAGACAGTCAAAGGAATGGGGCCAAAAAGCGCACACTGGACCTTGGTTACTCTTAACCATTTCTGAGCAGTTTCCAGTTCGGATTTCTCTGCTTTCAAGCCAAGTCCATGCCCGCCGCGCGGACGTCAGCGCAAACCGTTGGGCGCATCGGAGAAAACATGTACCAAATACTTACTGATGAAGATATCAAATTTTTAAAAATAGAATCCGTTGTTAACGGGATCGAGCAATCTCTCCGTGCCAGATCAGAAGGTGCTCTCATTGCTCCTCCACGCTTTTCTGTTAAGGTTGAACGTGGTGCGTTGGTTTTCACTGCTGGTGCTGAAACGAAACATTCCCACTCCATCGGTTTTCGTGTGTATGATACATTTCCCAAATCATCTGAAGACCACGTTCAGATTGTTGCTGTATTCGATAGTCAAACGGGCGATTTTCGCGGACTCGTTATCGGCCAATTGATTGGCGCCTTGCGTACAGCCGCGCTCAATGCAGTTGCCATAAAGTATATGGCTCGCTCAGATGTTCAAAACCTGGGGATATTAGGTAGTGGGTTTCAAGCACGCTTTCACATGCAAGCCGCGATGGAGGTGAGACAGTTTCGAAACGCAAAGGTCTACAGTCCCACTGCCAGCCATTGCGAAGAGTTTGCCGCAGAAATGAGCGCTCAAATCGGTCTTCGTGTTGAGGCGGCTCGGTCGGCGGATGAAGTAGTTCGATTTGCCGATGTGCTGATTTGCGCCACCACAAGCACATCGCCAGTTTTGGAGTCGAGTTGGATAAAATCGGGAACACATATAAACACCATCGGCCCTAAGTTCAAAGGGATGTCCGAGATTCCTTATGAGCTCGCACAATTGAGTCAGGTCATCGCGACTGATTCGCCCGAACAAGCCAATTCGTATCCAGAGCCATTCTTTTTGGCGCATACGCCGGAGGGCAACCGCATGGTGGATTTAAGCGAGATCGTAGTTGGCAAGCAGAAAGGCCGACTCTCCTCGGCTGACATTACCTTGTTCTGCTCGGTCGGATTGGCTGGCACAGAAGTGGCGGTAGCCAATGAAGCTTTAAAATTAGCGCCTCGATGAATTGTCTGCGCCCACCGATACACAGCAGAGTCAACCCCGAAGGGGTGCTTCGCGAACGCAAACCGTTGGAAAATACCCTTATCTATTTCTATATCTACATCTTCATCTTCATGGTCTGATACCTCTTCAATACTTCCCAGCCTGTCAATCTTCGGCTGGCTTCGTCATATAGGCGCCATTTCAGGGATTTAAAACTGGAAAGCAGGGTGATCGGTTTGACGTGGAAGATGGGATTCTCGCGGTAGGCTTTCGGCAGGTTGTAGTTGGGAATCTTGGCACTCAGATGGTGAATGTGGTGGTAGCCAATATTGCCGCTGAACCAATTCAAAACGGCGGGCAACTTGTAGAACGAACTGCCCTGCATGCAGGCCTTGAAATAATCCCACTGCTGGTGACGGTCCCAATACACACCCTCGAAATTGTGCTGGACGTAGAACAGCCAGATGCCTACGGACGCGCCAAAGAACATTACCAGCACCTGCACAATCAGGTATTCCTTCCAGCCAAAGAGCAATGACATGACCGTGATCATCACCGCCAACGACAGGTTCGTCCACCAGACCGAAGCCCGTTCACGCGCCTTCCCGAGCGGAACTCGCTGTGAGAAGAGAAAGACGATCAACGACCCGAATACGAACATGGCGATGGGATTCCGCATCACGCGGTAGCCGAAGCGTTTCCACCACGGGGAAGCGAGATACTCCTCCACCGTCATCGTGTACACGTCCCCTGTGCCGCGGCGGTCGAGGTCGCCTGCAGTGGCGTGGTGGATGGCATGGTCATGCGACCAGCGATAATACGGCGTGAACACCAATAGTCCTGTCACCCGTCCCAGCCATTGATTAGCCTTCTGGGATTTAAAGAACGAGCCATGCCCACAATCGTGAAAGATGATGAACGTCCGCACCATAAATCCCGCGGTCAAAATCGTCAGCGGGAGCGTCAGCCAGAAAGAGATCTCCAGACTGCGCATCGAAAGGTAAAACAAAATCAGATAGGGAACAAGCGTATTGAGCACCTGCCAGATGCTCTTACGCAAATCGGATTGTGCGTAACGCGCCACAATCGCCTGCCATTGGGATTTCTCAGTCGTCATCGCGGCCTCCAAATCCATTCTACATCAAATCAACTATAATTCAGCATCCCAAACGAGGAGATTTATCGATGGCGAGCAAATTCAACTGTCCCAATTGCGGCGGCGTGAACGAGTACGCGGGCGAAGGCGAAACCGTCCATTGTCAGTTTTGCGGGAGCGACGTGCGTCCGCCCGAGGAGATGGTCAACCAGGCCAAAGTGGCACGCGTCAGTTCGAAGGCCAAAGTCTGGATCGTCCTCTTCGTCATCGTCGTGTTCGTGCTCCCCACCTGTATCGGTTTGTGGGGCACGATCATCGGCATCGCCGCGTCGATCATCGGGACGATCGTCGCCATCCTAGCCCCGTTGTTTGGCGGATAGCCTTCTCTCCAATTCGTCCAGCGAAACATCCGCCAGCGACTTCACCGTCCAATCGGCGCCGTTCACGCCGAGACGGAGCGTCAGCGGATTGGGGACGGCCACCACGAAGACGCCCGCGGCCCGCGCGGCGCGGACTCCGTTGGGCGAATCCTCGAAGACGACTGCCGCCTCTTTCTGGACCTCGAGCCGCTCCACCGCCAACAGGAACAGGTCTGGGTTCGGCTTGGTCCTGCCAGGCGCGACATCCTCCGAGCAGATAACGCGGTCGAAACGGTCCGCGATCCCAAGTCGGGAAAGATGCGAGTCCACCCAGGAGTGCGGAGAACTTGAAGCGACGGCGATCCGCAGTCCGCGCGATCTTCCGTCGTTCAGCAGGTCCATCACCCCAGGCATGACGGCGCTGGCGTGGATGAGCACGTCCGATTCACTGCGATAGCGTGCGCGCAGGGGGACGGGGTCCAGCCCCGTCAGTTGGGAAAGATGCGTCGCGGCGTCGTACGTGGAAATGCCGTAGCCGCCGATGGTCTTGGCCCACTCGTCCACGGGCAATTCGTGTCCGTGCTCGCGGAAGATGGCCTGCCAGACGTCCACTTCGGGGGTTTCGGTATCGAGCACGAGTCCGTCAAAATCAAAGATGAGCGCTTTCAGCATAAAATCTCTTCAGGTGAAATTTGAAAAACGAGTCGGGCAAGTATACCCGACCATGCTACGCGATTGAAAACAAATTTCAGCAGACCCACCTGGATTATTTGACGGTAAAATTTGACCGAGGAGTTTCCCATGCCCCAAGCAGACCTGTTCAGCGCAAAACCGTCCAATCACGCCACGCTCGAAGAACTCTTTGCCGAGATGCGACAGATGAAAGATGACCCGCTCGCCAACGCGGGGACGAACGTCGTCATCAGCCGCGGCAACCCGCAGGCGAAGTTGCTCATCGTCGGCGAGGCGCCTGGTCCCGAGGAAAATATCAAGGGCAAGCCGTTCGTCGGCCGCGCGGGACAACTGCTCGACAAGATTCTCGAAGCCGCCGAGTTCAACTCCGAAACAGATGTGTTCATCACCAACTCGGTCTTCCGCCTGCCGCCTGGCGAGGACGGTAAATCGTTCCGCAAGCCCACGGACAAGGAGATCGAATACTATCGTCCGTACGTGCTGGAGATCATCCGCCTTGTTGATCCGCGCATCATGTTGTTGACGGGCAACGTGGCCTGCCAATCCATTCTCGGCAAGACGGGCATCACCTCCCTGCGTGGACAGTGGTCACAGATCCAGGGACGCTGGGTGATGCCGATCTTTCATCCCTCGTATCTGTTGCGGAATCCCTCGCGCGAGCCTGGCTCGCCCAAAGCGCAGATGTGGGATGACATCCGCGAAGTGCGGAAGAAATTTAACGAGTTGATCGGAAAGTGATTCACAGACAGTCGTTTGGGGGCGGCTGTCTTTTTTAATTTCAAAGGACTCCACCATGCCCCTCCCTCCCGTTCCCACATTCCAGCCCATCGCCAAAGCGGACGCGACCGTCGCGGCGCAGAACGTCCGCTTCACCGTCCTCACCGACCGTATCATCCGTCTCGAATACAGCAAAGACAATCGCTTCGAAGACCGTCCTTCGCAGGCGTTCTGGTTTCGCGATCAGCCTGTGCCAAAGTTCCAGAAAGCCGTGACCGCCTCATCGGTCGAGATCGAAACGGATTTCCTGCATCTGAAATACCAGATCACGCCGAAGGGCTTTACCGCGAAGACGTTATCCATCCAACTCAAGCAGACAGGCGTCACGTGGACGTTTGGCGCGAAACAAAAAGACAACCTGCTCGGCACCGCCCGCACCCTCGACATGGCGGGCAGGGAGATCAAACTTGAAACGGGCTTGCTCTCGCGCTCAGGCTGGGCGATCGTGGACGATTCAGAATCTCTCGTCTTCAACGAACAAGGCTGGCTGACTCCACGTGAGACCCTAAAGGTCTCGAAAGATTTGTATTTCTTCGGCTATGGCGCCGACTACGCCTCCTGCCTGCGCGACTTCACAAATATCGCGGGCAAGATTCCCATGATCCCGCGCTACATTCTCGGCAACTGGTGGAGCCGTTATTGGGCGTACACGCAAGACGAGTTGAAAGCGCTGATGGAAGATTTCCGCGCTCACGAAGTCCCGCTCTCGGTCTGCATCATCGACATGGACTGGCACATCACCAAAACGGGCAACGCCTCCAGCGGTTGGACGGGCTATACCTGGAACCGAAAACTCTTCCCCGACCCGCAGGGATTCATCCGCTGGCTCCACGAGCAGGGACTGCGCACCGCGCTCAACCTGCATCCCGCCAAGGGCGTCTACTCGCACGAAGCGCAATATGCAGATATGGCCAGGTGGATGGGCAAAGACCCGTCCACGAAAAAGCCCATCCCCTTCGATATCGCCGACCCGCGATTCATGGAAGGGTATTTTGAGATACTGCATCATCCATATGAAAATGCCCTCACCCCTAACCCCTCTCCCGAAGGGAGAAGGGAACTCCCTTCCCCCCTCGGGGAAAGGGCTGGGGATGAGGGAAACAGCGGCGTTGATTTCTGGTGGCTCGACTGGCAACAAGGCAAGAAGAGCAAAATGCAAGGGCTCGACCCGCTCTGGTTCCTCAATCACCTTCATTACTACGACCTCGGCCGCGACGGGCGCAAACGTCCCTTCGTCTTTTCGCGCTGGGGCGGCCTTGGTAATCATCGCTACCCCATCGGCTTCAGCGGCGACACCCTCGTACGATGGAGCGCGCTCGCCTTCCAGCCGCGCTTCACATCCACCGCGGCCAACGTCGCCTACGGTTGGTGGAGTCACGACATCGGCGGCCACATGTTCAAAGACAAGACTCCCGAACTTTACCTGCGCTGGGTGCAGTTCGGCGTCTTCAGTCCCATCATGCGCATGCACAGCACCAAACTGCCCACGCTCGAACGCCGTCCCTGGGCAAAGCCCGAGCGCATCTATCACGCCGCCCGCGACGCCATGCAACTCCGTCACATGCTCATCCCCTATATCTACAGCATGGCCTGGCGCGCACATCAAACTGGAATCAGTCTCGTCACGCCGATGTATTACGGGAATATGGACGACGCATCCGCGTTCGACGCGTCCGACCAATATTTCTTCGGCTCAGAGTTGATCGCCGCGCCCGTCACGCATCCCGCGGACGCTCGAAGCGGAGTCGCGACCAAACGAGTCTGGTTGCCGTCTGGAGCGTGGACCAACTTCTTCACGGGCGAGTCGTTCCCTGGCGGCCAGTGGATCGAAGTGAAAGCCGCGCTCGAAGACATCCCCGTCTTCGCCAAGGCGGGAGCCATCGTCCCGCTCGCGCCCCGCGTCGGCTGGGGCGGAACCGAGAATCCCACCGAGTTGCACATCCACCTCTTCCCAGGCGCGGATAACGTTTTCGATTTGTACGAAGACGACGGCGAGACCATCGACTATCAACAAGGCAAATACGCCATCACGCGCTTCGAACTGAAAGGCAACACCTTCACCATCCACCCCGCCCAAGGCGATTACTCGGTCATCCCCGCGCAACGGACATATCACATCCACATCCACGACGCGCGCAGCGCGACCGAACTCGCCTCCGTGACCATCGCTCCGCACCAGACGTTCAGCCAGCCAATAAAGTAGGGCAAATTGCCAATTGACGGGCGCAATTTGGCAAATTGCGCTACAACTTCAACTGGTTACGGTGGTAGTTTGGTTGCAAACCATGCGAGAGCGGCGGTAACCGCATATAATGGGTTTGTCATGTCACCCCTGCCGCGCTGGATGCGCTCCTGGCTCCTCCTGACCATCCTTGCCCTGGCCCTCTCTGCCTGTGGCGAGGCGACTGTGATTCCCACGTCACAAGTCATGCCCACTCCCCGTCCCGCGAGCGCGGTCCCCGTCCGCCCCGCCAGCCAGAGCGGACGCTATAACCTGTCCATCCGCTTCGAGCGGATCGGCGTGGAGGATGGACTTTCGCAGAGTTCGGTCAACGCCATTCTCCAAGACTCGCAGGGGTTCCTGTGGTTTGGCACCGAGGACGGCCTGAACCGCTACGACGGTTACAACTTCGAGGTTTACCGTCCCGACCTGGAGAATGACGCCTCCATCAGCGACCGCTGGGTGACGGCGCTGGCCGAGGACAATGAAGGATCTGTATGGGTCGGCACGCGTCAGGGCGGACTGAATCGCTTCGACCCGCGCTCGGGGGAGTTCACCGTCTATCGACGCGACCCCGCCGAGGCGTCCAGCCTGAGCGCCAATTGGATCCGCGCCCTCCTGTTCGACAGCCGCGGCATCCTGTGGGTGGGGACGTCCGCCGGTCTCGACCAGTTCGATCCCCAGACGGGGACATTCCTCCACCCCACCACAGAAGACGGGCTGGCGCGCCAACGCATCAACGCGCTTTACGAAGATGGACAGGGCAGGGTATGGATCGGCACCAACGAGGGATTTGGCCGCTTTGAATCGGACGGTCGGACGTTCCTGAGTTACAAATCCAGCCCCGATCATCCAACCGGCCTGGCTTCGTTCCCGGTCACGGCCCTGCAGGAGGATGCAGACGGCCATCTATGGATCGGCACCTCCCGCGGCCTGGTGCGCATGGACCGTTACACCGGCATCTTCAAGGTCTACCAGCACGATGCAGAAAACCCAGGCAGCCTGAGCAACGACAATGTGACCTGCCTGTTCCTCGACAACACCGGCGGATTTTGGATCGGCACCAGCAACGGGTTGGATTTCTACAACGCCCGCGTGGACCGTTTTGTCCATTACCGCAATCAACCGGCGAACGACGACAGCCTGAGCAACAACAACATTTACTCGATTCATGAGGATCGGAGCGGCGTGTTGTGGATCGGCACCTACACCGGCGGATTGAACAAATACAACCGCCAGCAGGACCGCTTTACCTACTACCGTCACGACCCCGAAAATTCCAACAGTTTGAGCGGGAACATGGTCTTCCCGATCTTCGTGGAAAGCGACGGCATCGTCTGGATCGGGACCTTCGGCGCGGGCCTCAACCGCCTGAACCCGGTCACGGGACGCTTCACCCATTTCCGTCACAATGCGGACGACCCCGACAGCCTGAGCAGCGACGATGTGTACTCCATCCTGATGGATAGCAACGGATTCTTGTGGGTGGGTACGTCCCGCGCCCTCGACCGCTTCGACCCGCAGACGGGCAAGTTCACCCATTATCGCCCCGCCTCCAAGGATGACAGTGAGATCAGCATCTCTGCCCTGCCCGTTTATGTGATCTACGAGGATGCGGCTGGCGCCCTGTGGTTCGGGACGTCCAACGGACTGGACCAGTTCGAGCCGCTGACCGAGACCTTCATCCACTACCGCCCCAACCCCACCGAGAGCAGTAACCAGGTCACCGCGCTGGCTGGCGACAGCCGCGGCCGCTTATGGATCGGAACATTCAGCGGCGGGCTGTACCGCTTCAATCAACGAGGCGAAGGCTTCATCGGCTACTCCAACGATCCGCGCGACCCCACCTCACTGGCGAACAACCTCGTCTTCTCCATTTACGAGGATCGCCGCGGCAACCTGTGGATCGGAACGGGCGGCGGCCTCGATCTGTACGACCCGCTCACCAACAGGTTCACCCACTACACCGACAAGGACGGCCTGCCCAACAACGTCGTCTACGGCATCCTCGAGGATGACGCCGGCGATCTGTGGATGAGCACCAACAACGGCATCTCACGTTTCGACACGATAAAACACGAATTCCGCAACTTCGTCGTCAGCGACGGCCTGCAAGGCAACGAGTTCAACACATCGGCCTACGCCTATAGTTCGCGCGGCGAAATGTATTTTGGCGGCTCGAACGGCTTCAACGCCTTCCGTCCGCTGGACATCACCGACAGCGCCTACAACCCTCCCATCGTTCTGACCTCCCTCTCGCAGGAAGGCCGTCCCATCGAAAACGACGAATCGATCCAATACGCCAGCGAGATCACCCTGACATGGCCGCAGAACCAGTTCGAGTTCGAGTTTGCCGCGCTCGCCTACGGTCAACCCTCCCGCAACCAGTACGCCTACATGCTCGAAAACTTCGACGGTACCTGGAACTACATCGGCACGCGCCGCAACGGCCGCTACACCAACCTGCCGGGCGGTCACTACACCCTGCTGTTGAACGGCACGAACAGCGACGGTGTGTGGGGCGCTTCTCCCCTGCGAATCCGTGTGACGGTCATCCCGCCCTTCTGGCAGACGACGTGGTTCCGCATCCTTCTTGGACTGGGACTGGTCGCGACCGTCCTCGGCGGATACGGGCTGAGGCTGGCCTCCGTCCAACGCCGCAACCGCGAACTGGCGAACCTCATCCGCGAACGCACCCGCGCCCTCGAAAAAAGCACCACCGAAATGGAAGCCCTCTACCAGGCCGACGAAAAGATCCTGCGCACGGTCAGCATCAACCAGGTCTTCCAGACCCTCGTCGATGTGGCCGTGGACGTCCTCCACGCCGACTGCAGTGTGGTCTTCGCCTGGGACGAGGAACAGACCTCCGTCATTCCGCGCGTCAGCCACGGGTTCAGCCCCAAGACGCTGGCCGCCATGAAGTTCTCGCGCGGCGAGGGCATCGTCGGCAAGGTGCTGGAGAGCGGCGAAGCGGTCATCGTCCCCGATATCGTCATCGAAGACCTGACTCCCGATCTGCGCGAAGCCATCATCGAGGAAGGCGTCCATTCCTTTGTGCATCTGCCCATCAAAGTGGACGGTCAGGTGATGGCTGTTTTCAACATCGGCTTCACCAAGCCGAACGCCGCCAACGAAGATATCGTCCGTCTCTTCACGGCGCTCGTCCAACGCGCCTCGCTTTCCATCGCCAACATGCAACTCTTCGAGCAGACGAGGGACCTGGCCGTGATGGAGGAGCGCAATCGGCTGGCGCGCGACCTGCACGACAGCGCCAAACAAAAGGCCTTCGCCGCGCTGGCGCAATTGGGCACCGCCAACGGCATCCTCAACCGCAGCCAGAAGGGCATCAAGCCGCACCTCGTGGAAGCGGAAAATCTTGTCTACGAAGTCATCCAGGAATTATCCTTCCTGATCCAGGAGATCTACCCGACGGCCCTGCAATCGAAGGGACTTCCCACCAGCCTGCGCGAGTACATCTTCGAATGGGAGAATCGCAACGATATCCCGATCGGGCTGGAGATTCGCGACGCGCGTCCGCTCGAACTGAAGACCGAGCAGGCCATCTATCGCATCATTCAGGAATCCCTCGCCAACATCGCCCGTCACAGCCGCGCCACGCGCGGGGACGTGTCGCTCGTTTATCGGTCCGACTCGCTCGAAGTGACGATCGCCGATAACGGCGTCGGGTTCGATGCCAGCCAGTTGAACGGCGGCCTGGGACTGCGGTCCATTCGCGAGCGGGTGGGCAGTATCCGCGGCATCACGCAGATCCAGAGCACGCCCGGCGCAGGGACGCGCCTCCTGATCCAGGTCCCACTCAAGAAAACAGATATGGAGAAGATTCGATAATGCCCAATCCGATGAGTATTCTGATCGTGGACGACCACGAAGTGGTCCGCAAAGGCATCCGCGCCTATTTGGAAACCCTGTCCGAATTCCAGGTGGTGGGCGAAGCGATATCTGGAGAAGAAGCCGTGCTGATGGTTGGCGAACTCATCCCCGATATCGTCCTGCTCGACCTGATCATGCCCGGCATGGACGGCGTGGAGGCCACCCGCCGCATCAAACAGGTCAGCCCGCGCACGCAGGTGGTCGTCCTCACTTCGTACCACGAAGACATCCATATCTTCCCGGCGCTCAAAGCGGGCGCCATCGCCTATATTCTCAAAGACATGAAAATGGAAAAACTGGTGGAGGTATTGCACCGCGCCCTGCAGGGCGAAGTGACCCTGCACCCGCGCGTGGCCATGCGTGTGCTTCAAAACATCCGCGGCGAAGACAGCGACGATCAACCCCTCTTTACCGACCTGACCGACCGTGAACAGGACGTGCTCAAACTGATCGCCAATGGCCTCACCAACAGCCAGATCGCCGAAAAATTATACATCAGCGAGAACACCGTCAAAGGCCACGTCAGCAACATCCTCAGCAAACTGCACCTGGCAGACCGAACACAGGTGGCCGTCTATGCGTGGCAGCGCGGCATCGTCCAGCGCGAGACGCGCGGCAATGCCTGACCTAGAACATCCCCGTCACGTTATCCGTTAATTCGACCGCCAACCCGATATAGGATTCTGGCGAGAGACTCCTCAACCGCCCGCGCGTTTCCGCGTCTACATCGAGCGCGTCGCACCATAACCTGTAATCGGCCTCCGTCAAGACACGTCCGCGCGTCTGACGTTTGAGCGACTCATACGCGTCGTCCCGTCCCGTCGCGCGCAAAATGGTCTGCGCACCCTCGGCGACCACTTCCCAATGGGCATTCAACTCGGCTGATAATTTTTCCTCGTCCGCGGCGACGCGGCCCATGCCGCGCGCCAGGTTTTGATAGGCAAGGAGGGTATGCCCGAGCGCGGTCCCAAACGTGCGGCGGACGGTGGAATCGGACAGGTCGCGTTGCAGGCGCGAGACTGTCAACTTTTGGGCATAGTGGACGAATAACGCGTTCGCCAGGCCGAGATTCCCCTCCGCGTTCTCGAAGTCGATCGGATTCACCTTCTGCGGCATCGTGGAGGAACCCACCTCCCCCTCCACGACGGCCTGCTTGAGGATCCCATCGCTGATGTAGCGCCACATATCCTGCGCGAGATCCAGCAGGATGGAATTGGTCAGGCGGAGCAGGTCAAAATAGCGGACCCAATTGTCGTAGGGGAGGATTTGAGTGGTGACCAGATTCGGCTCAAGGTAGAAGCGCGAAATGAATTCCCTGCCGAACGAAAGCCAGTTCACTTGCGGCGCGGCGGCCTGCAAGGCGTTGAAGTTGCCGACCGCGCCGGTCAATTTGGCTTCGAAGCGAAAAGCGGACAGGTCGTCGCGGGTTTTCTTGAGGCGGGCAAGATAGACGGCCATCTCCTTGCCGAGCGTGGTCGGGACGGCGAACTGTCCGTGGGTGCGCGCCAGCATGGGCAGGGCGCGGTAACGGACAGCGAAATCGCGGAGGGCAAGGATGAGTCCATCGAGCGCGGGGAGGATGACCTGGTCGCGGGAATCGCGCAGGGCGACGGCTTGTGCGATGTTGTTCACGTCTTCCGATGTCAGGCCGAAGTGGATCCACGGGAGCAGGTCTTCGAGCGAGGTGCCCGTCAATTTTTCGCGCAGGAAATATTCGATGGCCTTCACGTCGTGCCGCGTCTCACGCTCGAACCGCTGAATGGATTCCGCATCGGCGGTGGAGAATGTCGAGGCGATGGATGCCAGCAGGTCGGATTCGGAATCGCTCAAAGGGCGGACGAGGCCCGTTTTGGAAAGAGCCGGCAGAAGGTCGAGTTCGACGCGGACGCGGTCCCGCAGAAACGCGAACTCGGAGAAGAGATCGCGCAGGGGGGCGGTCGTCTCGGCGTAGCGTCCATCCAGAGGAGAGAGCGCGTCAAGTGTCATGGGGTTGGTTCCTTCCTTCTCCATGCGAGGAAGGCCTCGAGCAGTTTGCGATTGATGAGGATGTCGTTGCTTTGGTGGTCGGTGAGTTCCACATCCACGGCGGCGATGCCGTTGGCGGAGGCCCAGTCAATGAGTTGACCTGTGTACTGGCAGCCAGGGTCGTTGGTGGGCGGATAGAGATAGAGGCTGGCCGCGGAAAGCGTGCGCGCCAGGTCGTCGGAGGCAGGGTCGGGTTCGGGACGTCCGCCCGCGAAGATGGCCGACATGGCGCTGTGATAACTGATGAGCGCGTCCACGCGGTTGTTGAGCAGGAAGTTGCGCAGGGCAATGGTCTCTGGTTCCGAGAAGGGGAATTCGCCCGCGGTGAGATAAACGTAGTTGAAGCAGCGCGCCCGATCCCAGTCGGGCGCCCAGTAGGCGTCCCAGTTGCGGTTGAGGTCCACGCCGCGGAAATTGGAGCGTCCCGCGGGCAGGTTGAGGTAATCGTAAAAGCCATCGGGGTTAAAGACAGGCAGGAGGTAGAGTGTAATCTCCTCGGGTACAGTGATCAACCCACTCTTGAGATCATCGCGCAGGAGGTAGACCAGCGTGGCCGTGTTCGATTCGTATCCGCCGTGGATCGCGCCGATGATGACGCGCACGATCGGTCCGCTCCCGAAGCGGTACATCTCCAGCGGCTTGCCCTCGAGGGATTCCCCGATCGAAAACGCCTCGCCTTCTGGCGGAAGAGGCGTGGCGGTGAGAATCTGCGTAGGCGTGGCGGTAAATGCGGGAGCGAAAACAGGCGTGACTGTCCAAGCGGGCGTGGAGGATGGATTCGGCACGGTGCTCGCGTCGCCTGCCGCGCTTGTCGCGCTCGCGTCACCCGCGACGAACGGCAGACTCAAAGCGGATTTTCCTGAAAGCAGGTTCGCCGAAACAAAAAACAACAAAAAAAGAACCGCACCGGCCAAAAAGCCAGCCAGCAAAAAGGTTGTGTTTCGATTCACTTTAAAAGATCTCATGTATCTCACTGACAAAGAAAATAGGCATCGATCTCATCCCAGCCTTCGCGCGCCCAGCCGGTGTACGATTGGTTCGTGGTCCAGGTCTTGCTATAGGAATAGCCCTGCAAGCCATAGGTTGTGCCGGGGTAGATCTCGACCTTCCACCACCAGAAATTATCCGCGCAAACGGGGCCTGCCAGAATTCGGATCGTCGTGCCAGGATAGAGCGAAAGCACCTCTGCACCGTTCAAACGCGGCGACTTGCGAACGATCAGGCGCTCGGTCTTCGTGCAGACGCGCGCATCGGCGTCCTTGCGCAGGCGGGTGGGATATTTGGCATTCGGGCACGTTGGAACGGACGTGGACGTGGGAACATCGGTCGGAATGACCTGCGCGGGACGCGACGTTGGCTGGACCTCCGCGGGGCGCGAGGTCGGTTCCACATCTACGGGACGGGAGGTGGGCGCGACGTATGGATTGTAAACCGTCGGTTCGGGCGCGGACGAGGAGCCGTTTCCCTGCACAATGAGGATCGCGGCCACGACGAGGCAGATTCCCACTGCCACCACGGCAAAGCCTCCCAGTCCCATCGCGAGGAAGCGCTTCCAGCCCGAGGCGCGGGAATCGTCCGCGCGCTGTCCAACCTGGCTGGTGCGCGCCATCGTCGGCATCTTTTCCACGATGGTGGCCTCCTGCGTCGGATCTTTTGTCCTGTCCACTTTGGTGGTGGCAGAAAGATCGCCGCGTGCCAGTTTCTCCAACGCGGCGGCGAAGTCGCTCATGCTCTGATAGCGGTCTTCGGGACGTTTGGCCAGCGCCTTCACGAGGACGCGTTCCACCGCTTCGGGCAGACCCGGCGCAAAGTCACGCGGACGCGGCAACGGTTCGCTGACGTGCTTGAACAGGACCGCCATCGGTGTATCGGCCTGGTAGGGCTTGCGTCCCGTCACCATCTCGAAGAGGACAATGCCGAGGGCGTAGATGTCGGCGCGGTGATCCACGTTCTTGCTGGTGGCCTGTTCGGGGGCCATGTACTCGGGTGTGCCGATGGTGGCGCTCGTGCCCGTGAGGTCCATTGTGGCGTCGCTGTCGATGATCTTGGCGATGCCGAAATCGGTCAGCATGGGATCGCCCGACTGGGTGATGAGGATGTTGGACGGCTTGACGTCGCGGTGCACCATCCCCTGCTGATGGGCGAATGCCAGTGCGCGCGCAATCGGAATCAAGAGAGAGGCGGCCTGCTGATAATCCATCGGAACGCCGTGCAGTTTCTGCTTCATCGTCCCGCCCGGCAGATACGGCATGACGAGCCAGGGCTTGTCTTCGAATTTGCCGTAATCCAAAACTTTGACGATGTTGGAATGCGTCAACTTCGCCAGCGCCTTGGCCTCGCGCTCGAAGCGGACGAGGGCGTTCTCCAGGATGGCGGGCGCGAGACTCTCCGTGCGGATGATTTTTACGGCCACGTCCGTCTCGAGGCGCGTGTCGTACGCCTTGTAGACAATGGCCATGCCCCCTTCGCCGAGTTGTTCGATGATGTGATAGCGTCCGAGCGATTTTCCGATGAGGTTGGTCATGGCATCTCCGACAGGGAATGGCAATTAATCAAGCAGTGACATTGTAAACGCATGGGGGACGAAAAACAAGAATGCAATGTGACGGTCTAGCGGGCTTCCTCGCATTTCAGCCGATAGACCTTTACATCTCCCAGCCCAAACTGAAAAACGCCGCCCACCTCCGCGAGTTCATATTCATCGAAACTGGTCGCGAGATCGTCCAGATAGAGGTAACGGATCCCCGCCTGGCATAGGTTAACGGCCGCTTCGTAAAAATTCAGGTTGAAATCCAATTTTCTCGTTGGAATGGGAGTGAAATATTCGATCCACGCGCCGCCATCGGACGGCAGGAAGTTCCCTGCCTGGCCCGTGGCCGCAACCCCCACCAGCGTATCGGCGGGAAGATTCTCTTCCATCCAGCCGAACGTAAACAAGTCATCGTCGTCCAAAAAGACGCAGCACGCGGATGGATGCTGGTCTTGGATGAAGGCAATGTTGGCAAAGCCCAGAACGAGGAGCAGGATGACGATCCACCGTTGAAGGGAGTGCGCTTTCGTCGAAGGAAAGAACCGCAATGCCCCTTCCATCGCAAGTTCAACGAGCAGACTAAGAGGAATAAATGCAAAGATCACAAGGAATGGGTAATCGAATATCCTGCCGAAACGGACGGGCAGGGAAAACCACTGTGCTGATATAAAATATCCCGTCCCCACGAGTATCGTCAACGCGGAAAGCGCGACAGCCAGGGTGAAATTCCCATGGAACGCCAGCGCCGACAGCATGACAACCGTCAACACGAGCCACATTGGGACGGAAGGCTCCCCCACCAAAATGAGGAACACGATGGTTAGGGCGACGAGGAAGGTCGCAATGATCCCCTCGTAATCTGCATTTTTTCTTTCCGCAACGATCTTTCGTACGGCTTGCATTATGCAGGGGCCCAAGATGACCATTGAAAGAGCGATCAAAACCACCGCGAGGCTCCTGCTATGCAGGCAGACAGCCGAAAGGATGGTAAGCCCGGTCAATATCCAAAATGGGATCGTCGGCCTGAACCTTCGAATCGCATAGATCGACAACAACGAAAAAACGAATACGATCCCGACCATGCTGGAAATGGCTGGATATTTTCCCCAGTTGCTCGCATAGGAGGGAGTGGGCAGGAGGAGGCTGGCGACAACAACTCCCATCCAGACAGAATGGGAGTTTCGGAAAAGAATACGGGACAGCGGATAAATGGATAGAACCGCCATCGTCTGGAAGTATTGTCCCAGGATCAATACCGCCTGCGACGGCGCAGTGGATGTCGCTCCGCTCAGCCAGGCGGCGAGGGCATGAAAACCGACGTGATAGTAATGTCGCAGGTCGAAGGCGAGACGGTAAAACGCCTGCGGGGCGCGGCTGGGATCCAGCAGATCGTCCACGATGCGGAGATGCGTCACCGAATCGGCGTATGGCGGCACGATCAGTCCCTGAATGAAAATCAATCGTAAGAGCAGGACGAATAGACCGAACGTGAGGAACCATTTTGCTGGGCCAAGACCTTTGAAGAATCCCCTTTGCCAGATTATCACAGCCAGCGAAATCAGCAAGACTATCGTGCCAACCAGCGGGGTCGGCTGGACTTTCAGCAGTACAGCGAGCAGAGTGAAGAGAACGGCTCCCAGGATTCCCCCTACGAACGCCAGCGTGAAAACAGTTTCTTTATCCTCCCAGAGATCGGTCAATGCCTTTGAGATCAGCGCGGCAAAGGCAAATTGCAAAACGAATAGGTGGACGAAAAAGTGCCAGTTTTCGAGAAGGACTCGAAAACTGGCCTGCAAAGAAATGAATATTTCAGAAATGCCATTCCACATGATCACGGATACTTGCCGCCCGACGAACCTTTTTTCTTGGTCGGCACGGGGGCAACGTACTCATTCACGCGAAAGTCGCCCGAACAGATATTTTCCGTATCCGAATAGCGCAAGACAAAACTGAAATCACCAGAGATGGACGGGCCTGTGCAATACAATCGCCCGGGGTAGAAAAGCAGCAACTCGCAATTGAAGATGTGAGTCCCAACCAGCAAGTACGGAAGCCTGGACTCGTCGATCCCGCTTTTGTATTTCAACGCCACAATGACGCTATCGGTCTGGGGCGAGATGCTGTAGAGACAGATGTTTTCGTCGCTGAAGCGGCAATCCTCGAGGACATATCCCGGCGAGACGGTCGGGGTGGGAATCGCCCGCGTCGACGTGGGAAGAGGTGAAACGGGCGTATCCGTCGCAGGGACGGCGGTGGGGCGCGCTGCGGAAGTCGGTTGGTCTGTCGGGACAATAGCGGAAGAGGCCGAGGTGGGCGCCACGAGCAATGAGGCCAGTCCCGTGATCTCTGGCGAAAATAATGAGAGCGCTCCAAGGAGTAAAAGGATGATCACAACGCCGACACCAACGACCCGACCCCACACCGACCGATTGGACGCAGGACGCGGCCTGACAACATCGGACATGTCCGACTGCGACAAAGTTTTTGCATCGTCATCTGTGACTTGTTTCCGCAAATTCGTTTTCGTTCCAGCGACAGGCAAAGCGCCTCGCGTTTCACGCAACACTGCTTCGAGCGCGGAGGCATAGTCGCCCATGCTGGCGAAACGGTCTTCGGGATCTTTCGCGAGACCCCTGGTGATTAATTTCTCCACTTCGTTGGGAAGGCCCGGCACATACAGGCTGGGGCGTGGGAGGGGTTCGGTGGCCTGCTTCAATAAAATGGCAACAGGTGTATCAGCCGAGTAGGGTTTACGGCCTGTCAACATTTCATAGAGAACCACACTCACGGCATATTGGTCCGATTGCGGCGTGGCTTTGCCCGTCCATTGCTCGGGGGCAAAAAATTCGGGTGTGCCGACTCCCATTCCCGTACCCGTCAAGTCGGCCGTTCCCTCCAGGTCGAGCACTTTGGCAACGCCGAAGTCGCTCAGCATGAGTTCCCCATCTTCGGTGATGAGGATATTGGAAGGCTTCACGTCGCGATGGATCATGTTCTGGCGATGGGCAAAATCCAACGCGCGCATGATGGGAAGCAAAAGACGCGCCGCCTCCTGCCAGGGGATCGGTCGCCCCATCCGTTGTCTCAGCGTCCCAGCCGGCAGGTACGGCATGACAAGGTACGGCTTGCCGTCGTACTCTCCGTAGTCCGTTACTTTGACGATATTTGGATGCGTCAGCCGCGCCAGCGCCTTCGCTTCGCGTTCGAACCGTTTGAGGGCCTTCTCCAGCAAGACGGGCGCGAGGTTCTCCGTGCGGATGACTTTGACGGCCACGTCCGTCTCGAGGCGCGTGTCATACGCCTTGTAGACGATGGCCATGCCCCCTTCGCCGAGTTGTTCGATGATTTGATAACGTCCGAGCGATTTTCCGATGATGTCTGTCATGTCGGCTCCCAAGTCCATTGATGAGGATTCCATTTACTTTCAGGGACTGATTGTAAAACAGGTTCGAGAAATTTCTGGCAAGCGGGAAAGGCTTCGGTTATCGAAGTCCATTGCAGGCCTGTCTCCCTTGCCAGCTTTCGGAACGGATTGCTCCAATCTGTTGGCGGCGCTGGCAGATTGCGCGGCAGGGAATGGGTCTTTCGCGCTTCAAATGTTGATCGTATCGCGAGAAGTAATTGCCCGCTCGATATGGATGACAATTCTGCCATCAAAAGAATGTCAACCAAATCCTTCACCCTGCTGCTCGGCGTGTCGGCAATGTGCGGCCTTGTGTAGGCATGTGCTTTTTCCGCGATTTGCTGGCTGATGGGAAAACACGGGGTGACTACGGGAGGAATCTCCGCGAATGACAAGAGCGGCGGCATGGATAGCATTTCCGCTTCTTCGTTCATTGGGTCGCCGATGCCAATATCCACGTGGAATAACTCAAACGGCCTGCCATCCAGCAGGGAGCGGACGTGAAATCGTTCCGAGTTTCCCTCGCTTGTGGACGCGCGCTCCACCTGAAATTCAAACCAGTCGTTGTGCCTGGCAGATATCGCCTCCACCAGCGTTGCGTGGATATTCGATTGCGGTTCGACCAGGAGGAAATCAATATCTCGTGTGGTTCTGGCGCGTTCCCCAAGTCGGATTTGAAGCGCCAGCCCGCCTTTCAAGATCCACAAGCCAGGTTGAGAGAAAGTGAGCCGCGCCAAAAAACGGTCGAACGCGACCATCTTTCGTAAACGCGCAAGCGAGGAATGTTCCTGCAAACTGATCTTGCGGAGACGGGTTTCCAGCGCCTTTCTGAAATCGCTACCTGATGCGTATTTCAAATTTCCGTCTCCTCATTTTGTATGTACTTTGCAATAAGATGCGCAACGCGTTTTCTTCCTCGTCCTTTTACATCCTGCAACTTTTTTAGCGTGGTCAATCCGTGCTGCAGTGATTGGTGGATGGCTTGAATCAGGAGTTCATCGGCCAGTCCGCCTGCCGCGACGTCCGCGATCGTGCGCGGGACCGTTGTCACGCGTAGTCCATTATAGCGGCTGACTTCGCTCTCCTCCAGACGATTGGTATGAAAGCGCAATCCCGGATGGCGGCGGGATGATGTGCGCGGTACCGTCAGGTGAATTTCAGATGGCATGAGGTCGGAGAGCTCGTAAAAGGCCAGCGCGCTATCATGGGAGATCACAGCATGAGATCCCGCGCTCAGGGATGCGACGAATAGGTCTTCGTGCGGCGTAGCAGGGAAACGAATGAGACGATAAAGGCCGTGCTCGATCCGTTCAAATTGCCTGCCTTGGGCATGATAAGCGAGCAAAGAGGGGGTAAACCCGACGGAGCGCGCCTGTTCGGACGTAAAATAACCCGCCTGGGTTTCTGCGATGCGATAGAGGGAGTCATGATCGGAGTTGGTTTTCATGTGTGCAGAAAATACAATATTATTGTATTTTCTGCACACATTATAGCGCGAACTGTAATCCTGTGTTGGGGATAATCGCTACGAGGGTGAACTTCAAAGTTATTGATACTCTAAAGAGACACCAATTAGAGCGAGAATGATTTGTCCAAAGAAGACAATGAAATACCAACCAACATGATCGTCATAGAACTCTTTCATCCAAGCCATCCAGTCGGGGAGAGGAGATAGGAGTTTTTCGGTGTGTATATCCTGCCATAGAAGTTCGCGATCCCATATCCAGATGCGATTGCTCGTTAGAAGAAATTGACCGGCGAAATCAATATTGGAGTTTTGACGATTATATTCCACTAGTGGGATCAGCCCGCTCTCTGTCCAGTCAAGCACAGTTACAAAATTGATATGGCGTCCATTTTCGCCTGAAGTCCTATATGTTCCAGACAGCCAGATACGTTCAAAGCGATCAACTACAAAATCACTAATGAACAGATTGCCATCGTGAGAGCGTATGGGGTTAATGTCTTTCCATACCCAGATAGCATCTTCAGAATTATAGTAACCAAGCATTGGATTAGTAAAATTCAGTACCGAAAGATCCAAATTGCCCGCAAATGCCCATACATTACCCTTTGTGTCTTCATAAAAATCATAAAAGCCAAGACCTTCTGGCGCGGCTGGATACGGCTTGCTCCAAACTCTGCCATCAAACCTGAAAAGGCGGGCCACCTTCCCCTCGGCGGAAAATGTAGCAAACACGGAACCGTTTTGACCAATCTTTACACGATTCAACTCTAATTCTTCGGATACAGCCTCAGACGGCGACGGAACTACCACCAACTGATTGGTCATAAAATCCATATATACCAATTTTCCATTTTGCTCGCCCCAAACGCGGGTATTCATGGAATGCAGTTTCATGTTGAAAAAGTCTGCTTCAACAGATTGTTTATTCCATTCCGAACTGTTCCAGGCATAAATAGTAGTGAAAGATTCTTGTCCGTCAAATACCCTTGGAAATCCAAGCGGATCATGGCTGACAGAAAAAGCACTACAATCACACACGTCTTCAGAAAGGGACCAATATTGACGGTTATTTTCCGAAAGCCGCCAAATAATCTTACCTTCTTTAGAATCTGATGTAGTTACCCAAACTGTCCCATCCGAGTCAGGGGATATTCCTCGAATACTCCATGGTGTAAGTTCTTCCTTCCAAACCCGAGGCTCGAAATCATCAACCAACATAAAAAGTAGCAGCAAAAAGGATGGGATGAACGCCAGAGAATAGACCTCTTGCATAAGTGTGCCATAATAGGCACATGCGATACGAAACCGTACAAAAACTCAATGATGAAGACTTCAAACGCTGCACGGGTGTTCAGCGCAGCACCTTTGAACAAATGCTGGCAGTC
>JBMOMR010000121.1:0-29075 GCA_049324715.1 Chloroflexota bacterium | reverse complement strand
TTGGCTGCAGGAATACAACACGATCCGCCCACACCAGGCGTTGCAAGGTTTGACGCCCCATCAGTATGCCATCCAACATGCCTGATTTTTCTACTTTCAGTTGGTACTAAAATTGGGAGGTTGACAGAGATAGTGAGATAAAATCCGTACAATCGGCCTAAGACGAAAAAGAAGGAGAGATAAATCTGTGAACAATCTTAATGACATCTCTTATTCAGAAGCGTATCTTTCTGACATATTATTTCACTTTTGGGGTAAGGGGTTAGATGAAAAACGACAACTTGAAATATTCGATTCAATAATTAAAAAAGGACTCTTGCTTACATGCGGAAATAAAGATTCCATCGATCAATTTGCCTATTATAGTTTTACAAGAAAACAAGTAGAAAATGTTCGACCAAAGCAGTGGCCAAGGGTCTGTTTTACAGAGGTTCCGACTGACAAGTTGTCACACATCCAAATGCGATTTGGATCTTTTGGTGTGGGATTTCACAGGAATACTATTCTTCGGTGGGGTGGCTGTCCCGTTTGGTATCTTCCTAATTATTTTGAGATTGGAACACAGTATGGGAGAGTATCCATTTCCATGAATTACCTGCGCCAATTGATTGATTTACTTCAATCCTTGCGTTCAAAAATACAAAACTCCGAATACCATCTGACTGTAAACGAGCTATCTGTGTCAAAAAACGATTCCGAAGACAAAATGACTCATTTTATTGGGACACTATACTTCTTAATGGCGCACTTTAAAGAAATGTCAACCAAAGCTGGGGATGATCAATCTTTCCTGTACGAGAAGGAATGGAGAATTGTTCAGGGATTACACTATGGACCCGGCGAAGAACTATTTAAGAAACTCACAGAGGAGGAGAAACATGACTTAATAAGAATGGTACCCTCATGGTCTGAACCCTATAAAACAGGCATGCCTTCAATTGACAATAAACTATCAATTTCTCCTATGATAGATGATTTCTACTGGTTCAATGGTATTCCCACTCAAAATACTGTCGCTACTGAAATAGTGGAGATAATCGTTCCTTCGCTGCAATTGAAAAAAGCTGTTGCTGATTATATAGGAAAGCATAAATCACACTTCCGAGACAATAATCCAACCATCAAAATTGCATCAATTAGTTAAAAAAGGAGGGGCAAACGAAAAGGACTCAGCCACCGCCGAGTCCTTTTTCAATTACCACTTACCAATTACCAGCTACAAGCGTTCCAACTCCTCCACCTGCTCCTTGATCACATCGAACCCGCCCTGCCAGAATTTCGCCGAGCGGATGTCGATGCCTGCATCCGCAAGGATTTTGGCGGGGGCTTCCGATCCGCCCGCGGCAAGGATCTTGCGGTATTTCGGCTTGAAGGACTCCCCTTCCGCTTTGAATTGCTTGTAGAGCGAAAGCACCAGCAGTTTGCCGAACGAGTAGGCGTAGACGTAGAACGGGGTGTGATAAAAGTGCGGGATGGCGACCCATTCCCATTTGAAATCATCGCTCAGGTCGAGCGAGTCACCGAACTGCTCCTGAAGGTTCGCAAAATACATCTTCGAGACTTCGTCCACGCTGGCGTTCTTCATGATCATGTCGTGGGCAGAACGCTCGAACATGGCGAACCAGGCCTGGCGTCCGATGGTGGCGTAGGAGTCATCCACTTGTCGGAAGAGGATGTCGCGTCGCACGGACTTGTTCTTCTCCTCGGCCAGCATGCGGTCGATCAGCATCATCTCGCCGAAGGTGGAGGCCGTCTCCGCCAGCGGCAGGGACGAGTGGAAGGTGAACGTACTGTGGTGCGAGGCCAGCATGGCGTGGATGGCGTGGCCGAGTTCGTGCGCCAGCGTGGCGACCTCGCGCGCGTTGCCCTGATAGTTGACCTTCACGTAGGGCGTCATCTCGGGGACGATGCTCGCGCAGAATGCGCCTCCCTGCTTGCCTTTGCGGACTTCGCTATCGAGATGGTTCTCATCGAAGACGCGCTGGGCGAGCGTGGCAAATTCGGGCAGGAAGGCGCGGAACGAATCCAGCACCATCTCGGCGGCCTTGGGGTAGGGATACTTTTTCGAGGAGGCGGCCAGCGGCGCGTAGATGTCGTAGCGGCGCAACTTTTTCATGCCCAGATGTTTGGCCTTCAGTTTGAAGAAGCGCTGGAAGACGGGCGCGTTCCGCCTGGCGACGTCCAGCAGCGCGTCCACGGCCTCATCGGGGATGTCGTTCATCAGGTTGCGGACGGAGTTGGGCGTCTTGAACTTGCGCAGGGTGATGCCCTCGTTGTACCAATCACGGACGCGCGTCTGGTACATCTGCCCGAGGATGGGACCGTCATTGCCATAGACGCGGAATTGTTCCTTGTAGGCCGCGGCTCGCATCTTCGGGTCGGGACTGTAGGCGTAGTTCATCAACTCGCCGCGCGTCAACTCTTTCGTCTTGCCGTCCACTTTCAGCTTGAAAACGTAGCGGTTCGTGATCGAATCGTACAGGTTGACCAGCGCGCTGGAACCCGTCACGTCCTTGATGTTGACGATCTTCTCCTCGGGTTCGGTCAGCGTGTGTGGCTTGAAGTGGCGCATCTCTTCGAGGTAATACCGGTAATCGCCGCTTGCATCCATCAGACGTTTGGCGTTGGCCTCGTCCACGTCCTTCCACCATAGGCTGAAGAACAGGGTGCGGTTCGCCATGTCTGCCATGAACTGCTGGACGCGCGATTGCAATGTCAACGCGGCCTGGTCCTGCGTATCCGCCGCGAACGCGAGACCCGCGAACGCGTCCAGTTTGTGGACGATGCGGGTGAACGCTTCGGAGGTCTGGACGACGTGCAGGAATTCGTCAGCGGGCATGTCGGCGCGCAGTTTGCCGCGCACGCCCTCGAAGGTGGTCACCTGTTCGTCCACCTGGTCGAAGGCATTTTCCAGTTCGGGGCTGGTCACGCCCCCTTGGGGCGCGGGAAAGAGGTCATCGAGCGACCAGCGGGAAAGTTTGTAGGGCATGGTTTGTTATCTCCTAAAAGTTATCGTTCACTTTTCCACCGTCATTGCGAGGAGCGAAGCGACGAAGCAATCTCGCTGCTGAAAAGGAGATTGCGTCGCTGCGCTCGCAATGACGATAGTATTTTTTACGGCACCACCGCAAAGTGGTTGGTCAACACCCAGGTGATGTAGTTCTCCCACAGCGCCTGGATGTCCTCACGATGATAATCGTGGTCCGAGAAGGTCTGGATGATGACGCGTCCCTCGATGCAGGTGGTAATCAACCCGTAATCGGAGGGAGTGCTAGGGAATCCGCCCGCCACGATCACGGCGTCGCCGCCGGTCACGCGTACGTAATCGCCGCCTTTGTCCTGCCAATAGCCCCAGTAATTCGTCAGGCCGAATCCACTGTTGGGCGTGGTGAAGATCGGATGGTCAGGCTTGAGCGTGTAGATCGAATCCACTTCCTCGCGTACCTTCTGGAAACGGATCCCGCACTTCGAGGTCAACTGGCTGATGCGTCCCACCGCGGTGTCCGAGAGGTACCACATCTCCACGATGAGGGCGGTCTTGTCGTTGGTCACCTTGGGCACGATCACATCCCAGAATTCTCCCTGCACGCCCGAACGGCTTTCCGCCGCGATGATGATCAGGTCCCATTTGGTGCCCGAATTCAACTGGTTCATCAGGATGCCGATGTCGCCCGAATAACTATAGGTCAGCCCCATCAGGTCGAGCGTCGGCTTCACCCACGGCACCAGCGGCACGCCCATCGAATCCTCGTACACCAAAATCTTGGCGTTCTTCATGCGAGCCTGAATGTCCTGCGTGGGCGTGGGCGGCACGTTTGTTGGCGGAGGCGGCAGGGTGGCCTGCGGCTGGACCGGTGGAGGCGCCAGCGTGGGCGGCGCTTGCTGGTTCTGCGCATTCAAGGCGACCTGAGTCAATTGCATCGCCATGGTCGTCCCCTGGATTTCCAGCGCGATGCGGGTGGCATCGGGCGCGGGGGGCTGGCTGGCGGTCGGTCCCAGCGAGATCGAGCAGGCCAGCGTAATGACTAAAATGGCCGTTCCCAAAACCAGAATCGTGCGAAGATTCAATCGGGACATGGACGCCTCCATTAGGAATGACGTTTTTCAAAATCCAAAGTTATTATACGTTGAAACGGATGTGGACAATATCCCCATCCTTGACGATGTACTCCTTGCCTTCAAGACGGAACTTGCCCTTGTTCTTCGCTTCATTCATGGACCCGAGGCTGGTGAGGTCGTCGTAGGCCACCACCTCCGCCCGGATGAATCCCTTCTGCAGGTCGGTGTGGATGGCCCCCGCAGCCTCCTGCGCGTTCGCCCCGCGTCGGACGGTCCACGCGCGCACCTCGTCCTCGCCCACGGTGAAGAAAGATTGCTGGTTGAGCAGGTCATACGAGAGGCGGATCATGCGGTTGAGACTGGGTTCGTCGATGCCATATTCCTGCATGAACACCGCCGCGTCCTCGGGCGAGAGTTGGGCGATCTCCATTTCGAGTTTGCCCTGCAACGCCACGCTGGAATGGCCGACCTCGATCTGCGGCGCGGACTGTCCCTCGCCGAGGTTGAACGCCGTCAAGATCGGCTTGCGCGTGAGCAGGCCGTAACTGGCGAGTTCCTTTTGCTCCTCCGCGTTGAATTCCATGCCGCGCAGAGGCTGGCTGTCGGACAGGGTCTTGTGCAGGCGCTCGAAGAGTTCGGTTTGGCGCGCGTTCAGCACCTTGTCCGTGCCGCCCTTGCGGCGCTCGTCCACCAGTTTTTCGAGTTTGCGCTCCACGGCCACGAGGTCGTTCAGGAGCAGTTCGCCCTCCATCGACTCGACATCGCGCGCGGGATTGACACTCCCCGAGGGATGCGGGACGTTCTCGTCCACGAAACAGCGCACCACGTGGATGAATCCCTCCATCTGCGCGAGTTGGTTCAGCAACTGGCCTGAGATGCCCGTTTTGGCCGCGCCCGCTTCCAGTCCCGCGATATCCGCATACGTCACCTTGGCGTAGATGGTCTTCTTCGGATTGAACATGCCCGAGAGTTTGTCCACGCGCGGGTCGGGGACGTCCACTACGGCCTGGTGAATTTCGATGCGGCCCGCGCTGGCGGTGGTCGGCGTGTTGCCGCGCGTCAGGGCGTTGAAGATGGTTGTTTTTCCAGATTGGGGGAGACCGATGATTCCTAGTTTCATGTTGTTATTTGTGGGGCGGATCGAAAATCCACCACTTGACCTTGTTGGATGGGATTTGTTATACTGTGTGCACCGCAAAATTAAATTTGCGGTACCTGCCGAAGTGGCGGAACTGGCATACGCGCACGACTCAAACTCGTGTCCCCGGAAGGGGATGAGGGTTCAATTCCCTCCTTCGGCACTGAAATTATACAGCACTTTTGATGGCTCTAAAGGCAAAAGAGCCTTTAGATTGTTCGGGACCGATGATCGCCGCGCATGGCGGCCGCGCACCGGTCATTGCACAAAATGCCGTGAGGCCGCCAATTGGCGGCTTCGCGCTTTTAATGACCTTTTCCGCGCGAAGGATATCCGAGGAGAAGAGATCATGAAGCTCTACCTGTTCTTTATTGTGATGGACACCCTTATCCTGCTGGCTTATCCCTTCCTCTTTATTGCTTCGAAACTGCGAGAGATCCTGAAGAACAAACGATAACCCATCGCATCTCAATCTCAATGAGGAGCCTCCCATGCCCGACATCAAAGACATTCTGGCTGTTATTCTCGGCGGCGGACGCGGCGCCCGCCTCTTCCCCCTGACGGTGATGCGCTCCAAACCCGCCGTCCCCATCGCGGGCAAGTATCGCCTCATTGATATTCCCATCAGCAATTGCGTCAACTCGGGCATCTACAGGATCGCGGTGTTGACGCAGTTCAATTCCGTCTCCCTCCACCGTCACATCACACAGACCTATAACTTCGACAGTTTCCACGGCGGCTGGGTTCAGATCTGGGCTGCCGAGCAGACGCTCGAATCGGAAAACTGGTATCAGGGCACAGCCGACGCCATCCGCAAGCAAAGGTTCGAGATCCGCGCAACAAGCGCGAAGAACGTGCTGATCCTGGCAGGCGACCACCTCTATCGCATGGATTATTCGGCCATGGCCCAATTCCACTGGGCGAACCAGGCCGATATCACCGTGGCCGTCCAACCCGTCGCGCGTGAAGACGCGTCCCGGTTTGGGATCCTGAAACGTGAGGACGATTTTCGCATTTCGGATTTTGTCGAAAAACCAACGGACCCCGCTGTGCAGGCACACTTCGTCAGCCGCGGCGATCCCGACCGTCCCTTCCTCGGCTCGATGGGGATCTACTTCTTCAAGACCTCGCTTCTTCTGGACCTTTTGGCGGAGTACCCCGACTTCGACGATTTCGGCAGTGACGTGATCCCCCATGCCATCAAGGGTCACGCGGTTTACGGATTCGACTTCAGCGGCTACTGGCGCGATATCGGGACGATCCGTTCGTTCTACGATACCAATCTCGAACTGGCAAAACCCAGCCACCCGTTCAATTTTTACGACCACAAACAGCCCATCTATACCCATCCGCGCGTACTCCCCAGTTCCATCATCGAGGATAGTTATGTGATCGACGGCATGATCGCCGAGGGATGCATCATCCGCAAGGCGGAGATCCGCCACTCGGTCATCGGCGTCCGTTCCGTCATCCAGACGGGGTCGCGCATCGTGGATACCATCATGATGGGCTCGGATTACTACGACAAGCCCGACGAGGTGCACGGCGTGCCCATCGGCGTTGGAACAGGCAGCAACATCGAGGGCGCCATCCTGGACAAGAACGCTCGCATCGGCGAGCATGTCACCATCCGCCCGTTCCCGCGCGGCGTGGATCGGGACGATATTCCTCCCGTAGTGGTGCGCGACGGCATCGTGGTCGTGCCAAAGGACGCGGTCATCACCGCAGGGACGGTCATCGCCCCGGATTAAACTGTAAACAGGCTGTAGTTTATCCCTGCTTGACAAGCCCACCGGGCAGGATTAGACTAGCACGGTGTCTGGGGAGTAGCCTCCTGTACCCCACAGGTTGGATTGTCGTCAACCCATTGGCCCAAGAGCCATCGGCAATCCATGCGCTTATTGAGTAGAGCGATTGGCGAGACCATCACGTAGGTATGTTTCGTGGTGGTCTTTTTGTTTACAAATTTCTCACATAGGAGAGTTTCATGACCTCGGAAATTAAGTCCAATGGTGTTCCTGAACAGGAAAAAGCCTGGCACGCCCTGAATACAGAGGAAGTTCTTAAGAACCTGAAGGTGAAAGACCGGGGACTTACCACAGAAGAGGCCAGGAGTCGTCAGGCCGCTTATGGATTGAATCAATTGATGGAAGCGCCGCGACCCGGTCTGTTGCACATGCTCTGGGAGCAGATCAACAGTTTCGTGGTGTGGCTGCTGATCATTGCCTCGGTCATTTCCGCGTTACTCGGAGACGAGATCGAGGCCGCGGCCATCATGGCGATCGTCGTCCTCAATGCGGTGCTGGGCATCATTCAGGAGCGACGCGCCGAGGAGGCACTGGCCGCCCTCAAAAAACTGGCCGCACCTGAAGCGCAGGTGTTGCGTGACGGGCATCGCACCAGTGTGCCCGCGCGTGAACTTGTGCCCGGTGACATGGTCTTCCTCGAAGCGGGCAATTTTATCCCCGCGGACGTGCGCCTGCTCGAAGCGGTCAACCTGCGGGTGGAGGAAGCATCCTTAACGGGCGAATCGCTCCCCGTCCAGAAAAGCGCCGCCACCGTCCTCGATCAGGATGTCCCGCTCGGCGACCGAAAGAACACCGCCTTCATGGGTACACTCGTCTCGTACGGGCGCGGGCGCGGCGTGGTCGTCAGCACGGGGATGCGCACACAGTTGGGCCTGATCGCTGAGATGCTCCAAAACGTGGAAGAGGAGGAAACGCCGCTCCAGCGCCGCCTGGACCAATTGGGGAAGACACTTTCGATCGGCGCGCTGGTTCTGGTCGCGGTCGTCTTCATCGTTGCGTTGATCAATTACACAAGTATCGGGGAACTTTTTACAGGCCCGTTGGCTTACGTTAAAGAGTACGCTAAAGATATCACCGAAGTTTTCATCATCGCCATCAGCCTGGCCATCGCGGCTGTGCCCGAAGGCCTGCCTGCGGTGGTGACGATTTCCCTTGCGCTCGGTATGCGCGAGATGGTGAAACGACACGCGCTCATCCGCAAGCTGGCTTCCGTGGAAACGCTCGGCTCGGCCACCGTCATTTGCTCGGACAAGACGGGCACGCTCACGCAGAACGAAATGACCGTCACCCGTTTGTGGGTGGACGGACAATTCATCGACGTGACCGGCACAGGCTACACGCCCAAAGGCGATTTCAAAGTGGGTGACAAACAAGTGGGGATCAGCGATTACCCGGGCATGTTGACCCTGCTCTGGTTGGGCGCGCTCAACAACGACGCGCAACTCGAATCCACCGGGGAATCGGAGCAAGCCCAGACCTTCCGCGTGGTCGGCGATCCGACGGAGGGCGCGTTGCTGGTGGCCGCCGCCAAGGCGGGTACGCCATACCACGAAATTCACAAGTCCTATCCGCGCGAGAACGAAATCCCCTTCGACTCAGAACGCAAGCGCATGATCACCGTCCACGATATCATCGAGCCGAAACCCGAGGATTTCTCCCCGTTCTACGATAAAAAGCACAAGGGCTGGGACATCATCGTCGTCAAAGGCGCGCCGGATGTGGTGCTGGAATTATGCACAAAATACGAGGCCATGAATGACGAGGTCGAACCGCTGGACGCAAAAGCGAAAAAGCGTATCCTGGATGCCAATGATGCCATGACCGCCGACGCCCTGCGCGTGCTGGGTCTCGCGTACCGCGTGGAAAAAGATGTGCCCAACGGCGAGATCACGCCCGAACAAGTGGAGAAGGACCTGATCTTCGTCGGTCTCATCGGCATGATCGACCCGCCTCGCATGGAAGTTGCCCCCGCACTCGACCGCGCCCGCCATGCGGGCATCCGCACGGTGATGATCACGGGCGACTATCCCAACACCGCCCGCGCCATCGCCCAATCCATCGGGTTGATGAAGCGAAGGAAGAACGTCCTGACAGGGATGGAACTGGACAAGATGACCGACGAGGAACTGCGGAAGGTCATGCCCGAAACGGCTGTCTTCGCCCGCGTCTCACCGGAACACAAGATGCGCATCGTGGACGCGTTGCAGGCCAACCACGAGATCGTGGCGATGACCGGCGACGGCGTGAACGACGCGCCCGCCATCAAACGCGCCGACATCGGCGTGGCGATGGGCATCACCGGCACCGATGTGGCCAAAGGCACTGCCGATATGGTCCTCACCGACGACAACTACGCCAGCATCGTTTCCGCGGTGGAGCAGGGACGTATCATCTACTCGAACATCCGCAAGTTCGTCTTCTTCCTGCTCTCCTCGAACGTGGCCGAGATCATGATCATCTTCCTCGCCATATTGGCGGGGTTGCCCGCGCCGTTGACGGCCATCCAACTGCTCTGGCTGAACCTGATCACCGACGGCGCACCCGCACTGGCGCTCGCCATGGAAAAGGGCGATCCCGACATCATGGACCAGAAGCCGCGCGCCAAGAACGAACCCATCATCAACAAATCCATGCAATTGGGACTCATCATTCAGACCTTTGCACAGACCGGCGCGGTCTTGCTGGCGTTCGTCCTTGGGTTGGTATGGCACCTCGAAGCGGGAGCCGCCATCCCGTCGGGAATGAACGCGCTGAGTTACGTCCTCGAGCACGATTGGCGCGGTGTGGACGTCCAGACCGCGGAGACGATGGCCTTCGTCACGCTCTCGCTATGTGAACTGTTCCGCGCATATACCGTCCGTTCGGAAAAGGCATCCATCTTCCGATTGGGAATCTTTTCGAACCGCTACATGCAATACGCCGTGGGACTTTCGATCGTGCTGATGCTGTTGGTCATCAATGTGCCGTTCCTGCAGCCGATCTTCAATACGCATTTTATGAGCCCGCGTGAATGGCTGGTTGTGGTTGGGTTGGCGCTTATCCCCGCTGTTTCTGAGGAATTCACAAAATTGTTCCTGCGCCGCAGGGAGGCGCGAACGGTGTAAAATCAAAAAAAAAAAAACGCAGAGGCCAACATGACAGACAGCCCGTATTCCGACCGATTGAATCAATTGATGAGTCACGTTAAAGACGGCGCCATCACGCTCGACGGGCTGTTCCCCGAAAAGCGTTCCTACAAATCGCTGGCGGTTTTCGGGAACGACGAAGGCACGATGTTCATGTTGATCGGCGAGTACAAGGGCGCGTACGCCATCTTCGAAGCCAGCCAGTTCAACGAGTGGAGTTTCCACAGCGGACATTCCTCGCTGGAGGGCGCGCTGAACGAGATGCGGGACTTCCGCCTGAAACGGATTTCGTGACTCGAAAATTAAACTCTCGCCGCGAATTGCGCGAAGATTTTCAAAGAATTCGCGGCAAAGGAAAATCCTTCCGATTTCCGACACGGACCACGAAGAAAGAGAGGCAGAGATGAACCATCCCTTGGACTTTATCCAAAACGAGCGACGCAAGCCCCTCTTCCTCTCGCTTCTTTTCCTGACCCTGGTCCTGTTCGCGGCGTTCCGAGTGTTGGACACCCCCCTGCGGACCGCGGCCGCGCCGAGCGGAATCGTCTCGTATGAACTGGCGGGCGAGATCAAACCCGCGGCGGAGATGCTCGCTTCGTGGGACGCGCGTGCCCAACTCTTCGCGGCCTTCGGTCTCGGCCTGGACTATCTCTTCATGCCCGCCTACGCGCTGACTCTCGCACTGGGCATTCTGCTCGCGGCGGGACGACACCCAGGCTGGTTCGCCCGCCTCGGCGCGTGGCTGGGATGGGGCGCGCTCACCGCGGCGCTCTTCGACGCGGTGGAAAATTACGCCCTGTGGCAGTTCCTGCTGGGAGATTTTCAGTCGCTCTGGCCGCGTCTCGCCGCCCTCTGTGCCACCGTCAAATTTAGCCTGTTGCTACTGGGATTGATGTACGCCCTCATCGGCTGGTTGTGGCCGAAACAGAAGTAAAGCAGCCCCCCGTTTTCATCGATGAAAACGGGGGGCTTTCTTGTTAGCAAAAACAAGTAGAGCGAGATAATGTCTCGCTCTACGCTTTTATTTTCCCAATCTCCGTCTTCACCACGCCGCCCATGGGGACTGTCCGTCCTTCCTCCGCCTTGACCAACGGCAACAGCACGTGGAATTGACTGCCGGGCAGGTTGACTTCATCGTACCCACTGCTTTCCACCCAGATGCGTCCGCCGTGCGCTTCGACGATGCCCTTCGAGAGCGCCAGCCCCAATCCCGCGCCGCCTCCCTTGAAGCGGCTCTGACTGGTGGAGTGTTTGTTCAACTCGCCGGGCTGGTAGAACTTGGTGAAGATCATTTCGTGGAAGTCGGGGTCCACGCCCACGCCGCTGTCGCTGACGATGATCTCCACGCCGCCGTGGGGCAAATCCACCGGGCTGGGCGGCGCCACCGTCCCTGTGACGCGGATCGTCCCGTTGTTGGGGGTGAACTTGATGGCGTTGCTGACGAGATGCGAGAAGACCTTGCGGAGAATGTTCGGGTCGGCTTTGACCGTCGGAAGGGCAGGCAGGTTGAGGGTCAGGGAGATGCGGCGATCGGCAACGGGTTTCTTCAGTCCACTGCAAACGTCCAGTACCAGCGCGGCCGTGTCCACCGGCTGGACATGGAGTTGCAGGGCGCGCGCGTCGATCTGGGCAATGTCGAACATCGAGTCCATGATCTCGTGCAGGCGCAGGGTGCTCTTGTGTAGGGACGAGACCACCTGTTTGATGTTGTCATCGAGGTTGCGGTCTTCGAGCAGCATCTCGGTATAACCGCGCATCACGGTGAGCGGCGTGCGGAGTTCGTGCGAGGCGATGGAGATGAAATCGCTCTTGGTCTGGTCGAGACGTTCGAGGTCGCGGTTGGCTTTGTCGAGATCGCGGTAGGCCTGGCTCAACTGGTTGTTGAGTTTGAGCAGGTTTTCCACGAGACGCGCGTTCTCGAGCGCGACCGCCGTCTGGTTGGCAAGCGCGCTGACAGTGACCAGGTCGTCGTCGCTGAAACGCTGTCCCGATAATTTTGCGCCGAGGGCCAGCATACCGATCCAGCGGCGGTTGGCAAAGATCGGCGCGTAGACCTCGGTCTCGAGGCGGTCGAACCACTCGCGCTCGAGGCGGCTGACCGTCTGGAATGTTGGAAGCAGGTCGAGGTCAAATTGAAGAAGCGTCTTCTGGTCACGCGCCAGGTGGAGGGCGATGGGATGATTCTCGTCCAGCATAAGGGGCAGGATCTGACGTTCGCCATCGGTGCGGGCCGCGCGCAGGCGGTAGACGCGGCGCCCGCCGGTGGCGGTTTCCGTATCCACGAGGAAGAGGAAGCCGCGCTGGAGTTCCATCGACTCGATGATGAGTCCCACCGCCACACTGGCGAGGCGTTGCACGTCGAGAATGTTGCTGATGGACTCGCTGTATTGATGCAGGGTACGTCCCGCGTCGGTGACCTGGATGTGCAGGAGTTTGTCCACCATGCGTTGCACCAGTCCGAGCAAGGGGGTGAACAGCAACGCCAGTACGATCGCGATCGCCGCGCCGATGACCAGCGGATTGTAATTGGGCGCGGCACGGAAGAGCGGCTGGACTCCCAGCGTACTGACCAAATAAAAGCCCACAATGAACAACGTGGTGATGATGTAAATGAGCGTGCGGCGCATGATGAGGCGCGAATCGGGCAGGTTATGCGTCAACACCACGTAGCCCATCACGATGCTGGCCGCCAACCGCAGTGGATTGCCAATGATGCCCGCGCCGCCCAGCACGAACAGGTCATTGACCACGATCAACAAAAGGATGGGGAGCCAATAGGAAAGTCGGTTGCGATGCAAGGGCTGGCGCAGGTAACGCCGCGCGCTGAGCAGGTGGCCAACGACTCCTCCCATGAAAACCACCCAACCTAAAATCGCCCAGGCAAGCGTCAGGCCGTCGCGCGGCAACATCACCTGGTCGTTCGTCCAAAGGACATCGGGGAGACTGAGCATGTTGGCGTCCAGGCCGACCAGCCCGAGTGCCCAAAGCACCCCCAGCACCAGCCAGACCCAGCCTTCGCGGCGCAGGAAGGCGCGCACCATCAACACCAGCAGGAATGCCAGGAAGAGCGTCCCGAAAATTTGCACACTCAGGAATCCGCGCTCGTCCATCTGCGGAAAAAATCCGCCCCGCCAGAAAGCCTCTCCCGCCTGCAAAACGAGCGCAATGAAAACGTAAATCCCCAGCAAGACCGCCGAAAATTCCTGCCCGCTTCGGCGCCGGAATGTGCCAATCAGAACCGCGAGATAAAGCACGGTTCCGAGAAGAACCACCACAAACGTGAGGAATTCCGAAGTGAAGGCAGGCATGCACAAAAAGTATACTCGAAAACGCCTTACAGCGGCTTTGCGGTATCATTAAGTCATGGACACCCGTCACCTCTCCCGCCATGCCCGCGACCGCTTTGCCCTTGAAAGCCTGCGCTTCCCCGACATCACCTCCGCCCGAAATGTTGCCTCCGAAATGAACGTCTCTGCGGGGGATTTGTACGCGCTGGGACTCATCGACGAGGCCCTGCGGATTCTGCTGACGCGCAACGCGCCTCCTGCGGAAATGAAGAACGCCGCCTCATTCCTCGACGGAAGGCTGGGCGCGGCTCCCGTGCGTGATACCCAACTGACGTTTGTCTCCGCGTTCCCGACAAAGCCGGTCTACGAGGGGAAGGTGAAGGCGGATGAATATTTGGATTCTGCCCTCACCCCAACCCCTCTCCCAAAATTGGGAGAGGGGCAAGAGGGGAAGGGAAAGACCCTCGAAGAACTCCTGCTCGTCAACGTCCACAACGCCAATCCCGCCGCGGAACCGTTGACGGAACTCTTCGATGACAAACCGCTGGAAAAGACAGCGTACGGAAAATTGATCGAGGGACTGGGAGAATACTTCGGTAAAAGGTCGCAGGTCGAAGGTCGAGGGGAATCGCTCATCGACATTCTGCGCGCGCCCGCGTTGGCTTCGCCGTATTCGCTCGAAGGCCAACTCGATTTCATCGTCAAAAAATGGGGCGGGATTCTGGGAGAGGAATTCGTCCAGCGTCTTCTGCGCGGCATGGACTTCGTCCGCGAGGATGCCATCCGTCATCGCGGTCCCGTCGAATTCAAGCCGACCGCCGAAGTCCCGACATATTTCGGTTATCCCGAATACGAGCGCTACAGTCCCGACAAGGAGTGGATGCCGCGGCTGGTGCTGATCGCAAAAAATGCCTACGTCTGGCTCGATCAGTTGAGCAAAAAATATCAGCGGAATATTTCGTCTCTCGACCAAGTCCCCGATGAAGAATTAGATACGCTTGCTCATCGTGGCTTCACAGGTTTATGGCTCATCGGTCTGTGGGAGCGCAGTGAAGCCAGCAAACGGATCAAGCAAAAAATGGGACAGCCCGACGCGGTCGCTTCGGCGTATTCGCTCAAAGCGTATGATATTGCCGAAGATTTGGGCGGTTGGGGCGCGTTGGAAAATCTGCGCTGGCGGGCGTGGCAGAGGGGCATTCGTCTCTCCGCGGACATGGTTCCCAACCACATGGGCATTGACTCGAACTGGGTCATCGAACATCCCGATTGGTTCCTCTCGCTCGATAACCCGCCGTACCCTTCGTACACTTTTGATTCTGAAAACCTGATGGATCACCCGAACGTGGGCGTGATTCTCGAAGACCACTACTACAACCACTCCGACGCGTCGGTCGTCTTCAAGCGCTTCGACCGCACGACGGGCGATGTCCGCTACATTTATCACGGCAACGACGGCACGTCCTTCCCGTGGAATGACACCGCGCAACTCAACTATCTCAAAGCCGAAGTGCGCGAGGCCGTCATTCAGACCATCCTGCATGTGGCGCGGAATTTTCCTATCATCCGCTTCGACGCGGCGATGACGTTGGCGAAGAAACACATTCAGCGGCTGTGGTTCCCCGAACCAGGTGCGGGCGGCGCGATCCCCTCGCGGGCGGAGCGCGGCATTTCGAGGTCCGAATTTGAAGCGGCCATGCCCGAGGAGTTCTGGCGCGAGGTGGTGGATCGCGTCGCGGCGGAAGTCCCCGATACGTTGCTCCTCGCCGAAGCGTTCTGGCTGATGGAGGGATACTTCGTCCGCACGCTGGGCATGCACCGCGTGTATAACTCCGCGTTCATGCACATGCTGCGCGACGAGGACAATGCCAAGTATCGCATGGCGATCAAGAACACGCTGGAGTTCGACCCGCGCATTTTGCAGAGATACGTCAACTTCATGAACAACCCCGACGAGAAGACCGCCGTGGAGCAGTTCGGCAAAGCGGACAAATATTTCGGCGTGTGCGTGGTTCTGTCCACGCTGCCTGGCCTGCCGATGTTCGGCCACGGACAGGTGGAGGGCTTCCACGAAAAATACGGCATGGAGTATCGCCGCGCCAAATGGGACGAGACGCCCGACGAGGGGTTTGTGCAATACCACGAGCAGATCATCTCGCCGTTGCTCCATCGACGCCGCGTCTTCGCGGGCGTGGAGAATTTCATGCTGTACGATCTATTCACGCCCGAAGGCGGTGTGGATGAAAACGTGTTTGCGTATTCCAACCGCCTCGGCGATGAGCGCGGATTGGTGATCTATCATAATAAGTTCGCGGATACGCGCGGCTGGATACGCATGTCCGCCGCGTATTTGGAGAATGGTCAACTGCGGCAGAAATCACTGGCGGAGGGATTGGGACTGCCGAGCGAAGGCTATGTCATTTTTAGAGACGGAATCACCAATCTGGAATACATCCGCTCGTGCCACGAGATTCGCGAGCAGGGAATGTATGTAGAGTTGGGCGCGTACAAGTGTCACACGTTTTTGGATTGGCGGTTTGTGGATGGTGGACAGTGGACAGAAGTTTGCAACGCGCTGAATGGCGCGGGGATGGAGTCCGTGCAGGGGAAGTGGGAGGAGATGTTCGGCGTGAAGGAAGAAGTGGAGATTGAAGTAGTAGTGGAAGAAAACGTAAAACGTAAAACGAAAAAGCCTGCCGTCAAAAAGACCGCCGAGAAAAAGAGCGCGAGCAAAAAATCCAAAACAAATAAAGCCTTAAAAACCAAGACAACAGGACAAAAGAAAGGTGGAGTGAATGGCCGCAAAAGAAAAACTAAGTCGACTTGATAAATTTTCACTTATCACAGGTGTTATCGGCCTTGTAGCGGATACAATCGCAATAGGCTCCTTTGCATATTCCCTTGGTTTGCTAGGTCTCCCCATTTTGGGAGAAATGACACGGGAATCAAAAGATGGAAATCTTCTACTTACTGCCCTGATTGGATTTTACTCATTAACATTAATCGTATGGTTCTTGCTTCGGCTAGAACGATCTCGAGGACATTCTGACGAGGCTGATCTGGCTGCCGAAATACTCGACGTTTCCGAGGATGAGGTAGTGATGTTAGGTATTTTGTTCATTCCCCTGATCGGTCCGTTCTTCCTGGGATTAGTTAGACCAACAAGGGTGATTTATTTTTTCACAGTGTTCATCGCGGTTTTGCCAACAACTCTCTGGATTTACACTTTATCATCTCAACCGTGGTCAGCATTAGGTATCGGTCTCTTGGTGAGTTTAACCGTTTCTCAATACTCTACTTTCTTTGCTCTTGTATTAGACAGGTTCTTTCGATAACAAAAAACAAGGACAACCGACTTGGTTGTCCTTGTTTTTTGTTTGCTTTAGAGCAACAACTTGATTGTTAGGAATTGACCAATTACAATTCCCAACAGAAACACAGTGAAGTATTCCATGGCAGACTCCTTTCTTCTGCCTCGGCAGCCAGGTTTCTCAAGCCATTTTTTCTTGACAAAAAACGGGAACCTGAATAAGATTGAAACACGATTTGATGTCTCTTACCGAGGCCTCAATTTGGTTACCACGCTCGCGGCGCCAACCAGGGCGTGGTTTTCATTTCGGATAATAATCGAATTGAATGGTCAACACAAGAGGACTAGGGGGGGATTAACCTTAAAATATCCACCCTCATTTCTATACATGGAGAGCAAGCGAGAAAGGAATTTCTATGAGCAAGCCTATTCCTAAATTCAAATCTGAAAAAGAAGAACGCGCCTTCTGGGCGAAAAACGATTCCATGGACTATCTCGATTGGAAGCAGGCCCAGCGCGCCATCTTCCCAAATTTGAAGCCAACGCTTAAGTCCATTTCGTTGCGGTTGCCCGAGTCGATGATCAATGAGTTGCGTCAACTGGCGAATGAACGGGATGTCCCGTACCAGTCACTCATCAAGCATTTCCTGCGCGAGAGCATTGACAACGCGTACTCGGTGAAGTCTTCCAAGTAAAACTGAATTTTGCCCGTTGAATCACACCGTCCCTGAAGCCAAAAACTTCAGGGACGGTTCCTTTTACGCTTTATGTTCTGATTTCACTTCTCCCCAAACGTGACCTTGACCGTGTACAACTTCTGCTGGGGAGTCAGACTGCACATGCTGATGGGCTGATCCTTCGGACAATTGGCATCCGCAGAGGGTTTCCAAGTGACGAACACAATCGCCACCAGGTTGCCGTTGGTGTACTCGCGTCCCGTCCCGGTGGGGCCGTCCGCGCCGTTGACGAGAGTCCAACCGAGGGATTGCATGATGGTGTCAAGAGCCTTGGCCGAGTCTCCCATGTTCGCAAAGTTCGTCCCGTCACCCTCCGCGCGGAGTTGGCAGGCCGTGCCGCGGTTCATCTCGAAATCGGCAAAGTCCACGGTCTCGATCACAAACGGCACAGGGATGGCCGGCTGGAGCGCGGTCAGCGCAGAGGCGCATTGCTCGGGCGCGGGCGGATTATAGACGACCATATCCGCCACATCGAAGGTCACATCGAAAATCTTTTGTTCCGGGGTGAGCACGCAGGCGCTGATCGGCTGGTCCTTGGGGCAGTTCGCGTCCACAGACGGCTGCCAGCCAACGTGCAGAAGGCCGATCGCGCCACCCTTTTTGAAACCGGTCGCCATGCCAGTGGCGCCACCCGCGCCATAGTTGTAGGAATCTTCCGTCCAGCCGATGTCTTGCAACATGGAAATGAGCGTGCTGAACGAAGGCCCGGCCATCCCGTAGGTCGCGCCGGTCCCCGTCCCGTGGACGCGGCAGGCGGTTCCCGTCCCGCCGGTGACGCGGTCACTGAAAGCGACGCTCTCCACCGTCACCGGTGCGCCGATCGTCTGCTCGAAAACGACGCGCACTCGTTCGCAATCGGCCGCGGGATAGGGGATGAACGTCCCGCGCGAGACGATCTTCACAGGGACAATGGGCGCTTCAGGCGTGGACGTGGAGGCGGGTGCGGCGGCTTGTGAGGTGGCCGTCGGGACGGTCCCGCCCGATTCGGGCGTGTTCGTCGCGGTGGACTCAACCACCGGCGGTTCCGTTGCCTGCGCGGTCATCGCCTGAAAAGTCATGGCGGCCACCGTTTCCACTTCGCTGATCGAATTGGTCGCGGGGGCGCCGCCGCAGGCGGCAAGCAGCAGACCAGCGACAATGATGAGGACAAAACTGCGGGCTGTGATGTGCATTGCATTCTCCTTGTTTGCTTAATTGGTCGCGGGAAAAGCGGGTTTTGGGATGTTTTTCTATTTCAGGATATCGTCTATCTTTTTCAGCTCCTCATCACTGAATTGCAGATTGTTCAACGCGGCGAGATTGTCTTCGAGTTGCTCGACACTGCTCGCACCGATCAATGCGGACGTGACGGCGGGTTTGCGCAACACCCAGGCGATCGCCATCTGCGCGAGCGACTGTCCGCGCTGTTTCGCGAGTTCGTTGAGTTTCTTCGCCTTGGGCAGGTTAGCTTTCACATGATTGGGCGTGAGCCAGACGCGCTCGGTCTTCGTGGCGCGCGCCCCAGCGGGGATTCCGCCCAGGTAACGGTCAGTCAGCTGTCCCTGCGCGAGAGGCGAGAAGACGATGCAGCCGATTCCCTCCTCGGTCAGGACGTCGATCAGGCCATCTTCGATCCAACGGTCGAACATGCTGTAGCGCGGCTGGTGGATGAGACAGGGAGTCCCCAACTCTCGCAAGATGCGCGCCGCATCCTCGGTCTTTTCTGGACCGTAGTTGGAGATACCGACATAAAGCGCCTTCCCCTGGCGGACGGCGGAGTCGAGCGCGCCCATCGTCTCTTCGAGCGGCGTCTCGGGGTCGGGACGGTGGCTGTAGAAAATGTCCACGTAATCGAGGCCCATGCGCTTGAGGGACTGGTCGAGGCTGGCAAGCAGATATTTGCGCGAGCCCCACTCGCCATACGGACCAGGCCACATATCGTAGCCCGCCTTGGTGGAGATGATGAGTTCGTCGCGGTAGGGATGGAAGTCCTGCTTGAGGAGCAGACCGAAGGTTTCCTCGGCGGAGCCGGGCGGAGGGCCGTAGTTGTTGGCGAGGTCGAAGTGCGTCACACCCATGTCGAAGGCGCGGCGGGCAATGGCGCGGCCGTTCTCAAGAATGTCGCGCCCGCCGAAGTTGTACCACCAGCCCAGCGAAATGGCGGGAAGTTTGAGTCCACTGCGGCCAGTGCGGTTGTAGATCATGGAGGTGTAGCGAGAGTCAGAGGCGAGGTAGGGCATGGGATTTCCTTTTGTTGTCGGTAGGGGCGGGGTCATCCCGCCCTGGGGCGAGTGGATTCGCCCCTACATGCATATTAAAACTTCCACTTCTTCAATTCGTCCATCATCTTCTGATGGGTCAAATCCAATTGCAATGGCGTGATGTTGCCGAGAGATATAAAGGCAGGCATCATGGGATTCCAAATTCTTTTTTCTCGCGTTGCATTCCGTTATGTTGACGGACCAGCGCATTGATGATGACTGCCAGCATGGATACGCCCCAGAGCGTTTCCGCCACAACGGACGGCGCGAGAAAAAGATGCACTGCTGCCGCAAAGCAGAGAATCGGCCAAAGGAAATATATCAAAAGATTGAATTTCAGCCCCCTGATTGTCTCAGCGGAAAACGGTTCCCACGCGCCCGACTTCCAGAAAATGCCCTGGTGAATCCAATTGCCGATGGCGGAAATTCCCAAAGCCAAAAACCAACCCGCCGGATTGATGATCAGCAAGCAGGTCACCGCCAGGGCGAAGTTGCTCAATAACTGCGTCAGGATGGTTGGGATGGAAATGCTCCATTTCAGAACCAGACTACCCCAGGATGATAGCGCCCAAACCAAGCCGATGACCAACAGGGAATCCAATAGGAAAAGCGCCAAATGCCAGCGGCCCGCCTGCAACTGCTCCCACAGGTTGCTGGTCTGCGTCAACAGCGCCGCAACCTGCAAGCCTCCCATCACCGTCCAAAAATTGACTTGCGACTCGCGCTGGAAATAGACATCCTCGATCCCGTGCTGAGCCCACATATTGGACGGTTTCTCCGTCGGTGCGATGGGTGGATTATTCAGTTTTGACTTTTTTGCTGGCATGGGATTTCTCCTCAGTTACGAATTGCCAATTACCATTTCCACGCTTCCAATTTTTTCAGCGCCTCGCGCGCCGTCAAATCCAACTGCAATGGCGTGACCGAGACGTATCCCGCGCGCAGCGCGCCAAAGTCGGTGCCAGGTTCGTCCACGCCGGTGGGGGCCTCGCCGCCGATCCAGTAGTAGGGACGCCCACGCGGGTCGAAGCGGCGGTCGAGTTCGTCGCGGTAGAGACGTAAACCCTGACGAGTCACCATGAAGCCTTTGAGTTCATCTTCCTTCAAATACGGCACGTTGACGTTCAACACCACGCCTTTGGAAAGTTCCTCCTTGATCACGCGTTTCACCACTTGCCGCGCCACCGACGCGGCGGTACTGTAATCCAGTTTGCCGCCGTGATTTTCGGGAGAGTCGAGCGAGACGGCGATGCCAGGCAGGCCGGCTATCACCGCTTCCATCGCGGCAGTGACGGTCCCAGAGTAGGTCACGTCGTGGCCGATGTTGGCATTCGGATTGATGCCCGACACCACAATGTCCACTTTGTCTTCGACCAGTCCAAGCAACGCCAACGCCACACAATCGCTGGGTGCGCCATCGGACATGAACGCGGGCGAGCCATCCGCGAGGATGGTCTCGCGCACGCGCAGGGGACGGTCCATCGTCTTCACATGTCCCGAAGCGGACCAGTTGCGGTCGGGCGCGAAGACCGTCACCTTGCCGAGTTTTTTCATTTCTTGCGCGAGCGCCAACAAGCCCGGCGCGTTCACACCGTCGTCATTGGTTACAAGGATATGCATAATTTTCACCACACATGAAAGGGATAAAAGGGATTATATCGCGCTGCTCCCAGCCTGCCTCCCCCAAATTCTGCGGATCTTGGGGAGGTATCCGCAGGGAGGAGAGATGCCTCGGCTATAATCACCACATGCCACGTTCCACTTCTGCCTTCCGCCTTCTGCCTTCTGCTTTCCGCTTTCCGCCTCCCGCCTTCCGCCCTCTGTGTTCTGTCTTATTCATCCTTCATCTTTCATCCTTCATCCTTTTCTTTTCCTCCTGCTCCCCCTCCACCCCCATCCCCCTCTCCACCGAATCCTCGCTGTACATTTTTCGTTTTTCTCCTCCCGCGCTGCTCGAATTCGATTCCAATTTCAACATCGCCCGAGAGATTCCCATCAACCTGCCCTGCCCGTTGACGTCCACGCACGCGGCTCCCAGCGGACGATACTTCGCGCTCGAACTCGCCTGCAACAACGGTCCACTCGTGCACATCGTGGATACGATCACAGGTGAAACAACGACTCCCTTCACCGATGTGGACAGTCACTACCTCGCCTGGGACCTCGACAGCGGCCTCTACCTGCGCGTGGACGCGCTCGGCAACACGCGGCTCGTGCGCGTCGTCCCCAACGGCCCAACGGGACAGTTTCCCCTCAGCGCGGCGGCATACGATTTGGACTTCTCGCCCGATGACCGGGGCCTCGTCTACTCGTTCACGCGCGGACTGGGGCTGGGCTCCGAACTATGGGCCGCCGACTCCACTGGCAGTAAAACCCGTCAACTCCGCGCCGACCCGAATTCGATCATCACCTTCGCGCGCTGGTCGCCAGACGGAAAATCCATCGCGTTCATCAACCTGCCCGATTCGTCCACGCCGTTTCCGCTGGGCGAGTTGTGGATCATGGACGCGGACGGCGGCAACGCGCGTCCGCTCGCACCCGCCGACGCGGGTCACGGATACGCACCCGCCTGGAGTCCCGACTCGACGCGCATCGCCTACGTCGGACGCGACAACCCCGACGACGCGCGCGCGGACGAATCCGCGGGCGCGCTCGTCAGCAACATTTACATCGTCGAGGTCGCGAATGGAACGGTGACGCGCGTGACGAATTTCGAGGGAAGGATCGTCGAGGCCCCCGTCTGGTCGGCGGACGGGCACTTTCTTGCGTTCACCGTCGTCACCTTAGATGATACAATCCAAACGTGGCTCGCAGACCTCTCGTCAGGCGCGGTCACGCTCCTCGAAAGCCGCGGCCCGGTCTGTTGTCCGGGCTGGATGCGGAAGTGAGTCCCCATGAAACGAATTGTCACTTTAATCCTGTTGTTGAGTTTTTTGCTTGCGGCTTGCGGTTCACCTGCACCGGTTACGAACTCCATTCACGAGGATGCGTTATCCACACCCACCGCATCCACCCCCGCCGCGCCCGCCACTGAAACGCCCGCGCCGCTCACATCCACTTCTACACCCCTGCCAACCGCCACTCCTCCCGGCCCGACCGCCACCGAAACGCTTCTGCCCACGCTGGAATTGCCCACGCTCGCGCCCGCCGAACCCGTGTTCGATGTTTGGGACGGCCAGCCGACCTACCTGGCCGATTCGCAACCCGGTTATTTTTTCCGCGTCCGCTATCGCCCCGACGTGTGGGGGCTGACGCAAGATTCATACGGTCAGCCCGCGCTCGGCCATCGCGAGATCGAATATTGCATCCTCGCTCCCGCCGGGCCGCGCGGCATGGCGCCCGGCATGCAGGTGGAGCACGATACGCGCAAGATCGGCACGTTGTTTTTCGAAGTGAACGTGGTGCTTTCGCAGGGCGTGCGCCAATTCGTCACGTACCAGGCCACCGACAAAATCATCTTCACCGGCTTCCAGGTCAACTTCGTGGATGAGATCGACGCCTGCCTCGCCGACGCGGAGGCCGTGCTTACCACGCTGACCTCGATCCCCGAATCACAGGCCACGCCTGTCCCGTAACGAAAAAACATGGGAGGATTGTTGTGAACCGCTCGCTGACCCGACTCCTCATCCTCATTGGCGGATTGATCCTCGCCGCCAGCGGATTCCTCTCCTCACGCGCTTTGGCTCAAACGGATCTTCAACCGGCCTCTGCCGTCCAGGCCTTTCTCTACCCTCCCTATCCCGGCGCCGCCTCGCAGGAATCCATCTTCGACCACACCTCCCCGAACTACACCGACACCGACAAGATCATCGTCACCTTCAACGGACACCAGGCGCGCAAGACCTGTCCCCGCCCCGCGCCGCCAGGAGTGCCGCCTCCGCAAAACGGCGTCTGCGACTATGGCTACGGCATCTACTGGAGTTATAGCCTTGGGGGTTGGGTGGGATACAACGGCCACGACGGCATTGATTACGGCATGAGTTACCGTCCGCTCTATGCTGCCTCGTACGCCGACCAGGTGGTGTACGCCGGCTGGTATGACCCGCAGAATCACAAGTCCAATCTCGGCATCTACGTCAAACTGCATCATCCCAACGGCTATTACACCGCCTACGGACACATGAGCGCGGTCGCCGTGCAGACTTGCAACGCGCCCGGTTGTGTCAACCTCGCACGCGGCGAAGTGATCGGCTTCAGCGGCAATACCGGCAACTCCACCGGTCCGCACCTGCATTTCGTCGTCAAGGACTCGTCCAATCGCTCCGTGGACCCGTATGGCTGGAGCGGTTCGGGCACCGATCCACTGAGCTACGGCCAGCGCGAATCGTTGTGGGTGCAGAATCCCTCTGTGGTGTATTACAGTTCATCCATCCTACCCACTGGCGCGTCCCTGGCCTATCCGCCTGCAGTCGCCGGCGGCCTCGTGGTCGATGATACCGGGGCAGGCTTCGCCGAATCCCCGGCGGGTTGCTGGAACATTGGCGTAGCAGGCTCGTCGCAGAACGGCAGTTTCCGCTACGTCACCGCGCGCACCAGCGCGGCCAATTGTTTCGCGGCGTGGGGATTCCCCGAGAACGCTTCCGCGGGAGTGTATGCCGTCTACGTGCGCGTGCCGCCCGTCCACGCCACCACCGAGGGGGCGCTCTATAACATCGTCCACGCGGGCGAGACCGACCGCGTCACTGTCAACCAGCAGGTCTTCCCAAACAGTTTCTACGTCACCGACGGCTGGGTGTACGTTGGCAAGTATGAATTCACCGGCAACGGCAACGAATACGTCGTTCTGAACAACCAGACGCATGACCCCACGGGTGTGGTGGCCGGCCTCGAGGTCGGAGCGGACGCGGTACGCTTCGTCTACGTGACTGACTCGCCGATCACCCCGCCTCCGCCGGTCACGCCGTCGGACACGCCCACGCCCACCGTCACGCGCACACCGACGATCACGCGCACACCCACGGTGACGCGCACCCCAACGTCAACGCGCACGCCGACAGTGACGCGCACACCGACATTTACCCGCACGCCCACGCGTACGCCCACACCGTCCCGCACGTCAACGCCCTCGCGCACGCCGACCAACACGTCCACTCCTCGCCCCACCTATACCCCGCAGTGGACACTGGCGCGCGTCTACTTTGCCAGCCTGTACCGCTTCAACAACAACATCCCACCCATCGAAGTCTACGGCGTGCGCTGGATAAGGACATCCTCCTTCATGGGGCCAGACATCTTGAAAGAATTCTTCAAAGGCCCCGGTGCCACTGAATATTTCTCCTACGGCTGGCGCGCCATCTACAACGGTTTCACCGGCACCAGCAAAGTGGACCTGGTGGGCAACACCGCGCACGTCTACCTGACCGGCACGTGTGTGCCAAACGGCAGTGAATTCACCATCGCCGACCAGATCAACTTCACTCTCAAGCAATTCCCGAACGTGCAATTCGTAAAGATCTACGACCAGTTCGGACAGACCGCCGACATGAACGGTCTCGGGGACTCGGAGCCGCTCTGTCTGGACCCGGGGTTTGTCCCCTCGCCCACGGCCACCGTCTCGCTGACGCCTTCGCGGACTCCCTCTCCCACACGGACGCCGACCCTCACGCGCACGCCCACGTTGACGCGCACCCCGACGCGGACGCCAACCGCCTCGAACACCCCGCGTCCCACCGACACGCGCCGGCCCACCCTCACCCCGCAGTGGACTCTGGCGAAAGTCTTCTTCGTGGACAAGTATCGCTACGATAACAACATCCAGCCATTCACCGTCAACGGCGTGCGCTGGGTGAAGTCATCGCCCTTCATGGGCACGGACGTGCTGAAGGAATTCTTCAAAGGTCCGGGCAACACGGAATACTTCTATTACGGCTGGCGCGCCATCTACAGCGGATTCACCGGCTACAGCAACGTGGAATTCAGCGACGGCATCGCCCGCGTCTACCTGACCGGCGTCTGCGACCCCGAACGGACGGACTTCACCGTCGCCGATCTGATCATGCTGAATCTCAAGCAATTCCCGAACGTGCAATTTGTGAAGATCTTCGACGAGAACGGCGTGACAGAATTCCCCGATGACGCGGTGGATTCCATTCCACCGTGTTTGAAGCCGTGACAGACTAAAAACCAGGTTTCTGCGAGAAACCTGGTTTTTTTATCACCATAAATCATACAGATACAAATACACAGACGTGCCCGGCACGCGATACTCGCGTGACATTTCCCCAATCGAATCCAGATAATTCAAAATATAGTCGCGTTCGTTGAAATCGCCGTCTTCGTAGACGTGTGAGAACAGGACCCAAACGCGTCCGTGACCGCGCAAGGCGTCCAACTCGGGGCGGTAGAGTTCGGGATCGGTGTGATGGTCTGTGCCGATGATGAAATCGTCCAGCGCGAATCCATATTTCGGCGCGTAAAAACGGACGGCGTGTTCCGCCCAGTAGTACAGGTAGACGAGGTCGCCGTCCTTGCGATGCTCGCGCAGGTATTGCATCGTCGGGCGGATGTGTTCGCGCATCTTCGGCGCGGTGAAATTTTCGTAGGCGAGAGCGAGGGGGGAGAAGAGGAGAGCCGCGGAAAGCGTAAAAAGTATCGTTCCTCGGATCGCGGCCTTCAGTCCGCTCGACTGGCGGGCTAAAATCCACGCTCCGGGCAAGTCAACGCTCTCCGCGAGGAACAGGAGAAAGATCGGGGCGAGGAAAAGGATCATCCGCCCCGCGAACGGATAGAGGGTCAGAGCGGAAGCGAGCAGGGTGAGGAAAAGGACGAGGAGAAGAAAGAGGCCAAAGCGCGGAAGTCGGCGCGTGAGTCCGAACATCCCCAATAAAAAAAGAAGTCCGTTGAAAAGGTAAGGAAGTTGCAGGCCAAGCAAATCAGTGAACGGTGCGCGCAGGGAATTGACCAGCCAAGCGAACGCGGACACGTCGCACGGGATAAATCCCTCGCGCCAGTAATCGAGGAAAAATCGGTGCGTGGAAAGTTGCCGCAGGTTGACGAAGTAAAGCACTGCGAGGCTGAGCGCCCAGGCGAACGCGACAAGGAGAAGCGAGATGATCTTGCGCGTGTCCTTGTCGCGGACGGCTGGAATGAACAGTGCCAGTCCCAGCGCGGCAATGACGAACAACGCGGGATGCGAGAACCAGATGACGAACGCGCCCGTGAGGGCGAGGAGAAGTGTATCTTTTTTAACGCGAATGCCGCGAACAAACGAATGGCGCGAATTGTTTTTTAAGGCATTCGAGTCATTCGCCCATTCGCGTAATTCGTGTTGCGATTTGTTTTCGTCTGCAAATTTTAGAAAGAGCAGGCAGAGCACGAGCAGGATGGCGACATCGGACGAGTATTGTTTGACCTCGGAGGAATAATAGATCAGCGCGGGGGAAACGGCGAAAAGGGCGAGCGCGAGATTGGATGCGAACGCGTTGGAAGTTTTGCGCGCCAGCAGGAACATCAACACGAGCGCGAGACAGCCCGCCAAGAAGGGAAAGAGCCTCAGCGCAAATTCCGAATCGCCGAAGAGGAGAGTGACAGTTTTTTGGACGAGGAGAAAACCGACCGGCGCCCCCTGATCGTTATCGAGTGGACGGAAGAGACCCGCAAAGTCGCGTCCGAGGATGTTGTTCGCCAGCATCGCCTCATCCAGCCAGAGCGAGCGGTTGACGAGGTACTGCCGCAGGCGGAGGACAAATCCCGCGAGGACGAGGGAGAGTCCGATCCAATCGCGGAGGGCGAGGCGGGCGAGTCTGTTCATTGGAGTTTAAAAACGTACACGGATGAACGCGGATTACAAAAATTGCACGGATATTTAAAAAAGAGATCCGTGTTTGTCCGTACAATCCGTGAAATCCGTGTACTGAATTACTTTTTCTCTTTCAGCGCGTTCTTGAAATGGACCAGCGCGTTCACGGGCGTGGGATCGACGCCGTAGGAAATGGCAAGGTAATAGGCCATGTAATCGCCGAATAGGATCAGCGTCCACATGTGCGCGAGGGGATGCTCGCCGCGCGCGTCGAGGAAGTCGGTGTTGCCGCCTTCGAGCATGAACGCCTGCTTGGTCAGGTCCACGCGGAGACGGTTGCGCGGATGGTCGGATGCGGCGCGCAGGAACAGGTTCATCGTGTGCGGCTGGATGACCTCCGCAGGATGCAGTGTCCCTGCCAGCGCGTTATGGTCCGCTTCGGGGATGAACTCGAAGTTGGCAACCGCTTTCGCCAGTTCGTTGATCTGTCCCTTCATGCGACGCGCCACAGGCGCGAGACGTCCCGCGCCGAAGATCGTCACCCAGCGGCCCATCAATTGTCCCGCATAACGCTTGGCGGGATTGTGAGTCGTCCGTACAGAGGGAGTCAAATGCTTCTGCGATTCCTTCATCGCATCCACCGCGGACCTGACCTCGTCTGCCTGATCGGGAATGAGACCGAGTTTGACGAAGATCGCCAGAAGGATGCCGAAGGAGAATCCCACCGCGGCACGCGGCTGACCGTTGTGCTCGAACGTGAGGAACGGGACGTTTTCCTTTTTCGCAACGGCGGCCAATTCCCCGCCGGTGCAGACCGCCATCACGCGGCAACCCGACCTGCGCGCGGCAGCGAACGAATCGAGCGTCTCTTCGGTGTTGCCCGAATGCGAGGAACAGATAACCAGCGTCCCTTCGCCGCGCGCGAAGGAGGGCAGGCCGTAATCGCGGTGGACGATGACCGGCACGGGACAGATGTCGGCCACGTAGGCCGCCAACAGGTCCGCACCGATCGCCGAGCCGCCCATCCCCGCGATGATGACGCGGGAAACAGAGACATCCGAGGTCTTGAAGACCTCGGAGATTCTGCCCATTTCATAGGCGCGCATCAACTGGTCGGGAAGACCGTCGATCTCCGCCAGCATGTTCAGCGTGTCGAGTTGCTGGATGCGTTCCAGGTTGTCCAATTCCACGACTTACTCTTCCTCGTCCTCGTCCTCCAGCGACATGTCCAGGCCCATGTAGAGTCCCTGGGCAATGCCCTGCAGAACCAGAAAATAGAACGAACCGAAGAACAACGTGGAGAGCAGGCTCGCCACGAACATGATGCGGTCCATCATCGCGGGCGGCCAGGAAAACTGTCCACTGCCGAACACAGAGATCATGTCCGAGATAAAGCGCAGGAGATAGATCACCACCATTGCCCACGAAACGATCTTGCTCCAACGCGCGATCTCGAGGATCACACCTTCACTGCGGAAGGTCAGCGCCTTCTCTTCATTTTCTTTCATGGTACTCCTTTTCAAAAAGCCAGCATGGATTGAATTTTTTCGGCAATGTCCGCCACTTGCGGCACCACCGCGTTCATCAGGCCCATATTATACGGTATCGGCACGTCTGGGACGGCAATTCGTGCGAG
>JBMOMR010000120.1:0-29460 GCA_049324715.1 Chloroflexota bacterium | reverse complement strand
CGGCGCGGCTCGAGCAGGTGCTGGTCAATCTCATCCACAACGCGGTCAAGTTCACGCGGCGCGGCGGGACGGTCACATTGTCGGCCAAAGAGGAGAATGGCGTCGTCGTCTTCGCGGTGCGCGATACAGGAGCGGGCATCCCATCGGACGATCTGCCGCGCATCTTCGAGCGTTTCTACCGCGTGGACCGCTCCCGCGCGGGGAGCGGGACGGGGCTGGGGCTTTCGATCGCGAAGCACATCGTGGAGGCGCACGGCGGGAGGATTTGGGCGCAGAGCCGCGAGGGGCAGGGGAGCGTGTTTTATTTTTCGATTCCGATGAATTAGAAACCAGGTTTCTCGAAGAAACCTGGTTTCTGCCTTTTCAAAAACGTTCACCAGTTGTTAACTAGTTCTTAAGTGCATCTTCATTGGTTGGGTGTATGATGGGCACAGATAAATGGAGTACGAATGACACTTTTCCTTGCCCTGACTCTGCTTGCCATGTTTGTGGTTTTCGGTGTGGATGTCCGCCAGAAACGGCGCGAGACCACCCGAGTCCGCAGGCATTAAGTCGCGTATCTTCTCTCCTCCTGAAAGGCCGATGGGCCGCTACCCGCCGTGAGGCGGGTAGTTTTGTTAATCGAACCATCACAAAATCTTCACCTGGTTTTGACGGGCCATTAACAGGGGTCTGCTATCCTTCGGGGAAATGGAGAAAAAAATGAGTCTTGCTGATCTACACATGCATACCATCTACAGTTACGATGGCACGGCCCCCGTGCCCGCTGTTTTACGCCGTGCCCACGAGGCGGGATTGAGCGTGGTCGCCATCACCGACCACGATGAGATCGCAGGGGCGCTTGAGGCGCTGGAACTTGCCCATCTTTACGGCGTGGATGTCGTCCCTGGTATCGAGGTCACCACCGCAGATGGCGACCTGCTGGCGTTGTTTGTGACGGAGATCGTCCCGAAGGGACTTTCGCTGGTGGAGACGGTTCTGCGCGTCCGTAAGTTGGGCGGCATCTGTATCGTGCCGCATCCGAACGCGCGCGGGATGGGGATGAAAAGCCTGAAGGTGTCCACGATTTTCAAGGCGCTGCGAAACCCCCAGGTGGCGGATACGCTGATCGGCATCGAGGCGTACAACGCCACCGCGTTGGATCGGGCGGGAATCGCCGCGGCGCGTCTGCTCACCAGCCAGTGGAACCTTGCCTCGGTGGGCAACAGCGACGCGCACGTGGTGGACGCGATCGGTCTGGGGGCGACGGAGTTCGCGGGGACGACCGCGGCCGACCTCCTGTCCGCGTTGCGAAGCGGGCAGACGAGCGTCCGCCGTCAGAAGGAGTGGAACGCTGTCCGCATTTTGGGGAGTTGGGCGATCCAGTACGTGGCCAGTCTTTTTACCCGCTTTGCGATGGTCACGCAATAGACGCGACGCCGATTTGCGGATAAACTTTTGGCATGGAAAAACACATACTTGTCACCAACGATGATGGTGTGCTGGCGCCTGGTTTGCTCGCGCTGGCACAGGAAATGCGCAAACTTGGCAAAGTCAGCATCCTTGCGCCTGACCGCAACTGGTCGGGCGGCGGACACGTGAAGACCCTCGACCGCGCCCTGCGCGTGAAGGAATATCGTCTCGCGGACGGTTCGACGGCATTTGCCAGCGACGGCGCGCCCTCGGACTGTGTCTCGCTCGGTATTCTCGGCTATTTCAAGGAGAAGATCGACCTGGTTGTTTCAGGCATCAACGTGGGAGCGAATCTCGGTCACGATGTGACCTATTCGGGCACGGTGACGGCCGCGATGGAATCAGTCATCATGGGCGTGCCAGCCGTGGCCGTCTCGCTCGAGGTGCTGGAAAACCAGGTGGGCGAATTGGATTATCAAGCCGCGGCCCGCGCCGCGCAAATGGTCGTCCAGCGCGTGATGGAAGTGGGCCTCGCTCCTGAGATCCTGCTCAACGTCAACGTGCCGTACCTTCCCGTAGACAAGGTCAAGGGCTTCCTGATGACCCGTCAGGGATTGCGCGTCTATCACAACCGCCTCGATGAGGGAAAGGACCCGCGCGGTAAACCCTACTACTGGATTGGCGGCGACGCGCCGACGGGTGTCCCCGAGCGCGGCACCGACGTGGGCGCGCTGGCCGAGGGCTACGTCTCCGTCACGCCTCTGCAACTGGACCTGACGGCGTATCGTTCCTTGAGCGACCTGAACAACTGGAATTTGCAGGAATTCAATTCGTAACTTCCCCTTTTCACATTTTCCCCTTGTCCCGTCTCCCGCCCATACCCCTTCGGGCGGGAGACGTCATTAAATCAAAGATTCAGGGGGGCAAACAACACGGCTTCTGCAGATTCGAGACTGTCGTACATGGGAACGATGGAGGGAATGCCCGTCACCTCCAGCACACTTTTTACATTGGCGTTGGGTTGTAACAGAACCATCCGTCCGCGGCGGGAAGCGAGGGATTTGGCATTCATGGTCAAAAGACGGATCCCGATCGAAGCCAGATAGTCCACTTCGGATAAGTCCACCAGCACGCGTGCGCCATCGCCCGCGCAATACCCCGCGAACCTGGTCTCGATCTCTCCTGTCCCGAGGATATCCAATTTGCCGATCAATTTGACCATGCGGATCGAATCGACTTCACGGTATTGAATTTCCATTTCTTCACCTTTCTATTACAGAAATGCCGCAAGTATATTTTCAACCCGCCATTATTGCTGTTAACATCAGGTTATGGTTTTGGAAAACGAATCCCGAATGGGAATTCGTTTACAAGACGTTAACCTGTTCTTCCCTTGCATTTAAGACCGTCCTGATACCATCTCCAGTGTGAAAAAACAAAGGAGAAAAAAGAAATGACCAAATATGTTCGTTCGACCCTGTTTGCGCTTCTGGCCCTGACCCTGGTCCTGGCCGCGTGCGCCCCGACCGCCGAGGCCCCCAAGCCGACCGCCAAACCGGCACAGACCGAGGCTTCCGAACCGACTGCTACCGCACCGTCGGAGGAACCGCAAGCCATTGTCCTGCCGCAAATCCCCGTGCCCGCCGACGTCACTGGTGACATCATCACGGCTGGGTCTTCGACGGTGTTCCCGCTCTCGGAGCGGATGGCCGAGTTGTTCCAGAACGAGGGCTACACAGGCAACATCACCGTGGACAGCATTGGTTCTGGCGGTGGCTTCGAGCGTTTCTGCAAGACCGGTGAGACCGACATTGCGAACGCTTCGCGCCCGATCAAATCCAGCGAAGTGGAAGCGTGCGCGGCGCTGGGCCGCACCCCGCTGGAGTTCCGCGTGGGCACCGATGCGCTGACGGTGGTGGTCTCGACGGAGAACGATTTCGTGACCTCCCTGAGTGTGGATCAGTTGGGCAAGATCTTCTCTGGACAGGTGAAGATGTGGAACGAAGTGGATGCGTCTTACCCTGCGGAAGCGATCAAGGTATACTCGCCGGGCGCCGACTCTGGCACGTTCGACTTCTTTGTCGAGGTGGTGGTTGGCAAGCAGTACAAGACCGCCGAAGGCAAGGATGATCTCGAGGCTGGCGAGGCCGCACTGCTGGGTCTGGAAGGTGCGCAGTTCTCGGAGGATGACAACGTGCTGGTGCAGGGAGTGGCTGGCGACAAATATGCGATTGGCTACTTTGGTTACGCCTACTACAACGAGAATACCGACAAGTTGAAGGCTCTGGCTGTGAACGATGTGGAACCGACCAAGGCCAATGTGGACAATGATAGTTATCCGCTGTCCCGCCCGCTGTTCATGTACAGTGATGCGAAGATCATGGCTGAGAAGCCGCAGGTGGCCGCGTTCATCGCCTTCTACCTGGCGAATGTGAACGATAACATCCTCGATGTTGGCTACTTCCCCGCCGCGGACAAGGCTCTCTACTCCGCCTGGGGCGCGTGGTACGCTTCTGTTATCAGCCGGTAAGTCCCTGTTTTGATGGTTTTTGGGCTGGCCTCTCCGATGCGGGCGGCCAGCCTATTCTCGTGGTATCAGGTTTGTGCAACAGTAATGGAGCGATAATAAAAATGGAAGTCACAAACAAACAAGGCGTTTCTGCACCAGTCTTCCGACCCGGTGACCTGAAAAGGAAAAGGCGGATTGGGGAAGGAACGATAGAAATGGCCCTTTTCACGGTGGGTCTTCTGACCATTCTTATTACGCTTGCCATTGTCTTTGTTCTGGGCGAAGAGGCGGTTTTATTTTTCAGGGACCCTGAAGTAACACTAGTGGAGTTCCTGACTTCCACTGAATGGGCTCCTGCCATCGGGAATTTCGGCATTTGGGCACTCGTCAGTGCCACCTTAACAACTAGCGCGATCGCCATTCTCGTGGCTGTTCCACTGGGATTGAGCGCCGCGGTCTACCTGAGTGAATATGCCAGCCCGCGCACTCGATCGATTTTAAAACCTGTTTTGGAGATCCTCGCGGGTATCCCAACTGTGGTGTATGGATACTTCGCGCTTCTTTTTATTACCCCTTTGCTTCGCTCTGCCATCGGCGAAGACAACCTGGGTGTTTATAACATGCTCTCTGCTGGAATTGTAATGGGGATCATGATCCTGCCGCTGATTTCCTCGATGAGCGAGGACGCACTGAGCGCGGTCCCCAGGTCCCTGCGGGAAGCCGCGTACGCCATGGGAGCGACTCCGTTCGAGGCCAGCGTCCAAGTGGTGTTGCCTGCCGCGCTTTCGGGAATTGGTGCGGCGGTCATTGTAGGGATCTCCCGCGCGGTCGGCGAGACCATGATCGTGGCCGTCGCATCGGGCGCGACCTCGGAGTTCACCTTCAACCCGCTCAAAGCCGCCGAGACTATGACCGCCCACATCGCCCGCATCAGCGGCGGTGACCTCTCCTACAATTCCATTGACTACAACAGTCTGTTTGCCATTGCCCTGATGCTTTTCCTGGTGACGCTGGTGTTGAACATGGTCAGTCAGTGGGTGGTTTCAAAATTCCGCGAGCAATACGAGTAACCCATGGCGAAATATACCTATCCCGAAAAAACAGACCTGCAGAAATTCGTCGCGGCGCGCTATCGCAACGCGTGGATCTGGCAGGCAGTTTTCCTGCTTTCCCTGTTGATTGCCATTCTCAGCCTGTCGGCGCTTCTGTTGAACGTGGTGGACGGCGCGTTTGGCTACGTGGCCTACGAGTTCAAGAAAGACCCGTCCACGGTCAGCGAGAAGCCCATCGAGCAGTTGAATCAGCAGGAATTGGTCGCGCTGTTGCAGGCCAATCTGTCCAAAGGCGCCTACAACAAACTGGACACTGAAAAAACGATGGATAAGCGCAGTGAGGCTGACCTTTACAATCTCGTGCTGGAACGGATTATCCAGATCGACACAAAGAAAACCTACAGCCTGTCCGATTCGATTTTCCGCAAGGCGGAGATTCAAGCCGAAGTGGCGGAGGAATATCCCGAAGCGCGTCTCGAATTTCGCTACTGGCTGACTCCCAACTTTTTGACCTCTCCCCAATCCAGCAAAGCGGAATTTGCGGGTGTGCGCACAGCGGTGCTGGGTTCCATCTGGCTGGTGGTCATTGCCGTTGCACTTGCCTTGCCTGTTGGCGTGGGCGCGGCGATCTACTTGCAGGAATATGCCCGCAAGAGCTTTATCAACAAATTGATCCAGACCAACATCAATAACCTGGCGGGCGTGCCGAGCATCGTCTACGGCATGTTGGGACTCGCCATCTTCGTGCGCGCACTGGAGGCGTTTACCAGCGGTGCCATGTTTGGCATCACCGACGCCAATGGCCGCACCATCATGTCCGCGGGGTTGACGATGGGCATTCTCGTCCTGCCCGTGGTGATCATCAACGCGCAGGAGGCCATCAAGGCCGTGCCCGATTCGATTCGACAGGCGGCGTTCGGCGTGGGCGCCACGAAGTGGCAGACGGTTTGGAGTCACGTCCTGCCGAATGCCCTGCCTGGCATCCTGACGGGGAGCATCCTCGCCATGTCGCGCGCCGTTGGCGAGACCGCTCCGCTCATCATCGTGGGCGCGTCCACCTTCATCAGCCAGGATCCGAGCGGACCGTTCAGCAAGTTCACCGCGTTGCCCATCCAGATCTATCAGTGGACATCGCGTGCCCAATCTGAATTCCACAACATCGCGGCCGCGGCGATCATTGTCCTGTTGATCCTCTTGCTGACGTTGAATGCCTCCGCCATTCTGCTCCGCAACCGCTTCCAGCGTCGTTATTAATTCACGAAAGAGAAACCGACCATGCAACCTGAAACCCCTCAATATGCGATCGAAACCCGCGATTTGAGCATTTTCTACGGAAATTTCGAAGCCGTTCGAGGCGTGGACTTGAAGATCGAGAGAAAGAAAATCACGGCCATCATCGGGCCATCGGGATGCGGAAAGTCCACGCTGCTGCGCGCCTTCAACCGCATGAACGATTTCGTCCCGACCAGCCGCGTGCAGGGCGAGATTTTGATGCACGGAATCAATCTTTACAGCAAAGAAATCGACCCCGTGGAAGTGCGCCGCCGCATCGGTATGGTCTTCCAAAAGCCGAACCCGTTCCCGAAATCCATCTACGACAACATCGCCTGGGGCGCGAAGATCAACGGTTTCAAGGGCAAGATGGACGAACTGGTCGAGCAATCCCTTCGTAATGCGGCTTTGTGGGACGAAGTGAAGGACAAACTCAAGGAAAGCGCTTACGCCCTCTCTGGCGGACAGCAACAACGTCTCTGCATCGCACGGACGATTGCCATCCAGCCCGAGATCATTCTGATGGACGAACCCGCTTCCGCCCTCGACCCGATCTCGACTCTCCGCATCGAAGAGTTGATGCAGGAGTTGAAGAAGAACTACACCATCATCATCGTAACCCACAACATGCAGCAGGCCGCGCGCGTCTCGGATTACACCGCCATGATGATGCTTTACGAAGACACCCGCTCGGGCACGGTCATCGAATTCGACGACACCAAGAAGATCTTCACCCGTCCCAGCGACAAACGCACGGAGGATTACGTGACGGGGAGGTTCGGATGAACAAACCAAAAATCCTCTTTCTCTGCACAGGCAACTCGGCGCGCAGTCAAATGGCCGAAGGACTCCTCCGCGCACTGGCGGGGGAGCAGTTCGAAGTGTTCAGCGCAGGCACCGAGCCCAAGGGCAGAATCCTGCCCGAGGTCCAGGAAGCGATGCGAGAGATCGGCGTGGATATTTCGTCGCAGTACTCCAAATCCGTCAGCGAGTATCTCGGCAAAGTCCATTTTGCGTACGTGATCACCGTCTGTGCGGACGCAGAGGAAAACTGTCCCGCGGTCTTCCTGAACATGGGGATTCACGACCACTGGCCGTTCGATGACCCCGCCAAAGCGGACGACGCCTCCCGCTTCGCCCTGACCCGCAGCGTGCGCGACCAGATCGAGCATCGCCTGCGCTCGTGGCTGATCGCGCAAGGCGTGTCGCCGCATGACTATCGGTAGTAAAATGGACAAATCTGAGGTAAATATGATCCGTAAAACATTCGAACACGAACTGCAACAGGTAAAAGACGAGATTCTCATGCTGGGAAGCATGGTGGAACAGGCCGTGCTCGACGCGATGGAATCGTTGAAGAAGCGCGACATGAAGGCTTCGGAAAAAATCTATGAGCAGGATCGAATCATCAATGAGAAGCGTTTTTCCATCGAGAGCCAGTGCATGATCCTGATCGCCACCCAACAGCCGATGGCGCGTGACCTGCGCCTGCTGGCTTCGATGCTGGATGTGGCCTCGGAGTTGGAGCGCATGGGCGACTACGCCAAGGGCGTGGCGACCATCAACATCCGCATGGGAGACCAGCCCCTGCTCAAACCGCTCATCGATCTGCCGCGCATGGCGACGAAGGCCTCGGACATGCTCCACCGTTCGCTGACGGCGTTCATCAACGGCGATGCGGACGCGGCGCGCGCCATCCCCGCCGAAGACGATGAAGTGGACGCGCTCTACGAGCAGATCTACCGCGAACTGATGACCTTCGTCATCGCCGACCCGAAGACCATCGAACGCGCCAACATGCTCCTGTGGGCCGCGCACAACATGGAACGGATGGCGGACCGCGTCACCAACATCTGCGAGCGGACGGTCTTCGTGGTGACAGGCGAGATCAAGGAATTGCAGACGACTTCCAATCCGCATGAGATGAAGTAATTGGTGATTGGTAAATAGTAATGGGTAATTGAACCGTGCGCCGTGGATAAGTCCGCGGCGCACGGTTTTGATTCTGCCTCCCCGCGTCACCAGTCCGAACGAACTTTGTATATGAGCACGGGCGATTTTGCGAAGCATCCCGTAACGAAGCGGAGTGGGCATCCCCGTGCGGCGCCAGCCCGTCGCGAACGCGAATCGAAGCCTTGTGCTGAGCCTGTCGAAGCAAGGGAAATGCCCCAGACGCGCGGCGCATCATTTTACTGCGCCGTGTCCCTTGAATAGATTCTGTCCCGACGCGCGTTATCCTCGCCCCGCTCCCCGCCGCAAATCCCGTCCGAGAGACGTTATCCGCGCTGATGACCCGCCCCGACATCGAATGTCGGGGCTAATATACGAACGTCTTCGACGTAGATTCGGCGGAGGATAGAAATCCCCACTTCCGCGCATGGACTTCGCTCGCGGTCTGGGACGCGAGTCCGAATGTGACGCGTTGAGCCTGCCGAAACGGACTTCCAAGAACTGGGCAGGCGGCTTCCACCTCGTTTCGCGAGCCATTATTTGATAGTGCGGTAGAAGGTCTCGATTTTATTCACCCTCTACCGGGCTTTTCTTTTCAATTCCCAACATCTTTAATGACTGGGTGACAGCGTAATACAATGTGCCCAGCGCGGCCAGGATGCCGAAGCTGCCGAAAAACACCCTCCCAAAGGTTTCATTGCTGGGCCCGCTTGCTGTAATTGGGCCAATGCTGGTGGATGATTGGAACTGGCGTTCGCCGGGACCAAACCCCGTCCATAAGAACAGCCAACTGAAGATCCCCATCATTGTCAGGACCAGAAAGAAACTCATCCATTTAACCATGGGAGTATCCTGTCCATAGGCCCAACTGATACTCTTCAGAACGGTCCATACCCCGCCGAGGAAGAAACACATCCCACCCGCTGCCACGACTTCCCGCGGCGCTTTGAAGAAGGATGGGTCCGCGTGGATCACATCCAACGAGACGGCAAGGATGTAACCACCCATAGCCAAAAAGGGGAGTGAAAGGAATAATCCCAGTGCACCAGAACAACCGGAGGAGAGTTTTTTGCTCATTCGTCAGGCTCCTTTTTGTTTTGATGAACGACAACGAACACCCTGAGACAGTCAGCAGGTAAACCGCTCCCTCACAATAAACGGTCTCCCCCATCCACGCTGTCGACTCGAAAATGGCATCCGCGACTCTGCCGATTATGCTGCGCGGACTGCGCCACGATCAGCGCGGCTTCGACTGCGTTGCGCAGGCCGATGAGACCGTCGCTGAGTTTGGTGGTGCGGTAGAAGGTCTCGATCTCGTTTTGCAGGTGACGCAACTCACGAATGGCGCGCGAGAGACGGTCACCGCTGCGGACGAGTCCCACGTAGTGCCACATGATATTTTGGATGGTTTGCATGTCGCCCTGGATCAGCGCGGGGTCGCGGTCGTCGGTCAGGCCGCTTTCGTCCCATGCGGGGATGTCGTCGCGGCTGTAGGACAAATTGCCAATTTGTCCCGCATGGCGCAAATTGGTAATTTGCGCTACATGCTCCCCCGCCCGATTCCCCCACACCAACCCCTCCAACAGCGACGTGGATGCCAGTCGGTTCGCGCCGTGCAGTCCCGTACACGAAACCTCGCCCACCGCGTACAAGTTCGCGATGTTCGACTGTCCCCACTCGTCTACCTGGACACCTCCGCAGAAATAATGCGCGGCAGGTACCACGGGGATCGGCTCACGCGTGATGTCAATGCCCGCTTTCAGACAGGTGGCGTAAATGTTCGGGAATCGGCCGCGCACCCACTCGGCGGACTTATGTGAAGCGATGTCGAGCAACACGTACGTGTACGCATGCTCGGTCATCTCCTGATGGATGGCGCGCGCCACCACGTCGCGCGGCGCGAGATCCTTCCACTCGGGCGCGTACTTTTCCATGAACGGCTGTCCCTCGGGCGTGAGCAGAATCCCACCCTCGCCGCGCACCGCCTCGCTGATCAAAAATCCCTCCGCCCCAGGCACGGCCAGCGCGGTCGGGTGGAATTGCACATACTCCGCGTTGACGATCCGCGCGCCCGCCCGCGACGCCATCGCAAGCCCGTCGCCGCGCGCGCCCACGGGGTTGGTCGTGTTTCGGTAAATGCGGCCAATCCCGCCCGTCGCGAGAACCGTCACGCCCGCCAACGTCCGATGAACCGCGCCCTTGTTGCGGTCGAACACGTACGCGCCGTGACAGGTGATCGGCTTGTACGTGTCAAGCGGATTGCGCGAGTGGTGCGGGTACGTGATCAGGTCAACGGCGGTGGCGTTGGTGAACCACTGGATGTTGGGCTTCGACTTGAGCGCCGCGACGAGTCCGCGCGCGATGGCGCGACCTGTCCCATCGCCGACGTGCAGGATTCGACGACGGGAATGCGCGGCCTCCTGACCCCATTCGTAGCCCTCGCCCTCGCCTCTATCGAACGGGACGCGGGATGAGGCAATCAGAATTTTTTCCAGCAACGGAGGTCCCTCCTCCGCCAGAATGCGCGCCGCGCTCGGCAACGACGCGCCCGCGCCCGCCTCGAGGATATCCTTCACCAGCAGGTCGGCGCTGTCGTCGGGACCGCGGCTGATGATTCCCCCCTGCGCGTACCCCGTGTTGGATTCGTGCGGATCGAGTTCGCGCGTGATGATGGTGATGTGACGGTTGGGATCTTCCGCCAACTTCAGCGCCGCCGTCGCCCCCGCGATCCCCGTGCCGATGATGAGTACGTCTGTTTGGAGCATGGTTGCCTCGGGAGTATACAAGTAGACACGTACACACGTAAACAGGTTGAGTGGTGCGGAATGATATTCCGCAATACGACTTTCACGAACAAATAATCCCGAAGGGATGGCAGGATTGTAATACCTATCTATGCCTGATGAATAAATCCCGAAGGGATGACATAGCCTTCAAACTTATGCCACCCCTTCGGGGTTGGGGAAACCCATACATACGCGTTCTACAATCGTTTCATCCCTTCGGGATTGAACTACCCAACTACGTAACTATCGAACTATCTAACCGATTTCGATCATCCTCTGCACCGACCGAGCGGCGCGGACGCGGATGTCTTCGGGGACTTCGATCACGTAGCGGTTGAGTTTCAGCGCGTTGAGCGTGTCTTCCATCGTGATCGTGTTCATGTGTGGACAGCGGATCATGCACAGGCGCAGCATATCCTTTTGTGGGTTCTCAGCGGCGATGTTGTCGCCCATCGAGCATTCGGTGAGCACCAAATATTGCGGCGCAGTGGACTCTTTTACGAACTTGATCATGGCGTTGGTACTGCCTGAAAAGTCAGAGGCGGCGGTGACTTCGGGACTGCACTCTGGGTGCGACAGCACGGCCACGTCAGGGAATTGGGCGCGCACGGTCTGGATGTCGTTGACAGTGAACTTTTCGTGGACTTCACAGCGTCCGCGCCAGCCGATCATTTGGTAATCGCCTGTGTCATCCACTTCCAATCCGTTCTTTCCCTTTTTCGGGTAGATGATTTTCTTTCCCATCTCGCGCGCCACGTTTGCGGCCAAATACTCGTCGGGAAGGAAAATGACCTTGTCGCTCTTGAGCGATTCCACCACGGCCATCGCATTGCTCGACGTGCAGCAGATGTCGCTCTCGGCTTTCACGTCCGCGTAGGTGTTGACGTAGGTCACGACGGGCACGCCAGGGAAGCGCGCCTTCAACGCGCGCACATCGTCCGCGGTGATGGCCGCGGCCAGCGAACAGCCCGCCTTGTCCGACGGCAGGAGTACGGTCTTGGACGGGTTCAGGATCTTGGCGGTCTCGGCCATGAATTTGACGCCGCAGAAGACGATCACATCCTTGTCGGTCTGCGCGGCTTTGCGGCTCAGGTCGAGCGAGTCACCCACGAAATCGGGGATGGAGTAGAACAGGGCTGGCTCCATGTAGTTGTGACCGAGGATGACCGCGTTGCGCTCGATCTTCAGCGCGTTGATCTCCACGGCGATCTCGGCTTTGATGCGCAGTTCCACATCGGGGACAACCTTTTCGAGTTTCGCCCGCATTTTGTCGTACATGGCTTGGGTTTGTTGGTTCATTTTTAAATTCCTTTGGCATACGGTGGTTGAGTAGGCCGAGGGTTGAGTAGCCCCGCATGCTCTTCGCGGGGCGTATCGAAACCCGAAGGCCGTATCGAGACCAGCACGTAACATGTAAACAATTGTTTTTTGTTTCCAGTATCGGTGGTCTCGATACGCCCTTCGCACACCTGCCCTGGCGGGCGGTGCCAGGGAAGAGCGCTCAGGGCTACTCGACCACCGTCTATTTTACGTAATCAAAACTCACATCGAACACTTTGGCGGAGTGGGTCAGCGCGCCGACGGAGATGAAGTCCACGCCTGTTTCGGCGATACGACGCACCGTTTCGAGCGTGACATTGCCCGAGGCTTCGAGTTTGGCGCGGCCATTCGTCAGGTGGACGGCTTCGGCCATCATTTCAACCGACATGTTATCAAGCAGGATTCTTTCGACTCCCAAACTGAGAGCGATGTTAACATCGTCCAGCGTTCGGGTCTCGACTTCGATCGGGAGGCCGCTATCGTAGGCTCTCGCGCGTCTGACGGCTTCTTCGATTCCGCCCGCGTAGTCAATGTGATTGTCCTTGATCAGGATCATGTCGTACAAGCCAATGCGATGATTCCCACCGCCGCCGAGTTTGACGGCCAACTTGTCCACGAGGCGCAGACCTGGCGCGGTCTTGCGCGTGTCGAGGATAACGGCGCGCGTGCCAGCGACCGCGTCCACGAATTGACGCGTCAACGTGGCGATGCCAGACATCCGCCCGAGGAAGTTGAGCGCCGTCCGTTCGGCGGTGAGCAGGCTCGAGGTCCGACCAGAGACGAGGGCGAGAATCCCGCCGCGGGTCACGCGTGAACCGTCGGCCACTTGGGGGGCGAAGTCCACGGAGGAGTCCAACAGTTCGTAGGCGGCGCGGGCGACGTCGAGTCCCGCGATGACTCCATCTTGCTTGGCGATGATCTGTCCGCGCATGATCGCGTCGGGCGGGACGATGGCGTTGACCGTTGCGTCGCCTGTGCCGATGTCTTCGCTGAGGGCGCGCTTGATCGAGTCGAGAATTTCGTTGGGTAGCATGAGACGATTATACCGACAAAAAAGGCCTGACTTTCGCCAGGCCGTGGAAGTTACGCTTGCTGATTTGCTGTGACGGATTTGGGTTTATTCGCCAATCGCAGGCCAAAAAAGATCGCGACGAAGTAGGCGACGTAGGCCAGCATTTCGGTGAGCGATGGATTGCCGTTGTAACCAAAGAGGGCTTTGAGGAGCAGGCCGAAAGTGGAGTTTTCGTCCACGATGGCGTTGACGTCCCAAACGTGTTCGATGACCGATGGAATCCAACCGACCTCGTTGAACTCATGCACGCCGTGCGCGACGAGACCCGCCGCAAAGAGGATGAGCAAGAAGCCCGTCACCTGGAAGAAGCGGCGCAGGTCGAGGCGGATGATGGCCGCAAACATTGACCAGCCGAGCAGGATGGACGTGCCGAGGCCGAGGATCGCGCCGATGAGGGTTTGGAGGGTGTCGGTGGCGAAGACGGACGCGGTAAGGAACAGCGCCAGTTCGATGCCTTCGCGCAGAATGGCGAAGAACGCCACAAAGAAGACCGCGCGCTTGCCCGTGGTGAACGCGGCTTTGTGGACTTCGGATTCGATCTCGCTCTTTAGCGTGCGCGCGGTGCGACTCATCCAGAAGATCATCCAGGTGAGGAGCGCGGCGGCGAGGAGCATGGTGACGCCCTCGAAGATCTGTTCGGCCGCGCCTTCGAAGGAGAGACCGAGATTGGTGAGCAGGACGCCCCCCAAAATGCTGAGCGCGACCGCGGCGAATGTCCCCATCCAGACGGCGGGGATCAACTCCGTGCGGCGCATTTGACGCAGCGCGCCGAGAACGATGCCGATGATAAGAGCGGCTTCGATGCCTTCGCGGAGGGAGAGCAGGTAAGCTGGGAGCATGGACACCTCTTGGGGTGGAAAGGATTGGGAAACAAAAATCAGCCTAAAAAAGGCTGATTTATCGTAAAAATTCTATCATGTAGGATGGGGAATTGCCAAGATATTTATCACTTTTTTCATAAATATTTGTCATCACGGATTTGGGACGAGGTGTGAAGTTTGGAGAAGCCTCCCGGTGATGTGTAATTGTTCAGGCCCGCGTGGAGAAGCGCGGGCCTGATGTTGCTATTACCCTTGTCCCTGCTCCATGTGGACTTTCTGCCAGAACTCGCCAGTCTCCCCGAACAGGCTGGACGACATGTCTGCGAAATAGTCGTAGACGCCATCCTTCAACGTTCCAGATTGTCCACCCCAAAACCAGCCCTGCCATTGCTCATCATCCACAGGGCAGGAGGTGTTCCATTGAACGAAATAAGGTTCGCCATGATCGGGCGTGGCTCGGAAACTGACAAGGGTGGACTCGTCCGATAGTTTCTGAATTTCCCCGCTCAGAGTGGCCTGGAAGAAGCGGTCTCCGATGGTATGCGTCCCTGAGCATTCCTCATTGAAGAACTCGCCCGTGTGTGAGTAGTACACCTGCGCCAGTCCTTCGAGTTTTCCACCCTCCACGGCTTGAAGCGAGAATGTGACGAAGGTGCGCAATCGTTGATGATGGGAGCTGCCATCATCCCAAACTTTGGTTGAATCGAGAACGAGTTCGTCCGTGCCGAAGAAACAGGCGTCGTCCCCCTCCTCGAAGTTCCAGGTCTCTGGTTCCTTATACTTGCCGTCGAGATCGAAATCCTCCATGCCATCGAAACAACCACCGCCGTCCGAATCGGGGTCCAATTCCATTTTTATACCGTCCTGGTCGTAGTCGCGTCCGAAATAGGACAGGGAGGCGATGGCATAGCCCCACTGCTCATCGTAGACGCTGGCGCGCAGGTCGTTTTTGTCCTTCAAGTTGTCCTTATCTGTGTCGTCATCGTTGGGACTGGTGCCGAAGCGGTTTGTCTCGTCGAAGTCCACGATGCCGTCGCCGTCTGAGTCCATGTTGATTTCGGGATCGTTCAAGGTCGGGACGGAATCGGGGGAGGTCAGCCAGTAGTATTTCCACGGGACATCGTCAATCCGAATCGAATACGGACCCCACTGTGCCCACCAGGGATCGTTGATGGTGACATAGCGCTCGCCGTCTTCCTCGAAATAACCGATGACGACGAACGCATGCCCGGGCAGTTGCGCGGCCAGAATGGGCGCGCCCGCGTCGATTTCCAACTGGACATCTGTCCAGAACACATCGAGCGACTCGGGCCGCGGACGGTAGACCGAGTCACCTTCCAACGCAAATTCCAATCCCTGGCTGATCTCGTTGGCGTACAGTCCACGCCCATACATCAGGTCATACTCAGGCCCAGGGAACAGGTCGTGCAGGACTTCGTAGCCGATCCGATCCTGGCTCAGATCGCCGCCGTAAAATGCATTGATCATCGCGATGGATGCAATGGCGCAGTTGGCGTTGTCGGCTGGGTCGGATTGGTCCAACTTGACGTGATCCACATCCCAGGCATGCGCGCCCGTCTCGTTCTTCGATTCGAGCAGGATCATTTTCGTGTCTTTGTGTTGACCGATCAACGGGACCGCCAGATCCCCGCGCGGCGCGGCCTGATGACCCGCTCCTGAAGAGGCGGGGCGGATCGTGACTTTTTGTGTCGGTGAGAAATCTGCCGCAGCGCCTTCCTCTGTTATGGCTTGCACACGCCAGAAATAGACTCCCGAAGAGAGTTGGACGTGTAATGCTGGCTCAGAAACAGTCTCGTCAATTTGCATGGACTGGAAGGCTTCGTCAATTGCGACCTGCACGTGATATTGCGCTGCGCCAGGGGCGGGATACCAGCTGAGATCGAATTCTGTCCGCGAGAGGATCGCCCCGTTGAGCGGGATCATGGCTTCGACTGTGGGCTGTGGATTTGCCTGGCCAGGTGTGGCTTGCGCGGGGGGAAAGACCGTCCATTCGAGCGGATCGGATTCGACCGAGCGTGGAAAACGCCCAATAGTTGTGCCCGCCTCGAGGTCCGATATGATGCCGCCTCGCGTCAACTTGACCGAGGCGGGCTGGCTCGCTCCCCAGGCGACGCGGTCGAGAAGGGTCCCATCTGCGGCGCGCAATTCGACGAGTCCCGAGTCGGGATTGAGGAATCCGATTCGGTCGGCGTGGACCGTCTGGTCATCCACACGATTCGCGCCGTCGAACAGAATCAACACAAATTGGTCGGACGCGAGATCGGGGAGACCAGACGGCAGGGAATAGGTCTCGCCGCGCTCGTTGACGAGGGACAACCCGTCCAGTGGGACGCGTCCGCCAGAGCTTTTCAATTCGATGAAAGGGGATGCCCCTGGCGCGGGCAGGAAGAGCGCCTCATTGAGAAGCGCGCCGCTTGATTCATTTTGATTTTTTTCAGGCGGATCGAGGGATTGGACGAAGTTACAGGAGAGGCTGAGGAGGACTAGCATCACCAATAAATTTGCGAAGCGACGAGGAACCATACGCACCTGCCTTTACCGATAAGAGGAGCAGGGGAGGCAATGTGAGCGGGATTGGCCTGCGGTTGGCTGGAGTATAGCACAACGCGGCATTCGGACTCACCGCACTGGCGAAGGCCTTGAAGGTGACGTTGGAAGAGGCGATCGCGAGGGAAGCGGAATAAAGCCAACCGTCCACGAATGAAAATCACGAATACTCGAATACGAGCGCGTGCTATTCGTTTATTCGTGGACAAAATTCGTGGACGGTCTCCCCCAGAAATGGATTCAAAAAGGCGGCGTGACAGCCGCCTTTTGGTTTGAAGCATGTGACGTTGGGGAAAATCTCAAGTGCGAAAATTATTCTGATAATTGTTTCACCTTCCACAGAAAGTACATGTTTTCACTTCGTATCTGATCTTCCTGGTTACTATTCTTTAGAACATCGGAAGCCAAATCGGCTATTATTTTCGTTAATCCCAAGGCTGACGCCATAGCTGCAACACTTGATGGCAGAAAACCCGTGTATAGGCCAAAGGAGATTGCGCCTGCCCAGCTTAAAACCTTTATGCTCGTCCCCTTGATAAGGTTTCTTTTGGCAGATTTCACTGTAGCGTCCAAGTGCGCTAATTGTGGTTGAACGAATTCGCTATAAATTTCCTGAGCGTCGCGGGTTGTAAAATTTGTTTTCTGTTTTTGATGTTCGGATATAGCTTTGTTAAGACCGTCGCGAAAAAGAATAAATGATTCTTCCTCCTTTTCTCTCAAGGTGATCAACTTGTGTGGGTCAATATTCTGAATAAATGGTACTAGACAAGTTAGATTTTCTTGGATAATCCGATTTCTTTCTTCTAATTCAAGATCTCCAGATATGCTTCTAATGAAATCAATATCAAGAGATTTTTCGGTAACAAATGTGGTATTTACTGACAGGGATGTTGCTAACTCAAATATAATATTTTGGGCAACTGAATCCGCAAAAGCGGAACTGATTTTCAAGCCTTTCAGATCTTTAGCAGAAAGTGATATTTCTTTTTGAGAGTTAAGCAAATCTCTGAGTTCTGGGTTTTTCTCGATATAAGGCGGTGGATCGGCTCTAAAAAAATGCATGGTGCCATGTTCAAGTAGATTTTCTGGACCGCTAATCGCTACATGATATCTCCCGTTTTTAAGGGAAATTGTCGCGGAAGTTTCTTTGCTGTAGCGAGAAAGAAGTTCTTTATATGCTACTTTAAATCTTTTTTCAGTATCTTGACCAAAGGAGTAGGTTGTCAGGCAATGCAGACAATAATTTGGCGGAGTGATTGGTATAACTCTGCTCGACTCGATTAATGGCCTTAGATATGAAATCACAATAAGATCATTAGCAAAACCGTGCCGTAAATCATCCAGCGGGATTTTTGATTTACTCGCCAAATGATCTACATATTTTGCGAAGTAATTGCGAATGTAAACTTTGTCACTATACAATGCTGCTAATTGTGCAAGTTGGGTTGCATTTTTTAACCTACAATCTATGTGCTGACATGGCCATGAATCACCGCTGAGTGAAATGGAAGCTGACTGAGCGAAAATCGTTTTCTCGCGAGGAAGTTCTTTAGCCGAAGTTAGAATAGTTGACTGATTAGCTAAATCAAAAATAGCCTTTGACGGAAGGCGTTTTACTTTATCCAGATTTACCTGGTTCTCTCGAATTAGATCGGCATTTTCTAGCATTTCAAACAATGGATGTGACATGTGCTTGTCCCTTCCTATTTCTTCTTATGCCCCGCCGCGGACTTCCCCTTCGACATCCTCCGATACGGCGGCATATCAATGACATGAATTTGACTCTTCGTCGCATCGAGGATTTTGTTCCACAGCCCAGGGTAATTGACCGCGAACGAGTCGGGCTTGAGCGTGGAGGTGATGACGGTCGGCAGGTGGGCGTAGTAGCGATGGTTGAGGATCTGGTAGAGTTTATCCTCCGCCCAGACGGAACTCGTGCCGCTCTCTTTCAGGTCGTCGAGGATCAGCATGGGAGTGGTTTTAATTTCGTTGAAGCGGCGATCAAATGAGACGTCCGAAGTGGGGCGGAAGGTTTGACGCATGTAGTCGAGCAGGTCGGCCACTTCCACGAGCAGAGCCTGTCCGCCCAGGTCAATGCGATAGTTGCCGATGGCTGCCGCGAGGTGGGTCTTTCCGCTGAATGAGCTTCCCAGCAACACGAACCAGCCCTCGGGTTCCTCCGCGAATGCGATCGCGGCAGTGACCGCCTTCCGCAAGGTCTTGAGATCCTCTTGCGTCACTTTGACGCGCGTGATCTCCTTGTCCTTGACCTTGTTGCCGAAGCGATCCTGTTTCTCGGTGGTGGTCGTGGTCACCGCTTCCTTGCCGAGTTCGTCCTCGCGCGTCTCGAAATTGCGGAACGTCATCACTTTCATCTCGGGCAGGGACAACATCGAAATGCCAGGGTTGCTCGTTTCGGTAGGACGGCGGTAATCGGGCGCGGTGATCCGCATGTGCGCCACGAACTCCTCGTCCTGAAGGCGCGAGCGAATGCGGCTCTCGATCTCGTCCAACATCAGGTTGGTGGTAATGACCGTCGGCAGTTTGTTGATGTAACGGTAGTTCATGATCTGGAACAATTTTTCCTGCGCCCAGCCTGTGGCGTTCTGCGTGCCGAAATCATCCAGCACCAGCAGGTCAGCGTTGCGGACTTCCTCGAAGCGCGCCTCGAAGGTGGTCTCGGGGTCGCTGAACGCGAAGCGCAACGTGTCGAGCAAATCTGGCACGGTGATGAACAGCGTCGGCGTTCCCATCGCGACCGCGAAGTTGGCGATGGCCGCGGCGATGTGCGTCTTGCCGCAACCGTATCCGCCCTCGATCAACATCCAGCCTTGCGGGTTGCGCGCAAAATTCTCGGCCATCTCGCGTGCGGCTTGCAGACTGTGCGCGTCCTGCGGCGTCATGAACTTGGCGTTCTTGTTCCCCCGCGCGTCGAAATTCTCAAACGTTAAATGGCTGAGCTGGTCGAGACGGCTCATCTCGAACAGACGCTCCCGCGCCCCCGCGGCAATGTCCGACGCGCGGCAGACGCACGCCTCCAACCGACCGAACTTCGGGTCGCCCATCGGCACGTCAAAGCGCACGTAGCCCACCCCGCCGCAATGCGGACAGTTCGGGTCGCCCAACGTATTACTCGCGGAAGTAGTCGGAGAACTCGCCTTCGGTGTATCGCTTGAAATCTTTGACAGCGTTTTGCTGATTTTTTCCTTCATATCCTTTTTCCTTCCACCGTTTTAAAACCGCTTCCACGTATTTCCAGTTGCGCACGTTCTTCGCCACCGCGATCGCGAACGCCTCCTCGAACCACGCGCTCGGATATTCCTTCTCGGCCTCGCGCAGCATGTCCGCGATCAACGGCGTCAGCGCGCCGATGTTCTGCTCGTACAACGTGAACACATTCGAATGTTCCACAGGCGGCGCGGACATTACCTGCGACGGATCGAACTTCCCGCTCTGGATGGCTTCGACCGACGCGCGTCCGCGCGGGCTATTCAGGAAGAAAAACTCCCCCGCTTCATTCCTGACCTCGAGCAGGCTCCCGCGCGCCACGGCCTTGTCCACGCCCGAAGCGAATCCGCCAAAGTCCGCGCGGCGGAGGAAGCGGACATGTCCCTCCATGTGCTCGATCCGCCAAATGGCAAACAACGTCGCCCGCAACTCGTCCGCGTCATCAATCTGACTCAACAACTCGCGGAAGAACGTATCGGGGACGGCGGTGAATGTCTCGGAAGATGTGAAACCGTTGAAGGTGGGCATGTTTTAGAAGCAATCGCTGGTCGAGTAGGCCGAGGTACTCCGAGGCCGTACCGAGACCAGCAGGTAACAAGTAAACAACTGTTTTTTTGCCAGTATCGGTGGTTTCGATACGGCGGCGGAGGTTGAGTAGCCTTGCAAAGGCGTACCGAAACCCGCCGCCTACTCAACCACCTGTGCTACTTACTCATTAAACTGCACATGCTTCGTCGCCGCGTTCTCGAACTTCGCCAGCGCGCCGCGGAAGATCAACTCCACGCTTCCCACAGGTCCATTACGGTGCTTGGAGATGATGATCTCGGCGATATTCTGCTTCGCTGTATCCTTCTCATATTGATCGGGACGGTAAATGAACATCACGATGTCGGCGTCTTGTTCGAGCGATCCTGATTCGCGCAGGTCCGAGAGCACGGGACGTTTGTCCGTGCGTTGCTCCACCGCGCGGCTCAACTGCGCCGCGGCCAGCACAGGGACATTCAACTCGCGCGCCAGCACTTTCAGGTTGCGCGAGATGAACGACACTTCCTGCACGCGGTTATCGTTGCGCGTATCGCCGCTCATCAATTGCAGGTAGTCGAGGATGACCAGGTCAATGCCAAATTCCATGTGCAGGCGGCGGCATTTTGTCCGCAAGGCCAGCGGCGTGATGGCGGGCGTGTCGTCGAGGAAAATTTTCGTGTCCGAGAAGACTTCGATGGCGTGGGTGAAGAGCGGCCACTCTTCTTGAGTCAACTTGCCCGTGCGCAATCGCTGAGAATCGATCCCCGTCTCCTGTGCGATGAGACGTTGCACCACCTGTTCGTTGGACATTTCCAGCGAGAAAATGGCGACGTGCTTTTTGTGAGTCAACGCGGCGTTCTTCGCGACCGAAAGCAGGAAACCCGTCTTACCCTGGCCAGGACGACCAGCGATAATCAAAAGATCAGACGGTTGGAGTCCAGTCAACATCTTATCAAGGTCAATGAACCCCGTCGGAACGCCGTGGATTTCCTCGGGGCGTTTGGCGAGGTCATCGATGCGGTCGTAATATTCAGAGAGCACATTGCGAATGGGTTGGAGATCGTGCTTCAGCCGCCGCTCGCTGACGTTGAAGACCGCCTTCTCCGATTCGCCCATCACCTCGTCCACGCTCGTTTCGGTGTTGTAGGCGATCGAAGCGATTCGATTGGCGGCGGTGATCATCTTGCGGCGGACGGAATGTCCCTCCACAATTTTTCCGTACGACTCGGCGTTGAGCGAGGTCGGCACCTGGTTGATGAGCGAGGTCAAAAACGCGGGGCCGCCCACCTCGGCCAATTGTCCCGCGCGCTCGAGTTCATCAGAGACGGTGAGCAGGTCGATGGGCACGCGTCCCTCGTGCAGGCGCGTGAACGCCTCCCAGATCCAGCGCAGGCGGTGGATGTAGAAATCCTCGCCCGTCAAAAATTGCGCCACATCGTAGTAGGCTTCGGGGTTAATCAGAACCGCCCCAACGACGGCTTCTTCGGCTTCTCGGCTGTGCGGAACGGTCGGGGCGGCGGGGGAGGGGGAGTCCTCGGGGGGGAGATAATCGCTCATGATCACGAATCAGGTTTGGGGTCGGAGGAGGCGGGTTTATCGTCCAGATTATCAAGGTTGAGTTTGTCGATGAAATCTTTGAAGACGTCGAGACGTTCGCTGGACTCTTCCACCGCTGGAGGCGGTGCGCCTCGTTCCTGTGACGTTTGGCTGGCCGCGCTTTCAGGCATGTCCTTCTCAGGGACAATGCTCGCGGCAGACATGACGGTCGGGTCCACGAGGATGGGTACGTGCGCGCGCACAGCGAGGGCGATCGCGTCTGAGGGACGTGCATCGATGCCCATCTCGCGTCCTCCTTGTTCGACGACGATGTTTCCGTAGAAGATGTCGTCGCGCAGGCTGACGATTTCGATGCGCATGATGCGGGCATTGAAACTGGTGAGGAAGTTGCGAATCAGGTCGTGAGTCAGTGGACGCGATACTTCCACTTCCTGCAGGGCGATGGTGATATGCTCGGCTTCGTAGGGACCGACCCAGATGGGCAGGAACCGTTCTCCGCGCACTTCGCGCAGGATGACCAGCCTCTGGGGGGACATCAAATTGACGCGTACACTATCGATCGTTACTTCTATCATTGGGAACTCCATCGGGGCATGGCTTATTTTAGCACAATAGGAAGTTGCGCAAATTGCCAATTTGCGCCACCGCGCATGTTGCCAGAAAATACAAATGCGGCTATAATGCGCCTCGCTCAATCGGGGCGTGGCGCAGTCCGGCTAGCGCGCTTGCATGGGGTGCAAGAGGTCGGAGGTTCAAATCCTCTCGCCCCGACAGAGAGTACCAAGAAAACATCCCGCCGGAGGGATGTTTTTGATTCAAGTCGGTGGTTTACCATAGGGTGGTTTTGTTTTTAACCACGGATGAAAGGGATAAAAAGGATTTACGTTGAATCCCTTTCATCTCTTTTATCTGTGGTTTATCTTTTCACTTGCCAATCCTCCTCCATTCGATTATCCTTGCGCCCGGGAGTGGTTAAGTCCCGGTGGGCTTCCTGGTCTTCAAAACCTGTGGCGGGTCGCGTTGCGGGCCGCGGTGGGTTCGACTCCCATCCACTCCCGCCTATTCGGACCGTAGACGATGGACCGTAGACCGTCCATCGTCCACGGTCTCCCGTCACTTTAGGAAAGGAGTGACATTGAACACAAGAGCATTTTCCTGGCACACACTCTACCTGCGCTGGGCGGGATTGGTCAGTGCCTGTCTCGGGGTATTATCAATGATGGCGTTCATTATTGGATGGCTTCGAGGAGTTGCGGGCAAAGGAATGCTGTTGTCTATTTTGGGAATCGTAGGAACGATCGTTTGTTCTGCAATTGCTAAAGATATTCTTGATCGCGCGAGAAATCATGGAACAGACAAGAACTCCATTTCTGTTAAACAGCAAAAATTTGCGTGGATCGGAACGCGGATTGGTTTTGCATTTTTGGCATTCCTGGTGATAATCATGTCAATTATTCTTTTAGGCACATTCGTAATAGGCCCTGACCCTATACATTTTGAAATGTAGGAAATTCCAACAAAGGTGCTTAATGTCTTTCCCCGAACCCGAAGTTCTTACCAGTCTCGTTTCCCGTGTATTCCAAATTGAAGACATAACCAGCGGCGACTCTCAAAAGGGATGGGTCGTCCGTTACCGCGGTCATCTCCTCAGCGATGACTCGGCCGCGGCGTACGACCAGCTGGCGGATTCCATCCGAGGTTACGGACTGATGCCTCTCTTCCGCAAGGAGGAGGGGAAGCACGTCATCTTCCTCGCGCCGTCCCTGCCCGAAGCGAAGACGCGCCTGCCGACCACGAACATCGTCCTCTTCATCCTGACGGTCTTCAGCGTGATGCTGGCGGGTGCGACGCCCATTCGCCCATACCCTGAAGATGTTTTGGGGCAAATCCTTGTTTCCTTGGAGACACTTTTCAGTCGCCAACTCTTTACAGGTTGGCCGTTTGCCGCGTCTCTTCTGGCTATCTTGCTCGCGCATGAGTTTGGGCATTACCTGATGAGCCGTCACCACAATACGGCCGCGACACTCCCATATTTCATTCCATTTCCGTTCAGCCTGTTTGGTACATTGGGCGCATTTATTCAGATGCAGTCAATCCCAAAGAACAAGCGCGTCCTCTTTGATGTTGGGGTGGCAGGTCCGCTCGCTGGGATAGTGGTAGCCCTTCCAGTGTTGTTCCTTGGTCTTTCGATCTCTGAACTTGGCCCAGTTGATGCAAGTGGTTTTCTGGAGGGAAATTCCATTCTTTATCTGTTCAGTAAATTCATTATGTTTGGAAAATTGCTTCCCCAACCTGCCACAACTCATGGAATGCCCCTATTCGTGTATTGGATTCAATATTTCTTTACAGGAACCCCCGCGCCGATTGGGGGAGTGGATGTGTTTATTTCCAACGTGGCGCTGGCAGGCTGGGCGGGATTGCTCGTCACCGCGCTAAACCTGATTCCAACGGGTACGCTCGATGGTGGTCACATCACATATGCCATGTTCGGCGATAGGGTGCGCAAGGCATATCCCTTTATCATTGGCATTCTTGTTGTCATGGGATTCGTTGCCCAAATGTGGTGGCTATGGGCGTTGATGTTGTTCTGGCTGGGACGCGTCCACGCCGAGCCGCTCGACCAGATCACCGAACTCGACCCAACCCGCCGCGTGGTCGGCGCGTTTGCCATCATTCTTTTCATCCTCGTCTTCTCACCCGTCCCGATGGTGCTCCTTGGTTAAATCACTCCGCCTTCCGCCTTCTGCGTTCCGCGTTCTGCTTTCTGCCCTCTGCCTTGTGCTGATTCTGTCCGCCTGCGCGACGCGCGTCGAAACGGTCACACCGCCCGAGGTCACGCGCGAAGCGAGCGCCACGGCCACCGTCACGCCCGCGCCGGTCAGCACGTTGGGAGTCGAGGCCGAGTCGCTGCGCGGGGTCGTCATCATGGCATGGCATCCGTGGTTCGGGACCGAGGCCTCGCTGTTCGAAACGCAGGTCGCGGATTTCAACGCCGCCAACGAGTGGGGCATCACGGTGTTGACCGCGGGACAGTCGAACTATGCCGAATTGTTTAACAATGTGACGGCTTCGTTGGCCGCGCCTGACAAGCCCAACCTGGTGGTCGGCCTGCCCGAGCACGCGCTTTTCTGGGACGAACGCATGGGCGTGGTGGACCTCGCGCCGTACGTTAGCGATCCGACCTGGGGCATGAGCGCAGACGATGTGGCGGATTTCCCGTCCGTGTTTTGGGAACAGGACGTGGTGGGGGAGCGGCGACTCGGCATGCCCGCCGAACGGACGACCCGCCTCCTTTTCTACAACGAAACGTGGGCGCGTGAACTTGGGTTTGCCGCGCCGCCCGCGTCCGCCGACGATTTCCGCGAGCAGACCTGCAAAGCCAACGCGAGTTTCCTTCAGAACGAAGATCCCAAGGACGACGCGTTCGGCGGCTGGCTGGTGGATACCGACCCGATCACCGCCCTGAACTGGATGCTGGCGTTTGGCGGTGGTGTGCAGGAGGCACAGGGTTATCGCTTCCTCCGCCCCGAAAACGTGGATGCCTTCCGATTTGTAAAAACCATCTTCGATGACGGATGCGCCTTCCAACTCACCGACACGACCGCCGTGGACGCGTTCGCGAACCGCCGCGCACTGTTCGTGACGGGCGGACTGGAAGACATTGCCGCGCAGTCGCGGGCCTTCCTCACGCTTTCGAGCGCGGACGAGTGGACGCTGATCCCCTTCCCCGGTGAGACGGAGACGATGGCGGTGTACGGTTCCTCGTACATTGTGCTCCCCTCGGACGATGCCAGCCAACTGGCGACGTGGCTGTTCGTCCGCTGGCTGTTGGAGCCAGGGAATCAGGCGCGCTGGGTCTCGACGACGGGCATGTTCCCGCTTCGCACCTCGACCCTGGACCTGGTGGCGGACTACGCCTCCGCGCATCCGCAGTGGGTGCAGGCGGTGAAACTGCTTCCCTCCGCGCAGGGGACGCCGCGTCTCGCCTCGTGGCGTCTGATCCGCCTCGTCCTCGGCGATGGATTCGAATTCATGTTCCGCGTGGACATGCCCGTGGGACAGGTCGCCACCATCCTCGCGGATATGGATCGGGCTGTGGAGGATTTGGTCAAGTAGATTCCAGAAACCAGGTTTCTCCAAGAAACCTGGTTTCTGGCTTTTCAGCAATGTATCCCGCCTATTCTTTTCCGCCGCGCGTCTTTTTCAGTCTCATCGTGGACTGGTTGCTTGCGCGGCGGCGTTCGTCTCGGGGAGACGCGCTGGCCTGCATTCGGAGATTGGCGCCGCCCCTCCGAATCTTTGGCAAGGAACACATTCCGCAAGCGGGGCCATGCGTGGTCACGTTCAATCATTATCATCGCCCCGATTTCAACGCGATTTGGATGGCAGCTGCCATTGCCTCGCAGGTTCCCGTGGAGATGCACTTCGTGATGACGGGCGAGTTGACCTACCCAGGCAAGTGGTACGCGCCTGTTGGAAAGGTTTTCACGAAGATTGTCCTGGCACGCGCGGCGCGTGTCTACGGGTTCACGACCATGCCTCCTATGCCGCCGCGCCCCAAAGACGTGGAGGCCCGCGCGAGGTCCGTGCGACGCGTGTTGGAAGTCGTGCGCCGCGAGAAGGACATCATCCTCGGTCTCGCGCCCGAAGGCGGCGACAATCCCACGGGCGGGATCGCCATGCCTGCCTCTGGCGCGGGACGATTCGCCCTTCTGCTCGCCGCGGCGGGACTGCGAATCGTCTCTGTTGGCATCTACGAAGCGGACGGCGCGCTCTGTCTGCGCTTTGGCGCGGCCTACGAGTTATCCGTCCCGCATGGGTTGTCCGCGGATGAAAAAGATTCACAAGCCGCTCGCATTGTCATGAGTCACATTGCCGCGTTACTTCCCGAATCTTTGTGCGGAGAATTTATGTAGAACGAGATAGTATCTCGTTCTACTGGAGCCAAGATGAAAAAACTCACCCTTCCCCAACTGCTCACGATCAATGCCTACTGGGTCGGCATCTCGTTCATGTGGAATTCGCTCCATCCCATCATCCTGCCTGCCGTCCTGCTCAACTTCGTCCCCGACGCGAAGAAGAACACCTGGCTCGGCATCCTCACCTTCATCGGCCTCATCATTGCGATGATCGTCCAACCGCTGGCGGGCGCGCTCTCGGACAAGTGGCATTCGCGCTGGGGACGTCGCCGTCCGCTCATCGTGCTTGGCACGCTCTTCGATTTCATCTTCCTTGCCATCCTCGGCTGGTCGGGTGGACTCGTCTGGCTCTTCATCGGTTACATCGGACTCCAATTCAGCTCCAACCTCGCACACGGACCGCTTCAAGGACTGCTCCCTGACCGCGTCCCCGCGGGCCAACTCGGCGCGGCCGCTTCGCTCAAGACCTTCATGGACATGGCCTCCCTCATCATTGTCTCGCTTCTCGCGGGACGTTTGATGGACTCCTCCACCCGCGACGCATCCCTCATCCTCGGCGTCATCCTCGCGGTCCTGGCCGTCAGCGCGGGGATCACCGTCTTTGGGACGCGCGAAGAGCCGACTGACGCCACACAGGACTCTGGATCGAAAAATTTCGGCTCGCTTCTAACACTTCGCGGTGAGACCTTCCGCATCAACTTTCGCGAAAACACCTCCTACTGGTGGCTCATCGCCGAGCGCGGACTCTTCCTGCTCGGCATCTATGGCGTGCAGGCCTTCGCACAGTATTACCTGCAAGACGTCCTCCGCGTCCCCGACCCTCCCAAGCAGACAGGTGACCTGCTCGCCGCCATCACCATCGGACTCGTCATCCTCGTCATCATCGGCGGCTGGCTCACGGATAAATTCGGCGCGAAAAAGATCCTCTACGCGGCCACCATCATCACGACGATCGGCATGTCCCTGATGCTCCTTGCCCGCGACATGACGACTCTCACCATCTTCGCCAGCATCGTCGGCGGCGGCATCGGACTCTTTCTCACCTCCAACTGGGCCTTGGCAAACGCTCTCGCCCCGTCCGACCAGGCGGGGAAATTCCTCGGGTTGACCAACCTCGCCACCGCGGGGTCGGGAGCGTTGGCGCGGCTCGAAGGTCCCGCCATCGACGCGCTCAACGCCGCCGCGCCCGGTCAATGGATGGGATATACTGCATTATTCGTCTTTGGCGCGGTCTGCACATTCGCCAGCATGTTTTTGCTGAGTCGGATTAAACTTCCAGAAATGAACCGCGAAGCCCGCTAAGGCCGCAAAGATTATTAAAACCTGGCAATCTTTGCGGTAAATTAAACTATCCGCGTTCTCCGCGTTCATCCGCGTCCCATTTCCAAAATGAAAAAATCCTTCCTTCTGATCTTCCTAATCATCATCCTTCTCCTCGCGGCCTTTGTCCTCTGGGGCATTCCCTATTTCTTCGGGACATCCCTCCCCGAAGCGATGAACTCTCCTCTCGGCACGGGGACGGCCAAAGCCGAAGTGACCGCCATCCTCGAAGAGGGCGAGATCACCCTCGGCGATACAACCCAGACGTACCAACTCCTGCGCGTCCGCCTGCTTGATGGGGAATTCGCGGGCGTTCCATTCGACATTGACTACGGCAGACGCCAGATCCACCCCGAGGGCATCCGCTTTGACGTGGGCGACGTGATCCTCGTCAGCGTCAGCCAGGGACCGAACGGCGTGGTCAACGCGTACTTCGCCGATTCCGTCCGCACGCCCGCGCTTGGCTGGCTGGCGCTCGCCTTTGCACTCGCCATCATCGTCACGGGTAAGTGGAAAGGCTTGCGTAGTCTGCTGGCGATGGGCTTCAGCCTCTTCGTCATCATCGGCTACATCATCCCGCACATCCTCACGGGTGAAGACCCCGTGCGCGTCAGCATCATCGGCTCGGTCATCCTGTTGACGGTGACCCTCTACCTGACCTACGGCTGGACGCTCAAGACTCACGCCTCGACCCTGAGCATGATCCTCGTCCTCGTTCTCACCGGGACGTTGGCCTGGTTCGCCATCCAACTGGCACGCCTCAACGGGACAGGGGACGAGGAGGCCATGTTCCTGATGCAGATGTCACAGGTGACGATCAACCTGCGCGGCCTCATGCTCGGCGGGATGATCATCGGCGCGCTGGGCGTGCTAGATGACCTCGTCACCACCCAATCCTCGGCGGTCTTCGAGCTCCACGCCACGGACGAGTCTCTCGGCCTCCGCGAGTTGGTCAGCCGCGCCATGCGCATCGGACAGGACCACGTCGCGGCCACGGTCAACACGCTCGTGCTGGCGTACGCGGGTTCGTCCCTGCCGACCCTGCTGATGTTCTCGCTCAACCGCGGCAATTACGCCACGCTGATCAACTTCGAGTTCGTCTCCGTGGAGATCGTGCGGACCCTCGTCGGGTCGTTGGGGCTGATCGCCGCGGTACCCCTCACAACGGT
>JBMOMR010000119.1:0-3523 GCA_049324715.1 Chloroflexota bacterium | reverse complement strand
CGTCCAACGCGGCGAGCGCCTCCTGCGGTCTCCGCTTCGGGTGGACGGTGAGGGTGAAGGTGTAGAGGAACGGGTCGATCGTGGCGCTCGCACCGCCAGAGATGCCGACCGCGTATTCCTTTTCCACCAGAGCACGGTAAAGACGCGAGGTGCGGTTCGAGATGCCACCACCGAACATATTGAGGTTGCTCGGGCCTGCCAGCAGACTGTCGAGCACGCTCAGCGGGAAAAAGTCCGGGTGAGTGGCGGCTGGGAAACGGTAAACCACTTGAAGGTAGGTTGTTTCGCCGGGGCCTTCCACGTTCAGCGTCAATTCCCCGTCCTGCGGAGGCTCGTGACGCGCCAGCCGCGGCGGAGTCTTGCCCTTGGGAATCGGCTCGAACAATTCCCGAATGCGCGCCAGCATGGATCGGGTGTCGAAATCACCCGCCACTGCCATGACGGCATTGTTCGGCACATAGTAATTTTTGTAATGCTGATAAAGTTCGTCGCGCGTGATCGTCCGCAGGTCGTCCTTGTCACCGATGATCTCGTGGTGGTACGGGTGGATGCGAAACGCCGCGTGTTGCAGGGCCTCGCCGAGGCGGAAGAGCGGCTCGTTCTCGCTCCCCTCGCGCTCCGAGATGATGACCGTCCGCTCGGAGTCCACTTCCTTGGAATGAAAGACGCTGTTTGCCATGCGGTCGGCTTCGAGGCGCAGGCCAAGATCGATCTTATCGGCGGGCATGGTCTCGAAGTAGGTGGTCCAATCCATAAAGGTGAACGCGTTCCAGACGCCGCCATTGCGTGAGATGGCCTGGTCCAAAACGCCCGCAGGGAACTGTGGCGTACCTTTGAACTGCATGTGCTCCACCCAATGGGAAATACCGGTCCTGCCCGTGGTCTCATCCTTCGAGCCGACGCGGTACCACATCCACGAAGAGACCAGCGGCGCGGTGTGAATTTCTTTCAAAAAAACGGTCAGGCCATTCGAAAGGGTCGTTTTCTTAAAATCCTTCTTCATCAGTCTCCAGTAAGTTTAAGGTGTCTCTGCTTTTTCACACACTGATACGCCGAGCGAATCGACCGCATCGGCATCCAACAGGCAATACAATGGTTCGAGCACGTCCATCAAACCCGTGAAGGCAGGGCCCAGGTCCGAACTGGCAAGCGGAATGTCCACAGGCACCTGCAGATTGACAGACACGGTTTTATCCACGGGGACATTCAGAGAAAGCGTGATCGGCAGGCGCGTCCCCGCGGGCAGGACGATGTTCGCCGAGCTCGAAATTTCCAACCCGCCCGTAGACATGGTCACGTGCGCACCGCTGATCCGCAGATCCTGGCTCAGCACCACCTCGGTCTGTTGGTTGATCTGCAAATCGAACTGCACGGGAATATCCGTTTTGTAATCGATGGTGGTAATGATGTGCGCGTTGTTCATCTTCTCGAAATTCGTGTACAGCCCGCTCACCGTCTCGAGCGGCATGGATGACATGCTCATCAATTCTTTCATCTGGATGTTCAACCGGCGGACGTAGAGCAACAGGAGGAGGATGACCGCGATCAAGATGACATCAATGACCAGACCGATCCAACTGGTCACATCCCAGAACGCGTACCGATATCGCTCCTTTCTGGACCTCAGGCCAGCTTCCGCTTTCGGAGGCGGGTTCGTACTCGAGGTGCGCGGCTTGGGCGGCGAGGACGCGTGTTTCGGCGCGCGCGGCAACAGGTCAAGAACGGAGCGGGAAGGCTCGGGCGGGCGCGCCAGTTCATCCTCCTGGTCTCCCTTCAAGATGGTTCGGAAGCGGGCGGTTTGTTCATCCTTCAACGGATCGGCAGAATTGTTCGTGGTCATGTGGCCTCCAGGAGTTGATTAATCTTAGCACAAGAAGGGGGTATTCGCCCCATTTTGCAAAAGCCAATTTGTGATATTTCGCACTTGAATTTTTGCGGCGAGTCGTTAGAATGAATTAGACAAGCGCGCACAAAAAACACCACTTGTCTGGCAGATGATTTGCCAATATAATCGGCCTGTTTTTGTCTGAATTGCAACATGGAGGAACCGTGACAACCCAAAATCAATTCTTCGTCGCTGTCGTCGGCGCAGGTCCTGCTGGCCTGTTTGGAGCGCGCGAGCTCGCCAACGCGGGAGCGCGCGTCGTCATTTTCAACCGCGATATCAAGCCGGGCGGTTTGGCCGAATACGGCATTTATCCCGCCAAGCACACCATGAAAGAGGGACTGCGCAAACAGTTCCGCAGCGTGCTGGATAACCCCAACATTGACTACTACGGCAACCTGACAGTGGGTGCGCATGGCGATCTTTCGCTCGACGATCTTCGGGCGCTTGGATTCCAAGCCGTTCTCGTCACTGCGGGCGCGCAGGGGACGAAATGGCTGGGGCTGCCCGGCGAGCAGTTTACGGGCGTGTATCATGCCAAGGATGTGGTGTATTACTACAACAAACTCCCGCCCTTCGCGCAGAAATCGTACCGCTTTGGAAAGCGCTGTGCCATCGTCGGTGCGGGCAACGTGATGGCCGACATCGCCCGTTACCTGATCCGCGAGGAGAAGGTGGAAGAGGTGATCGCGGTGGTGCGCCGCGGCCCTGCCGAGGTCAAGTTCGACAAGAAGGAGATGGAGCACATCGTCGCCAATCTCGACCTCGCGGCGCTGGATGCGGAAATCGCGCGTTGCGCGCCGGTCATGCAGGCAGTCGGTCAGGACCCCGAAGCGGCCAAGGCGATGATTTTGGAGGCGCTCCCTCGCGCCGAGGCAAAGACTTCCGAGACGAAGTTCCGCTTCGAGTTCCTTGTGTCGCCCACCCAGATGTTCGGCGATGCGGACGGGTATCTCACGCAGTTGGAACTCGAAGACAACTCACTGGCATTGAAAGACGGCGACACGAAGGCGCGCGGCACGGGGAACAAGCGTCTGCTGGATGTGGAGACGGTCATCTTCGCAATCGGTGATAAAGTGGACGAGACCTTCGGTCTGCCCGTGGAGTGGAACGAGTTTGTCAAGAGCCAGGAACCGAAATTCCCGATTGATGGCATCTCGTTCGAATCCACCGTGGAAGGGGTCTTCGTCGGCGGGTGGTCACGTAAAGCCAGTGACGGTCTCGTCGGCTACGCGCGCAAGGACGGGACGAACGCATCGAAGGCGGTCTGGCAGTATCTGCAGACGCTCTCCCCCACCGCGGCGGATGTGGAAGCGGTGGCCGCGAAAGTCCACACGCTTGGCAGGCCCATCGTCATGAAGGAGGATGTCAAGCGGCTGGAGGCCATCGAGGCGGAGGAGGCCCAGAAGCGTGGGCTGGAAGAGTTCAAGTTCGATAACAATGAGGATATGTTGAACGCGATGGGCTTGACGATGATGGCGTAGCGGCCCTCACCCTGCCCTTCGAGCGCCCCTCGACTTTGGCTCTTAGAGGGAAGTTGAGATCGGAAAGAAGAAAGGAAAAGGGTACGCGAGTGCCCTTTTCGCGTTAAATACGAGTGGAAGCGGCGATGGAATTGGAAAGGCCGATGAGAAAGGC
>JBMOMR010000118.1:0-29797 GCA_049324715.1 Chloroflexota bacterium | reverse complement strand
CCGATGTTGCGCCTGTTGCGGATCTTCCCGCTGAACGTGCCGCCGTTCAACTCCCGTTTCAATTCACGGTCGAGACGGTGCGCCACGTCGAACTCACCCTGATAGTTGACGTTGGGCAGGTAGGTCCCCAGCCCTTCGAGTTTGACACCGCGTCCCTGACGATGAAAGTGGACAACTGCCGCCTGTAAACCCGTCAACACGGCGATGATGTCGGCGCGGCTCAGGGTGGAATTATCGGCCATGTAATCGGCCACCTCGCGCCAATCGGCGGTATCGCCATATTCGATCTGCGGACGGTAGTGGTTGAGTGCAGAGACTAGTGAGGCCATGTGATTTCTCCTGTCTGGAGTATAAAACGGCCTAGACAGAAGGTCAATATCCTGTCAGGATATGATAAATATACTGACAGGATATATTAATTATGCTGGCAGGATATTGAGAAAAAGACAAGGAAAGATTGGAAGTTTGTCAGTATCTCTTGGGGATTAAGACGAGACAGTCCCCTTCACGGGGACTGTCTCAACGTTTTCTCGCTTAGTCTTAAATCTGTCAGTTGATTTAGATTTAATGGTTGTAAAAAAAGTGAATGGAGGAAATGCTCGTCGTCGAGTTTTTCACTGCCAAACCGGGTGGCCAAATCGGCCAGGGCATGGTCTACCAAATTCATCTTTGTGAGGGTTTAAACTTGTGTCAAACCCCTTTCGTTTAAACTTTTTTTGACAAAAGGGGCATTGAACTTGAATTTCTCCATACAATGCAGGAATTGCTCTTCTACGGTATCCAAGAAACTTACCGGCTATCTCTGATGCGCCAGCTTTGCTCAATTCCACCTCCATCCGAGGGGTAAATGGCTTATCAGTATTCTCAATAGATTCAACCTTTCCTGGTAAAAATGCCTTAATGCCGGGACCGGAGGATTGTCCACCTGTTGTATCGTATGCGTAAAAATACTCGCGTCCCACTCCATCCTTACGAACTTTAAAAACCAAAGAATAAGGTTCAACTAAGCGATGAATACCATCGTATTTTAAATTGAGCATTGTTAGCGATTGTCCCGCGTCCATAATAGGATTTCGCAAGGTGGAAGGAAATAACACAGGGTTTCTTTCACGAATTTCCTGATTCGGGATTAGATTCTTTATTAGCGAAACAAATCTATCTTTTGCATTTTCAAAGGAAAACCATGATTTTTGAGGACAAACTATGTATTTCGTCCAAGCATCGCCAAACCTATCGAATGGGAGATCAACAAAAAGTCCTTTAGCTACTCCAGGACTCTGTCCAAAAATAGTAATTTTGAAAAAAGTCGAAAGGACTTCTGCACGATTTACCCTCATCTCTTCATTTATAAATGTAGCATAGACAAAATCAAAAAGATCCGCAATATGACGTCGCTGGAGGAGACACCGCATTTTTGTTGCGAGTAACTCTTCAAGTTTCACGCACTTAATAGCTGTTGTACAACTTGCGATATCTGAATAAGGATGAATAAGTTGACATTCTTGGATTGGCAAATACAAGCGGTCAAATTGGGCAATATCTAATCGTATTCCAAGAACAAGTTCACTCTCAGCACCGAAAAAGTCCCGAAAATATAATCTTACTTTGGATATTTTTTTCTCGTTATCAATAGCCTCTTTTTCTTCTACCCTTGTCTTTGTCGTATCAAAAACAATTCCAGAGCGGTCACCAAGAATTTGACAGATTGCATTAAGTTCTTTTCCAAGATAATCACTTGGGATTCTCTCGAACGACGAGAAATCGAGATCACTAGAATACCTACCGTCTTTGAAATATCCTTTTCTTAGAGCGTTTCCACCTTTTAGAACTAGTTGCTTACTCAAGGGACTCAATGAATATAAAAGTGACAGTAGCCATCCGTGAGCATAGTCTCGTTGGACATTGGATGTATGTACACCCAACTGCTCTGAAACCGCTTCAATTTCGCCGCGATCAATCATTGATCTCTCTGATCCTATTGGAATAATATTGGTTTTCGAGAATCACACACTTTCCCTTGAGTGACACATCAATCGCAAGGGCGTAATCACTGTATGTATGGACAAATCTATTTGTTCTTCTTAGGAGAGCGAACTTTTTGCTTAATTGTTGTTTTGGGGTGTCGTTTTGCCGTACTAGGTTTTATGAAACGCCCAGTGATGGCTGACCTGTTGACTGTTTTTGTTTTGCGTTTTGTGGCCATTGGTTTGTGTCCTTTATGGAATGAATTTCCAATAGCATAACAAAACAGTGTAAGAAATGCATTAGAACAAAATATCTATTTTTATCCCAGCAACCCTCTCGCAAACTCCAGCAGGGACTGCACATCGCGGAAGTTGCTGACCATGCCCAGCGAGATGCGCACCGCGCCGCTGGACTTGCCGTCAATGCACAGGCGGAAATCGTCCACGGTCAGGCGCTGTTCGTGACCAGGCTGGCTGAAGCACACGTCCAACTCCACGCGTGAAATGCCCAGCGCCACCTCCCCCGCCCCAGGGTTGCAGAAACATCCCGTCCGCAGGGAGATGCCGACCTTGTTGGCTTCGCTCTCGATGAAACGATGGTCGATGGGATTCCCGTTCTTATCGAAGAAGTTGAGCGTGACCGAGCCGCCTCTCCCCTCGGGGACGGTGGGTCCGTAAATGCGGACGAGGGGCGCGCCTGTGGAATGTTTCATCTCGGCGAGATTCGTCAACAGCCAACCCGTCAACAAGCCGACGCGCTCGTGGATCAACTCATAGCCGATGGATTCGAGGTGCTTGAGGCCGATCTCTACGGCAGGGATGTTGAGATAATCGAGCGTGCCGTCTTCGAACGCGGCGGGACCATCCGCGAGATAGAACTTGTCTCCCTGCACCGAGGCGACGGTAATCGTCCCACCCGCGAACCACGGACGATGCAGTTTGCGGAGGGCTTCCTTGCGCGCGATCAACGCGCCGATGCCTGTCGGGTAACCGAACATCTTGTAAAAGGAGATCGGCACGAAATCGGGTTTGACTTCCGACAGGTTGAGCGGGTTGGTCGGGACGAACGCGGCGGCATCGAGGAGCACGTCCCAGCCGCGGGCGTGCGCGGCCTCGATCCACTCGAGGGGATGCTGAACGCCCGAGAAGTTGGATTGGGCAGGGAACGCGAAAAGGTTGGTCCCGCCCTTTTTCGTGCGAGCCAGCTCACGGTCCAGTTGGGAAGCGTCCACGCGCATATCGGGCAGGGCCACGGGGATGTACGTCACCTCGGCGCCGCGGGCGTGCGCAAATTCCCGAATCCCGTTCACCGAGTTGTGATTGTCGAAGGTCAGCAGGTAGCGCGAGTTGGTGTCGAAGGGATAGGACTCGCCGACGATCTTGAGCGCGCCGCTGGCGTTGGCCGTGAAGATCGCCACGTATTCTTCGGGGTCGGCGAGGAAAAAGCGCAGGATGTATTCGCGGGCGTGCTCCACGAGTTCGGTGGAGGCCATCGAGGCGGGATTGGTGGAATGCGGGTTGCCGAAGACGTGCTCGCTGAGCAGGCGGTGATGACGCAAGATCTGCGACTCGGCGTAGAGGCCGCCGCCCGTGTAATCGAGGTAGACCTGTCCGTTCAAATCGAGACGGGCGTATTCGCTCAGGCGCAGGTGATCGAGCGCGTGCGTGCTGGGGTAGGTGGGGTAGGCTTTCAGGAAGGCAACAAGTTCGGGATCGCTGGACATGGGGAGACTCCTACCGTCAATTTAACCACAGACACCTGTACTTGCGCAGGTGCAAATGTAAACAAGGATGAATATGGAAGAAAAGTTTACAAAGTGTCTGAAAAGCCAGTTTTTTTAACACAAAGGCTCAAAGGAAAAACTTCGTGTCTTAGTGACTTCGTGACTTTGTGTTTGGGTTTTCAGACACTCGTTACGAGATTTCCGTGATGATCGCCCGCCTGGCGCCTGCGGACAGGAGGGCTTCGGCGACCTGCGCGGCCTTGTCCTTTTCGACGAGGGCGATCATGTTACCGCCGCGTCCGCCGCCCGAGAGTTTCGCCCCGCTCGCCCCCGACCTTCGAGCGGACTCGACCAACGAATCCAACTCTGGCGAGGAGACAGTCAGTTGCTGAAGGAGCGAATGGTTGGTATCCATCAGTGCGCCCAACGATCTCCAATCTCCATTCTCTATTCTCTCTTTTGCCGCTCGAACGATCTCCCCCACCTCATCGAAAACTTTCTCCCATTTGGTCTTATCCGCCTCCCACAACATGCGGACATCGCCCACGGATTCCTTCGTCGGTGCGGAGATGCCCGTGTCCGCGATGACGAGGGTGAAGGGAGCACCAACCTTGAAAGTCTCGATTGGCTGACCTTTGATGAAGTAGACGGGTTTTGCGTAAGTCACGACGGTGTTGTCAATGCCAGAGGGCGTGCCGTGATGGAGTTTTTCGATCTCGTAGGCGAGGGAGTTTATTTCTTCATTGGATAATGGAGAATGGATCATGGATGATAAAGCCCGCAGAAGGGCGACGGTGACGGCCGCGCCAGAGCCAAGTCCCGAGGCGACGGGAATCGTTGAAGAAATGTTTATTTCAAGCGGGGGAAACGGTGAAACGCCGAGGCGAAAGAAAAGGTTGTGAATAACGGCGGCCACTGGATGGTCGGAGGGAAGCGTATTCAGTTCGGCGTGGAGGTTGATGTCTGGGGCGTCGATCCAAATCCCCGCGCGGGAAGAGGCGGTCACTTCCACATCCGCATGGACTTGCGTGACGGGCACCGCCAGCGCGGGCCGTCCGTACACAACGGCGTGTTCACCGAAGAGGATGATCTTGCCAGGGGCGGAGGCGTGGGTCATGGCGTGGGGCGGATTGGTAATCCGCCTTACGATAAATAGAAGATCGCCACAATCGCCAGCCCGAACAAAACGATGGCGATCTGCATCGGGCGGTCGGTGAGGAGAACTTCTTCGGGCGCACCCGCGTCGTGCGAGACTTGGATAATGTAGAGATAGCGGAAGATGATGTAGGCCATGAACGGGATGGTCAGCATCATGGTGTGGTTCTCGGGCAGGTTGGGCGCAGAGAAGGTGTAGAGGGAATAAGCCAGAATGGTGGCCGCGGAGACGATGGTGATGTACTGGTCGAGAAGCGGCAGGGTGTAGCCTTCGAGCACCTTGCGATGCGTCCCCGCCCCGTGTGCCAGCAGGCCGAGTTCGGCGCGGCGTTTGCCGAAGCCAAGATAGAGCGCGCCGAGCGTGGTGACCACGTACAGCCACGGCGAGAAGCGCTCCACTTCGATGAGGGTCGTCCCCGCGTGGACGCGCAGGACGAATCCCGCCGCGAGGATCATCACATCCAGAATCGGGACGTGCTTGAGCCAGCGCGAGTAAGCCAGGTTGATGGTGAAATAAAATGCCAGCACGCCCGCGAAGAACGGCGAGAGAAGCCAGCCGAGCGGAAGCGTAAGCGCAACGAGCAAAATTCCCGCCGTCCATGCCGCGCCCGGCGAGAGTTGTCCCGATGGAAGTGGGCGGTTTTTCTTTTCGGGATGCTGTCGGTCGGCTTCGATATCGGCCAGATCGTTGAAGATATAAACAGCACTGGAGATGAAACAGAACAGGAAGAATCCCGCAACCGTCCGCGCGAGCGGGACGAGCTGGAACAACTGCTTGTCGAAGACCAACGCAAAAAACACAAAGCCGTTCTTCGTCCATTGGCGCGGGCGCATGGTTTTGAGCAGGGCAATGAGCATGGGGGGATTATAAAGGATGAAAGATGAAGGATGAAGGATGAATACTGGATACGAGATACGGGGTACAAGTTACAGGTTACGAGTGACTTGTGTACGTGTGTACCTGTCTCCGTGTATACTTGCCTCATGCCCAAAACCAGACTCGACATTTTACTCACCGAACGCGGACTGGTGGAATCGCGCGCCAAGGCGCAGGCTCTCATCATGGCGGGACAGGTGCGCGTCGACGGTCAAACCGCGCTCAAGGCGGGCGCGTCGGTCTCGACGAAATCCACGCTGACGGTGGACGCGGGTCCGCGCTTCGTCTCACGCGGCGGCGAGAAGCTGGACGCGGCGCTCGAAGCGTTCGCACTCGACGTGCAGGGCCTCGTCTGTGCGGACGTGGGCGCTTCCACAGGCGGCTTCACCGACTGCCTGCTCCAGCGCGGCGCGGCCAAAGTCTACGCGATCGACGTGGGGAAGGGCATCCTGCACTGGAAAATCCGCAACGATCCTCGCGTGGTGGTGATGGAGGAGACGAACGCGCGCTTTGTGGAGTCGTTGCCCGAGCCTGTTTCACTGGTGACGATTGACGCGTCGTTTATTTCGTTGAAGGTCTTATTGCCGGTGGTGAAGCCCTGGCTAACCGTGAATGAAATTTACCGCAAAAAGCGCGAAGACAGCGAAGAAACAACAAATCTTGGCGTTCTTCGCGGGCTTGGCGGTTTAAAAGACAGCGTGATTGCCCTCATCAAGCCCCAATTCGAAGCAGGCAAAAAAGATGTGGCGCGCGGCGAGGGCGTAATCCGCGACCCTGCCGTCCACAAGCAGGTGTTGACCGATGTGCTGACCTTCGCCCAGTCGGACGGATGGAGCGTGCGCGGGCTGATCCGCAGTCCGCTGTTGGGGCCGAAGGGAAATACAGAATTTTTGGCGTGGCTGGGATTAAATGAAACCAGCGCGGATGTATCCGCACTGGTGGAGACTGTTATAACCACCTCGCCGTCCTGAGCGGAACGAAGTGAAGTCGAAGGACGGATAAGACAAGCAACAATTGTTTTCTGGTTACTTACCCTTCGACTGCGGGTCTCGGTACGCTCGCAAAAAACGCTCGCTACTTGACCCTCCGCTCAGGGCAGTGGTTTAATCATAATATTCAGGCTGGTACGGGGATAGATGCTTTCGCCCCTCTTCGAGGATTTCGTCAACCGTCATATCGGCATGTGCCTTGTCCGCGGGGTGATAGTGGATGTGAACGCGCAGGACGTTGGGCAGGGTTTCGCAGATGAGTCTCTCCACGTGCGTCGCGATCGCGTCGCCTTCGGTGACCGTCAGGAAGCCGTCAATCCCGATGGTCAGGTTGACCACGATGTGCGGGCCGAATCGATGCGACTGGATTTCCTCCACCTGGATGACACCGTCCACGTGCTGCAATTGCTCCGTCACCTGCTCGGCGATCTCGCGGCTGGGGACCGCGTCCATCAAGTCTACAGATGACTCGCGCAGGATGTAGACTCCCGTGCGGAGGATCAAAAGCGCCACCAACGCGCCTGCAAGCGGGTCCAGCCACGGGAGGCCGCGCTGACCGAAGAAGATGCCAATGGACGCGGCCGCGGCGGAGAAGATGTCATTGCGATGGTCATAGGCGAGCGCGTCCACCACGGGGTTGCGCGTTTCCCGTCCCAGACCGCGGACGTAGTAGAAAAGGACGACCTTGAGCGCCACCGTGCCAAGGGCGATCCATAGCGCGATATTTGCCGCACCTTGCGATGTGACTTTTCCATCCACCAGATCCCAGATCTTGTCCACCGCGTCCCAGAAGACGGCGACCGCCGTCGCCACCACGAACGCGCCCACAGTCAAGGAAGCGATGCTCTCCAGTTGACGGTGTCCGTAGGGATGCTCGGTGTCGGCTGGTTTGTTCGCCATGCGGACGAAGATGCTGGCAACGATGTAATAGGCCACGTCCGATGTGGAGTTGATCCCCTCGGCCAGCAGCGCGGGGCTGTGACCCAGCACGCCGAAGGTGGTCTTCACTGCGGATAGGAGGATATTGATCCCCAGTCCAAGGTTGACGGCGATCAGGCTTTTTCGGTCTCGTTCGTGCGGCATGGGGCTGATTGTATGGGCTGGAGGGCGGTTGGGGAAGGGATAAACGTCCTAATTTAGAGGTGATGGGAAACGCGGCAAAAGCCCTATTGACACGTTTCTGTAAACTATGTAAAATCGAGAGTATATGGAAACGTCTTACTTTGCAGGTATAGTCAAAAAAATCTACCAATCCGGGCTGGAGTTGTTCACCACAAAGACACTTCGCGATATGGCGGAGGCAATCCCGCAGGCGACCTTCTTTTCCATGCTCAACCGCCTGACAAGCCAGAAGGTCTTGCAAAAACTCGAGCGGGATAAATATCTACTGGTGGGCGGGCACGTACATGATTTCCACATCGCCAATTTTCTCTATGAACCGTCTTATGTATCGCTGGAGGCGGCGCTGAATTTTCACGGCGTTCTGTCACAGTTCCCCTACGAAATTGCCAGCATGACGCCGCGAAAGCCCGTCACCAAAACAGTGGATGAAAAAACGTTCCGCTATGTCCGCATCAAGAAGTCGCTCTTTTGGGGCTACGATTATGAGAAGGGATTTCTCATTGCCCAGCCCGAAAAAGCGCTGCTCGATTTGCTGTATTTGACTTCCAAAGGCCTTGCCATTGTCCACGTTGATGAGTTGGATATATCCAAACTGGACGAGGCTCGCTTCAAGAAGTACATGAAAAAATTTCCGCCGATGAAAGGGACCGACATCTTATGATTACCCATGAACAGGTCACCCTGCTGGCGAAGAAGGCAAAAATCAACGAGACCGTCATCTTCCGCGAGTATTTGCAGTTGGTCTTTTTACAGAAACTGTATCAAAAGACTCCCAGCCAAAAAATATTTTTTAAGGGTGGTACGGCAATCCATCTCATTTTTCAAGCGCCGCGCTTTTCCGAAGACCTTGACTTTTCCGTCACATCTACCATGAACGAATTTAACGCGTATATCGTCTCCGTTCTCAAACGCATGAACGATGAAGAAGGCGTCACTTGGAAGGAGAAAAAAAGCATTTCGGGCAGGCAATTCCTTTTGTCGGCAGAAGATATCCTTCCTTACAAAGCCTATATTTCCCTCGATTTCTCCTTCCGCGAAAAAGTCTTTTCGGATGATCGAACCGTGATTCAAACCGCATATCCTGTGGTTTTTACATCGTACGTTCATCACCTGTCGCAGGATGAAATCCTCGCGGAGAAAATCCGCGCGCTGATGACGCGCAAAAAAGGACGTGACCTATATGATCTGTGGTATCTCCTCTCCAGAGGCGCGCAGGTGAATCAGGAGATGGTGAAAAAGAAACTTGCCTTTTACGAAATTTCCAACTTTGTCAATGCAGACATTCTTAAACGGGTCGCGTCTTTTCCCAGGAAAGATTTTGTGCTGGACCTGCGCCCCTTTGTGCCGCTCAATGAACGCGACCGACTTCCCGATTTCTTTGAAATGGTGCAATCGCAAATTCAAAACGCTCTGGCCGTTCCCTGACGCGCAATCGTCAGACGCTTGACACTTAAGACCCGAGCCACAAAATGCGTTATACTCTCGCCCGCAAATCCTATGACTGACCACATCCGTAACTTCTGCATCATCGCCCATGTTGACCATGGCAAATCCACGCTCGCCGACCGTCTGTTGCAACTCACGGGTACCATTTCCGAGCGCGATATGTCCGCGCAAGTGCTCGACACGATGGACCTCGAACGCGAGAAGGGCGTCACCATCAAGGCCTCCGCGGTCCGCATGTATTACACCGCCGCCGACCGCCAAAAGTACGAACTCAACCTGATCGACACGCCAGGCCACGTGGACTTCGGCTATGAGGTCTCGCGGGCGCTCAAGGCCTGCGAGGGCGCGGTGCTGGTTGTCGACGCGACGCAGGGCATCGAAGCGCAGACGCTGGCGAATCTTTATCAGGCGCTCGACGCCGACCTGACCATCATCCCCGTCATCAACAAAATTGATCTGCCCTCGGCACGTCCCGACGAAGTGGCGGAGGATGTTGGGTCCCTCCTCGGCATCCCGCCCGAAACGGTGTTGCGCGTGTCCGCAAAGGACGGCGTCAACGTCGAAGCGATCCTCGAGGCTATCGTGACGCGCGTCCCGCCGCCCAAGGACGCGGACGATGCTCCCTTGCGCGCACTGGTCTTCGATTCGCATTACGACTCGTACAAGGGCGTCATCGCCTACGTGCGCGTCTTCGAAGGTTCGTTCAAACACACCGACGTCCTTCATCTCTTCGCCACCGGCGCAGACATGAAGCCCGTTGAAATTGGGATTTTCGCCCCGGGCATGAAAGCCACGCAAACGCTCGGCTCCGGGGAAGTGGGCTACATCGCAACAGGATTCAAGACGGTCCACGAGTGCCGCGTGGGTGACACGATCACGCGCACCTCCGCTCCCGCCGCGGACCCGTTACCGGGTTACCGCACCCCCAAGCCGATGGTCTTCGCTGGTATCTACCCCGTGGACGCGGACGATCACGCCGACCTGCGCGAGTCGCTCGACAAACTGCAACTCAACGACGCCGCGCTGACCTACCAGCCAGAGACCTCCCAGGCGTTGGGATTTGGCTTTCGCGCGGGCTTCCTCGGTCTCTTTCACATGGAGATCATTCAGGAACGCATCGAGCGCGAATACAACCTCGATGTGCTCTTCACCGCGCCGTCGGTGGAGTACGAGGTCGTTCAGCACGACGGCACGGTCGTCCCTGTGGACTCGCCCGCCGCCCTGCCCGATGAAGGCACGATCCTCGAAGTCCGCGAACCGTGGATGAACATTGAGATCATCACCCCGACGGATTACTACGGCCCGATCATGGACCTGGTGACGAAGCGCCGCGGCATCTTCAAGCAACAGGAATATCCCGCGCCGCACCGCGTCCAACTCGATTACGAGATTCCCCTCTCCGAGATCATCGTGGACTTCTTCGATCAGTTGAAGTCGCGCACCAAGGGATACGCCTCGCTCGATTATCAGTTCCTCGAGTATCGCCCCGACACATTGCAGAAACTGGAGATCCTCGTCAACGGCGAGCCGGTGGATGCGCTGGCGGCCATTGTCCATGAGAAGGACGCGTACCACAAAGGTCAGCGTCTCATCACCAAGCTGAAAGAGTTGATTCCCCGCCAGTTGTTCGACGTGGCCGTCCAAGCCTCCGCGGGCGGACGGATCATCAGCCGCGCCAACGTCAAGGCCACGCGCAAGGATGTTTTGGCCAAATGTTACGGCGGCGACATCACCCGTAAGAAGAAATTGCTCGAGAAACAAAAGAAGGGCAAACGACGTTTGAAGATGGTCGGAAACGTCGAGATTCCCCAAGAGGCCTTCATGGCTGTCCTGCAACTCGGTGATGAGTAATTCAAGTTAGGAATTAGGAGATGGGAGTTAGGAATTTGATTTCGTTCCATCTGTAAGTCTTATCTCCCATCTCGCATCTCCTACCCATTGCTCCACCTCCTAATTTGTAATTTCCATCTGAGGAAAGATTGTCCCCCAAGAAACGCATCCCTAACTGGCTCCCCGGCGCATTCATCAGCATCATGCTGATCGGCGCCATTTTATATTTCGTTGACCTCGGCGAGATGGTGAACGCCGTCCGCCAGGCGAACTATGGCATGTTGGCCGTCTCGTTCGCGCTGTCATTCGTCTGGATGACCCTGCGCGCCAAAGTCTGGCAGACGCTTCTGCGCGACCGCCCGTCCTTTGTGGACACCTTCTTCACCGAAGGCGAAGGCTACCTGCTCAATGCCTTCCTGCCCTTTCGTCTCGGAGAGCTGGGACGTGCCTTCCTCATCAGCCGCAAAGCCAGGATCCAATTTCCCGAAGTCCTGCCGACCATCGTCATCGAGCGCGTCGTGGATTTGGGCATCACCGCCGCCATCCTGCTCGCGTCGCTGCCGTTCGTCGTCGGCGCGGAAGGTTCGGGACAAATTGGTTATATCGTCGGCGGGATCGTCCTGTTCGGCCTCGTGATGATGTACGTGCTGGCGCGCAACAACCAATGGGCGCTGGACTTGTTCCACAAACTGAGCGCGCGTTGGCCGTCCCTGCAACGCTTCGGCGGCGGATTTCTCGAATCGTTCTTCGCCGGTCTGGGTGTGCTCACCGACGGCTGGCTCTTCGTCCGCTTCCTCTTTTGGATGCTCCTCAACTGGGGCATCGCGGTCGCGGCGTACTACCTGATGATCCACGCCTACTTCCCCGACGCGCAATTCATCTGGACGTTCTTCGCCCTCGGCGCGGTCGCGTTCGGCGGAGCGATTCCCGCCCTGCCCGGCGGGGTCGGCACAGCGGACGGGGCCATCACTGCCGCGCTGACTCTCCTCACCGGTGACGAATCCACCGCACTTGCGGTCGCGTTGACCGTGCGTCTCTACAACTACCTCAACAGCGGCGTGATCGGCGGCATCGGTCTCGCCCGCGAAGGCGAGACGCTCGGCGGGGTGTATCGTGAATTGATGGATTTGCGCAAGAAGGAATCCACAAAATAACAAATTTTCTTCCGTCATTGCGAGGGCGTACTCGCCCGAAGCAATCTCTCCCACGTCGAGGAGATTGCTTCGTCGGGGAAAGCGCCCTCCTCGCAATGACGGAGGCAAAGAGGCTTTATGACCAAAACCTACCTCATCACCGGCGGCGCCGGGTTTATCGGCTCGAATTACGTCCACAAGCTTTTATCTCGTGGCGAAAATGTAACCATCCTCGATAACTTCTCGCGAGGCGGCGCGCCGCGCAACCTGGACTGGCTGGAGAAAACCTTCGGCAAAGATTCGTTCCGCCTGATCCGCGGGGATGTGCGCGACGCCTCGCTCGTGGCTGAGGTCGCTCGCGGGTCCGATGTGATCGTGCATTTGGCAGGTCAGGTCGCGGTGACCACGTCCGTCACCAATCCGCGCGACGATTTCGAGAACAACGCGCTCGGCACGTTCAACGTGCTCGAAGGCGCGCGGCTTTCGGGACGGAATCCCATCGTCATTTACGCGTCCACCAACAAAGTCTACGGCGGCATGGAGGATGTGAACGTCGTCGAACGCGGCGACCGCTGGGAGTACGAGAGCCTGCCCTTCGGCGCGCCCGAGACCCAGCCGCTCGATTTCCACTCGCCGTATGGATGCTCGAAAGGCACAGGCGACCAATACGTCCGTGATTACGCGCGCATTTACGATCTGCCCACGGTCGTCTATCGCCAGAGTTGCATTTATGGACCGCGCCAATTTGGCATTGAAGATCAGGGCTGGGTGGCGTGGTTCGTCATCGCCGCGGTGATGGGACGACCGATCACCATCTACGGCGACGGCAAGCAGATCCGCGATTTATTGAATGTGTCGGACTTGATCCGCGCCTACGACCTCGCCGTGGAAAAAATTGACGTGGCCGCGGGACAGGTCTACAACCTGGGCGGCGGCGCGGCCAACACGCTCTCCATCTGGACCGAGTTCGGGCCGATGCTCGAGGAGCTGGTCGGTCACCCCATCGAGGTCGCACGCGGCGATTGGCGTCCCGGCGATCAACGCGTCTTCGTAGCGGATGTCCGCAAGGCCGAGCGCGAACTGGGTTGGAAGCCGCAGGTCGGCGTCGAGGAAGGCATCCGAAAATTGTTCGAGTGGGTGCGGGAAAATAAAAATCTGTTCTAATAAAAAGACTTCCGAAGTCTCGTAGACTTCGGAAGTCTTTTTATTGCCCCTGGTGATGGGCGCGCTTTTCGCGATACATGTCATCATCAGCGGCGCGCATGATACCCTCGAGATCGCTCCCCTTCTGCCCGGTGGAGATACCCAGCGAAATGGACAGAATCGGCTCGCCGTAAAATTTGTTGTTAAGTCCCACCAGGGTTTCGACGCGCGTCAATGCCTCCTTCGCGATCGACGCATCCGTGTGCGGCATGATGACCGCGAACTCGTCCCCGCCGATGCGCGCGATGACATCCTCCTTTCGGAAGCCAGCCTTGAGCACTTCCGCCGCGCGGCGGATGAGTTTGTCGCCTGCCTGATGGCCGAATTGATCGTTGACTTCCTTCAGGCCGTCCATGTCGGCGATGATGATGCTGACGGGATACTGGCGCCCGCCGCTGAGACGCTTCATCTCCTCTTCGTAGTAGGCGCGGTTGTAGAGTCCCGTCATCACATCGTGGGTGCCGAGATAACGCAGATATTCCTCCGCCTTGCGCCGCGCGGTGACGTCCTCCAACGCCACGAGGACCCGTTCAAAGTTCCGCTCGTAACCCGGGAAAACGGACAAGTGCAGGTGAACGTAAAGCGGTTCGCCGCTGAGGGTGTAATTGATGCCCTCCGTCTCGTAGGTGAGTTTCCCATTCCACAAGTCCGTTAATTCCTTCTGGAAGTGGGTCCGCACATCGTCATGGAAGACCTTGTGGAGATTGCGGGTCAACTCACTTTTGGATTTGGCCCCGAACATTTCCAGCGTCTTGCGATTCACATCCAGCACGCGGATCATGCCCATGCAGGCGTCCACCACTTCAGGGTGCTCGAGCAGGTATTCCTTGAAATCGGTCACGCCATCCGCGCGCAGTTGATCGAAATGTTTTTTGATCTGGCTGTAGTCCTCCTCCCACAGGGAAATGGGAGAATTCTCGAACATGCCGCGCAATCGGTTTTCGCTGGCGGCCAGTTCACGTTCGGCCTGTTTGCGGGCGGTGATATCCTCGATGGTGACGAGCACCTGCTTCCACGTTTCCTCCGAACCGGGCAGGATGCGCCACGAGAGCAGGATGTCGAGCGGATTCCCCGTCAGCGTGTAGTTGACTCCTTCGCCGCGCCACGCCAAACGTCCAGCCCAGAGCGTGAGCAATTCGTCCCGAAAGTGGACGCGCATCTCGTCCCGAAACAATTTATCGAGATTGGCGAGCAGTTCGTCCTTCGTCTGCACTCCGTACATGGCGAGGGTCTGCTGATTGATGTCCACGACCTTGATCAGGGCGATGGACTCCTCCACGAGTTCGGGATGAGCGTCGAGATGGCGGCTCAGATCCTGGACCCCCTGGCGGCGGAGGCCATCGAAATGTTTTTTGATGGCGCTGAAATCCTGCTCCATGAGCGGGATGGGCGCGTGTTCGAACAGCATGTGGTAGTGCCTTTCACCTTTGGCCTTTGGCATGTGGCCTCCGTCAATCTTCAACCATCAGACGGTGCTGGAAATCACCGATCCTGCAACAGGAAATCCCCGCCCTGCAACAGGCCATCCAGAATCACCTTCACCGCGTCGGACGCGAGCAGGTCGTCCAGCGCGAACGATTTCAGTCGCGTCTGCGTCGTCCGCACGGAGGGTTCGAGAAAATCGCCAAAGGGCAGGGACGTGCGGAACAACTGGTAATACAAAAACCGTCGCGCGTTTCGTTTGAACTCGGGCGGCACAACAATTTTTTCCGCTCCCAAAAACTCTTCCGTTTTGCCTCGCACCGCGTCCACAGTCTGCGGGAAGAACACGGTCGGATATTGCGTGAAGCGCGCCCGTCCCGCACACAGCACCGCCGCGCCCATGATGGACGCTTCCAACCCGATGGTCGAGTTGTAGATCATCACGAACTTGGACCGCTGGATCAACTCGTAGGAACTCAACGTCTCCTTCGGGCCGACGAAGACCACGTTCGCTTCTTTCTGGACCTCGCGGCTGGTCGCCCAACCCTCGACGGTTTCGCGGCTGGCCTTGCGGACGCGCGTCTCATCGGGGTGCGCGCGGATGACAAAAAGAGTTTCTGGGTGCTGACGAATCACATCGAGGGCCATGTCCAGCCAGTCGAACATGTCTTCAAAGACGGTGTTGGCATGTGGCTGGCTTGTATCGAAAATGACGTTGGTAAAGATGGGGACGATCTGTTTGAAAGCCGCGGCCTTTTGCAAAAAAGATTCGTCCAGCCCTTTCATGTCCGTCCAGAATTTGATGCCCGCCATGCTGAAATCGCCCTGGAAGCGCTTGGCGAGGTAGGCATCCAGTTTGGCGTTTTGCTCGTCGGTCAATTCGAATTCATCGGGGATGTGGATCGGGTACGCGGTGGCCTCGCCCTCGGTGAAAAAAGCGGAGGCGGGTTGCAGTCCCACCTCGTGGGTGATGACGCGGAGTCCGCGTCGCTGAGCGATGAAGCGCGCGGTCGCTTCGGGGAAGAACTGCCCGTTGAACAGCACAACCGCCCGCGGGTGAGTCCGATCGAGGAAGTCGCTGAAGGTCCGCGCCACGTTCCAGGCGGAGAGGATGTACTCGCGCAGGAGATAACGCGTCGACTCGTCATCCGTCAGGTGGTGGATGCGTAGGATCCAGCGCAGGCCGGGCAGGCACAGCGCGCCGAGCGGAATGGATTCGTGCTCGAAGGTCATCAACTCAGAGAGAGAAAGATTTGAAAGGCGAGATAGGAGTTGCGTGTCGCGTTGAAACTCAAACCAGTTTACGTGTGTACTTGCGTACCTATCTACTTGTATCCCTGCATACAACGCCCTGGATTGCATCACACACGATTTGCACGGCATGGCCCGGTGCGGATCGTCGCGGTTGGTGCCGAGAACGCATTTGCTCATGCCCGCGTTGCAGGCGAAATACGCGACGGGAATCCCTTTCAGGCGCAAGGCCCACGAAGACAGCAGGTGAAATCCGCTGTTCCACGAGAGATCGTCGATGCCCGTGGATGCCTTGAAGAAAGCAATGGGCTGTCCCGTGGCAGGAGGCGAGAGGCGGGCCACGCGTCTCGCGAGACGCGCGACCTTGAGATTATTCCATCGGCGGACGAGTCCGCGCTGGATGCGTTGGGTATAGAAATCTTTGAGCGTCATAGGCGTGTGGATTGTAACAGAGAGAAAAGGGATTGGAGTGAACGAAGATACTCTAACGCTTCTCTTATCCAAATCCCCTTGACCAAAACTAAAGCCGCGCATATAGTTCAGCCCGCTTAACTACCAAGCAGGCTTACCTATGACCAAACCCCCTCCCATTTCCCAATCTCTGCGCGCCTGGATGGACGTGTTTATGCACCGCTCCATGCGGAATTGGCAGAACTTCGCCAAGTCCGTGGGACTCTCGATGGCGCAATTCAGCATCCTGATGCAATTGCACCATAAAGGCCCCTGCGGGGTCTCCGAGATCGGCGAGCGCTTTGATATTACCAGCGCGGCCGCCAGCCAACTTGTGGAGAAACTCGTGCAGTCGGGCTACATCGAGCGCGCTGAAGACCCGTCCGACCGACGCGCGAAGGTATTGAAGCTCACCCCCAGCGGACAGGAACTGATCGAGCGCGGCGGGCAGGAACGTCATCGCTGGCTGGATGAAGTGGTGAAGAATCTATCCAGCGAGGAAAAAGACAAAGTGAATGAAGCGTTGGAAATCCTAACCAGCGCCGCGAAGAGAATAGAGAACAGAGAGTAGAGAATAGTACTACTCATCTGCTCTCTACTCTCTAATCTCTAATACCCCAGGAAAACCCATGCTCAAACTCATTAAATATGTCAAGCCCTACTGGATGATGCTGACATTTTCCATCGTGTTGATCTTCGCACAGGCGAATTTTGATCTTGCCCTGCCCGATTATCTTTCGCGCATCGTCAATACGGGCATTCAGCAAGGCGGCGTGGAAGATGCCGTCCCGACTGCCATCCGTCAGAGCGAGATGGACCGCGTCGTCCTGTTCATGAGCGAAGCGGATAAAGAATCCGTTCTCGCCGCGTACACGCTGGTCGACGCGTCGTCCTCCGATTATGAAACCTACGTCGAGCAATATCCCGTCCTCGAGACCGAGTCGATCTACGTCTTGAACGAGATCGAGCAGGCGGAGAAAGATCGTCTCAACCCGATCATGGCGAAGGCATTGTTGGCCGTTTCGGGCATCGAGAAGGCGCTTGCCGACCCCGCGGCCGCGGCGGAAATGAGCGGCGCGTTCGGCGGTTTTGACTTGACCAAACTCCCGCCTGGCATGGACGTGTTTTCCATGCTGGCGCAGATGCCTGCCGAACAGCGCGCGGCCATTTCCGATTCGATGGATGAACAGTTCGCGGCGCTCGGCGATACGATGATCGTGCAGGCCGCCGTCGGTGTGGTAAAGGAAGAATACGAAGCCCTCGGCGTGGACACCGAAAAACTGCAAAACAGTTACATGGTGAACGTCGGCGCGTGGATGATCCTGCTGACGCTTGCGTCGGGCGTGTGTACCATCATCGTGGGCTATCTCTCCGCGAAGATCGCGGCGGGCATGGCGCGCGACATCCGCCGCGACGTGTTCGAGAAGGTGGAGCATTTCTCCAATACCGAGTTCGATAAATTCTCGACCGCTTCGTTGATCACCCGCACCACCAACGACGTGACGCAGATCCAAATGGTCGTGATGATGATGGTGCGCATGATGTTCTACGCGCCGCTCATCGGCATCGGCGGCATCATCAAGGTGGTCGCAAAAGATTCACCGCTCTCGTGGCTGATCGGCGTGGCGGTGTTGATGCTGGTCAGTCTCATCATTGTGGTCTTCTCGATCGCGTTGCCCAAGTTCAAATTGATCCAAAAACTGGTGGATCGCCTCAACCTGGTCTCGCGCGAGAACCTGACGGGCATGATGGTCATCCGCGCCTTCAACATGCAAAACTTTGAAGAGAAGCGTTTCGACAAAGCCAACGTGGATCTGACCGCCGTCAGCCTGTTCATCAACCGCGTGATGGTGGTGATGATGCCGCTGATGATGCTCATCATGAACGTGTTGATGCTTGGCATCATCTGGTTCGGCGCCATCGAAGTATCCAACGCCAATATGCAGGTCGGCGACGTGATGGCCTTCATCCAATACGCCATGCAGATCGTGTTTTCCTTCCTGATGCTTTCGATGATGTTCATCATCATCCCCCGCGCGTCGGTCTCGGCGGATCGCATCTACGAAGTGTTGGCCACCGACTTGCACATCCACGACCCGAAGGAGCCGAAGCAGTTCCCCGCGCCGTTCCAGGGTTCGGTGGAGTTTCGGGACGTGTCGTTCCGCTACCCAGGCGCGGACACGGACGCGCTCGAAAATGTCAGCTTCGTCGCCAGGCCTGGGCAGACGACCGCCTTCATCGGTTCGACGGGCGCGGGCAAGTCCACCATCGTGAACCTCATTCCTCGCTTCTACGAAGTGACGGACGGCGCGATCCTCGTCGACGGCGTGGACATCCGTGACGTGACCCAGCACGACCTGCGCGAGAAGATCGGCTACGTCCCGCAGAAGAGTTCGCTGTTCTCGGGCACGATCGAGTCCAATCTGCGCTACGCGGACGAGAACGCCACCGCCGAAATGCTTCAATCCGCGATCGAGATCGCGCAGGCCAAAGAATTCGTCGAATCGAAGGAAGAAGGCCTGGCCGCAGAAATTTCCCAGGGCGGCGCGAACGTTTCGGGCGGGCAGAAGCAACGTCTCTCCATTGCCCGCGCCATCGTGAAGAAACCGCCGATCTACATCCTCGACGACAGTTTCTCCGCGCTTGATTTCAAAACCGACGCGGCTCTCCGTCGCGCGTTCAAAGAACAAACCGCCAACAGCGCCTTGCTGATCGTGACCCAGCGCGTCTCCACCATCAAGGAAGCGGAACAGATCATCGTGCTGGACGAAGGCAAGGTCGTCGGCAAAGGGACGCACAAGGAACTTATGGAAAATTGCGAAACCTATAAAGAGATCGCCCTGTCGCAACTCAGCCAGGAGGAATTGGCATGATGTTCCAAGGCAGATCCCAACAGCAACAACGCGGCGGCCCGATGGGCGGCGGTCCTGGCGGCCATATGATGGGCGCGCCCGTGGCCAAGGCACGCGATTTCCGCGGCACGATGCGCAAGTTGATCGAGTATCTCGGCGCGTATCGCGCCCAGATCATCATCGTCTTCATTTTTGCGGTCGCTTCGACGGCGGCCAATATCGCGGGTCCGAAGATCCTCGGCAATGCCACCACCAAACTCTTTGAAGGCGTGATGGCGCAACTGAGCGGCACAGGCGATATCGACTTCGCCTACATCGGCCGCGTCGTCCTCCTGACCCTCGGCTTGTATCTCGTCTCGGCGCTGTTTCTCTACATTCAGGGCTGGATCATGGCGAACGTCTCGACGGACATCTCCTACCGTTTCCGCCAGGATATCTCGCAGAAGATGAACCGCATGCCGTTGAAATATTTCGACGGCACCACGCACGGCGAAGTGCTCTCGCGCATCACCAACGACGTGGACACGGTCAACCAGACTTTGAGCCAAAGCCTCACCCAGATCATCACCTCGCTGGTGACGGTGGTCGGCGTGCTGGTGATGATGTTCTCCATCAGCTTCTGGATGACGCTGGTGGCGTTGGTCATCATCCCGCTCTCGATGGCGACGGTGATGTTGATCGTGAAGCAATCACAGAAATATTTCAAGCAACAGCAGGAGCATCTCGGCCACGTCAACGGGCACGTGGAGGAAATGTACGGCGGCCACATCGTGATGAAGGCCTTCAACGGCGAACAGGAAAGCATCGAGAAGTTCGATATCTCGAACAATCACCTGTACGACGCGGCCTGGAAATCACAGTTCCTTTCGGGATTGATGATGCCGATCATGATGTTCATTGGCAACCTGGGCTACGTGGCGGTCGCCATCCTGGGCGGGTATCTTGCCATTCGGCAGGCCATCACCGTCGGCGATATTCAAGCCTTCATTCAATACGTCCGCTCGTTCACACAGCCGATCACGCAACTGGCGAACATCTCGAACGTCCTTCAGCAGACCGCCGCGGCCGCGGAACGCGTCTTTGAATTTTTGGAGGAAGAGGAAGAAGTGGAAGAGTCCGCCTCCCCTGTCAAGTTGGACGCGGTGGAAGGTCACGTGGAGTTCAAGGATGTCCACTTCGGCTACAGTCCCGATAAGATCGTCATCAATGATTTCTCCGCCGAGGCCGAGCCTGGTCACAAGATCGCGATCGTCGGTCCGACGGGCGCGGGCAAGACGACGATGGTCAAATTGCTGATGCGCTTCTATGACGTGAACAGCGGGTCCATCCTCGTGGACGGTCACGACATCCGCGAGTTCACCCGCCACGACCTGCGAAAATTGTTCGGCATGGTGTTGCAGGATACCTGGTTGTACAACGACACCATCATGGAGAACATCCGCTACGGACGACCGACCGCCACCGACGAGGAAGTGATCGCGGCCGCCAAAGCCGCGCACGTGGATCACTTCGTCCACACCTGGCCTGACGGCTACAACATGGTGTTGAACGAAGAGACCACCAACATCTCGCAGGGACAGATGCAATTGCTCACCATCGCCCGCGCATTCCTCGCCGACCCGAAGATCCTGATCCTCGACGAGGCCACCAGTTCGGTCGACACCCGTACCGAGATCCTCATCCAAAAGGCGATGGATAACCTGATGAACGACAAGCGCCGCACGTCGTTCATCATCGCGCATCGCCTCTCCACCATCCGCAACGCGGACTTGATCCTCGTGATGCAACACGGCGACATTGTGGAGCAGGGGAACCACGAAGGACTGCTCGCGAAGAAAGGTTTCTACTACGACCTGTACATGAGCCAGTTTAAGAAGCACGTGGATGAAGTGGACGCGTTGGTGGCGGAAGCGTAAAACGTAACGAGTAAAACGTAAGCCCTCGTCGAAATGGCGAGGGCTTTTTGATTGGCATAATTTCTTCCTTGACAAATCAGAAATTATGTTCTAAAATCTCGCCACAACAAGTAACTGAACGGTTACACATAAGGAACCCATGAGACGAGACGTATTTCAGGCCATCGCAGACCCCAACCGTCGTGCCATTTTGAGCCTGCTGGCAAAGCAACGGATGACGTTGAACAGCGTGGCGGAGAACTTTCGCATCAGCCGCCCTGCTGTGTCGAAGCACATCAAGATATTGAAGGAGTGCGGGCTGGTGATCGTCATCCCGCAGGGACGCGAACGCTATTGCGAAGCGCGCTTTGATAAGTTGAATGAAGTGACCGAATGGGTCGAGCAGTATCGTCAGTTATGGGAACAAAGGTTTAGCCGTTTGGACGATCTTTTAGAAGTAATGAAAAAGGAGAAATGACATGTCCGCTTCCGCGAAAAACAAAACCACCGTGACCGCCGAACCTGGCAAGCAAGACCTGTTCATCGTCCGCGAATTCGATGCGCCGCGCGAACTGGTCTACAAGGCGCACGTTGACCCGAAGTTGTATGTCCAGTGGCTGGGCCCGCACGGGTATGAGATGGTTCTCGAAACGTTTGAGCCCGTCAGCGGCGGGAAGTATCGCTATGTCCACAAGGACAAGGAAGGCAACGAGTACGGCTTCCATGGCTCGTTCCATGAAATGTCCATTGACAGCATGATCCAAACCTTTGAGTTCGAGGGCTATCCAGGGCACGTCTCGTTGGATTGCATGACGCTCGAAGCGCTGCCCGATGGACGGACGCGTGCCACGATCCACTCCATCTTTCAATCAATCGAGGACCGCGATGGCATCGTCCAATCTGGAATGGAAAAAGGTATCAGCGAAGGCTATGAGCGTCTGGATGAGATTTTGATGAAGTTGTGAAATAGTACGAATAGCGCATATTGGAAATACAGGTTGACAGATAAAATGGCCGCAGGCTCACCTTAGCCGCATCTTATTGGTGTTACAAAGGAGTAACCATGCGAAAACTTATCGTTGCTGAGTTCATCACGCTCGACGGCGTGATTCAAGCGCCAGGCGGCGCAGACGAAGATACCGACGGAGGCTTTGCGCACGGCGGTTGGACCCATCCCTATTGGCACGACGACATCGGCACGCATTTCTTCCAGGCCATGATGGAAGCGGACACGCTACTGCTGGGACGAAAAACCTGGCAGGGACATGGCGCCGCGTTCGACCCGATGCCCGAGGGCGATCCATTCGGCGATGTAATGAAAAGCAAGAAAAAGGTCGTCGTCTCCACCACGTTGAAGGAAACATCGCTCTGGCGAAACTCGACCATCATCAGCGGGAATGTCGTTGAAGAAATCCGCAAGTTGAAAGCGCAGGATGGGCAGAACATCCTCCTGGATGGGAGCAGCGTTCTGGTCCACACCCTGATCAAAAACGATCTCGTGGACGAATACGCCCTGCACGTCTACCCGCTGGTATTGGGCGGAGGCAAGAGACTTTTCCCGGAGGGGGCACGCGTCAATTTGAACCTGGTCGAAGCCTCGCATCTTCCGACGGGTGTGCTGTATCAGCGCTACGAGCCTGTCCGCTAGCTGACGGGAGATCGGCCCTGTTCCTCAAGCGGCTGAAGGCGCTCTGTTTTGCAGGAGACAAAGACCGAAAGCGTCCGATCCAATTTTGGATGAACACGCCGCGCATCACATGGCGGCACGCTACTGAAAGGTTCAACAAAAACAATGCCAGCACCATTTGAAATTAAAGGATCAGGAATAGCTGCATGAAAACGTCTCGGTACCTTGCCCTGTTGCGCGGCATCAATGTCGGCGGAAAGAACATCATCAAAATGGCAGACCTGAAAGCCAGTTTTGAGGAGATGGGCTTTTCGAATGTCCTCACCTACATCCAAAGCGGAAACGTCCTGCTTCGATCCGATGAAAACGATAAAATCGCGCTGACCACCCGAATCGAACAGGGACTTTCCCGTCGCTTCGATTTTGACGCGAAGATCGTGGCGATCTCCCACAAGGAACTCGCTGCCATTGTCCGCGATGCGCCAGATAGGTTCGGCACGGATGCGAAGAAGTTCAGGTACGATGTCATCTTTTTGAAAGAGCCGCTCACGCCGAAGGAAGCGATGGAAAGCGTAAAAGTCCGCGAAGGTGTGGATACCGCCCACGCGGGCAAACAGGCGCTTTATTTTTCCCGCCTGATCAGTAGGGCATCCCAAAGCCACCTGACAAAAATCATCGGCACGCCGGTCTATCAGAACATGACCATCCGCAACTGGAACACCACCACAAAACTGTTGGCGCTGATGGAAGGATAAATCCCCACTCGTTGGGCCGCTCCCGATCCAATTTACGGAACGGATCTTCAAACACCTTTTATAGGCAAAACAAAGGAGACTTTAGAAATGAACAAGATCATCCCATCCCTGTGGTTCGACACGCAATGCGAAGAAGCCATGAACTACTACGTGGACACGTTCAACGGCGCGCCGTACAAGAAACAGGAATCCAAGATCGTCGATATCAAGCGCTACGAGAAAGGCATGGAAGCGCCTGGCGCGGAGCAGATGGAAGGCAAGGTCATCACTGGGATCTTTGAGTTGGCAGGTCAGCGCTTCATGGCGCTCGACGGAGGACCGGTCTTCCAATTTAACGAATCGGTTTCGTTTTTTGTGGAATGTGCAGACCAGAAGGAAGTGGATTACTTCTGGAGCAGGCTCTCCGCCGTCCCTGAATCGGAGCAATGCGGCTGGTGCAAGGACAAGTTCGGGCTGTCGTGGCAGATCATCCCGAAGCAGTTGGGCGAGTTGATCGGCAGTCCCGACCCAGCCAGGTCGATGCGGGTCGTCAACGCCATGCTCAAGATGCACAAGATCGTCATCGCCGATTTGCAAGCGGCGCATGATGGAGATTGATCCCGCCTATTTTTGAATCTTCCTGCGTTCGTCGTCCCACAGTTTTGTAAAGCGCTCGAAGACATCGGCAACGATCTCCAGTTGCTCCTCGGAGTAACTGGAGATCAATTCATCCTGCGCCTGTCTCGCCGACTCAAACCACGAGGCCGCTTTTTCGGCGCTCGAAGCTGCAGGTGCGATCAGAGTCCCGCGGCGGTCGTTGGGATTGGGGCGGCGTTCGATCAAGCCCGCCTTCTCCAGCCGGTCGAGCATGGCGGTCGTTGCACCGGATGTGAGTCCCGTGTGACGCGCAAGTTCAGATGGTGAGGCAATGCCTTTTTGGGATAGCAGTCGCAAGCATTCCATATCGGTTGCGTTAAGCCCCGCCCATTCACTCATGGCGTTACGGAACAGCGTCAGGTGAACGCCATAATCGCGGACTGCCATCAGGGCTCGTTTTTTCAATTCGGCTTTGGTTGGTTTTGTCATGCGGTTACCCTTGACATTATCTTTATTTTCAAGTATCTTTATTATATAACAATTATCTGGTATTGTAAAGAAGGAGATTCCCATGAACCCAACCAAAGATACGAAAAAGCCCGCCAAGAGCAAGGCCAACCAGGGATTATCGAAGGAAGAAATCGCGGCCATGAAGGAGACCATCAAAGAAAGGAAGATGGCCGCCAACAAGGAAGAGATGGAAAAAGCTGCGCTTGAAGCGATCGCGAAGATGAAGGAACCCGATCGCTCCCTGGCGAAACGCATCCATGAGATCGTCAAAGCCAGCGCGCCAGGACTTACACCGAAAACCTGGTACGGGATGCCCGCCTATGCCAACGCGGACGGCAAGGTCATCTGTTTCTTTCAAGCCGCGAGCAAGTTTGGTGTGCGCTACGCCACCTTCGGTTTCCAGCCCGATGCGAAATTGGACGAAGGCAACATGTGGGCGGCCTCCTTCGCCCTCATCAAGTTGACACCTGCCGAGGAAGCGAAGATCACTGCGCTCGTAAAGAAAGCGGTGAGTTGACACCTCTCCTCGCCACCCTCTTTCGCGCGGACGGCGTGAATATCCACGGACGCATCGTCCATCGGACCGCCGTCCGCGCGGTCATCCAACGCGGGGAAAACCTGCTGATGATCTTCTCCGCCAACGTGGGCGATTACAAATTTCCAGGCGGAGGCGTCCAGGCGGAGGAAACCCACGAGCAGGCGCTCCGCCGCGAGATCCGCGAGGAGTGCGGTGCGGAGTTGAGTCACTTCGGGGAGGAGATCGGCGAAGTGGTGGAATACAATCACGCCAAAGATATTGGCTTCGAGACCTTCAAAATGACATCCCACTATTATCGTTGCGAAGTGACCGATGGTTTTGGCGCGCAAAATCTCGATGGCTACGAAAAAGATTTGGGCTTCCGTCCCGTTTGGATTTCCATCGAAGAAGCGATCCGACAAAACAAGTCCCTGCTCGAAGCGGATAAGAGGCCAGGGTGGTTACGGCGGGAAATTTTTGTTCTCGAATACCTGCAAAACAAATAGCGCTCGGCCTTGTAGAGATATAGCGCAATTTGCTAAATTGCGTCGGCAAATTTTTTTATCCTACAACTTAAATTATTGAATCACAAGCCCCTCTCCACTCGGAAAGGGGCTTTGCAATCTCCAATTACCAATCACTTCAATTCGCGATCAACGCCACCGTCACGCCTTCGCCGCCTTCGTTGGGATGCGCCTCCTCGAACGAGCGCACGTACGAATGTCCGCGCAGCGCGTCACGCACGGCCGCGCGCAGTTTGCCCGTCCCCTTGCCATGCACGATCCGCACGAACGGCAGCCCCGCCAGATACGCCTTTTCGAGATAACGCTCCAGCGCCTCGAGCGCGTCCTCCACCATCATGCCGCGCAGGCTCACTTCGAGTCCTGGGGACTTCGTCCCGACCGCGGACGATGGACGGTTGACCGTGGTTTCCTCGGTCTTCGGTCTACTGTCTTCGGTCTGTTTTCGTTCCAGATCGACCAGCCTCGCCCGCACGCGCAGACTCCCGATCTGGACTTCCGCATCGGACTCACCCAAAGCGGTCACCACACCTTCGGCATTCAGCGTGCTGACGCGGACGCGCTCCCCGAGGGACGGTAGACGGTAGACCGTCGACGGTCCACTGTCTACGGTTGGTCGCCGCTCTACAGGCGCTACAGCCTTCTCCTCCATCACTTCCACTTTTTCTTCCAGCGACTTGATGGCTTCGAGCGGTTGACGGGCGTTCGCCAACTGTTGCTTCAGCGAGTTGATATTGCGTTTGAGAACAGCCACTTCCAGTTCGCCCTCGGCGCGCGCTTTTGCCAGGACTTCCCGCCGCTCGTCTTCGATCTTGTCGAGACGCTTCTGCAATTCGGCGTTAAGCATGTCTGTTTTCTGACGCGCCTTGATGGCCTTATCGCGTTCGCGAGACGAGCGGTTGCGTTCCTTGCGGATGTCGTCCAGCAGTTTGTCGGCGCGGAGGTCGTCGGGGTGGACCTCGCTTTTTGCGGCCGCGACAATTTCAGGGTCCAGACCGAGACGCGTGGCGATGGCGATGGCGTTCGAACGGCCGGGGAGTCCGATCGTCAGTTGGAAGGTCGGACGGAGAGTCTTCACGTCGAATTCCACCGAGGCGTTGATGGCGCCCTCGGTATCGTGTGCGAACTGTTTCAGTTCGGGGTGATGCGTGGTGACGAGGGTCGTCACACCCTTGTTGAGCAGGTGCACCAAAATTGCGCGGGCGAGCGCGGCGCCCTCCTGCGGGTCGGTGCCCGCGCCGAGCTCGTCGAGGATGACGAGGGAACGTTCGTCGGCGTGCTTCAGGATGCGGATGATGTTGGTGATGTGTCCGCTGAATGTGCTGAGCGATTGCTGGATGGATTGCTCGTCGCCGATGTCGGCATAGATGGCCTTGAAGAGACTCAACTCCGAGCCGCTCTGCGCGGGGATGTGGAGTCCCGATTGCGCCATGAGTACGATCAGGCCGACGGTTTTCAATGAGACAGTCTTGCCGCCCGTGTTGGGCCCCGTGATGACGACCGCGCGCGTGTTTTCGGGCAGGTCGAAATCAATGGCGACGACAGTGGATGGGTCGAGGAGAGGGTGGCGGGCGTGGAAGAGGCGGATGTTCGGAGAGTCGAAAGTCGAAGGTCGAAGGTCGGACGACTTTTGACCCTTCGACTGCGATGCGCTCAGGGCGCCGCTTTTGACCTTCGACTCGTGAAAAATCGGCTCGCTCGCGTGGAGTTCCTCCGCGTATTTCGCCTTGGCGAACGCGAGATCGAGTTGGGCGAGGGTTTCCACACCCCAGATGATCTCATCGGCGTGTTGGGCCACCTGCGCCGAAAGTTCCGCAAGGACGCGGCGTTCCTCGTCGCGTTCCTTGAGTTGCAGTTCGCGCAGTTCGTTGTTGGCTTCCACGATGGGGATCGGTTCCACGAACAGCGTCGCGCCGCTGGAACTCTGGTCGTGGATGATGGCCTTGATCTTGCCCTTGTTTTCGGCGCGCAGGGGGATCACGTAACGCCCGTCGCGCTGGGTGATGATGTTCTCCTGCAACATGGAGGCGGAGCGCGGGTCGGTGATGTATTTTTGCAGGCGGGTCATCAGGCGGTCGTGGGCTATGCGTATCTCGCGGCGGATGGTTGCCAGTTTGGGCGAAGCGGAATCGAGCACTTCGCCGCGCTCGGAGAGGGTGCGCGTGATCGCGTCCACGAGGCCGTAGGTCTCAGGGAGGCCGCGCGCGATCTCGGTCAAGCGCGGGAACGAACCCGCCTGGGGACGGGGCTTTTTGTTTTTCGGTCTGACGTTCTCCGCTTCGTCCGTCTCGCCCTTGTTGGACTTGTCGAACATTTTCTTCAGGTTGCGCGCCGAAATCAGCGTGGACTTGATGTCGAGCATGTCGCTCGGGTCGATCACGCCGCCGCGCCGCGCCAATTCCACCGCGGGACGCACGTCGTGCGCGCCGCCGATGCTGGCATCGGAAGTGGTAACGAGCAGGCGCGCTTCGGTCGTCTCGGCTTGCAGGCGCTGGATCTCATCGAGATTGACGGATGGCTGTAATTTGCGCGCCAAGTCTGCCGAAGCGGAGAATCCGCAGTTGGCCGCCAGGCGTTCGAGGATCTTGGGGTATTCGAGAACGGAGAGGGTTTTAGTGTCCATTGCGCGGGGAATTATAAACCAAGGACGATAAGAGAAACGTCCCTTCCTGGCAACGGGAAGATGACTGGACAGGCCTTACCAAAGTACTTGTGATGGTACGTAACTTTTCCGTGTACACAACGACTTTGATGAATAAGACGGAGTGAATTTCCAAGTTAAAGAAAGGTGACCGAATGAAAAGAACCAAACTTCAGATTGGTGTGGGTGTACTGATCGCCGTTCTTCTCGCGCTGACGGGCGTCTGGCTCGACCAACAAAAGGCCAAGGCCGCGGGGCAATATATCATTTTGGGATGGAACGATCTCGGCATGCATTGTTACAGCAACGACTTCAAAGACATGGCCGTCCTGCCCCCGTACAACACGTTGTGGGTGCAGGTCCTGAAAAAAGGCAACCCGCCCACACTGGTCACGAGTGGGATCACCGTGCGGTATTCCTTCGAGAACAACACCTACTCGGTAGGGAAAACCAACTTCTGGGATTACGACAAAGCCCTCTTCGGCGTGGACTTGAAGCCGAACGTCGGATTGAAGGGCAAGGGGATGAAGGGCGTCATGAACCTGGATGGCGATCACTTCGTGGCGGAGGGGATTCCCATCACCGAGTTCAACGACGGCTCGACAACGTCTCAACCCTACCAGATGGCGCGGATCGTCGTCGTCAACAAGGCCACAGGGACGGTTCTCGCGACCCAGCGCGTGGTCACGCCCGTCTCGTCCGAGATGCGATGCGACACCTGTCACAAGAACAACGGATCGGCCAATCCTGGCATCCGCACCGAAAACGTCGCGACGAACATCCTGACCCTGCACGATAAAACGGAAGGCACCAACCTGATGAGCCAGCGTCCCGTGCTGTGCGCGTCGTGTCACGGATCGAACGCGCTCGGCACCACAGGTCAGGCGGGCGTCCCGAACCTGTCGAAGGCGATGCACACCAAGCATAATGGCAAGGTCCCCAACACATTGAACGGATGCTACAACTGTCACCCTGGCCCAAAGACCCAGTGCCTGCGCGACGTGATGTCCAAAGAGGAAGGGATGACCTGCATCTCCTGTCATGGTGGGATGAGCAAGGTGGCGGCCAACCCGAACCCGTGGCTGAACGAGCCGCGCTGTGACACCTGCCATAAAGACACCAAGCAGAACCATCCGCTCTACCGCTTCTCCACGGGACACGGCGGCCTGTATTGCTCGGCCTGTCACGATAGCACGCACGCCATCGCGCCGAGCGCCAACCCGCGCGACGGCATCAAATTCAAAGCACTGCAAGGCTCCAATGGCCCGCTGGAACAATGTACCGTCTGTCATGCGACGAAGCCCTCCAGTGGCGGCCCGCATGGAGGCGATTAGCCA
>JBMOMR010000117.1:0-30690 GCA_049324715.1 Chloroflexota bacterium | reverse complement strand
CTTTCGGATTTTGAGTGAACGCTATCGTAATCGAAGAAAACGCTTTGGCTTGCGTTTCAATTTGATTGCGGCCATTTACAACCTGGAACTCAAACCTGCACCATGACTTATGCAAGAGGTCTAATATTGATACAATGGGGGCCATGCCCGAACTCATCACCAGTCTTTCCAATCCGCTCGTCAAACAGGCGCGGTCCCTGCGCCAGAAAAAGGCGCGTACCGAAGCGGGGCTCTTCCTCGTGGAGGGCATTCATCACGTCGGGGAGGCGGCCGAAGCGGGTTGGGACATCCAATCCGTGCTCTACGCGCCCGACCTCCTGACCAGCGACTACGCCCGCGACCTGATCGCAAGCCTCGAAGCGAAACGCGTGCGGACGCAACCCGTCTCCGCGCAGGTGATGGACTCCCTCGCGGACAAAGACAACCCCACGGGACTCATCGCCCTCGTCTCGCAACGCGCGTGGACTTTGGCTGGACTCTCCGCCGCGGACGTCTCCTCCTCTGTCGCGTTGGTCTCGCCGCAGGACCCTGGCAACGTCGGCTCGATCCTGCGGACGATGGACGCGGTCGGCGTGGACGCGCTCTTCCTCCTCGATGGCGGCGTGGACGAGTACCACCCATCCGTTGTCCGCGCCAGCATGGGGACGATCTTCTGGAAACGGATCATCCGCGCCTCGTTTGATGAATTCCTCGATTGGGCGCGTCCGCATGGAATACAATTGATCGGCACGTCTGCCCACGCGGAAGCCGATTATTGCGCGATTCAGGTGAGTCGTCCGTGGACACTGCTCCTCGGTTCGGAGCAAAAGGGGCTATCCGCCTCGCAACTCTCCGCCTGCCACCTGACAGTTTCCCTGCCCATGCACGGACGGGCCTCGTCGCTCAACCTGTCCGTTGCGGCGGGCATTCTGCTTTACCAATTCTCAGTTTCTGCATAGGAGTCAAATGAGAACACCCGTTGGAATTGAATGTGAATATTTTTACGGCGATTATCTGCGTGGACGGAACCACGAGGAATGCCGCCTGCTGGACGCGGCAGGGTTGGAATGGGACGCGTCCCTGTGCCGCACCTGTCCCGTGCCAGGTATTCGGCGCGCAAACGCCTGTCAGTTCATCCGTTTGAGGCCGCGGATCACGCGTTCGCTGTTTTCGGGCTTTCGCAAGCAAGTGCAGGTCAACGCGTGGTGCGAGAAGAGCAACGGCCCCGTTGCGGAACCGCACATCGGTTGCGGGCAGTGCCATCCATTGCCAGATATGTTCGAAGTGAAAAAATAGCCTGCTCGAAACGGGAGCAGGCTAAAGGTCAGGAAAGAAGCGGGTTTTTATCCCGCTTTATTTTTTGCCGTCGGCCAGTGCGGCTTTGACGCGTTCCACGTCATCGGGCGGGAGTTGATTCCCCTTATCGATCTTGCGGAGGAACTCCTTCAGTTTTTTGGCCTGGAGGGCTGGCAGGGGAGCGTCTGCCGCGTCTATTTCCACTTTGTCATCCAGAAACACGAGGATGGGCAAAATGGGCGGGATTTCTTCTTCCTCTTCGAATTTTTTCTTGAAAAACTTTTGCAGGGAGGCTATCTGGCCGTCGGCTTCCAGGTCGGGACGGCCGATGGATTCCTGTCCGAAGAGGCGCAGGTAACTTTGGGCAAATCCGCCGCCAGCCACGCGCCAGCGGTTCTTTTTGTAGGTAATATTGCCGCGAATAAAATAGGGAAGCAATAACCAGACGCCTGACGCACCGACCAGCAGGTGCGGGACGGGGGAGGTGTAGTGATAGATGGAATGTTCGCCAGGCAGGCCTTTGAGGGCCTTGTCGAGCACCTCGTCGGGACGGCGGCCAAAGCGCGAGCCAAAGTACATGCTGATCTGCGAAAGGGCGATGCCCAGGAACAGTACACCCCAGATGATGAATGTGTTGGTCTGTGTGGCGGATTCGGGTTTTTGGATGAGTTGGATGAGAAAGAACATGGTGCCGAATACCAGAAGCAGGCCAGCGATGTTGGTATACTGCCCGATCTTTGCGTTGCGCTTGATGAGTTTTTCGTTTTTGATGATTTTCATTGTTTACGCTTTATTTTGTTTGAGACTTTCCTCAATGGCCGATTTCATTGCGTCCAACACCTTGGACTCGACCGCGCTCTTCGCCACGCGGACGGCGTTCTTCATGGCGACCGCGTCCGAGCGGCCATGCCCGATGAAGACCAGTCCGTTCACGCCGAGCAGGGGAGCCGCGCCCTGGTCGCTGGGGTCGAGCAGTTTCTTGATCTTGCCGAGCGCGGGCTTGACGAGCAATCCGCCGATCATTGCCAGCGGGCCGCCGTCTTTGATGGCTTCCTTGATCTTGTCCACGATCAGCTTGGCGACCGCCTCCGAAGTTTTCAGCATCACGTTGCCGACGAAGCCGTCCGTCACGGCCACGTCCACTCTGCCGCCGATGACTTCCTTGCCTTCCACGTTGCCGAAATAGTTCAGTTTCGATGATTTGAATAGCGGCGTCGCTTCCTTGACGAGGTGGTTGCCCTTGCCCTCCTCTTCACCGTTCGAGACCAGACCTACTTTCGGATTTTTCACCCCGCGCACTTTTTCAGCATAGATGCTTCCCATGATACCAAATTGCAACAGATGGACAGGTTCGCAATCGGGATTGGCGCCGATGTCCAGCACGACACACGTCCCTGTGGCGGTGGGGAAGATGGGCGCCAGCGCAGGGCGTTCCACGCCGCGGATTCGTCCGAGGCGGAACAACGCGGTGACCATCCCCGCGCCCGTGTTGCCAGCCGTGACGAACGCGTCCGCTTCGCCACGCTTGACCAGGTCGATGCCGACCGCCATCGAATTCTTCGCGTCCTTGTGGCGCGCTTTGAAGGCCAGATCCTCGCCCTTGTCTTCCATCGTCAGCATCTCGGGTGCGTGGACGATGCGAATGGGCAGACTGCCAGGGTTTTGCGCGGCGAGCACAGGCTGGATTTTTGCTTCGTCTCCAACCAGAATAATTTCCACGCCGTATTCACGCGCGGCCATCACCGCGCCTTCCACATCGGGGCGAGGATGATCGTCACTGCCCATGGCGTCAACGACTATGCGGGTCATAACATCTCCTGTTTTGCGACCTGATATCAAAAATCCTTGCTTGACAAGCAAAGTAAGCCGATTATAATACGGCCTGCTCAAGCGCTGGTGCTGGAATTGGCAGACAGGCATGGTTGAGGGCCATGTGCCGCAAGGCGTGAGGGTTCAAGTCCCTCCCAGCGCACAAGCAAAAATCCCCGCGAGGGGATTTTTTGTTATCCAAGCTGGGCCAGAAACGCGTCGAACAGTGCGGCAATCAGCGGGAGTTGACTGCTGAGGCGGTGGTCACTGTCCACGAGGTGGAGGGCGGCCTTGAACTTGTTCGCGTAACGCACACTGTTTTCGAAGGGAATCAACTCGTCATTCCAGCCGTGGACGAGGGTGACAAAGTCCGCATGGGGGATGGGCTCCTGGATCGGGAAATCGGGGAGGTAGAACGCGGGGGCCATCAGGAACAGTCCCCGCGGTCGGAGGGAAGCGGACGTGGCCGCCGCCACATACGACCCCATGCTGGACCCCACCAAAATGAGCGGATCCGCCGCCCGCGCGTCTGACGCGAGCAATTTGTCGACGCGCGCGGACGCGTCGTCCATGCCCTGATAGTCGAGGGAAACGACGTCGAAACCGCGACCCCGCGCCACGTCCGCGAGACGCGTGATCTTGTCGCCCCAGGGTCCGCTTTCTTTTCCGTGATTGAAATAGACTGCACCTGTCATGTTTGCCTCGCTGTGAGTGGTAGAATTGTCAAAACGATTTGAGGAGAATCCATGAGCGCCATTTTTCCTTCAACGGAGTGGTTGAACGCGTTGCACGAAAAACTCAACGCTGATGAACGCTATGCGGAAATTGCCAGGAAATGGGAAGGCGATATGATCGTGGCGATCGAACCGCAGGGGAATTTGAAGGAGCGGAGAATTTTCTATCTCGATCTGTGGCACGGTAAATGTCGCGGCGTGGCCGAACTCACGGATGTGTCGGAAAAGAATGCCGCTTTTGTGTTGACATCGAGTTACGACAATATCAAACTCATCATGACGGGAAAACTCGACCCGATGCAGGCCATGCTGACGCGTAAACTGTCGGTGAAGGGGAACATGGCGGTGATGATGCGCTCGGTGCCGACGGTGCTCGATTTTGTGCGGTGTGCGCGCGAGATCACAGGAGAGATTCTGTAGCGCCGCGCTTTTCCCGAAGTGGAACTTCGGGATTCATGAGGAGTGTCTTTTTGCAAATCGTCCAGCGTTTGCTGGACGATTTGATTTTATTTATCTGCTGAGCGATAACGGTCGAGCAGGGCCTGCGTTTGTTTCTGTTTGGGATGATCGAGGATCTCATCGGGCGCGCCTTCTTCGATCAATTGACCTTCGTTCATGACGATGATGCGGTCGGCGACTTCGCGGGCGAATCCCATCTCATGCGTAACGACGAGCATGGTGGTGCCCTCTTTGGCGAGTCCTTTCATCACTTCGAGCACTTCGCCGATGAGTTCAGGGTCAAGGGCGGAGGTCGGCTCATCGAAGAGCATGACCATCGGTTGCATAGCCAACGCGCGGGCGATGGCGACGCGCTGTTTTTGTCCGCCAGAGATGCGGTTGGGATACTCGTCCTTTTTGAACAACATGCCGACGCGGGCAAGGTTCATCTCGGCGATCTCTTTGGCTTTGACCCTGTCCATGCCTTTAACGATGACAGGCGCTTCCATCACATTCTCAAGGATGCTCATGTGAGGGAAGAGGTTGAAATCCTGGAAGACCATGCCCGTCAACAAGCGCGCTTCGTGGATGAGTTTCTGGTGCTCCTTGCCCCTTCCGCCCGCGGGGATTTTCAGCCCGTGGATCTCGATCTCGCCTTCCGAAGGTTCCTCGAGGAAATTGATACAGCGCAGCATGGTGCTTTTCCCCGATCCGCTTCGCCCAATGAGACACACCACCTCGCGCGACTGGACATCCAGGTTGATGCCTTTGAGGACTTCCAAACGGCCAAAATATTTTTTCAGGCCGGTGACACGAACGATGGGAGCGCTCATTTCAACGGTCTCCTTTGCCGAGACGGGCTTCGATGCGGGATTGGATGGCGGTCAGGATGAGGGTCATGATCCAATAGAAGAAGGCGGCCATGATGAGTGCTTCCAGGTTGCGCAGGTTGGTGCGTCCCACACGGGTGGCGCGCCACATCAGTTCATGCACAAAGCCCGTTGCGGCCACCATGGCGGAGTCTTTCGTCATGGCGATAAAGTCGTTGCCCATCGGCGGGATGGCGAAGCGCAGGGCCTGGGGCAGGACGATGCGGCGCATCATCTGGCCGTTAGTCATGCCGAGGGCAATGGCGGCCTCGCGCTGTCCCTTGCCGACCGAACTGATGCCCGCGCGGAATGTCTCGCTCATGTAGGCGCCGTAGTTCATTCCAAGCGCCAGGACGCCCGCCCACAGGCCGGGTACCTGCGCCCACCAGGGGATGATCTGCGGCAGGGCCAGGAAGAAGAAGAAGATCTGCAGGTAGAGCGGCGTGCCACGCATCAGCGAGACGTAGAACGTACTCAACGCGTAGAAAGGTGGAAACGTGGAAAGCCGTCCCAATGCGGCCAGCAGCGCCAGAATGATCGCCAGCACAATGGACAAGAATGAGATGTATAGAGTATCGCCAACCCCTTGCGCAATGAAGGTGAAGTTTTCTTTAATGAAATCTGTATCAAGCTGGATCGCGCCCAATCCCAGGCTGTCCCCGCTGAATAGCACGTAAAGGATCAGGAGTAAAAATATCCAGGAGATGGCAACATTGGCGCGGAATTGCATCTGTTTCCGTTGCTGCAATTGATAAAGCAACTCCACATGAGATAGCGAGCCATCGGCCTGTTTTTTTCGGAAGATTTCCATAGCTCATCCTGACTTTAGAAATGCAGGGAAGCGGCAAGAAACCGCTTCCCTGTGAGTTGCTAAAGGACTACTCAACCAGACCCTGGGTCAGGTCCGAACTGAACCACTGGATCGAAAGGGCGCTCAAGGTGCCGTCAGCATGCATGGCCTTGATGGCGTCGTCCACGGCCTTCAAGAAGGCGGCCGTATCGAAGCCTGATTTTTTGTCGATGGCGACAGCGTTCTTTTCCTTGAAAACGGGTTCGCCTAGCTGGCGGACAGGGAGACCTGCCGCGATGTTCGATTCAACCACGGTAATCGAAGTGGCGTAGGCCACAAATTCCTTGCGGCCAGCGGCCAGCGCTTGCGGACATTCCTGGTCGGTGGGCAGTTCCACGATCGTGATGCCCTCTGGCGGCTTGGCATAGATATCCGAGGGGTTCAGGTCGAGGGCGTTGTTGAGCCAGTCCAGGTAGGTGGTGGCGGTGGCCACACAGACAGCCTGCCCAGCCAGATCTTCGATGGTCTGGTAGGAGGAATCTGCTGCCACGGCCAGGACGCCTGTCGGGGCATAGTAGGGCGTCGTGAAGTGGAAGACTTCCGGGCGCGGAGGCTTGACGGTCATCGAGCCGACGCTCATGTCCCATTTGTCTGCCCAACCACCGGCGGTGACCACGTCCCAGTCAGGGGTGGCGTAGCAGATTTCCACACCCAGGCGCTTGGCAATTTCGTTCGCCACATCCACGTCAAAGCCTTCCATTTCGGCGTACGTGAGAGTGTCAGACGGGCACTTGCTGTCGGCGGGGCGCTTGCCATCCGTTTTCAGGCCAGATTGGGGCATATAGTTCGGGTCGGTGGACGCGATCACATAACCGCGCTTCTTGATGTTGTCCAGCAGATCGCCTCCCTGCGAGCTGCCTCCACAGGCCGTCAATGCCAGTGAGGCAACGACCAGCAGGCTGAACAGAACGTACAGTTTCTTCATGGTGATTTGTCTCCTCTATTGATTTTGTTCGAATGACTTACACGTGCAAGAAAGTTAACGGGCAACCACCTCCTTTCCGTGTTCAACTTTTCTAACAATCTTGCCGCTCGAATAAAGTCAATCTCTCCGTCTTTGGCGCAGACTTGCCTTTCGCTTGCATCAAGGATAAAATGACACCATCATATTTCCTACTGGCATTATAAGGCAAAAAACGCAAATGGAAATCACAACTTCCCAAATGCAAGGTCGGGTCTCTGTCACCGTTTTGCAGGTTTCGGGCACGGTCGATTCTTCCGCATTCCAGGATTTTACCAACGCCATGCGCTCTGCCATCGAAGACGGCGCAAAATACCTGCTGATCGATATTTCGGGAGTCCCCTTCATGAGCAGCGCGGGGATCCGCTCGCTCAACGAGATCGCATTGCTCCTGCGGAAGAAATTCCCGCAGGAAAAAGTGGGCTGGACCCCGAAATCGACCCGTCTCAAACTACTTAAACCCAGCGCGCGGGTGGAAGATGTTCTCAAAATCTCTGGTGTAGACTCGACCCTCGAAATTTTTGACGAGCTGGAAAAAGCCATCGCCTCTTTCTGATCTCAATGTTGCAACCCATCCTGAAAATCAACCTCACCACTGGCGAGACAAGTGAATACGCCGTTCCTGATGAATGGCAAACGGATTATTTGGGAGGCGCGTCGCTGGCGGCGCGTCTCCTTTATTCCTCGCTCACGCGGGACCTCGATCCGTTATCGGCGGACGCTCCGCTCCTCTTCCTCAATGGCCCCCTGAGCGGGACGCTCGGCCCGTCGGTCGGGCGCTTCGTCGTCTGCGGACTTTCGCCTCTCACTGGACTTTGGGCGGAATCCAACTGCGGAGGCTTTTGGGGTCCCGAACTGCGCTTCGCGGGCTACGACGGTTTGTGGATCACGGGACGCGCGTCAGGGCCGGTGTACCTCTGGTTAAACGGAGGCCGCCTCGAGGTCCGCAATGGAGCGAATGTGTGGGGGCAGGATACGTACCAGACGCAGGAGTCCATCCGAACGGAAACAGGCGTCCCGAAGGCGCGCGTCGCCTGCATCGGTCCCGCCGCGGAAAATGGAGTCAAGTTCGCGGGCATCTTCTGCGATCACGGACGCACCGCCGCGCGCACGGGACTTGGTCTGGTGATGGCGTCAAAAAATTTGAAAGCGATCGCGGTGAAGGGCAGCGAGAAAATCCCGCTGGCCGACGCGGAGGCCTATAACGTCATCCGCTCGGCCTCCAACCGCGCCTTGAAAAGCGATAATCAAACGTCGGTTTTACATTCGGTGGGGACGTCGAGCGTGACGGATTATGCCGATTATCTCGGCTCGATGCCGAAGATGTATTACACGCTTGGCGAAATTGACGATGTGGACAAGGTCTCTGGCTCGACGATGTCCGAGACGATCCTGCGCGGGACGAGTGCCTGTCACGGATGCGTGATCGCCTGCGGCCGCGTGGTCGATATTGGGGCGGGCAAACAAAAAGGACCAGAGTATGAATCGCTCGTGGGACTCGGCCCGAATCTGCTGATCCGCGATCTCGGTGTGATCGTGCGGCTGATGGATATCTGCGACCGTCTCGGCATGGACACGATCAGCGCGGGCAATACGATCGGCATGGCGATGCATCTTTTTGACCGCGGCATTATTTCGGAGGCCGATACGGGCGGGATCATTTTGAAATGGGGCGACGAGGCAACGGTGGCGAATCTGCTCCGTTTGACCGCGCGCCGCGAAGGATTTGGCGAGTTGCTGGCGCGCGGTTCGCGTGCGCTGGGACGGCATTTCAACGCGGAGGAGGAAGCCATCCAGGTCAACGGGATGGAAGTGGCCTATCACGATCCGCGCGGGGTTTCGGGCATGGCGCTGACGTACGCCACCAGTCCGCGCGGCGCGTGCCACAACCAGTCGGATTATTTCTTCGTGGAATGGGGACAGACGGAAGAGTCCATCGGCTTGCAGTTTTACGAGCGTCAGGCGGGCGCGGAGAAATCGGCCAACGTTGCCATCCATCAAAACTGGCGGACGGTGTTCAATTCCCTCGTCATGTGCATCTTTGCCAACGTCCCGCCGCAGACGGTGGTGGATTTGATCAACCCCGCATGTGGATTGAACTGGACCATCGAAGACATGATGAAAAGCGGCGAGCGCGGCTGGAATCTGAAGCGCGCCATCAACAACCGTCTCGGTTTGACGCGCGCCAACGATAAACTGCCGAAGGGATTGCTCGAACCGCTTCCGAATGGCGGCGCGGCGGGATACGTCATCCCGTTCGAGGAGATGCTCGAAGCCTATTACGTTGCGCGTGGATGGGACAAAGCGACGGGGAAACCGTCAAAAGAAAAATTGCTGGAGCTGGGATTGGACGATATCGCGCGCGATCTGTGGGGATAAATACTTTGTTCACGGACGCTCCGCGCACGGATTACGCGGACTGACACGGATTTTTTTAAAATCCATCAAATCCGTGTAATCCGTGTACCGTATTTATCCCTTCACGTACGATAACTTCTCGCTGATCAACCCATCTTTCAACTTGAACACATCCACCCCGCGGACGTGGCCGTCTCCCCATGAATATTTCCAGCGCATCACCACGTGGAATCCCAGCCCGAAGATCTCCTCGATCTCGATATGCGCCTGCGGGGATTCGCGGAAGAAGTCCCGCCAGAATTGCGTCACTACTTCCTTGCCTTTGTAGAGCGTCCCATCGGGCGCGGGAGACGTGTTCTCGAAGACGGTGTCTTCGCTGGTAAATTTCATCATCCCGTCCACATCGTGACGGTTGAAGGCGTCGTTGAAGTCAATAATGGTGCGGACACCCGATTCGATTTTTGACATGCGGACAGGACTCATAAGAAAGACCTCCTCTTCACCCACCCAGCCATTTTTCAACGGCAAATTGGACGAGGAAGATGACGATGGGCAACACGATCGCGGACAGGAAGCCCGTCAGCGTGCCAGTGCGCCACGGCCAGGTGGGGATGGCGTTCAGCACCTCACGTTCCGCACCGAGACTGGTTAGCGCGTCACTGAAGTGGCTGGAATTTTCCAGTTTGTTGTCGTCGAGCGCGGCATGTAAAAGTTTGATCGTCGACTCAACGCGCAGATTGAGTTCGGACGTCAGGCGTATCTTTTCGGCTTCGAGGCGGCGATGCACGAACCACAAGGGCAGGATGAAGGCCGCGATAGCGAGGACGATCTGCACGGCCAGGATCGCCACTCCCAGTCCAGTAACGAGGCGGACGGGAAGCGTCAGCAGGGTCAGGGTCAGCATGAACATCCATGATATGCCGATCAGGGACGTCACGCGCGAGAACGCATAGACGGGATCGAGGCGGAACAGGTTCAGTTGTTTTGCCATCCGAACCGTGCGGTTGACGAGGCTGAGCTTCCTGAGCGAGTGATAGTAGACGGCGCTACCCGTCAGATAGGAGATCAAGCCTGTTATGAAGATGACCACCGTGAGGAATGTATCCAGCCCATAAGCCACATAGAACACCTGGTAACCCAGATAGGTCAGGAGCAGGTAATTGACGCCCCAGAACAAGCCGCTAAGGAACACGCCTCGCGGCGGCATGGTTGAGAACTCATATTTGAGTCGGTTCAATTCATCATCGTCGATCTTCAGCAACGGACGGAAGCTGTTTAGCGCATCCAACGCGACCGAATCCACATAGGTCATGATGATCATGGGAAACCAAAGCCAGATCGGAAAGACAGTTATGATGATGTTGAACGTAAAAATTGGCATCCAACCATCCACCCAGGCGAGGATGTGAAGGAGAGCGACTTCCAGAAGCAGGCAACAAAGATAGGTGATCCAATAAGGGGTGCGCTGTCGCTGGATAAAGTCCATAAAGCGGTCGAGAAAACTTGGCGGGTAGGGTTTTGGTTCAGTCATTTCACAACCATTCTTGGATCTGGGCTGGGATAGATATTCCCATTAACACGGGTTTCGCCCTTCGGTTGCACTATTCGATCTCTCGAATCACCCTCGCGGGATTCCCTGCCACAACCGTATTCGCGGGGACATCTCGAGTGACCACCGCGCCTGCGCCGACAACCGCATTCCGACCGATCGTCACCCCTGGCAGGAGAATCGCACCGCCCCCGATCCACACACTGTCCTTGATCGTGATCGCTTTTGCCACCTCCCAGCCCTTGTTCCTGGTTTCAGGCTGAAGGTCATGGGCGGCGGTGTAGATTTGAACGGTGGGTCCGATCATGACATGGTTGCCGATCCGCACTTCGTTGTTGTCCAAAATGACACACATGTAATTCAAAAAGACGTGGTCACCAAGATACGTGTTCCTGCCATAACTACAGTAGAAAGGCGGCCAGATGAGCGACTCTCGTCCGAGGGCGCCTAACATTTGCCGAAGGATGGTTTGCTGTTCGGATGTGTCTTGTGTTTGATTGAAGCGGTGCATCAATGTCTTGGCGCTTTGCCGTTCCGCTTCCAACTCCGCATCGAAAAAGGTGTACCGTTCCCCTGCCAGCATTTTTTCTTTTTCGGTTCGTGTGGGCATTCGAGCCTCCTGTTTGACTCTCTCTCATCCACTATACAACCCTTCAATAGTTTCTGCAACACCGTATCGTATTGGCGCTTGGTTCGCTTGTATAATGGAGTGGAAAAGAGGCCCCCATGAAACTCGTCACCGTCTCCCAAATGAAAGCCATTGAAAAACAAGCCGACTCCAGCGGACTCTCGTACGCGCAGATGATGGAGAACGCAGGCCGCGGGCTGGCGGAGATCGTCCGCGAGATCGGCGAAGACAACGGCTGGGAAGAAGTCCTTGGCCTGGTTGGTTCGGGCAACAATGGAGGAGATGCGCTGGTCGCGTTGGCGCATCTTGCGCGGGCAGGCTGGCGGGCGAGAGCGTATTGCGTAAAACGTAAAAATGACGATCTCACCCAACGTCTCCTCGACGCAGGCGGCGAAATTTTTCTCGCGGAAGAAGACGACGAATCTGATTCTCTGGCGGGCTGCCTCGAAACTGCTGACCTGCTCCTCGACGGCCTGCTCGGCACGGGCATCCAACTCCCGCTCAAACCCGAGATCGCCAACCTGCTCTTCGCGGCGCAATCCATCCTCGCCTCGCTTGATGAGCCCCCCCTGATCGTCGCGGTGGACTGTCCTTCGGGCGTGGACTGCGACACGGGCGCGGCCGCCGACGAAACCCTCCCCGCCGACCTTACCGTCACGATGGCTTGCGTCAAGCAGGGACTGCTCCGCTTCCCTGCCTTCGACCTCGCGGGCGAACTAGACGTGGTGGATATCGGACTCCCCGATGACCTCCCCGCTCTGACTTCCATCCCTCGTTTCATTCCCGACTTTGAGTGGGTCGCGGACCAACTGCCGCCGCGTCCATCCGACTCTCACAAAGGGACGTTTGGCACAGCGCTCATTGCCGCGGGCTCGGTCAATTACACGGGGGCGGCCTATCTCTCTGCCAAAGCCGCCTACCGCGTCGGCGCGGGACTCGTCACGCTGGCGGTCCCATCACCTCTGCACGCCGCGCTCGCGGGGGGGCTCCCCGAAGTGACGTGGATTCCCCTCCCGCACGAAAACGGATTCGTCGCCCGTGCGGGTGCGATTTCCGTTGCGCAAAATCTCGGACGCGCCACCGCCCTCCTCGTCGGTTGCGGGTTCGGTCTCGAAGAGACCACCAAAGATTTCATCGCCAAATTGCTCGAAGCAAAACTTCCTTCATTGGTTGTGGACGCGGACGGCTTGAAACTCCTCGCTCAGATTCCCGACTGGCATAACAAACTCCCCGCGCTCACCGTGCTGACGCCGCATCCAGGCGAAATGTCCGTGCTGACGGGACTCTCCAAAGACGACATCCAGAATAACCGCGAGTTTGTCGCGGAGAAATACGCCAAAGAATGGAGGCACATCGTCGTCCTGAAGGGCGCATTCACCGTCGTCGCCGCGCCAGACGGGAGAACTGCCGTCCTGCCGTTCGCGTCCGCTGCGCTGGCCCGCGCAGGGACGGGGGACGTGCTGGCGGGCATCATCGTCGGCCTGCGCGCCCAGGGCGTGGACGCGTTCGAGGCCGCGGTCGCGGGGGCGTGGATCCACGCGCAGGCAGGGCTGACCGCTCTCAGCGAGGTCGGAAGCGCCGCGTCCGTGTTGGCAGGCGACGTCCTCGATTGCGTCAACGATGTGATGGCGGAATTGCAGGTCTAAGGTCGCAAGTCGAAGGTCAGGGGGCAAAAAAATCCATGAAATTCGTGACAAAAAAAGACACCCCTCGTTCGAGGAGCGTCTTTCGACTTTAGACCTTTGACCTTCGACTCATCAGCTCGACAGATACTCGTCCAGCGCGGTTTTGCTGATGCGATAGGCCTTGCCGACCTTCTTGGCTTTCAGGCTCTTGTCCTTGATGGCTTCCATCACATCCTCTTCGCTGACCTTGAGATAGGCCGCGGCTTCGGAGGGGGTCATCACATCGGGAGCGGACGCCTTCGCGCCGCCTGCGGCGGGCTGTTGCATGGCGCCTGCCGTGGCTTGTTGCATCAGGTTGCCGATGCCCATTCCTGCGCCGATGCCAGCCGTCAGGCCCGCGCCGCCGCTGGGGTTGCTAGCCGCGTCGCGCATGGCATCTGCGGCTTGCAGTTGGGTGTAGGTGGCCATGTCGAGCATGCCCATGTCGCGCAGCTCCTGGGCGCTCTTGTCGGAGGGCTTCAGGTTGCCGATGTAGAATTTCTTCAGGCGCAGTCCGAAGGCCTCGAAGTCATCGTCCATCTCGGTGCGCATGAAGGCGGTCAGTTCATTGGTCTTGCCGAGCAGGGTCGGCAGGTTGTATTGCGCGCTCCATTCGTTCAGCGTGTCCTGCAGTTGGGACGTAATGATGGAGCGCATGCGCTCTTCGATCTCGGCGGTGCGGAAGGAACCCCGCGTGCCGACCATCTGGGTGACGAACTGTTGCGGGTCGGCCACTTCGAAGGCATAGGTGCCGAAGCCCTGCACCAGCGCCACGCCCAATCCCATATTCGGATTGCTGATCAGGATCGGTTGGGCTGTGCCCCATTTCTGGTTGCCGAATTCTTTCAGCGAGACGAAGTACACTTCCGCGGGGAAGGGCGTCCGTTCGTTAAAGGCTTTGCCGATCAGGTCGATCAACAGCGGGACGTTGGCGGTGGTGATGGTGTGTCGTCCAGCCCGAAACACGTCCAGCGCGTTCCCGTCGCGGAAAAAGACCGCGGCCTGGCTCTCGCGCACGATCACTTGCGAACCGATGCGGAAATCGCCGATGCCCGTTTCGGGGAAGCGATGAACGATCTCATCGGTCATCTCGTTCGGATATTCAATGACGTCAAAAATCCGTGCCATGAGTTTTCTCCTTTTTCTCGAATAACGCTTGCATTATAGTCGAACCGACTTTTGGATACAAGAACCATTTGTCTTATTTTTATACGACTCTTTGTGAGAATCGTTGCAACCCTAGCCCTCCACCAATCTTGTTCCACAGGCCTGGCAGAATAACGCGTCGGACGTGTGTTTGCGTCCGCATTTTGGGCAGGCACGCGGCAGGTCCGCGAGAAGCACACCGCCGCACCCGACACACGTCTCGTATTGCGGGTCGTTGGCGATCCCGCAATAGGGACAGATCTTCGGGTTGAGCGGCGCGTCCTTTTCTCCAGCCAGGGCACGCGTCAGCGCGAAAATATCATTGAGCGCGTTCCAGATTTGCGGCGCGACGTTTTCCTGTTTCAGTTCGCCGATAATGTCAGGGAGCACTGCCAGCAGGGCAAGTGGACTCGTAGCGGCGCGTTCGAAAAGTTCGCTCGCGTCTGCGGTTCGGTCGAGCCAGTCGCGGTCACTGCTCATCGTCACCAGCACGCCACCCTGCGTATCCGCCATGTGGACGGTGAGAGGCGTCCCGTGCTTCGAGCCGATCTGCACCAGCGCTGTGTCGCCGCTGGCCCTGATGCTGGTCTTGTGCTGGCGGTCGTTGAACCGCGCGGCCAATTGATCGGCCAGCGCCGCGGCGCGAATTCCCCCATGGAACATGCGTTGATTTTGCGGAAGCATGCCTCTATGCCTTCATCGTCTTTCCCGTGCCCTTGTTGCGGATCATCAAAATCTCTGCCATGATACTGACCGCGATCTCCTCGGGCGTTTCGGCTTGCAACTCCAACCCGATGGGCGAATGGACGCGGGCGATCTTCTCCTCGGGAACTCCCTGCGCTTTCAACGCTTTGACCGTCTCCAGCCAGCGACGCTTCGACCCGATGACGCCGATGTAGGCGGCCTCCGTTTCGAGCAGCGGACCCAACCCCACCGCGTCCACATTGGTCCCGCGCGTGGTCAGCACCAAACAGGTCTGGCGCGTCACTTTGACGTGGTCCACCAACTTCTCCATCGGGACGGGGTAATACGCGTCCGCATCAGGGACGGTGGCCGCGTCGCAAAACTCGACGCGGTCGTCGCTGACGGCCACGCGGAATCCCAGCCACTTGGCGAGATGCGCCACGGCTTTGCCCACGTGTCCCGCGCCGACGACGATCACCATCGGGGCTGGCAATATCGGTTCCACGAATACCTCCACTTGGCCGCCACAGACGCCCACGTCCCCGCGCGACGGGTCGGACATGTTGTAATGCAGGTGGCGCGGCTGGCCGTCTGCGATCGCCATCCACGCCTCATCGAGGACGCGGTGTTCCAGGTCCCCGCCGCCGACGGTGCCGATGAATTTCCCGTCGGGATAGACGAGCATCTTGCTCCCCACGTGCCGCGGCGTGGAGCCTTCGCTTTTCACCACCGTGCACAGCGCGGCGGATTCGTCCTTGGCTTCGATTTCAGAGAGGGCTTGATAGATGGTTTTCATTGATTGGATTCTAACTTATTTATTCCGTCATTGCGAGGAGCGAAGTGACGAAGCAATCTTTGCTGGGAGACGATGAGATTGCTTCGCTCGCTTGGTCTCGATACGGCCTCGGAGTACCTCGGCCTACTCGACCATCGCTCGCTCGCAATGACGCAAATTGCTACGGCCCCCAAACAGGTTGCCAGTCTGGTTCGGGATTGTCGAGCAGGAGACGCGTGGAGTGTCCGTCCGCGCGGATGATGAAGAGGTCGGCCTGGCCGTCGTTGCGGAGGGAGTTGTAGACGATGTACTGACCGTCAGGCGAGTAGGAGGCCGAAGCGTTGTTCCCGCCAAAGGTCAGTTGGGACGCGTTCCCCGTCGCAAGGTCGAGGCGGAAGACGTTCTTGTCGCCTGCGGGGCCGAGACAGATCAGCAGGGACTTCCCGTCGAGTGACCAATCGAGGCTGCCTGTCGCGCCCTCCACCGCGTAGGTGAGTCGACGCGGTGGCTGGTCGGGATGGGTCATGTCGAGCAGGTGGATCTCGTAGGTGTTGAACTGTCCCGTGGACATGGCGAAGGCGATGGTTTTGCCGTCGGGCGACCAGTCCGCGCCGACGATGGTGTGCTCGCCCGCGTAGAGTGGACGCGGCTCCTCGCCCATCGGCCCCATGAGCCAGATGGCGGTGGGCGCGTCCTTGATCTGGTTGAGGAAGAGGACTTGCGTGCCGTCGGGGGAGAACTTGGGCGAGAAGGCGTTGCCGATGTAAAACGTGAGTTGGGTGGTTTTGGAATCCGAAAAGGTCAGCAGGTGCAGGTCGAAGTAGTCGCCCTCGTTTTTTGCAAAGATGACGCCTGCCATGTCGGGCGTGAAGGTGGGGTAATACTTGTTGCGGAAGTCGTCTGTGATCTGCGCGTAGCCAGTCCCGTCTGCGTTGATGGCGCAGATCTGATTGACCTCGTCGCGGGTGCAGGTGAAGACGATCCGCCCGCCGAAGGAGGTGAACGCGGAGGTGGCGGTTGGGGTTGGCGTGTGCGTCGGGACGGGGGTGACGGTGGGCAGGTCTTCGGGCTGGAGGGGGAGGACAGGATCGATTCTGTAAACGGGAACCAGCCAGAAGAGCAGGATGATCGCGCTGAGGAGGATCAGGCCGATGGGGACGACAACACGCCGCCGCGGTTTTTCGCTGAACAGTTTTTTGCGGCGTTTGCCAGAGGTGTATTTTCCGTCAATAGGGGAGAGGGACATGGACTACCGTTCCAAAACTCACTGAACAGGTTGTCGGATCATTTCAGGATGTTGCGAATCACTTCGCCAAGTGTTCTTCGAGGTCGTTCATCGTTTGTAGAAATGACCGTTCCAAGTCTATCCCGTGTGCGTTGGCTAACACGATCACCGACCAGAGACAGTCGGCAAGTTCGTGTTCTAGCTTTTTTCTGCTGTCAGGAATGGCTCGTTTTCCGTTCTCTGCCACGACCAATTTTGCCAGGTCGCCAACGTCACCGACAAAGCCAAGGGCAAGTTCCTCACTTGTCCATGAAGAGCCATATCGGGAGCGTTCCATTTCTTCGTATTTTTTGCGGAGCGAAAGAGCCTTTTCCACAAGTTGCGAAAATTCCATACTTATCTCTCCAGCAATCCCAGCACCACAGGCAACAACTGTTTCTTCCTCGAAACCACGCCTTGCGCGTCGCGCGTCCCATCGGGGAGGGGCGGATAGGGCAGGTCGTTCAGGATAGGCGGATAATTGGACGAGACGATCAAACGGCTGGTACCGCGTACCACGTCCGTGATGAGGAGAATGGCAAAGTCGAGGCCGCGTTTGTCTTTGAGCGCGTCGAGAGCATTGGTGAGCGGAGCGAGATGCTCGCCGAGTTGCAGGAGGTCGGTCACTTCGGCCTGGGCAACAGCAAATTTGAATCCGCCCACCTCGAAGGGCTTGATGTCGTTGCTGACCACATCCTTTGGGGCGCGGTTGGAGAGTCCCGCGCCCGCGGAAAGGACTTGCTGTCCGTACGATTGGATGGTCTCTCCCTGAAGCGGACTCCCGCCGACGAAGGCCCAGCGCGACAGCCTGTCCGCGGCGGCGCGGTCACGCGGTGTGCAGGTGGGGGAGGTGAAGATGAGCGTATCCGCCAACAGACCCGCGAGAAGCGCCCCAGCGAGCGCGGGCGGCATGGAGAGGCCCGCCTCCATGGTCTGCTCTGTCACCAGTGTTGAGGTCGAACCGACGATGTCCACGGTGAAGCGGATCGGGGTGTGCGTGTGCGGATTGCCGAGGCGGTGATGGTCGAGGATCTCCAGCAGTTCGGCCTCCTCGAGCGCGGCAATGGCCTGGCGCGGCTCGTTGTGGTCCACGAGGATGATCTTGAGCCGCGGCGGATTGAGCGTGTCGCGCTGGCGGGCAATGCCGAGATAGTGGCCGTTCTCGTCCACCACCCAGTAGTCATCGTAATCGTCGCGCAGGATTTTGTTCAGCGAATCGCGGATGTGGCCGTTCGCCGCGTATTTCGGGACGTTGGTGTCGGCCGCATCCTTGCACGGCGCGGCCATCATCTCGCGGACGGTGGTGTCGCCCGGGCGCGGGCCGAGGATATCGGAGAAATATTTGAACAGGCTGAGCCCGTTGATCAGGCCGAACGGTTTTCCGTCTTCACTGACGATGGGAGCCAGGCCTCCCGTCTTGCTGGCAAGAGTCCAGGCCGCGCCGAGTTGCGAATCGGGAGTGAGCGTATCGAGACGCTTCATCACCGACTCGAAGCGCGGCGACGCATCCGTCAGGAGGGTGGGCGCGTCGAGTCCGAGCGTTTTCAACACCCAGGCTGTCTGTGGGTTGAGCGCCCCCGCGCGCGCAGGGACGGTATTTGCCCCGTCCCGTTCGCTCAATAGCCAGGCATAGCCCATGGCCGAGGCGATGGAATCCGTATCTGGGTTGACGTGACCGATAACGTAGATTTGATTAAGCATGGTTCGATTATATCTTGCCTTCTTTCACGAGGTTTAGAAATATATCAACGATCTTGGGATCGAAATATTTGCCCGCCTGTTCCTGCAGGTGTGCGATGGCATCCTCCCGTGACCAGGCCGCCTTGTAGGGGCGGTCAGATTGGATGGCGTCCCACACGTCCACGACCGCGAAGATGCGTGCCGCAAGGGGAATGTCTTCGCCTTTCAAACCGCGTGGATAACCGGTGCCGTCCCATTTTTCGTGATGGCAGTAGGGGATATCGAGCGCTTTTTCCAGAAAGGGAATGCGCGAAAGTAATTGATAAGCAATGGTCGGGTGTTCAATGACAACGAGCCTTTCTTGCGGACTTAATGGTCCTGTCTTTCGGAGAATTTCATCTGGAATTGCCATTTTGCCGATATCGTGCAGGATGGCGCCGCGACGGATATGGTCGAACTCGGAATATGGAACGCCAACTGCCAGGGAGAGTTTCATGGTCAACTCGGTGACACGCCAGGAATGGCCTTCGGTTTCCTTATCGCGTAATTCCAGTGCTCTAGCCCAGCCTTCGAGCGTGGTGTCGTAGGCTTCGGCCAACTCCTCCGTGCGCGCCTGGACGCGTCGCTCCAGATCCTCGTTGAGTTCCTTCAATTGCCATTGCAGGACGGCATACGGTGTGATGTCCCGTGCGACGAAGATACGTCCCTGATACTGACCTCGGGAATCGTGCAGGAGCGTGGTACGGACATCGAAATGGAAGTATTCTTCATTTCGCTTTATAAAAATTTCCTTGTTCCCCTCTATTGGCTCATGAAACTCCTCCCACTCGTAAAAGAAAAAAGATGAGAAGGGTTTGCCGATCACCTGTTCAGGTGTCAAGCCGAACTCCCCGAGCGCAGCGTGATTCATGTCCACGATGCGATCCTGTGCATCCAGAATGATCACCAGGTCGGGGGTTTTCTCGAATAGGGTTTCCCGCGCGATCGGTTTGACATCGAACAGACGATAGCGATACAAACCCAATGCGACGATCATATTTCCGATGGCTGTTGTGAACGGTGATGCGTCACGCAGGGGGGTGAGCTGAATTCCAAAGAACGGGAGCGCTGTACCGAAAACGGGGATCAGCAATCCGACAATGATGATGGTGACCTGGGCACGATATAGTCGCGCCGGGCGGACGATCCGTTGGGCGAGCACGAAGAAGGAGAAAGCCGTCATTGTGTACCCATATGCGGCAAAGAGATACGTAAACCATGTAAAATCGTAGACAAGTTCACCGAACAGGAACGCCTGGACCAGGTGAGGGTTGGGGTAAATAATGTGGAGCCAGGGGTCTGCCATCACCATAACCATCATAGATACAGGCAGTAAGGCTATCAAGACCCAGCCGATCCTTGCGCGTGGAAATGGATATTTTGTATACTGGACCACGAAAATCGGGATTGCGACGGCTTCCACTGCGAAGGTGATCCACTGGAATTTATCCCAAATCAACTTGCCATTCAGGTCAGGGCTGATAAGTTCGAGGATAAACCCAAAGACCGCCAGTGTTTGAGCGCTCGACAAAATGGCATACGCCCCTGCCCCCTGGATGCGGCGATGTCTCCACGTGTAAGTTGCGACTCCCGCCGACAACGCGAGGGAAAGTAAATACGGCAAAAGATATAGGAACTCAACCCTGGTCATAGCCTGTCCATCGTGGATCTGTCGATTCGAAACTGATAAATGGAATTACGCCCGTACGCTGATAATTATACAGCAGGGACGGCTTGATTGCCGCCTCTGTTGTATTCAATACTTTTGTTTTATGTTCAAAACCTCAGATTATTATCCACTCTTCGCATTTCTCGCGGTTCAAATTCGTTCAGCCGATATAAGATCGAGGAAAACTTTGACGATCGATGGGTCGAAGTAACGCGCAGATTGCTTCTTCATGTAAGCGCGCGCCCTGGATCTGGGCCATGCCTTGCGATATACGCGATCGGACTGGATCGCATCCCACACATCAACGATTGAAAAGATGCGCGCAGATAGGGGAATCTCCTCCCCCTTGAGCCCTCTGGGGTAACCTCCGCCATCCCATCTTTCGTGATGGCAGTATGGAATTTCCAGTGCTTTTTCGAGAAACTTGATCGGTGACAGCAACTGGTAGGCGATGAGGGGGTGCATGGACACGATTTCGCGTTCCTTGCGGGTCAGATCGTTTGCTTTTCGGAGGATTTCGTCGGGGATGGCCATCTTGCCGATATCGTGCAGGAGCGCGCCGCGGCGGATGTCGTCGAGGTCGGAATCGGCCACATCGAGGGCGCTCGCCAGTTTCAAGGTCAGGTCGGTGACGCGGCGGCTGTGGCCCTCGGTCTCTTTGTCGCGTAATTCGAGTGCCCGCGCCCAGCCTTGCAGGGTGGTGTCATAGGCTTCCGCCAGCTCCATGGTCCGTTGTTTGACGCGGTTTTCCAGGTCTGCATTCAAAGTCTTCAACTCTTCATTCAACTCCTTCAATTGCCATTGGAGATTGGCATAGGATGTGATGTCCCTGGCTACGAAAATTCGCCCCTGGTATGTTCCGTGTTTGTCGTGGAGGAGTGTGGAATGAATGTCGAAGTGAAAATACTTGCCTTTTCTCTTTATGAAAAATTCCTTGCTGCCAACGAACGGCTTGCGGTACTCCTCCCATTCCGAGAAGAAGACCGAATTTACGGGCTGGCCGATCACCCGTGATTCTGTCATTTTGAATTCTTTCAAGGCGCTGGGGTTGATATCCACGATTCGATCCTGCGCGTCAAGGACAACCACAAGGTCGGCCATGTTCTCGAACAACATATCCCGTGCAATGGGCCGCAGGTCGAAGAGGCGATAGCGGAACAATCCCCAGGCGATGATCAAATTTCCCATGGCAGATGCGGGCGGAATGATTCCTCGCCTGTTCAATGTGATGGCCAGCCCGATGCCGATCGTGTCCATTAAGATACCCAACATGATGGTAAGCATCTGGGAGCGGTAGAGAGGCTGGGCGTGGCTGGATTTGCCGATCAATATGCCGAGGAAAACCAGGATGATAAGTACGCAGTAGATCAGGGTCAGCCAATCAGTGGTTGTGTACTCGATATGCAACAGGCTGTTGGGGATGGATGGATCAAAATGGGGCGTTTGGAAGATCAAGCCGTGGCGGTCATTTGTCGCAAGGAGCAGGAAATATGAAACCGATGGCAGGATTAAGGCCGCCCATGCAAGTCCAAGTTTCCTTGGTTTGAGATCGGCATACGTGAAAATAAATGCCGCCATAAAAAGAATGACGAATGGGATGCTTAAAGTCTCCCCGTAGAGCCAGAAAACTTTTCCCCTGGATGTATCGCTGAGCAGTTCGAGTAACAAGCACAAGTTCCATATCGAACGTGCCGCAATATACCATCCAAATTGGTATGCACCGCTTACATGACGATGGATGAATGCATAAATGCCTACCCCCGCCGGGACTACCAGGCCGATGATATACAAAGAAAGAAGTCCGCTGAAATTCCAATCCATGGGGACCATCCTTGCTGCATCTAAGGAGGCACAATGATATTTGGTTGTCTATATTATACGTAAAAAATGGCTGGGATACGCTCGCGAGGCGTTTATCCCAGCCATGAAAATCGGCCTATTACCTGTAGTGGTTATTCAACCGCGGGATGGCCCTTGAGCGCCTTCCACACCTTTTCTGGCGTGACTGGATTCTCATCCACGTTGACGCCGACCGCGTCCAGGACGGCATTGCCGACCGCGGGAGCGACCCCGTTCATCGGAATTTCCGCCACAGCCTTGACCCCGAACGGGTGCGTCGGCTCGAACGTTTCCACGAAGATGGTTTCCAGTTCGGGCATCTCGTCCGCGCGGAAGATGTGGTAGCGGTCGAAGTCGCGTTCGCGGGCTTGACCCTTCTCATCGTAGGTCATCTCCTCGCAGACCGCGTAGCCGAGGGCTTGCGTCATCCCGCCTTCGATCTGTCCCGACGCGGTGAGCGGATTGACGATCACGCCCGAGTCCACCGCCATGACGAGACGGTCCACGGTCACCGCGCCCGTTTCCGTGTCCACAGTCACTTCGGCGAACTGCGCCGCGAACGGAGGAGGCGACGAAGGCGAAACGTACGACGCCACGCCCATGATCTGCTCCTGGTCGTTCTTATGGAGTGTGTCGAGGGCGATTTCGGCCAATGTCACCGATCTTCCGTCAGGGGCGAATGCCTTTTTATCCGCAAGCCGAATTTCCTCAGGTTTTACCTGTGTACCTGTATACGTGTCTGCCTGTTTACCCAACATCTTCGCCGCGCGGATTTTGATGCGCTCAGCGCAAATCTTCGCCGCGTTTGTCGCCGCTGTTCCTGAAATGTACGTTGTCGAAGACGCGTAGGCGCCCTTGTCGAACGGGGTGAAGTCCGTGTCAGACGAGTAGCAGATGATATCGTCCACGGGGACGCCCAGCACTTCGGCGGCCATCTGCGCAAGGACGGTGTCCGAGCCCGTGCCGAGGTCCGTCGCGCCGACCAGCAGGTTGAAGGAGCCATCATCGTTCATTTTGATGGACGCGCCGCCCATATCCAAGTATGGAATCGCGGTGCCTTGCATCACCATCGCCACGCCAATGCCCTTACGTTTGTGGGGCGGATTTGCAATCCGCCGCCACGCCTCATTCCCAAACTTATCATCCCACCCGATCGCAGCGCGGCCTTGCGCGACACATTGCTCCAATCCAACCGTGTGGATGATCTCAGGACGCGGCTCGCGGCCTTCGTTCCAGGCGGTGGAGAATGGATGATACTCGCCAGGGCGGATGGCGTTCTTCAGGCGGAAATCGATCGGGTCGAAGCCCATCTCTCGCGCGATCTTCTCGATGTGACGGTCGAGCGGCCAGTAACCTTGCGGCACGCCGTAACCACGGAACGCGCCCGCGGGCGGCGTGTTGGTGTAGACGATGTCCGCGTAGAAACGAATGTTGGGCGACTTGCGGAACTCGCCATCGCCGACGTACAGCGCCATGGACTTGTGTCCTGTGTTGCCCGTCACCGTCAGCGCGTGGCATCCGTACGCGCCTGTGTCGGAAAGCGCGTACATCTCGTTGGCGGTGATCGTGCCGTCTTTCTTAACGCCCGTTTTCATTTTGATGCGCATGGGATGACGCGAGCGCGATGCAATGAATTCTTCTTCGCGCGAGTACTCGTAGATGACAGGCCGCTTCGTCGCAATCGTCAAATGCGCGGCTACGTCCTCCATCAACACTTCCTGTTTGCCGCCGAACCCGCCGCCGATGCGCGGCTTGATGACGCGAATCCGCTTGACGGGCAATCCCAAAACGGGCGCGAGCATTCTGCGGACATGGAACGGCACCTGCGTGGAGGTGCGAATGACAAGACGGTCGTCCTCGTCCCAATAGGTCAACGCCACGTGCGGCTCGATATGCGCCTGTTGCACCTTCGGCACTGTGTACTCGGCTTCGAAGATTCGGTCGGCCTCGGCGAAACCTTTTTCCACGTTTCCGATGTCGATGCGGATTTCTGCCGCGAGATTTTTCTCGGGATGCGAATCCGCGAAGTTGACGTACTCAGGCTCGTCGTGGATGCGGACCGCTTCGGGGTCCATGGATCGACGCGAGTCCAAAACGGCGGGCAGGATCTCGTATTCGACGTCGATCAGCGAGAGGGCCTTCTCCGCGATCTCAGGCGTCTCCGCCGCGACGAACGCGACGCGATCGCCCACGAAGCGGACTTTGTTGTCCAGTGAGAAGGTGTCCAGCGGCCCAGGGATCGGGTCGGACTGCCCCGCGGTGGAGTAGACGACGCGCGGGATTTCCTGCCACGTCAGCACCGCCGCGACCCCCTCCAGGTCACGCGCGCGGCGGGTGTCTATCCGCTTGATGCGGGCGTGCGCGTGCGGCGAGTGGAGCACCTTGGCGTGGAGCAGTCCGCGCTTTTCGAGGTCGGCAGTGAAAGCGGGCTTGCCTTGCACCAACTTGACCGCGTCCAATTTGATTTCGGGCTTGCCGACGGTTTGGTAGTCTGTTGATTTTGGGGCGAGAATAATTTTGGGCGTGACGCGAGTTGTGGTTAATGGCTCATGGTTCATGGAGGATGGACCATCGGAGGAAGGCGCTTCCCCGCCATTTATGATCCATGATCCATTTTCCATGATCGGTTCTTCCCCGCGCATGACCGCCGCGGCTTTCAGGATGGCCTGGACAGGTTTCAGATAGCCCGTGCAGCGGCACAGCACGCCAGAGATGGCCTCGCGGACTTCCGCCTCGGTGGGATTTGGATTCTTTTCCAACAAGGCTTTCGCGGCGAGAATCTGCGCGGGTGTGCAGTATCCGCATTGGATGGAACCATTCTCGACGAAGGCTTTTTGCAACGGATGCAAACCTTCCGTGTGTTTCCATCCCTGTTCGGGATGCTCGCCGAGCGCTTCGATGGTCGCAACCTTGTGGCCTTCGGCCTGCGCGGCCAGCAGTGATCCCGCGTTGACGGGACGGCCATCCAGCAGGACGGTATCCGCGCCCGTCAGCCCTTGCTCGTCGCCGAATTTCACGCCGTGGAATCCCAGTCCGCGTAGGGCGGAGAGGAGCGTGGCGTAGGCGGGGGCGTCAATTTCGTGGTCGATGCCGTTGATATGTAATGTTATTTTCATTGAGGCTCCTTCATATCAAGGTCAAAGGTCATTTGTCCAACCTTCGACCTTCGACTTTTGACTTGTTTACAACACCTTCGTGACCTTCAACCCAACGTTCGCGCCTTCGATCGCGGACTGGGAACCGATGACCGTCACTGCTTCAGATTGCGCGACCTTCTCCAGCACTTCGCCGAACGCGATGAAGTCTTCGCCATTGGTGGAGAGCACTTGGTCGCGAACCTTCTGGCGGAAATCGTCGGTCTCGCCCGTCAGGTGGCGAATCATGGACGCGTAACCTTTGGCGTCGGGTAGGCGGTAGGCGTCAATCTCGCCGATGGCGGCGATGATGGCTTTGGTCAATTCGGTATCGGACAGGCGTGAGGCGTCGAGTCCCTTCAAAAAGGCGGGGGCTCCGTCATAGTTTTCAATGGACTTGGCAAGGTTCGGGTCGCGGTAGGAATAGAACGAGAACACTCCCGAGCGGTCATTGAAACCAGTAAAGCCTCCATACGCGCCACCCTGCACGCGCAATTTATCCCATATGTACGTCATGCTCAGGTAACCTGTCACGACGCGCGCCGAACCGTCGAACTCGTAGCCCAGGCTGTAGAGGTCCGCGCCTTTCGCCACGTAGTTGACCTGCGCTGGTATGGTCAGGCCTTCCTTTTCAGGCGCGGGCACAAATCCAAAATCGTTCGGTTGGAACGGTTTGGCGGGAAGCGCGCCGAGGAACGCGTCGAGTTGCGGCTGGACCGTTTTCCAATTCGCGTCGTCCACGGTCGCGTTGACGGTCAACGCGTTGCGGTTGATGAGCGCCTCGCGCACCGCTTCCAATTTCTTCAAAACCGATTTCCATTTGTGCTGGATCTCATCCGCCAGTTCGCGCAGGGCAAAGAGATACGCCACTCCGCCTGTCTGTTCCTCGATCCATCCCGCCTCGTTGAGTTGTGCGTTCAGGCGTGACAATGCGAAGGCGTGTCCGCTGGGGACCAGCGCCGACTCTAACCCCGATTTCTCCTCCAGCACGATCTGCTTGAGACGTTCGCGGTTATCGAGGTTGACCGTGAGCAGGACATCCTTGACGACATCCAGCAGGTCCGACGCATGACTGACCGTCGCTTTGCCGCGCACGATGAACTTCGCCACGCTTCCCTTCGACCCGCGAATGGTCACTGCTTCCGTCGAGGCGTGGACTCCGCCCGTGCTTTTCCCGATCCGCTGGGACAGTTTGACGTAGTCTTCGGTGGCGGTGCCCATCTCGAACAGGGCGCGCGCGAAGATGCCCGCGAGCGGGAGCAGTTCCTTTGGCAGGGCGTGCAGGTCAAAGGCGAGATCGAGATAGAGGATGCCGTTGGTGAACAGGTCATGGTACAGCAAGTCCGCACCCTGTAGGTTGGACGTCTCGATGGGGATCGCCTTGTTCTGTTTGTCGAGATCGGAGAGTTTGAGGACGGGCAGGGTCTCGAGCGCCTCTTTGGTGTCGGGCGTTTCCTGCTTGCGTTTGAGTTCCTGGGCGGCGGCGACCAGGTCTGCGATCTGGGAGTCGCTCATGGCGGCGCGTTGATTCGCCAGTCGGGTCTGTTCCTCCTCCGTGAGACGGCGGGCCAGCTCGGGGTCGGGTTTGAGACGAAGCGTCGTGCGGTGGACGTTATCCAGCAGGTGAGTCTGGATCAGTTTCTCGAAGTAACGACCGTCATTTTTCAGTCTGGCTTTGATGGCATCCAGCGGCGCTTCGAAGGCCAGCAGTTTGATCGGGTCGTCGTCGTAGAGCCAGGTGGTGAGCGAGCGCAGCATCAGGGCGATGCCGCGCGGGAAGGAGCCAGTGTTGTTCTCGCGCAGACGGAATTCGACTGTGTTCAGGGCGGCGGCAACCATATCGGAATCGATCCCGTCGCGGACGAGGGACGCGAGCGTGTCGAAGATCAGTTTTTCGATCTTCTTCGCGTGGCGCGCGCGGGTGCCTTTGAGTCCCGTGGAGAAGACCATGTTGCGCAGTTCGGTTTCCATGCCGATGCCTGCCAGGTCTTCGCCGAGGCCTGAGTCGAGCAGGGCCTTTTTGAGCGGCGAGGCGGGCGTGTCGATGAGGATGTGACCGAGGATGCGGAGACTGAAATTGAGGACGGGGTCGGATGTGTCGGGCAGAAGCCAGTTGACGGTGAGATAGTTTTTCTTTTCGATGTCGGGGTCACTGCCCGCGTCGTAGGCATCTTCCACTTTCCTGGCGCGCTTGAACGGCTTGGCGAGCGGGATGCTGGATTTCACTTTCTTCTTTTTGTACGGCTTGAGATAACTTTCCATCAGCGCGAGACGTTTTTCGGGATCGTCGTTGCCGTAGAAGAAGATGAACGAATTGGACGGATGGTAGTACGTTTCCCAAAAGTTCTTGAAATTCTCGTAGGTGAGGTTGGGAATGTCGCGCGGGTCGCCGCCCGAGTCCACGCCGTAGACGTGGCGCGGGAAGAGCGATTGCTGGATGGCGCGTCCCAGGTAATTGTCGGGCGAGGAATAGGCGCCCTTCATTTCGTTGAAGACCACGCCCTTGTAGGTCAGCGGCTCGGACGGATCGTTGATCTCGTAATGCCAGCCTTCTTGCATGAGCGTGTCTTCGTTGATGCGCGGATGCAGGACGGCGTCCATGTACACATCGATCAGGTTGTAGAAGTCTTCTGTGTTCTGGCTGGCGACGGGATAGCAGGTCTTATCGGGATAGGTGAAGGCGTTGATGAAGGTCGCCAGCGAGCCTTTCAGCAATTCCACGAACGGTTCCTTGACGGGATATTTTTCCGAGCCGCCCAGCACGCTGTGCTCGAGGATGTGCGCCACGCCTGTCGAATCTTTTGGCGTGGTGCGGAAGTTGATGCTGAAGACCTTGTTCTCGTCATCGTTGATGACCGAGAGCAGGCGCGCGCCCGTGCGTTTGTGCGAGTAAAGTCGGACGATGGCGTTCAGTTCGGGGATGGACTGTTCTTGTACGAGGGCGAAGGATTTTGACATGGGGATTCCTTTTTGGTTTGAACTTCGGGATGTTGTCGCTTTTAAACTTCCAGAGTTTTTAGGATCTTTTGTCTGAGCGTATTGATGGATTTGCGTTTTCCGTCTTTATCTTCGTAAAGCCACAAGTCCCAGCCGTTGGCGGGCGCGCCCGTCAGCGACCTGGCGAGGGCGTGGATGGAGCCGACTTCGCCTTTGCATTTGATGTGACCATTCGCAAGCACTTTGGCCTTGACGTTTCCGTGGGCGAAGAAAAGCGTCTGGCCGACTTCGAGCATTCCACTCTCGACCAGATTCCCGAACGGGACGCGCAGCGGCTTGGGCGGACTCACAGCGAGACTTTCTTCGTTCGCGGCGGACACCGTTTCGATGCGCTTTTTCGCCACCCGAACGTAATTCGCGTCGCGTTCGATGCCGATGAAGTGACGTCCGAGTTTCTTCGCCACCGCGCCTGTCGTCCCGCTCCCGAAGAAAGGATCGAGCACCACGTCACCTGGATTCGTGGACGAGAGGATCACGCGATAGAGCAACGCTTCGGGCTTTTGCGTGGAATGCGCCTTCGCACCGTTCGATTTGACGCGTTCCCCGCCCGTTGCCAGCGGGAGAGTCCAATCGGAGCGCATTTGCAGTCCATTCTCGCGGCTATCATCGTTCAGGGCTTTCATGGCGCGATGGTTGAAGGTGTATTTCGCGCCTTTCCGCTTCTGCGCCCAGATCAACGTTTCGTGGGCGTTGGTGAAGCGGACGCCGCGGAAATTCGGCATGGGATTGGACTTGATCCAGACCACATCGTTCAGGATCCAGAATCCCAGATCCTGCATGATCGCTCCGACGCGGTAAATATTGTGATACGACCCGATGACCCAGATCGTGCCCGTGTCCTTGAGCACGCGGCGGCATCCCGCCAACCACGTACGTGTGAACTCATCGTACTCGGCGAAACTGCCGAATTTGTCCCAGCCATCCGTCACCGCGTCTACTTTCGTGCGATTCGGACGGTACAAGTCCTGCGAGAGTTGCAGGTTGTAGGGTGGGTCAGCAAAGACCAAATCCGCCGAGGCGGCGGGAAGGTCGGCGAGCAGGGAGATGCAGTTGCCGCGCAGAACTTGGTCGAGGGGGATGGATTTCACGATTGTTTTTTGTTTTTTATGTAAGCTTGCGCGATGCTAATGCATGTACCGAGAGCGAGGCCGATCAAAATACCAATTGGGATATTTTCTAAAACCATCCCAATTATCACCCCAAGGATAAGGCTGCTGGCGAATGCCGGAGCCATCGGAAACGTTCTTGTCGGTATCGGGCGGATCTTTTTCTTTTCTGAATTCATCCGATATTCCAAATTAGATGGTTTTCAAGCACATCTTCGCCAGCATCGCGTCGAATTTCATTTATTTTTCTGATTCTGTGCCGCGCCGATGGCCGCGCCCAGCGCAATCCCAATTGCAACGCCAACGCCGATATTGTCCATTGCTACGCCAATCCCCGCTCCGATAGCGACGCCGATGGCGATCCAAAATCCCATGGGTTGGGTTTTGGGTTTCTCGGTCTGGGGAGGCTTTTGTTCCTGGGTCATTTTGGACTCCTTTTATTGGATTGATTCCAGACACCTCTTCGCCAGCGTGGACGCGACATCCATGCGATATTCGGCGCTTGCCCACTCGTCCGCCGCTTCGTGACAGGCGTTCTTCGCCGCGGTTTCGATTCCCTCGGCCTCGGTGCCGTCCATCGCCAGGGACGGGGACTTACCCCAGCCGCCGATGGCGAGACGGGCGCGTTTTCCGCTCCATTGGGCGAGCGCCGCGCAGGCGATGGGCTTGTCCGCGGGAGTGCGGGCGACGTACTCAAAGGCAAAGGCGGCATTGACGGGAATGGTGATTTCCGTAATCAGTCCGCGCGGGCGCAACGGCAGGAACTCGCCCACACTGGTCACTGATGACTGGTCACTAATGACTGATAACTTTGCATCCATCGCCAGTAACGCGCAAGCAAACGTGGATCGCCCGTCGCAGGTGACCAGCGTCCCTGCCACGGTGGCTGAATTGCGCAGGTTGAGCGGCGCTTCGAGTTTGATGGCGGTCTTCAGCGCCTCGGGACAATGCTCCGATTCGAGCAACTGCTGGAGCGTGACGGTCGCACCGATCTCCAGATTGTTGCCTTTTTTGTGGATGCGGTTCAGACCGAGGGCTTGGAGATCCACCACAGAAACGGGATCCCCTGTCGGGTGGGAAAGAAGCGTCCCGCCGCCGAGGGGGACGGTGTTCGGTTGGGCGAGAAGCGCGAGGGCTTCGTCTAACGTCTGAGGGCGGTGATAAGTCGTGATCATGTTGGCCTCCACCCATATTATAAAGTAGGTCACGCGTTCGCGTGACC
>JBMOMR010000116.1:0-145745 GCA_049324715.1 Chloroflexota bacterium | reverse complement strand
GCGTGGAGATGGTCATGCCGGGCGACAACGTGAACCTGACGGTGGAGTTGATCGTGCCGGTGGCTCTGGAACAGGGCTCCAAGTTCGCCATTCGTGAAGGCGGTCTGACCGTCGGCGCGGGTGTCATTACCAAGATCATCGAGTAAGAAGGTAAGAGATGGCTTCGAAGAAGAAAGATGTGCGCCCTGTCATCACGCTGCAATGTGGTGACTGCAAGGAACGCAATTACACCACCGAGAAAAATCGCCGCAACGACCCTAACCGGTTGGAGTTCAAAAAATTCTGCCCGCGTTGCCGCAAGCATACGTTGCACCGCGAAACCAAGTAAAAAGTGTCAAGTACCAGGTGTCACGTGCCACGTTTTCCTGGCACGTGACACCGAAACACTTGACGCTGATTTAGGCCAGTAGCTCAATTGGTAGAGCACTCGTCTCCAAAACGAGTGGTTGTGGGTTCAAGTCCTGCCTGGCCTGCCTGATTGGTAACGCCGTCGTCATTGGCGGCGTTTTAGCCGTCAAAATGAGCAAGAGGAGTATATCGTGGCCGACGAGAAAAAACCAAACGCGATCTCCCGCTACTTCCGCGAGACCGTTGGCGAACTTCGCAAAGTCAGCTGGCCCACCCGCCGGGAGGCTTTACAACTGAGCCTCATCGTTGTTGTGGTGATGGTCATCATGGGCATCTATCTGTCCCTTGTGGACGGTATTGGTGCATCCCTCATCAAGCTGGTGGTCTCCGCCTCTTCCTAAAGATTTGAGGATTTGATGGACGTGCAGGATCCCGAGAAGCAATTCAGCCAGGAACCGGTCGAACCGGACGAGGCGTACGTGAATCCGCCGGATGAACCGGTTTTGACCGATTCGTCCGAGACGGAGGATATTCACGCGTCTGTCCCGACCGAGACGCCGGTTATGGCCGAACCTGTTCTCCCGTCCACTCTTGGCGCGCCCGTGGACCTGCCTGCAGATGGCGCTCCAGCCTGGTATGTCATCCACTGCTATTCGGGCTACGAGAATAAAGTCCGCCATAATCTCGAGCAACGCATCGAGACGATGGGCATGAAGGACAAGATCTTCGACGTGGTCATTCCCACGCAGGAGGAGATCGAGGTCCGTGATGGCAAGCGCCGCACGGTGGAGCGTCACATCTTCCCCGGCTATGTGCTGGTGAATATGGCTCTCTCGGAAGAGTCCTGGTACGTGGTGCGCAATACCCCGGGCGTGACGGGCTTTGTCGGCATGGGCAACTCACCCACGCCGCTCCGCCCCGAGGAAGTGAACCAGATCATCAAACGCATGGAAGCCGAAGCGCCCACGGTCAAGGTCACTTACAAGGTGGGTGAGCGCGTCCGCATCATTGACGGGCCGTTCAACGACTTCCGCGGCAACGTGGCCGAGATCGACATGGAACGCACGAAGGTCCGCGTGATGGTCAATTTCTTCGGGCGTGAGACGCCCGTCGAGTTGGACTTCCTTCAGGTGGAAAAAGCCTAAAGGAAGGAAATATTTATTAGACGGTAACAGGCGGAACGTCAAGCCTGATACGTGGGAGGGTCTCCCATAAGACCCGCTAAAACCACATAGGAGTTACTATGGCAAAGAAACTGAAAGCAATTGTCCGTTTGCAGATCGAGGCCGGTAAGGCCAATCCTGCACCCCCGATCGGTCCCGCGCTCGCGGGCCACGGCATCAACATCATGGCGTTCTGCAAGGAATACAACGCCCGCACCTCGAACCGTCAGGGCGAGGTGTTGCCCGCCGAGATCACGGTCTACACCGACAACTCGTTCACATTCGTCTTGAAGACCCCGCCCGCGGCGGTTCTGCTCCGCAAGGCGGCTGGCGTGCCCAAGGGTTCGGCCGTCCCGAATAAGGACAAGGTCGGCAAGGTATCCCGCAAGCAGGTCCGCGAGATCGCCGAACTGAAAATGAAAGACCTGAACGCCATCGATATCGAAGGCGCGATGAAGCAGGTCGAAGGCACAGCCCGTTCGATGGGCTTGAATGTGGTTGACTAATTTTGTGGGAGGGTCGCCAATCAGTGTGACCCGCTTGTACCACGGAGGAAACTATGGCAAAACACGGTAAGAAATACAAGGCCGCAGCGGCCAAAGTGAACATCGACCAGCTTTACGATCCCAAAGAGGCGATGGCGCTGGTTCGTGAAACGTCCACGACCAAATTCAATTCGACGGTGGAAGTCCATATCCGCACGGGACTTGATCCGCGTCAGGCGGACCAGCAGGTGCGCGACGTGGTCGTCCTTCCGCACGGACTCGGCAAGACGGTGCGCGTGCTCGTCTTTGCGGCTGGTGAAGGCGCCGCCGCGGCTCGCGCCGCCGGGGCTGATCTGGTTGCGGACGACGACGAGACGCTGAAGAAGATCGAAGGCGGCATGCTCGACTTCGATGTGGCCATCGCCACGCCCGACATGATGGGCCGGGTTGGCCGCCTTGGACGTGTGCTCGGTCCGCGCGGTCTCATGCCGAACCCGAAAGCGGGGACGGTGGTCGCCGCCACTGACCTCGGCCGCGCCATTCAGGAATCGAAGGCTGGCCGCGTGGAATTCCGCCTCGACAAGACAGCCAATATCCATGTTTCGGTTGGCAAGGTTTCGTTCGAAGCCGACAAACTGTACGACAACTTCTCCGCGTTGATGGATGCCCTGCGCAAGGCGCGTCCTGCGGGTGCCAAGGGTGTGTACCTGAAGCGTATCACCGTTGCAACCACAATGGGACCTGGCATCAAGATCGATCCCAACGCGGCCCAATCTCTGGAGGCTGGCGAATAATCAAATTCGCTTAACTCGAAAGCCACTTCGCCAATGACAGCAGGCGTCCTGGTCTCGATATGGGCTTTGCCCTACTCGACCACCGTGGACTTAATCTCCTGCCCAGGTGGAGACTGACTTGCCAATCGCAGCCCCAACGGGTTGTGGGTCCATGCAGGACCGCGCAAAAAGTCTTTGCCTCGCGACGAGTGGCAAAGACTTTTTTGTGAAAGGAGGTGATTGTCCTTTGGCCATTTCAAAGCAACGCAAGGAAGAAGTGCTCAACCAGTATGATGATTGGTTGAAACGCAGTCAGGCCGTTTTGCTGGTGGAATATACCGGCGCTAAGATGAAAGATCTGGACGCGATCCGCGCCAAGATCCGTGAATCGGGCGGCGAGTTCCATATCATGAAGAACACGCTGGCGAAACGCGCTTTCGAAGCCAACGGGATGTCTGTCCCGTCTGGCCTACTCGAGAAGAGTACCGCGGTCTCGTTTGCCTTTTCCGATCCCGCTGCGACCGCCAAGGCGCTGAGCGAAGTCGTGAAAGGAATGGAGTTCGCTAAAGTAAAAGGCGGCTTCATGAGCGGACAGGTGCTGAATGCATCCCAGGTGAAAGCCCTGGCGGAAATGCCGCCGCTCCCGGTCATGCGCGCACGTCTGTTGGGCGTTCTGCAGGCCCCGGCCGGCAAACTGGTCCGCACGATCGCGGAACCGGCGCGTTCGCTGGCTTCGGTGTTCCGTGCTTATTCTGAAAAAACCGCCGCGGCCTAGATCCGCGAAGACGATGCAAGTCGTAACCTCTAAAATCAACCAACTACAAGCAAGGAGTTTGTAAACAATGGCTGCTAATCTGGAATCCCTGGTTGCCTCCCTGAGCGAACTGAGCGTGCTCGAGGCCTCCGAACTGGTGAAAATGCTCGAAGAGAAGTGGGGCGTCTCCGCCGCCGCTCCCGTGGCGATGATGGCCGCTGGTGGCGCTGCCGCCGCCGCCGCTGAACCCGTCGAAGAGAAGACCGAATTCGACGTGATCATCAAGGACGCTGGCCCCAAGAAGATCGAAGTCATCAAGGTCATCCGCCAGTTGACCAACCTCGGCCTCGGCGAGGCCAAGACCCTGGCCGAAACCGCCGGTGGCAAGGTCCTCTCCGCGGTGGGCAAGGATGCCGCTCAGGACGCCAAGAAGAAACTCGAGGAAGCCGGCGGCGTGGTCGAACTCGCCTAAGGTTTTTGCGAATCAAAAACGACCGTTCGTTCGAGCGGTCGTTTTTGATTCCTTTGGTTTTTGGCGATCTCGGGTTCGTTGATGATTTCGCCGCCAGTTTTCAACATGGCAAAGCGAAGAAGGCGATTTTTAGCCTGTTGGGGGCGGAAAGGGCAGTACTGATTTACTATTCCAAGCCTATTGCTTTTTGGGGTGAAATTCCGTATACTGGCATTGTCTGGTCTGACCACCAGACCACAATGCCTATGATAAAAATACAACCCGTTTCGCACCAAACTTTAGCCGAATCCGCGGCCGCCAAGCTGACTGCCTCCCTTTTGGATGGCAGCCTGCCGCCCGGCACACAACTGCCCCCGGAGCGCGATTTGATGAACCAGTTGGGCATCAGCCGCGCCACTTTGCGTGAAGCGCTTAAATCGCTGGAAAAGAACCGCTTGATCGAGTCCCGTCCGGGGGTGGGGTGGTTCGCCCGCGGTGTGGACGAGTCGAACATGGCCCAGGCGAAGGAAATGGCCGGGGGAGCGGCCAACCCGGCCTCCCGTCCCGCGACGAGCGAACCGAAGACCGGGCCGATCCGTGTGCCGATCGCGCCGGAGAAGCCGATCCATATCCCGAATTTGAAAAAGGACCGTCTCGGCACGTTCGAGTTTATTTCGTGGTGGGAGCGGGAAAAAGTCCAGGACGCGAAGGTAATGGTGATCGGGGCGGGAGCGCTGGGCAACGAGGTGATCAAAAACCTGGCGTTGATGGGGGTGGGAAATTTGTTCATCGTGGATTTCGACAAGATCGAGGCGGCCAACCTCAGCCGCTCGGTGCTGTTCCGTGAGACGGACAACAACCGCAGCAAGGCGGAGATCGCGGCGGCACGGGCGAAAAACGTGAACCCGCAGGTGCATGTGCAATACCTGAACGGCGACGTGACCACCGAACTTGGTTTGGGAATCATCCGCCGCATGGATGTGGTGATCGGCTGTCTCGATAACCGTGAGGCGCGGCTGGCCGTGAATCGTTTTTGCTATTGGGTGAACAAGCCGTGGGTGGATGGCGCCATCCAGGAGTTGCTGGGGTTGGTGCGTGTGTTCAAGCCGGGACACGGCGCGTGTTACGAGTGTACGCTCACTGAGCAGGCCCTGCGCGACCTTTCACTGCGTTATTCCTGCCCGTTGCTGGCGCGCCAAAACATTTTGCTCGGAAAAGTGCCTACCACGCCCACCATCGCTTCGATCATCGGCGCGATGCAATCGCAGGAGGCGCTCAAACTCATCCATGACCTGCCGACCGAACCTGGCAAGGTGACGCATTTCAACGGCATGACCAACGAGATGCACACCACGGCATACTCGCCGCGCGAGGACTGTGAAAGTCACTGGACGTATGGCGAGATCACGGAACTGCCCGCCCGCGCCGAACGTACGACCCTTGCTGATCTCCTTCGCATCGCCCGCGCGGACCTCGGTCCGGACGCGATGATCGAACTGGACCAGGAACTCATCACCGCTTTGGAATGCCCAAACTGCCATACGAAGGAGAACATCCTCAAGCCGTTGAGCGAGGTGAGTTTCGAGGCGGCGCATTGCCCCTCGTGCGGAGTCTTGCGCGAATCGACGATGACCCACGTCGTCACGGGCGATGAAAAGTTCCTGCACCGCGCGTTGTCGAGCGTAGGTGTGCCGTCTCTGCATATTTTGCGGGCGCACAATGGCGTGGAGTATCGTTTTTACGAGTTGACTGGCGATTTGAACGAGGCGCTTCATTTCAGTCACTTTGCACAGGTGGGTGGCAACGGTGCCCCGGCGCGTGGACGTGTGCGTCTGAAGGGCGAGATCAAAATCAAGGATGACTTGCCAAAGAATCCCGCCCGCGGGCGCGTCAAACTGCGCGCATAATCAGGTTTCAAAATGGTCGCTCAAACTGCTGCAATGAGTTCCTTCACACCTTCTTCCAACACCGTGCGCAATTACCTGTTCCTGAAATTGCTGGTATTGCTCGTGTTGGTGAGCGCGTCGGCGTTTGGCATGGTATTGCTGTTCCGAGAGAAGAGCGAATACCCACTTTGGCTGGAGAATTGGTCTGCTGTGGTGACGTTGGCCCTCGTATCAGGATTTGGCTCGCGCTGGATTTTGAACCGTCGCAGTGGATTTATCCGCTTCGTCGTTGCAATGGTCGCTTACCTGTTTGGATTATTCCTGCTTGGCTTGTTCTCCGAATGGAAATACGGAGTCGGTCCATTTGAGATCTGGCCGAAGGAAGTGGATGTGGACGGATTGTTACAAGTTGGCGTGGGTCTCGTGATCATCATTCTGACGTTTAGCGCCTGGAGAAAACGCCCGGTCGTCGCGCCAGAACCTCCACCCATGCCTCCTCAGCCACAGCCCGTTGTCACGCCGTCACCGGTACGCTCGGGTGCGGTCAAGCCTTCGAAGCGGAAATCGGTGCTGGATGTATTGCGGCCCGCGCGAAAACCCGTCAAGCCAAAGGGATCGGGAAGCAAGCGTGTGAAGAAGGCGGTGAGGACCCTTAAGGAAGCCGATCTCCCCGTCCGCCCGAAGAAGCGTTCGTTGTGGCGCGGCCGCCCGAAGGTCCACCTGGCGATCGTGGAGGAGCATCGCTGTCCGTATTGTCTCGAAAACGTCAGCCGCACCGATCCGCGCGGCGTGGTCGAATGCGAAGTCTGTCATACCCTGCACCACAAGGATTGCTGGGAGATCACTGGCGTTTGCCAGGTGCCGCACTATAACTCTTGACGGAGGATTTATGCCTGACTTGAACGTGACGATCGTTTTGCCGAGCGGTGGCGCTCGGGCTGCGGAAGTGCCCGATGACGTTTCGGTGCGCGACCTTCTGGCGGAGTTCTCATCGCTGTTGCAGCTCCCCACCGTCGGTCCCGATGGACGACCGATGGCATATCGCCTGGATAGCAAGGCGCTGGGACGCGAACTCAAGGAAGACGAGACGCTGGCCGCGGCGGGTATCCCCGATGGCGATCGCCTGATGTTGACCGCCGATATCACGGCTGGTGCAGGGCCAAGCGCGGTGGCTGACAGCCCGCGTATGCGCCGTCTGCGCGGCGACTATGAGCTGATGCAGGAATTGGCCGCCCGCAGTGACCTGATCTCCTTCAAGGCGATCACGCCTCGACCCAACCTGCCACCTGAACGCTACATCGTAACGTTCAAATGCAAGAGCATCATCGATGTGGACCGGCAGGGAAACCCCAAGTATGGCAACCACCATCAGGTGGAGGTTTACCTGCACAATCAGTATCCGCAGCGTTGGCCTGGCATGAAATGGATGACGCCCATCTGGCACCCGAACATCAACCACTTGAATGGAAGTGTCTGCATCGACGCGGCCTGGTGGACGGCCAGCCGTTCGCTCGACCGCCTGGTGGTGATGCTGGGCGAGATGTTGCAGTGGAAGAATTTTCACGATGACCCAACCAAGCCGCCCTTCCCCTGGGACCCCGAAGCGGCGCGCTGGAGCCGTGAATACCGCAAGAAGAATCCCGATGCTTTTCCTTTGGATACGCGCGAATTGCTTCGCCCGGAGCGCGTCAAGTTATCCACTGGCGCGGCCAAGGAAAAGCCGAAGATCAAGATCAAGGAAAAGCCGAAGTTTGGCATCAAATTCAAATAGGATAATATCCGCGCCGCAAACCGGTTTAGCAAATCGTATCCGCCCAATTTAGAAAGGAGATTTCGAAATGTCTGATATCCCTGTCACCATTGTTCTTCCCTCTGGAGGAAGCCGCAACGCAGAAGTGCCTGATGATGTGGTTGTGAAGGAACTGATCCCCGAATTGACCACCTCGCTGGAACTCCCCACTACAGGTCCCGATGGACGCGCCATGGCCTATCGTCTCGACAGCAAGGCGCTGGGACGCGAACTGAAGGAGGAGGAAACCCTCTCGCAGGCTGGCATCCCTCAGAACGACCGGCTCATGATGACTGCCGACGTCACCGCAGGTTAAGCCAGGAGTCGCGGGGACACGGAGTCGAGGAATACTTGCGGCTCCGTGTCCCTCCGTGACGAATGGAATGAAGCGAAACACAATGGCATCCAAGATACGCTTGCTCGAATCACCCAACCGCATGGAACCACTCACAACCCCTCTGCCCGTGAAGAAAGCCTGTCGTTGGAATTCACCGTATGAAACGGATAAATTTCATCCGCAGGTGTCGGTCTTTATCACACAACCCGCATACAGCCGCATCTGCCTCCACTCCGTCAGCGACCTGCAAAACGAAGTGGGAGGGATCATGATCGGCGAGTGGTGTCTGGATGAGAAGAGCGGACAACAGTTCATCATTGTGGATCATGCCCTGCCTGCGCGGCACACGCGCCAAAGCAACGTGCATCTTACCTTTACGCAGGATAGCCTTGTCGCGATCCATGATGAAATCGACAAGTATCACAAGGGCAAGAAGATCGTTGGCTGGTACCACACACACCCGCGCATGGGAATTTTCCTCTCCCATTACGACACCTGGCTCCACCGCTATTTCTTTCCCGAACCCTGGCAGGTGGCGCTGGTGATCGAACCGATCTCGGCCAGTGGCGGCATCTTCATCCGTCAGACGGATGGCGGACTCGACCCCACGCGATATTTTGGTTTCTTCGAATTGGACGGCAACTTCGGCCGCTCCATGGTTTATTGGAAAAACCTTACCGCTTCCGAAGAGGAAGGAGCAAAGACTCATGAGTAGAAGAATGCGAACCTATTTCTACGCCATTCTCGGCGCGCTGGGCGGACTGTTTGGCTGGCAGGCGAGCGACCGCCTCGGCCTTTCATTCGTCTCCAACTTGTACCTGAGCGAGGCCGTCGTCGGCGCCCTGGTTGGCCTGTGCATTGGCCTCTTTATTGGAATCACCGAGGGCCTGCTCACGCGCAATGTGGTGCAAACCATCAAGTCTGGATTCTTCAGCGGGTTGCTCGGACTCGTCGCAGGCGCCATCGGCCTCCCGCTCAGCGAATTTCTCTTCCAATCTGTCGGAGCGGGCATCCTCGGACGCGCGCTGGGTTGGGGAGTGTTTGGCTTGTTGATCGGACTCGCAGAAGGTATCGTCGGCAAAAGCCAAATGTGGAAGGGCATGTTGGGCGGCCTGATCGGCGGCGCGCTGGGTGGAGCGTTGCTCGAGTACGCGCACACGCTCCTCAAGGATCAGTTGATGGGCAAAGCCGCGGGTCTCGTCCTGCTGGGCGCGTCCGTTGGTGCGTTCATCTCGCTCATCGTGGTCCTGCTTTCCCGCGCCTGGCTCGAGGTCACCTCGGGCAAACTCAAAGGCACCGAGTTCATCCTCGATAAATTCATGCGGGCGGGCGGACCTGCCATTGCCATCGGCAGTTCGGCGCTCAAATCCGAGATCGTTTTTCCCGATCCCGATATCGCGCCGCAACATGCCATGCTCACGGGTGACGGCAAATCCTTCACCATCAAGGATATGAGCATGGCTGGGACGTTCATCAACAACAAGAAAATCGAACTTGCCCAACTCTCCAATGGACAACGGATCCGCATGGGCAACACCGAGATGGTGTACCACGAAAAGAGGTAACCATGAAAAAACGACTTCGCCTCTTTCTGACCTTCAACCTGCTCCTCGCTCTGATTCTTTCCTCCACGCTGACAGTTGCCGCGCAGGACGCGCCCATCGTCACCATCACCCAGGTGGACAATTCCAAGTTCCCACAGGTGACCGTATACATCTCTGTGACAGATGCGTCAGGTGAGCCGCTCAATGTGTCTCCATCCAGTTTGCAGGTTTACGAAAACGGTGTCTCAATGACCCCCACCGCCATCACCGGTCAGGGCGAGATCGGCCCGCTCACGACCCTGTTGGTGATCGATATTTCGGGAAGCATGTACAACTCCAGGAAGATCGTCGGCGCGCAGGACGCGGCCAAGGCCTATGTGGAGCAGATGCGTCCGCAGGACCAGGCTGGCCTGATCAGTTTCAACACTGAGGTTCGCCTGGTCCAACCAGTGACGAGTGATCGCGCCGCCTTGATCGCGGCCATCGATTCGCTCGTCCCCGACCTTGATACGGCTATGTTCGACGCGCTCGCCAAAGGCGTGGAAACGCTCCAGCCCATCGAAGGACGCAAGACCATCGTCCTCCTCAGCGATGGATTGGACAACGTCAGCAAGTCCACGCTAGATAGTATTATCACCGCCATTGGCCCCGCTGGCTTGTCCGTCTCGGCGATTGGTCTGGGAGACCCGAGCATGACCGGGACGAACAGCGGTATTGACGAACCCGCGTTGCAGAACCTTGCCTCGCGCGCGGGCGGCGTCTATCGCTTTTCCAGCGGTCCCGACGTGTTGGTGGGAATCTACGAACAACTTGGGCGCGCCTTGCAGGGCGAGTTCAGTTTCACGTATATTTCCCCGTCCAGCTTGCGCGATGGCGTAAATCGTAACCTGACGGTTTCCATCAGTGACGTTACGACAAACAGCCAATACAACCCGGGCGGCGTTCTGCCCGAAGTTTCGCAGAGTTCCCTGCCGCTGTTCGGCGGCATTCTGGCTGGGTTGCTCCTTCTCCTCGTTATACCCTTCCTCTTTCGCGGGCTGGGAACAAGAGCCGCCAAAGCGCCACAGTCCTCTCCCGCAAAGGGACGAGTAAAACTCAAGTAAGCCTGCATTTCGGAATCAAAAAACGACCGCTCAAATGAACGGTCGTTTTTGATTCGGGGATCTTTCACATCTTGATGGAATCCATCTTGCGGATGACCATGACCACCTTTCCCTTGATCTCCAGCGGTCGGTTTTTCGCGATGTGGATGGGTTTCATGGATGGATTGGCGGGTTTGAGGGTGTAGCCATCCTTTTCCTTGAAGAAATATTTCAATGTAGCTTCGTTGTTGTCGGGAAGCCAGACAGCCACCATTTCTCCGTTGCGCGCTTCCACAGCGGGCTTCATGACCACGATGTCACCATCGTTGATCATGGCGTCGATCATGGAGTCTCCCTTGACTTCGAGGGCGTACAGGTCGTTGCCTTTTTCCTTGGCGGGCAGGAGACTGCGGGCAATATCCACGGCGTGGGCTTCGTTCTCGGTGATGTAAGCGACGCCAGGTTGAAGGTCGGGGAGGGGGAGACCAGCCGCGATCTGGCCTACGACAGGGATGTGCAACAGATCGCCCACCACTTGCACCACTTCCTTGATCTTTTCGGTCAGCCGCAGGCCGCGCGAGACGCGGTCGTCGCGGATGATAAAGCCGCGGCGCTCCAACTGGTCGAGGTCATAATTGACCACCGAGGTGGAGGAAATGCCCACTTTCGCACAAATCTCGCGGATGGAGGGGGGACGGTCGTTCTCTTCCTGGTATTTTGCCAGGAACTCCAGAATGCGGATATGTTTTGGGCTTAGATCTTCACTGCGTTTGCGTACCATCATCATAGCAACCTCCTGGGCCATAACTAGCCCATTTGTTCTTGATTTATACCCGAACAAGCGTTCTGTGTCAAGCGTTTGGATAAACAAAAAACGGACGGCGTTTGCCGTCCGTTTGGGGCTAAACCCATGTTCGTTTGCGCATCCAGCGGAACATCAGGATGGGGGTGATGATCATTGCGAGAATTACGAGGTAGAAAATCGGTTTTTGCATCAACTCCCAGATGGCGTCGTCGGGACGGGGCAGGAAGAAGTTCATGCCGAAGACGCCAGCAATGAAGGAAAGCGGCATGAAGAGGGTGGTGATGATCGCCAGGGTCTTCATCACTTCGTTCATGCGATTGTTGATGACCGAGAGATAGGTGTCGAGCGCGCCGCCCACGAGGTCGCGCATGGTCTCGTTCAAGTCGTGCAGACGGACGAGGTGGTCGTAGATGTCGCGGAAGAAGATGCGGTCCTTGCGGTCGATCACGGCGTAATCGTCACGCGCCAGCTTGTTGAGGACTTCGCGCTGGGGGAGCAGGATGCGCCGCATGGACAGCAGGATGCGCTTGAGAGCGAAGAGCCGCTCCAGGGTCCGCGGGGTGGGGCGGTCGAAGACCTGGTCCTCGATCTCGTCGATCTCCTCGTCGATGCGTTCCACGATGGGCATGTAATTGGTCACCACGTTGTCAATGATCTTGTAGAGCAGATGGTCGGCACCCTCGTGAAGTGGACGCTGGTCACGCTGAACGGATGCCAGCACCGCGTCGATGGCAGGGACGGGATGGTCGTGGTGGGTGACCACGTAATTGGAGCCGAGGAAAATGTCCAGTTCGTCCACTTCGGTTTCCCAGTGGGTTTTCTTAACTCCGTTCAGGTGCATGTAATTCAAGACGAGGTACACATAACTGCCCCAATCATCAATTTTAGGGCTGTGCGTCTCCTGCAGAGCGTCGTCTATGGCGAGGGGGTGGAATCCAAAGGATTCGAGGATGGGCTGACAGACTTCAGCCGGCTCGCTGACAAAGTCCACCCAGAGAACGCCGCGTCGGGTGCGGAGCGCCTTTTGGAGAGTACCCGGCTCGAGGTCGGTTTGAAGCGGCTTGCCGGGCTGGTAAAAAACGGAGCGTATCACGAATCCTCCAAGAGAATGAAGTAAAATATCGAGAATATATCCAAAAACCTTGACAAATTTAAATAAAATACTATAATGCTTTCAGATTTCGAAACCAAAGTTCAGGAATATTGAATTCGGAGGAAGATATGCACCCAGCACTCACTCGCTGTCCCGTCTGCCGCAACGAACTGACCGTCACGCGTCTGCACTGTTCTTCGTGCGACACAATGGTGGAAGGCCGTTTCACGGCTGGGCATTTTGCCAATCTCACATCCGAACAACTTGATTTTATCCTTACTTTTGTGCGCGTGGAGGGGCGACTTAACCGCATGGAGACCGAACTCGGCCTCTCGTACCCCACCATCCGCAACCGCCTGCATGAGATCATCCGCGCCCTCGGCTACGAACCGGGCAAGGACGAGCCCGCCGAAGTCAATGACGAAAAGCGCCGCTCGGTGCTCGAGGAACTGGACGCGGGCAAGATCAGCGCCGAGGATGCCATGCGCATCCTGCGTGGAGAGGAGAGTTAGCAATGCTCAAAAAGACCCTGCAAGTTGGTTCCGCCAGCAGAGTCCGCGTGACCGCCGCACCGGGCGATCTGCGTGTGGCAGGCTGGGACCAGGATGAGGTCTCTGCTCGCACCGATGGGGATGTGTTGGACTTGATCCTCAACGATAACGAGGTGACGGTCGCCTGTGACGGCGACCTGATTCTGAGCATCCCGCGCCGCCTCCCTCTGAACCTCGAGACGGTCTCCGGTGATGCGGACGTGCGCGAACTCTCGAGCGGGGTTGCCATCCGTGAAGTGGAAGGCGACCTGGCTCTGCGCATGGTGGGGGCGAGCGCGGTGGGAACCGTGATGGGCGACATGGAAGCCCGTGAGAGCGGCCCACTGACGGTGGACGATCTCCGCTCCGACTTGAGCGTACGCGGCGGCAAAGGAGACCTGTCCGTCAAATTGGTGGACGGGGACGTATCCCTGCATGAAATTCAGGGCAACGTGAAACTGGATTCCGTCACGGGCGACCTGTACGTGCGCGGCGTGAACGGTAACATGGACGTACGCGTCGAAGGGGACGCCGTGCTGTATCTGCAACCCGCCGAGGGACGCGCTGTCAGCGTGTACGCGGAGGGCGATATCCTCCTGCACATGTCTGCACGCGTCAACGCCGCGCTGACCCTTTCCGCGGGCGACGCGGATGACATCCGTGTGGAAATGCCCGGTGTGCCCAAGCGCGATGGCACCAATCCGCGCTCTGTTGTTTTGGGGAACGGCGGCGCGGCCATCAATTTGCAGGCCGAAGGTGACGTGATGGTGACCAGCCGCGAATCCGAGTGGGCCTCCGCGGCGGAATTCGATTTTGGCGGCAGTTGGCCCCTGCCCGATGACTTTTCCGAGCGGATCAACCGCCGCGTGATGGAAGCCACGGAACGCGCCCAACGTCACGCGGAGGCCGCCACTCGCCGCGCGGAGGAAAGCGTGAGACGTGCCGAGGCGAATTTGCGCCGCCAGCACGGACGACGCTTCTCCTTCAACTGGTCGGCTGGACGTCCCCCGTCCGCGCCGCCGGTGGAACCCGTCTCGGATGTGGAACGCATGGCGATCTTAAAAATGTTGCAGGAGAAAAAGATCACCGCTGAAGACGCGGAGAAATTGCTCTCTGCACTGGAAGGAGGCAAGTAATGTCTTCCGAAGAGCAAAAACGCATCTTGAAGATGGTGGAGGATGGCAAGATCTCGGCCGACGAGGCGATGACCCTCATCCGTGCGCTCGAGCAGGATTCGCCCGAAGTGGAGCCAGAAGTCCTGGAGGCCGCGCCCGGTGCAGGGTCCGCGCCGACCGACGCGCCGGAGTTCGAGGAAGTGAAGGCGCGCGCCCGTCGTTTTGCGTCCATCCCGTTGTGGATCGGCGTGGGCGGCACCGTCATCTTTGCGGGGTTGATGTATTGGGCCATGCAGAGTTCGGGATTTGGGTTCTGGTTCTACTGCCTGACGTTCCCGCTTCTGTTGAGCGTTTTGTTGATCGCGCTTTCCGCGGGAGGACTTTCCACCCGCTGGCTGTTTGTGGATGTGCACCAGAGACCCGGTGAAAAGCCCGAGCGCATCACGCTGGGGTTCCCCGCGCCTCTTGGACTGGTGGGTTGGTTCTTCAGGCATTTCGGCCATCACATCCACGGCATGGACCGCGAGAGGGCCGACAAGATCGCCGAGATGATCAAGGCAACGGCCGCGTCGAACTCGCCGTTGATCGTCAACGCACAGGATGATGAAGACGGCGAACGCGTGATGGTCTATATTGGATAACGAGGTGACACATGACAACCGCAGAAGAACGACTCAAGATTTTGAAGATGATCGAGGACGGGAAGATCAGTGCTGAGGAGGGCGCCAAACTGCTGGCCGCGTTGAGCGAGGGACGCCGCATGCCCGGTGTGCCCCAGCCGCCGCGCCCGCCCGGAGGTCCGCGCTGGCTGCGGATTCGCGTCACCGATGTCCATTCGGGACGCTCGAAAGCCTCGGTCCAGATCCCGCTCGATCTCGTGGACGCGGGCATGAAGATCGGCGCGCACTTCGCCCCCGAGGTGAACGGCGTGGATATGGATAACGTCATGCAGGCCATTCGCACGGGCATGACGGGCAAGATCATTGACGTGATGGACGAGGAGGATGGCGAGCACGTGGAGATCTACGTGGAGTAAGCCGCCATGTCGAACGAAATTCTGGAAAAGACCTTTTCGGTTTCAAATTCACCGCGGCTGGTGCTGGGAAATATCCGCGGCTCTGTGGATATCCGCCCCGGGGTGGATGGTGTCATTACGGTGAAGGCCGAGAAGTTGGTCAAAAGTGGCGATGCCAACGCGACCACGATCGAGATGACGCAGGAAGCCGATGGCACGGTCAGGGTCAAGACCCAATTTTGGGAATTCTGGCTTGGCTGGCTGTTCGGCTCGCGTCCCTGCAAAGTGAACTACACCGTCACGGCTCCGCGGAATTGTGCGCTCGAAATCAACGGCGTGAGTAATGAACTGTTCGTCGAGGGCTTCGAAGCGGACGCGTCGTTCAAGACCGTAAGCGGTGAGATGACCGCGCGCGCCCTGAGCGGCTCGCTCAAATTTGAATCTGTGAGCGGGTTCCTGCATTTGACCGACCTGACGGGCGATTTGCGCCTGAACACTGTCAGCGGCGGCGTCAAAGGGACGCATCTCGCCGGGACCTTGAGCCTGAAGACTGTTTCTGGAGAAGTGGATTTCGACCAGTCCACCCTCCAGTCTGTGAGCGCCACCACCGTCAGCGGCAGGATGGAACTGGAAACCGACCTCGGCAGCGGTCCCTACAAATTCGATTCGGTCTCCGGTGACCTGACCATGAAACTGCCCGCGGACGTGCGTTGCACCGCCGAATTGCAGACCTTAAGCGGAAACCTTTCCATCCGACTCCCTGCCAGTTCTGTTTCGCGTCATAACGGCAGGCAGGTGACCGAGGTGCAAGGCGGCGGCGTGAGGGTGTTCCTGAAAAGCGTCTCTGGCAATATGCAACTCACAACCTGAAATTCACGTTGGATAAATGCTCATATCATGAAAAAGACCTGGCTTCGAACCAGGTCTTTTTGCTTAAACCACCGTCTTCAGCAACAAGTCGAACACTGTGGCGCCGATCACCTCGAAAGACACTTCGGTCAGGATGTTGCTGACGATGGGCCAGTACTTCTTCTTGAATTTTGGCAAGGCACCTTTGGCGGGCGTGACTTTGTCCCGCCCGCCTTTGTGGAGCCATTCGTCCACTGTGGCGGGAGCTTCCTCCTCGCCCGGCGCGGTCATGACCTCGCGCAAGATCCAGTGTCCGAGACTGGGGGAGAAGAGGGTGAATTTCCCTTCGCCTTCCAGCACCAGTCCGCGTTTGCCGAGGGTCACCACGTCGAGATGCGCGCGCGGATTCATCTTTTGCAGGCGCTCGATCTGCGTGTCGCCCTTTTTCGCCTTTTCCTGGTTGAGCGCCAGGATGCCCAGCAGGGTGATTCGTTCGCTTTCGGTGCAGTGATTCCAAAGATAGGTGAAGTGTGGATCGGATTGCAGGTCGAAGTCCGTGACGACGCGCTCGAAGAGGGGACGGCTGCGCAGTCCCTGGGATTTTGCCTCCACGAGGTAGTGTCCCGCGATCTGAAGGAAGAACGGTTGTCCGCCGCCGAGTCGCAGGATGAGCGATCTCTCCTCGGCGGAGAAAGTCTCCTCGAGGCTGGTCTCGTTTCCGTCCACCAAGGCAATGGCATCTTTGAGCGGGAAGGGGCGTAGAACCACGTTGGCAAAAATGTTAAAGAATGGCGAGCCTTTGATCTCTTCGGAATGGCACAGGTCCACCAATTCGCGGCGGGTGGCGGGGAGCAGTGCCACGCCGTGATGGATGGCGAGGGCCCGCAGTCCGCCAAAGAAATCGCCCTTGAAATGCAGGTTTTGTGTGACGTTCTCGAACTCGTCGAGCATCAGGACGACCGTCAGCCCCTTGCTTTGCGTGGCTTCGAACAGGTCTTCGAGATCGAACAGGTCGAACGACTCCTGTCCGCCCAATTTCTCGATGGATGGTTTCAGGCTTTCGTCGCAGATCGAGTTGGACATTTTCTTGAGGACGCGTTGCCAGAAACGCGTGGGCGTGATGTCGGTCAGCCCCTGGAAGTCCACGTAGACGAGACAGAACTTATCGGACGTGAGTCCGAGTCGCGCTCCGACCTCGGGGTGGCTGAGGTGGTAAAGGAGCGACGTCTTGCCGATGCGCCTCTCCCCGATAATGGAGGTGGACTCGTGCGCCGAGGAGAGCAGGCGGTTCGTGATCTGACGGATTTCCGCCTCGCGGCCGTAGAAATGCGCGGGGTCTTTGATGGGGTTGCCGAAGGTGAAAGGGTTCATGGATTTTCTACCCGAGTTAAGGAAGGGTATTAATGTTGTCCAGGTTCCAAAACTTGATACTGTTATATTGCATGGAAGTCATGGACGGTCCATCGCCATTGTCTACCCCTAAACCGATCTGATTACCCATCCCAAATCTATCATCGGTTAAATAGGTCACGAGAGATTGGTTTAGGTAAATTGCACATTCTTTTCCACGCAGTAATATTGTGATTGTTGCTGTGTTCAGCGAGTTACCTGTTGTTTTGAGGGACGATGCCAGTACGCTGGTTTCTTCATTTTTCGAATAAACCAATTTCCATTGCCCAAATTTGTTAACGTGAAAAGTCCACTCTTCTCTCGTGAAGGGAATCTTGCCAAATAGAATCATGATCGAGCCGGTCCTATTCGGATAAACGGCATCAACTTGAAGAGCAAAATTCTTAGAGAGTAAATTTGAGTTATGTGCCCACCCCAGGTTATATGGCCCAACAATTATGTTTAATTGCCCTACGGGAAAACTCATGTTGCTCATACCGTCATTGGATTCGCTGCCAAAAGTCCACAATTTCGAAGTTTGCGAAAAGTCATCTTGAAAATCAGGCTCACGATTCTGGATAAAGGCCAGGATCGATTCTCCAAAAGTAGCGGCTTTTTGTGTTGGGGGAGGCGTAGAGATTGTGGTACCCGCCTCAGAAGTCGCATTCAGCGCACAACGGAAACCGATCAGGTAAAGATTTGTCATGTCGGGATTGAGTCCGAACCGATACGCGGAACGGATGCTATTTTCATTGCTTTTCCACGAACCGCCCCGAAGCACATGCGCCGTCCCTGACGAAGGCCCGTTTGGGTTCTCACGAGGCGAACTTGCGTAGTAGGTGGCGCTGTACCAATCTGCCACCCACTCCATTACGTTGCCTGCCATATCCAACACGCCGAAGGGACTCTTCCCCAAGGTAAATTCTCCGACCGCTGTTGTTTCTCCCTTGCAACCCATGGCATTTGCCTTGTCGCAACCCGCTCCTTCCCCCCACGGATAGGTGGAGTTGGTCGTGCCGCGCGCGGACTTTTCCCACTCCGCTTCGGTGGGGAGACGACGTTCCGCCCAGGTGCAATAGGTGTTGGCCATGTCCCAGTCCACGTAAATGACGGGGTAATTCTCGAATTCGGGGTTTCCATAATAACTGGTTCGGGAGTAGGAATTGATACCTTTTGGTGGCTGACAGATGCCCGCGGACACACACAGGGAATACATCTTGTTGGTCACTTCCGTTTGGTCGATCCAGTACGCGTCGAGATAGACCGTGTGGATGGGTTTCTCGTTGCTGTTGTCACTGCCCATTTCGAAATCGCCAGCAGGGATATAGACCATCGTCATGCTATCCTTGGGCGAAATCTGGGTCTGTGCGTTGGGGACAGGCTCCCATTCACAGATGAAAGGGTTGGTAGAGTTGCAAGATACATCATGCCAAGATGATTCTTCCGTAAATAATGCACAATCTTCATTTTTGTCCAAATAATTTTCGGGCTGGCCACTTGCCCAATTGGTGTATGTCCATGGTTCACCATTAGCCCAGATCCAGGTCCCCTCTGTTTCCTCATCCGAAGCCCCTATCCAGGTTGAGTCATACCCATATAAAATTTGGTAAACAAACGTGTTCTCAGCCTCATTTTGAATCGTTGCCAGATAGCCCCCCTGTGCAGCACAATAGTTTCTGGCATCAGGCCAGATCAATTCTGGTTTCATATAAAGATACAAATGCTGATTGGCAGGATTCAATACTCTCGGGTCAGCTGTTGCGGTGGGAGGGGGAGTAGCCATTGATTCTGGGAAATCCACCCTGCTCAGGTCCCAGAACTTGAGATTGTCCAGACTCGCGTCAAAGCCTGTTTCGGCATATATTCCAAATGTGATTCCCGTTCCATTTGACTGGGTGGATTCATCACTGTATTCGATCAATTCGTCATTGATGAAAACAGCAAGTTGATCATCCAGCACAAGGACTTGGAAATGATAAACCTGGTCCGATGCGACCTTTACAGGGTAATTGCCACTCTTGCCTTGTAAACCAAAACCGTACGGATTGAACTTGATAACATCCGCTTCATTTCCTTCAAGACGATAACTGACACCAATGTGGGAATTCTCATCCTGGCTTTTTAGGGTGTAATCGAATTCCAACACAAAATTCCGCCCAAGTTCTGCAATCCCAAAACCCTCGCTGCCATTCTTATCCGAAAAGGGGAGAGCGCCATTTTTGACTCTGTTTACCAGCGTGTCGTTGCCGACTTGCGTCACGTACCAGTATGGTTTGGAGGTGGAAAAGTCCTCCTCAAAATCGGGTGGATTATCTGCAATGACAGCAAGGACTGGTTGGATGAAATTTGTCAACCATGAAGGAGAGTCGGTGGACTTCGGAGTCACGGTCTCGGTTGCCAATGCAGGGGTCGCGATCAGAGTTGCAACGGTTGGAATGGCATTGGTCACAGCCAGTTGGTTTCTCCCCAGCCAGAACAGTCCGCCGCCGATTCCAAGGAACAGTATTGCCAGCAAGCCGCCGATCACCCAATTTCGTTTGATGGAAATTTTGGGAAATGTCCGCACGCGAACAGGCTGCACTTTCGGCGTTTCTTTTTTGGGCTTTGCCTGTTTCTGACGGGGCGCGATGCGGCGCGACTCAATTGCCTTCGTCAACAGGCGGGACGCATCCTTGTAATTCTCGTCGCGGATGATGACATCCTTCAATAGGTGGATGGCTTCATCGAAATCCCTGGCCGTCAGGGCGCGCCCAGCGCGGGTGTAGAGGTCGAAAATTTCCTGCTGTTTTCGGATGTGTGCGGTCTCGGCCTCGACCTGTTCAGCGTCACCTGGGGTGAGTGCGAGATAATCCTGCCAGGCTTGCAGCGCCTCGTTGAACTTCTCCGCTGTCGCAAATCCTCTCGCGCGTGACTTCAGATCCGACAGTTTTTTCTGCCGTAATTTTTCGAGGGCCTCCGCTTTCCTTTTTCGGATTCCAGAATCGTCGGGCGACAAAGCGGACGCCTCGTCCAGGATTTTGACCGTCGCTTCCCAATTCAAGGCCTTCGCTTCTCTTTCGGACCTCGCGACGAGGGAGGCGATCACCCGCGCTTTTTTCTCCGCTTTGAATGTTTCGAATTGCTCGATCAGGGACGGGTCTTCGGGCGTGTATTTCAGAGCCTCGGAAAATGCGTTCAACGCCTCTTCGTCGCGGCCGTCCGTCTGCGCCTTCCTCGCCCGCTGAAGATGGATCTCCGCCACGCGTTGACGGGCTTCCGTATGCTCCGCGTTGATTGCCAGCACGCGCTGATAGGATTGGATGGCCTCCTGCGCGCGTCCCTTTGAAAGGGAGAGGTCGCCCAGTTTCAGGTGCGCGTCGCACAGTCCAGCCCGCGAGGCCACGTCTTCATCGTCAATCGTCAGGGCTTTTTCGAACTCCGTGATGGCCTGTTCCAATTGTCCCTGCGCCATGAAGGTGATGGCAAGATTCACCTGTGCCTGCAAGTTATCCGCAGAGACAGACAAAGCCTGACGGAAATATTCGATGGCTTTTTCGTATTGACCGCCGTCGCGGAATTCCAGCCCGATCTCGATGAAACGGTTGGCGATTGGGTTGGCCTCGGTCAACTCCTCGCGAGCCTGCTCCATGGGACGGTTCTTCTGCAACCAGAGCCGCATCAGGTGGATGACGAAACGGTTCTGCGGGGTGAGCACATCCTTCTCTCGGAGGTGAAGCAGGCCCGAGGTCAGATCGGAATCGGTGAAGCGGACGCGGTTCTTGCGGAGGAAATCCGCCAGTGCGCGGTTGTCGGCCTTGTCCAGTTGCGCCAGCGCCGCGAGACTCCACTTCTCGGTGTCGGTGGCCTCGTCCCAGACGAACTTCAAGTTGACGGTGCCGCGCTCCACCACATCGTCGAGGACGGATTCCACATCCGCTTTGGCGATCTTGCGTTGTTCCGTGCGCTGACAGCGGGCGAAGAGTTCGTGGCAGGTGAGTTGCGTAAAGTAGGGATGCCCCGATGTGATGCCGTAGATGCGCTCCACCGCCGCGCGTTCGTATTCGATGACTCCCTCCACGGGACGCGTGACCAGGTGGTGGGTCTGTTCATCGGAAAGAAAACTGATCTTTTTGTAGAGGGCGGTCTTGAAAAATTCGGTGTAGGTCGCTTGCATGTTCTCCAGTTTGCGGCCCGAGGAGCCGATGGAGAAGATGAAGTTCAAGTTGGGCTGCCCCATCAACCGTCGCAGATGATCGATGAGCGGACGCGCCAACTCCTCCTTGACCTCGCTCTCTTCGAGATTGTCGAATTCGTCGAAGGTGAGCAGGAGCGTGTTGCTTCCAAGTTGTGGCCGCAGACCAGCCAGAAACTGGTTTTCGAAAAATTCCGAGTCGGCTGAGAAGGCGCTCTTTTCAGGTGGGGCAATTTCGATGTTGTGTTCCTGTTTGAGCACGCGCACGGTCTCGCGTGCCAGCCACCACAGGAAGTGGTCGAGCGTGGTGTGCGTGCGCCCTTGCAGGTCGAAAAAAACGGGGATATATCGTTTCGGGAGGTGGTTGCCCAACTGCTTGAGCACGGACGTTTTTCCCACCCGTCGCTGTCCGTGGATGACCAGAATATGGTCGGCGTATTGTCCCGCAATGCTGTTCTCGATCCACTGAAAAATATCCTCCCGCCCGAAGAACATGCGTTGTTCGGTGACGGGGGCACCAGCAATGTACGGATTGACAATTTCGCCCATTGTCCCTCCCGGAGACGGACGACAATGTTGCTGTTGTTATTGTGACATATTTACTTTTTGTTTTCAAGTGGCATTAAGCCTGATTTTTCCGCTTCAACAGCAAAGGCCCAATTTGGTCGATGATCCACCCAAAACTCAGTTCTGCCCACGGGACGACGCCCAGCCAGCGCGGCACATAGACCACCCGCCGCGGCCGCAGCAGTAACTTCCAGATTTCCCACGCCACCACATCCGAAGTCACCCCCACCTTTTCCGTTGGGACGTGCCCGCCATTGACCTTTCCCAGCGCGGCCTCGCCGAACTCGGTCCGCACAGGTCCCGCCCGCACCACGCTCGCGAAGACGCGCGTCCCGCGCAGTTCCCGCACCAGCGCGGTGGTGAAATTGTCAAGGAAAGCCTTCGTCGCTCCGTACAGTGCGATCCCCTGGCTGGGGATGCTGCCCGAGATCGATCCCACGTTGATGATGTGCCCGCGATTCCGCTCGCGCATCCCTGGCAGGAACAGCGACGTCAGGTGTGCGGCCGCGCCGATGTTGACCTGCAACATCTCGCGCACCGTCTCCCAATTCATCTCGTTGAAGTAACCGTACCAGCCGAACCCCGCGTTGTTGACGAGAACGTCCGCCGCGCTGACCTGAGCGAAGACGCGTCTGCGCTCCTCCTCGGACCTCAGGTCGGCCGCGACCACCTCGGCCTTTCCTCCCGCGGACTGGATCTCCGCCTGCAAGCCGAGCAGACGCTCCAGCCGCCGCGCCACCAGCACCACGCGCACCCCCGCTTCCGCGAGTCGACGCGCGGTCGCCTCCCCAATTCCGCTCGAGGCGCCCGTCACGACCGCGATTTTGTCTTTCCAGTCCATTTTTTTCATCTTTCCTCCCATCCAAAAAGAGGAAAGATGAAAGAATCCGTCATCCTGCCAGATCTCCCATCAACTCCATCGGGACGACCGCCGCGCCGACGATGCCAGGTCCCGTGTGGACGCCCAGCACGGGCGAGATGCGCATCACTTCGAGTTTGCCGATATTGAGTTTGTTCTTCAACTCCTCTGACAGTGCATCTGCCTTGTCGGCGAAACGTCCATGCAGCACAGTGACCCAGACGGGTGTGTGTGCGTATTTTTCGTGGAGATGATCCACGATGGCGGTCATGGATTTGGTCAACGTTCGCCCCGTGGTGACGGTGCTGTACTTGCCGTCCGTATCCACGCGGATGACCGGCTTCAGGTTCAGCAACGCGCCTGCGATGGCTTTCACGCGTCCGATGCGCCCGCCGCGGGCCAGATATTCCAGCGTGTCGAGCGTGTAGATGACCTCGGTCTTCTCACGGATTTTCTCCATCCGTTCCTGAATTGTATGCCACGCCCAACCCGCCTTGTCTGCCAGCGCCGCGGCCATCACTTGGAAGCGCTCGCCGCCCGAGAGGGTGAGCGTGTCCCAGAATGTGACGTCTGCTTCGGGCTTGGCCTGTTCGCCGCCTTCGCGCGCGGCGTTGATCGTCCCGCTCAGTCCCGAAGAGATGTGGACGGACAGGATTTTCTCGCCCGCCTGCGCGACCTTGCGATACAACTCCGCAAACAGCCCCGTGGACGGCATGGCCGTGGTCGGGATCTGCGGACGCATCGCTTCGAGCCGATCATAGAACGCGTCGGCGGTGATGTCGGCAGAGTTGACCTCGCCTTCGGGGAACTGGATGAACAACGGCGCCTGTATAATGCCGAGTTTTTCCAGCTCTTCGGCGGTCATGTCCGCCGCGCAATCGGTAATGATTCTCATTGGGTGTCTCCTGTTTGTTTTATGTATCTTGATTCCGTCATTGCAAGGAGTGAACAGGGCGAGCGATGAAGCACTCTCAGCATTAACTAGGAGATTGCTTCGGGCAGAATTGCCCCGCCCTCGCAACGACGACCTGCTCTCTGTCTTCTGCTCTCTGCCTTCTATCTTCTGCTTTCTACTCTCTTCTCTCGAAACCACTTCACCGTATCTGAAATGGTCTCGTAGACCGTGCGCGGCTTGTAACCAAGTTCGCGCGTCGCTTTGGCATGGCTGATGTTGGAATTGCTTTGCAATACCTCCAGTGAATATGGGGTAAACCGTGGCGTGGCGTGCGCGAGTTTGTAATACATCGGCGTGAACATTGCCGCGAACTTCGCCAGGTCGAAGGGGATTTTCATTTGAAAGAATCCGCGTCCCGTGATCTCGCGTATCGTTTCGAGCAGGTATCGGACCGAGATCTTGTTCCCCGACAGGATATAACTCTCGCCGCGCTTGCCTTTTTCCGCCGCGGTGATGAGGCCGTTGACCACATCGCGCACATCCACAAAATCGTACGCCCCATCCACGTAGAGCGAAGGCTTGCCCGCGGCCGCGTCGTGGATTACCGCGCCCATCATCGAGCCGCGGTAATCGTGCGGGCCAATGACTCCTGTCGGGCAGGCCACCACCGCCTCCAGTCCCGCGTGAGCCGCATTCAGAACCTCGAGCGTGGCCTCCGCTTTCGAGCGGTCATATGCACCGTAGGGGTTGTCCATGTCGTAGGGGATATTTTCGTCGATCACCCCTGCTTCCACGCGTTTGATGGCGTGGATCGAACTGGTGTACACGACCTTTTCCACGCCCGCTTCCCCCGCGGCGTTCAGGACATTTTTCGTGCCTTCCACGTTCACTCTGCGGACGAACGGATTCGGCCCAGGCATGATCGAAATGACGCCCGCCAGGTGGAAGACGCCGCGCACCCCGCGCATGGATTTGAAGACCGAATCCAGGTCGAGGACATTTCCCTCCACCGCCTCCACATCCAGACCTTCGAGCGGTTCGCGGCTTTCTCCCGCGGGGATCAACGCCCGCACCTTTTCCCCGCGTCCCAGAAGTTTTCGCACGAGGACATTGCCAATGTGTCCCGTCGCACCTGTCACCAACCACATACTTACCTCACTTTGTGGAGCAAGATGCCATCTTGCTCTACTCTTTAACCAGACTCGTCATCATCAATTCCACGGTCTCGCGCGCCACCTTTTCCCATTTCGCGCCTTGCGGATCGAGCAGGCTTTGCAACAGCAATCCCATCGCAGTGGAGACGATCAACCGTGCCGCGAGACTGGGATCCACCTCCACGAACGAGCCTTCCGCGATTCCTTTTTTGATGAGCGCTGCAAAATGCTTGTGGTAGCGGCGATAGGGTGCGATGCTTGCCTGCCATATCTTCTCTTCGCGGCTGGCTTGCAGCAAAAACTCGAGGAACATCGGCAGGTTGTCGTTGGCCGATTCGAAGATGTACGGGAAATACTCCGTCATCATCTGGAATGTTTCAGGAACGGGACGGTCTTTCGATGCCTCGATAGCCTGGTCGAATGTCTGGAGCCAGCCATCGAGCAGGGCCAGGAATACATCCTGTTTGGTTTGAAAGTGATGATAGAACGCACCCTTGCTGACCCCCGCTTGTTCACAAATGTTATCCACACTGGCCTGGTTGTAGCCGTAGATGGAAAACTGTTTGACGGCGGCTTCGAGAATGCGCGCCCGTGTCTCTTCACTACGTTGTTGCATAGGCTTCCTTACTCCCCTCTCCCAAACGGGAAGGGGATGGGGATGGAATTAAAAAACCGACTGGTCGGTATGTTTTTACTCGTAAACGATTGGGCTGTCAAGGTGAAGAAGATTACAACAAGTTAAGAAAAAAGTGACAATGGAATCCCATTGTCACTCATGCGAACGAATTGCTTCCTCGCGATTTGAGAAACATCCCCTTCGACTAACAAAGGCGCCCCCGCGCGGACTCGAACCGCGCTCTTCGGCTCCGGAGGCCGACACTCTGTCCACTGAGCTACGGGGGCGAACGGAGAGATTTTACCGCTGGTAGCGCGAATTGGCAATTTGCATTATGCGCTCACTTGCGGACTGAGAGTTGTCATCTCCTGACGCAGCTTTTCGATGATGGCCGTATTGCCTCTCTCGTCTCCGTGCAGGGCGAACTGTTCCTTTTTGTGAGCCAGTTCCCCAAGCACCTGATAGAAACGCGTGGTGACCCTGAATTTTCCACCCGTCAACGCGCCGAGGCTGGCCATGCTGGCGCCAAACGGCGAGGCGGCTGTCCGCAATTGGGTGGAAGTGATGTGCCCGGCGGCCACCTCCTCCTGCAAATGTTTGGGGAGAAGTTTTCCCTCGCGGCGGATCATCCAGATGATGAATGCCAGCATCACCAGCCAACCCGTCCAATCGATCAACGTGCCTACCACCAATCCTCCCATCCCTCGCGTGAGACTCGCCAGTGTGTTGTGGAAGGAATGGGTGAGCATTGCCATGACCAGACCCGCGAGCGGCGCAAGGAATTTTGCAAGCGTATTTTTGCTCATGCGCGAGATCGCGAATCCAATCCCCGTGAACGCGGTGTAAAACGGATGCTGCCAGCCGACGAGGATCACCCGCACGAAAACGAGGAACCAAAATCCGCTCCAGCCCGAGGTGGCGAAACCTCGGTCGTAAATGTAAAAGGCATTTTCGGTGGCCGCAAAGCCGAGTGCAACGATGCCTGCATAAATTATGCCGTCGAGGATCGAATCAAATTCCTTGCGGAAGAACAGGAAAACGATCAGCACCGCCAGCCCTTTCAGCGTCTCTTCCACGATGGGAGCGATGAGCGAACCCGTCGTCAGGTCTGTGGTGACCTCGGACCCGGTGAACAGGTAAACGCCAATCCCCAGCACCGTGTTGACGATGAACGCCCCGCCCGCGGCCACAATAAATCCCCAGCCAAAGACTGCGCCCAAAAGCGGAAGCGGTTCCTTCTCGTAGCGGTCCAACCAGTACAGGAACGCGGCAAACAGGAACATGGGAACAAACCCAAAGAAGAGCGCGCCAAAAAGTGCCATGTTTTTCTCCTTCGTACTTTTTTGGACGATTTATTTGCTGATTGTACCGATTAACCCTGAAAAATCAAGCGGGTTCTTTCCACGCGGACGGATTCAGGAGGGATTTCCAGCACGGACAACACTTCTTCTGGGCGCCCCGTTGCGCCATCGCGGGCGGTGAGACGCATGAAAACCCTCACTCCGCCCTCGGCTTCCCTTTCCCGAATTTCGGGAGAGGGGTTGGGGGTGAGGGTGAGGGACTCGATCAGCGGCCTCAGATCGTAGGCTTTGCCGCGGCGTTCGCGGGGGAGAGATTCGGCCTCTGAAAGCGCGGCCAGCCGTGAGGTCAGGTTGGAGGCGTATTCCTTGGGGATGGTCGCTTCGTATTCGGCCGCGATCAGTTGGGTCTGGAGCGCGGGAGAGCGGTCGTCTACTTGTTGAATGTCGAGGATCTGGATATCGTGTGGGAGCGCGGCCTGCAAATCCGCGTGGACTTGCGGCAGGGCGCAATCAGTCGTGAGCCACATGTCCATCACTTCGGCGCGGGAGGAGAATCCGAGCGGCAGGGCAGAGGCAAGTTGAATCTTCGGCGTGGGATGAAATCCCTGTGAATAGGCGAGGGGCAGGGCGGCGCGGCGGGCGGCGCGCTCGAGCAGGGTGTGCAGGTCGAGATGACCAGTGTAGCGCAGTGCGCCCTGTTTGGAAAATGTGATTCGGATGCGCATTAGTGGATGACGGGGGTCTTGAATCGTTTGCGGATGTCGGCGGCGTGATGACGGTATTGGTCGATGGTGTGACGCGCGATGCGCTTGAAGAGCTGGTTCTCGGCGAGTTGCTCTTCGCCGAGGGCCTTCACCATTTCATAGACCGAATCATAGACGCGCAATTCGAGTTCGATGAGTTCAATGAAAGGCGTGTTCTTCAATTTATGGACGGGTTCTTCATTGGCTTCGGCCTCGTTGAGCAGGGACGATTCGTAATCGGGATAACCGTGGTCGGCGCGGAAGGTTTCGAGTTCCTCTTCGGACTGGCAGGGCGGGAGCGTTTCGCCTTGCTGAATTTCGTGCAGCCGATCCGCGATGTATTGTTCGTGCGAGAAGATATGCGCGAGGACGTCCCGCGCGGACCAGTGACCTGACACGCCGCCGATGCCGAGTCGGATCGAGCCGACGTAGTTGAGGGCGTGTTCCCAATCTTCACGCGCGTTCGCCAGGCGGACGAGGAATTGCGATTTTCTCATCTCAATCTCCGACCACTGGCAGTTGATCGTTGATTTCCGATAACTGGTTGCTGTTCAACGCTCTTTCCCTTTTTGGCGTTTTCACGTCGGGACATTTCCAGCCCTCGCCAGGGTTGTCGCGGCGCAGGTCAATGAACGTGGGCAGGATGCCGCAGGCGTAGCAGTTCAGGCGGCAGTCCACGCGGATCTGTCCTTCGAGCGACTGGCGGAAATCCTGGAACAGAAAGTTTTTTCGGACAGCGGCGGTGATGTGGTCCCAGGCGAAAATCTCGTCGGTGCGGCGCGGACGATGAGTGTAGAAGGAGTGGTCGAGTCCGTGCTCGGCAAAGGCGTTCATCCACGCTTCGAATTTCATCTGGTCGCCCCAGGCGTCGAATTTGGCGCCGTTCTTCCACGCGCTGTAAATGACGTCAGAAAGTTTTCGGTCGCCGCGCGAAAGCCAGGCTTCGAGCAACGTATCTTCGGGCTTTGACCACGAGAGTTTGATGTTCTTGTCGCGCAGTTCGCGTTTCAGCAATGCCTGCTTGGCAAGGATATTCTCGCGCGTGTCGCACGCCACCCATTGGAACGGGGTCTGCGGTTTCGGCACGAACGTGCTCACGCCCGCATGCAGTTTCACTTTCATCCCCGCCACTTTGCGTCCCTCGGCAACGACGCGCTTGCACAAATCCGCGATGGCCTGCACGTCTTCGAGCGTCTCGCTGGGATGGCCGATCATGAAGTAGAGTTTGATCGTCGTCCAGCCGCGGCGGTAGATTTCGCGCGTGGTATTGATGATGTCTTCATCGGGGATGAATTTATTGATGATGCGGCGCATCCGTTCTGTCGCCGCTTCGGGCGCGAGCGTGAAGCCCGAGCCGCGGCGGTCGCGCAGTTTGTCCATCAGATCCACCGAGACGGATTCGATGCGCAACGACGGCAGGGAGACGGTCAGTTTTTTGTCTTTGAATTCCTCGCCGATGGCCGTGACCAACTCCATGATATGCGTGTAATCAGAAGATGAGAGTGACAGGAGTGCGAGTTCTTCGAATCCTGTGGACTGGATGGCTTCGCGCGCCGCGGCGACCACTTCCTCCACGCTTCGTTCGCGGACGGGACGCGTGATCATGCCTGCGTGACAGAATCGACACCCGCGCGTGCATCCGCGCATGATCTCCACCGAGGCGCGGTTGTGGACGACCTCGATGTTCGGCACGATGAATTTCGTCGGCGGCGGAGGCAGTTTGGCAACGAGACGCTTGACCACGGGGTTGGCGATCCCCTCGGCGAGGGATTCCATGCGCTTGATCGTGCCATCGTCCATGTAGTGAGGCTGGTAGAAGCGCGGGACATAGACGCCGGGGATGCGGGCTAATTCAAGCAGTAGCGCTTCGCGGTCGAAGGTCGAAAGTCGAAGGTCGCCGACTTTTGACCTTCGACCTTTGACTTGTTTTATGACTTCAATAATGTCGTGAATAACTTCCTCTCCCTCGCCGATGACGAACGCGTCGATGAAGGCGTGCATGGGCTCGGGGTTCATGGTGGAATGTCCGCCCGCGATGATGATGGGATGGGTCGCGTCGCGTTCGTCCGCGCGCAGGGGGATGCCCGCCAGGTCGAGGATGTTGAGGGCGTTGGTGTAGAGAGTCTCGTAGGGGAGGGAAAAGCCGATGAGGTCGAATCCGCTCAACGGTCGTTTTGATTCGAGTGCGTAGAGCGGAATCCCGTGTTCGCGCATGAGGGTTTCCATGTCCGTCCACGGCGCGTAGGCGCGTTCGGCCAGCGCGTCATCGCGTTGGTTGATCTGGTCGTAGAGGATCTTCAGTCCCACGTTAGAGACGCCGATGTCGTAGATGTCGGGGAAGATGAGCGCAGCACGGATGGCGACTGAGTCCCAATCCTTGATGACGCTGTTGAGTTCTCCGCCCACGTAACGGCCAGGCTTTTGTACCTTTAAGAGAATGCGGTCAAGTTTGGTTTTGATCTGTTCAGGAGTAAACATGGGCGAAATTATAACTGACTTTGTCAAAATAAAATCGGGAGCGGAGATTTCTCCGCTCCCGAAAGGGTGGAACTTTAGGTTGAAGAACGATTAGTTGTCCGGGAAGCGGATCGGGTCGCCTTCATGCGGGACTTCCGAGTTGATGGCGCCGCGATCAGGAGCAGCCGCCTTGTCGGGAGTGGGGACGCCAAGAACATTGGCAGCCTGGGAGAGCGACCAGTAGGCCTTCTTTGCGAGCGAGGCGGACAGGCCGAAGTTCCAGGTGTTGAAGGCCGCCATCGAGCCAGTGGCGTAACTCTGTGCCGCGTTGACGTAAGCCGCAACGCCGGCATAACCAGGATGTGCCATCAGGTCACCGAGCAGTTCGTTGGACCAGTTTAGGTAACCAGCGGTCTCCCAACGGTACATGTTGTCCCTATCGAATTGGCCAAAGTGGGAGGACAGGTCCATGTAATGCATGATGGTGTTGCTTTCATCACCAGACCACGCAAAGTACAGGCTGCCGCCTGGGCCGTAATCGATGCCATACTCATAATCGTAGCCATCATGCGGATGCGACATGCCGAGGTGGTGGCCGCCTTCGTGGATGGTGGTGATGGTGAAGCCGTAACCACTGGCGCGGTAACCGGGGGAGTCGAATTGGAAGATATAGCTGGGCGTGCCGTCAATCCAGTTGTCATCCGAGAAGCCGAGCAATCCGGCCTGAGAACCCAGGTTGGCATCGGTGGTGTTGAAGGCGAAATAGCCGATCGGGTAGTCGGGGGGATTGTAGGCTGGAATGTAGGAAGCGCGGTTGGCGTCAAAGTAGCAGAACAACTGGGCAAACGGGGTGCCGTAGGCGTCCCAGCAATCGCTCTCGCCGCTCAGGCCGGTGAAGATGCGGAAGGACAGCGTTTCGCCATCGGTCATCGGGTCGTTGTCGAACAGCCGCGAACCCCAAACGTAATAGGGTTGGAACTCGCGGTAGCGGGCGCGCACTGTGTTGACGTTGATGTAATCGAGACCACTGCTCGAAGGATCATCCTCGAACATGTTGACGTTGATGATCTTCTTGCCGGCGTAGCTCGGGGCGGATGCCAACGGATCGTAGAGCGGGGAGGTGGTGAAGAGCAGGTTGATGCCTACGAAGCGTGTCACCAGGCCGAGGTCACTGCTCAAATCAGCGGGATCGCGATAGCCGCCCGCGGCATATTCCCAGATGGGAGGCATGCGGTAATCGGGAACGGTGTCGCCGTCGACGTCAGCGTTGTCCACGTCGTAGTTGCCAGACCAGGCTTCAGGTCCCGCGGAGAGATCGTAGAACCAGAGGCGGCTGGAGCTTCCACCCCAGGCGATCAGTTTGCGGGAGGAAAGGCGGGCGCCGAAGTTAAAGAGGGTGTCGGGATCTGGCTCATCGGTCTTGGTATAGACATGGTATTTGAAGTCTGGGCGGTCATACCAGTTGATGAACACGATGGTGTAGCTTCTGGCGGGCATTTTCAGGTTGGTCGCCAGGTATTTTTCCACCTTGGGGGCGTCAATATAGTACACCGGGCCGGTCACGTTCTGGATGTTGTTGGCCATGTCGTTGTAAGCCTGCTGATAGTACGTCAGAGACTTCTTCAGGCCGATGGTGCGAAGGTAGGCAAAGAATCGGTTATTGAACGCCGCATCTTTGAATACGTAGCGATAGTTGAAGTTATACTGCAATCCCATATCGCGGCCGGGCAGGCCATAGAATTGCGGGTAGCGGACGAGCGGCTTGTAGGTGCTTGGCAGCCACGAGCCCAAATCCGTTTTGTTGATATCAGCGGCCGTATAGCCGATGAAGACAATGTTGATGGGAACTGTTTGCGTAAATGTCACTGTCTGTCCGGGCTGAAGGGGGCCACTGGCGACCTTCTCCTGCCCTGTGGCAGATGCGGTCCCTGTCATAAATAGCGAGAGGACCACAACGATACTGAGTAGTGCCAAAAATCTCTTTTTCATTTTTGCATCTCCTAGTGGACATTATGAATATGAGGCAAACCAGCGCGCCGGTTTACCCTGTTCGAACTACTTGCCGATTACCTTCAATTGGACTTGGGCTTTAATTGAAATTCACCTCCGCGTTTGTGTTATTGAAAAACGTTCAGTTTTCTTAATTGTAGGTCAGAATATCGGTTTGTCAAGTGGAGGATGGCACACGAAACCGCTTCGTGATCTCGCGTTTGAGGATTTCCACCGCCCGATGGTGTCCCTTCTCCTCAGCAAGGTCGACCGGGCGTTTCCCGGCATCGTTACGCAGATGAAGATCCGCGCCCGCCAGGATGAGAAGCTGGATGGATTCCGTATCGTCGTTGGCCGCCGCCGCGTGGATGGGCGTCCCGCCGCCTCGTTCGCGGACGTTGGGCTGGGCGCCGTTCTTCAGCAGCATCCTCACGATGGGCGCATGCCTGCCTGCCACTGCGGATTGCAGCGGTGTGGCGTGCAGTTCATTGTTCGAAGGCGAATTCACCATTGCCCCGGCCCGCACCAGGTATTCGGCCGCTTCGAGATGACCGAAGAAGGAGGCCAGTCCCAGCGGCTGGAATCCGTCGTCGGCAAATGCGTTGACCAGGTCCGGGTTGCGCGCCAGCAGGCGCACCAGGTGGGTCGTCCGTCCGGTGGCCGCGGCCTCGAAGACGGTGAGCGTCACGGTCTTGTCTGCAAGAAAATCCGCCAGTTGTGGCTCGAGGCGGTAGGCCGCGATCAGCACCGGGCTGAGTCCCTTTTCTTTGGCGTGGATCAGGCTTGTGTCCAGGAGAAGGAAGCGTTCCACTTCGTCGCGGTCCCCCGCGCGGATGGCGTTGAAAAACTGTTTCTGCATGGACGTGATTATACCGCCGCAAGTGATTTAAGTTTGAGGTAAAATTTGTCCGACAAATAAGGAGTCACTCATGCGTAGTCTGTTCAAGAAACGTCAGAACATTTTTATCAAGCTGATTCACGATCAAGCCGCCCTGACCCTGGAGGGGATGGATGCGCTCTGCAAATATCTGGCCACCCGTGATCATGAAGCCTCTGCTCTCTTGACCCGCAAGGAAAAAGAGGCCGACGAGGTGCGCCGCATTTTCATCGATGAATTGAATCGTACATTTGTCACGCCCTTCGACCGTGAAGACCTGTTCGCGCTTTCGCGTGCCATTGACGATGTGGTGGACTACGCCTACAGCACCGTAAGCGAGATGGAGATCCTCGAGGTCGAGCCGACCACCTACATGCAGCGCATTGCCACCCTGTTGCGCGACGCGGCTTATGAACTCCTGCTGGCTGTGGATCGGTTGGAGGAGCATCCTGGCGTTTCGAGCGAACACGCCCAACGTGCCAAGGCGCTCGAAAACCGCGTGGAGGGTGTCTACCGCGAGGCGCTGGCGGACCTCTTCAGCAACGTGGAAGACGTTCAGCACGTGGTCAGCATGTTGAAGATGCGGGAGGTCTACCGTCACTTGAGCAATGCGGCCGATCGCGGGGACGAGGCGGCCAATGTCATCGCAGATGTGGTTGTGAAGATCGCCTAGCGGTCAACCATGGAAACCATCACAATTGTCGTCATTGTGCTCGCGTTGCTGTTCGATTTTCTGAACGGTATCCACGATTCCAGCAATGTGGTCGCCACGATGATCTCCTCGCGGGCTCTTTCGCCGCGCGTAGCCCTTGGTTTGACCGCCCTGGCCAATTTTTTCGGTCCGTTTGTATTTGGTGTGGCGGTTGCGAAGACCATTGGTGAGGAGATCGTTGCGGCATCCGCCATCAATGAGAATGTCCTGTTGGCGGCATTGGCCAGTGCGATTTTCTGGAATCTGTTGACGTGGTACCTCGGATTTCCCAGCAGTTCCTCTCACGCTTTGATGGGTGGATTCATTGGCGCGGTGATCGTCGGTGCGGGATGGAGCGCCATCCAATTGACAGGTTTGGAGAAGATCCTGATCGCCCTGTTTACTTCACCGATCATTGGCTTTATAGTTGGGTACTTGATTCTGCGCGCAACCATTCTCCTTTCGTGGAATGCCACGCCGCGCATCAATCAGTTCTTCCGTCAAAGCCAGGTGCTGACCGCGCTTGCGCTGGCCCTCAGCCACGGCACGAACGACGCACAAAAAACAATGGGTATCATCACGCTGGCTTTGGTGACAGACGGCTTTCTGACTACTTTCAATGTACCAACCTGGGTAATTCTGGCATGTGCGACCATGATCGCCCTTGGCACGGCCCTCGGCGGCTGGAAGTTGATCCGCACCCTTGGCGGCAGGATCTTTAAAATTCGCCCCGTGGATGGTTTTGCCTCGCAACTGGCCTCGGCCGCGGTGATTCTCAGCGCGTCGCTGGTGGGTGGACCCGTCAGCACCACGCAGGTGGTCAGTTCCGCCATCCTCGGTGTGGGGACGGGAGAGCGGGCCAACAAGGTCCGCTGGGGCGTGGCGCAGGAAATTGTAATGGCCTGGTTGTTGACCATCCCTGCCACGGCGCTGGTGGCCGCAGGATTCTACTGGCTCCTTGGGCACTTCCTTCCTTAGAAGTTTTTCTTGTCCCATTGAATGACTTTGCCAGGATGCCCTTGGAATCCTGGCTTTTGTTTTTTCGCCCATCTGGCCTGTCTTGGAAAGCGTCTAAAAAGTCAGTTTTTCTTAACACGATGGCACAAAGGCTCAAAGAAAAAAACTTCGTGTTCTCGTGACTTGGTGACTTTGTGTTGGGTTTTCAGACGCTCTTTTACAACTGGTTTGTGTGCATGAACTGTATGAGAAGGCAAATGTCTCTAACTCTATTAATCATCATCGGGCTGGCCCTGTCCTTTAGTTTTATGAACGGCGTTCACGACTCTCGTAATGTGGTCGCCACCATGATCTCCTCGCGTGCCTATCCGCCGCGCATTGCCCTTGGAATTACCGCGCTGGCCGAATTTTGCGGGCCGTTCATCTTCGGGGTGGCGGTGGCACAGACTATCGGGCGCGGCATCGTCCAGTCGTCGGCGGTCACGGAACAGGTGCTGGTGGTGGCGTTGGGCAGTGCCCTTATCTGGAACCTCCTCACGTGGGTCGCCAAACTGCCCAGCAGTTCATCCCATGCCCTGATCGGAGGTTTGTTGGGCGCGGCCTCCATGCGGGCAGGGCCGCGTGTCATCCAGACCGACGGATTGCTCAACATCCTCATCTCTCTCTTCGCTTCCCCCATCATCGGTTTTCTCGCTGGCTTCATTCTTCTGCGCGTTGTCATGCACCTCAGCCGAAACGCCACGCCGCGCATCAACGAATTTTTCAAACGTTCGCAACTACTCACGGCCTTGATCCTGGGACTGAGTCACGGCAGTAACGATGGGCAGAAGAGCATGGGCCTCATCACGCTTGCACTCGTCACCGCGGGAAGCCTCTCCACGTTTGTTGTGCCTGTCTGGGTAATCGCCTTGTGCGCCCTCGCCCTCGCACTGGGAACCGCGGTGGGGGGCTGGCGATTGATTCACACCGTAGGTGGAATTTCTTTTTACAAAATCCGCCCCGTGGATGGTTTTTCCTCCCAGGTCACATCCGCCCTGGTGATTCTGATCGCGTCACTCGTCGGCGGGCCAGTCAGTGCCACGCAGGTCATCAACTCCTCGATCATGGGCATCGGCACGGCAGAACGCGCCAACAAAGTCCGCTGGGGATTGGCACAGGATATCATCATCGCCTGGATTCTGACGATCCCCGCCACGACGTTTCTTTCCGCGGGGGTCTACCTGCTGACCAGCCGTTTCCTCTTCTGATGCCTCCGCCTCGCGCGTGACGGGAGGTGGGTCCCGTCCGAGTTAGCGGAAATCTGTCTGTAGGGGAGTCAAATCCGATTCGCCGCCTGCGTACCACTTCAACAATTGGATGAACCAGTAGCACAAATTCGCGTCGTCCCTCTTTGCTCGATCCAACAACTCTGGCATCGACAGGGTGTCCACCCGCGCGATCTCGACGGGGTCGAATCGGACGCGGGCAGGGTCCGCCGTCCCTGTGAAGAGGACGCTGATCTCGTTGTCGTTCGGCCCATAGTTCAGGCGGAAGCGGATGCGCGGGGTCAGAGTCACATCTCGAAGGCCGAGTTCCTCCCAAAGTCCGCGCTGAGCCGCACTGACGTAGTCCTCTCCCGCCTTGACGTGTTCCGAGACCGAGCAGTCCCACAGTGACGCGTACTGCTTGCGGTCCGCACTCCGCTGTTGGACGAGCATCCTTCCATCAGGTGTGAAAAGAAAAATGTGCACGCCGCGATGCCACAATCCCTGCGCGTGGACGGCGGAACGAGCGGCCTGCCCGATCACTTCATCTTGTTCGTTGATGACGTCGAATTGTTCTTCCATGATTTGTCCTGTCAAAAGTCGAAGGTCAAAAGTCAGACGTTCGACCTTTGACCTTCGACGAGTGGTTGACGTTTTGCTTACTTGCTAAACAGCGCCACCACATCCTTCACGTGGACGACGCCATCGAAATTCGGGATGCCACCTTTGCGCATCTTGGCCTTCTCGCCATCGGGATCGCCGAGGCAGGAGACGATCACGTCGCCCGCATCGATGTCCTCGTTCTCGGTGTACCCGTTGTAGGTGACGATGGTCTGGATGCCCGCGGCTTTCGATGCCTTCAGGCCGTTCTTGGAATCCTCCACGACCATCACCTCTTCGGGCTTGAGGCCGAGTTTTTCCAGCGCGAGGTTGTAGATCTCGGGATCGGGCTTCTTGTTCTTGACCACGTCGCCCGCGAGGACGAGGTCGAACTTGATGTCGGTCAGAATCTTCTCGGTGATGGCTTTCGCCGCCTGCTCGTTGGACGTGGTGCAGACCGCGATTTTCAAGCCCGTTTCCATCGCCTCTTTCATGAACCTGTGGATGCCCGGGCGGAGGGGGAGTTTGCCCGTCTCGATCAATTCCACGAACAGCGCGGTCTTGCGCTTGTGCATATCCTTGACGAGTTGGTCCAGTTCCTCGGCGGGGATCGGTTTGCTGAATCCCTTCGTCTGCGCGTGGTGCTTCATGCGTTCCTTGCCGCCCGCGATCTGGAGCAGTTCGTGGTAGTACTCCACGCTCCACTCGTCGGTGAAGCCAAACTCTTTGAACGTCATGTTGAACGAGACGCGATGTCCATCGCGCTCGGTGTCAATGATGACCCCGTCCTGGTCGAAGAACACTGCTTTGATTTGTGCCATTGGTTCCTCCATCTCACTGAGACCTGACATGTCTTCGTGAAAGTCCGAAAATCGTGGCCTTTGTCCGCGCCAGTGTTTCGATTAACAAAGGCACGGATGAGACATGTCAGGTCTGAAACGATTTACTTCTTCATCCCAAAGAATTCCAGCACGGTATCCACGAACATCTGATTCTCTTCCTTCGAGCCGACCGTCACGCGGAACCAGCCGTCGGAGCCGTATTTCTCGCTCTCGCCGCGCAGGATGATGCCCTTGGTCTCGGCGAAGGCAAGCACTTCCTTGCCCGTCTTGCCAGTCTTGCCGCAATCGAACAGGATGTAGTTCGACTTGGAGGGGAAGACCACGAAGCCTGGGATGACGCTCAGCGACTCGGTGATGTAGTCCACTGCGTCGTTGTTGAACTTGACGCGCTCCGCCAGCCCTTCCTGGTCTTCGAAGGCCGCCAGCGCCGCCCACATGGGGATCGTCCCCACGTTCCAGGGGAGAAGCGAGCCAGAGATCTGGTCAATGACGGGTTTGGCCGCCATCGCGTATCCGAAGCGCATCCCCGCCAGACCGTAGGCCTTCGACAGCGTGCGAGTGATGATGACGTTCTCGTACTTCTTGGTCAACGCCACCTGCGACATCTTCAAGCCCGAATATTCCACGTAAGCCTCGTCAATGACGAAGGGGATGCCCGTCTCCGCGATGCGGACGAAATGCTCGGGAGCCATGAAGTTGCCCGTGGGGTTGTTCGGGTTGGCAACCACGATGATCTTGGTTTTGTCGGTGATTGCGGCGAGGATTCCATCGGGGTCGAAGTGCAGATAATCATCCTTGTAGATCATCGGCACGCTGACCATCTTCGCGCCCAGCAGTTTGCCGCGCAATCCGTAAATACCGAAGCACGGCGTGTGCTGGATGACCTCATCCTGTTGCGGGAGGATAAACATGCGGAAGATGTTGTCGTACACTTCGCTCGAGCCGTTGCCGATCATCACGTTGTACGGACCGTCGAGGCCGTTCATCTCCGCGATCTTGGTGCGGACGACGAGTCCCTGGTCGGGATAGCGGTTCGCCATCTTGGCGTACCTGACCATCGCGTCCAGCACCTTGTCGGACGGGGGCAGCGGATTTTCGTTCGACATCATGCGATGTAGTTTCGGGTCGCGCCACGCCTTCTCGATGTGATTGGAAATGTACATCGGGATGCCCTTCACCCACGGGGCGTAGTATTCTTCGATTTTCTTTGCCATGCTGTGACTCCTAATTGTGTTGTGTGATTGTTGAAAGGTATACAAGTACACATGGACGCAGGTCACGTGTTTACCTGTTTACTTGTGTACCTGTGTACGTGTCTACGCTTTTCCTACCGATTCCACCATCTCCATCCAGTGGATGACGGCTTTCTTCGTCGCTTCGCGCACGAACTTGTCAACCTTGCCAGGGTCGTATTCGTCACGGTGGGCGGTGATGTACTCGAACTTGGCGTCGATCAGCGTGTGCTTTAACTCGGTCGAGACGTTGAACTTCGCGCCGCCCGCGGCCAGCAATTTCTTGATCGTCTCCTCGGGCAGGCCTGTCCCGCCGTGGACAACCAGCGGGGTCTTGATGCCGTTGCCGTTCAACATCTTGTGGATGGTGGCCATGCGCTCGGTGTCGATCTTCGGGTTCTTGGTCTTGTAGACGCCGTGCGCGGTGCCGATGGCGGGCGCGAAAATATCCACACCCGTGCGCTCGACGAATTCCACCGACTGCTGGGGATTCGCCAACTGCGCCTCATCCTCCGCGACCTTGACCTGGTCCTCCACGCCTCCGACGGTTCCCAGTTCGCCCTCGACCGAGATGCCGCCAATGCTGTGGCAGTAGTCCACCACTTCCTTGGTCTGGCGGATGTTCTCCTCGTAGGCCTGCTTGGACGCGTCGATCATGATGTTGGTGTAGCCCGCGTCGGCGCACTTCTTGCAGTAGTCAATGTCGGTGCAGTGGTCGAGATGCAGGCAGACAGGGACAGGAGCTTTTTGAGCCAGTGTGCGATAGATCGCCACCATCATGTCGGTGCCAAGAAATTGGGAGGGCTTGACCGAAGTCTGCACGATGACGGGCGACTTCGTCTCGACGGCCGCGTCGATGACCGCTTCGAACTGAAGCAGGTCGGTGATGTTAAACGCCCCAACAGCATAGCCTTTCTTGGCGGCTTCAACCATGATCTCTTTTGCATTTACGATGGACATAGTGTTTCTCCTATTCTATTGAACTTTGATTGGTTCAGGTTCGTTTATTTCTGATGACCAACGGTCATCCTTTCACCGATGAAACCTTCCAGCCCCGCGAAGCCTTTCGAAAACGCGGTGACTGTGCTGACCGTGGCAGGGTGGTCATTGAACTGTTCCAGCGACAGTCCGTTCGGGTCGTAGGCCTGAATGCAATAGGAAATCTGCATCAGTTTCTCCATCACATCCTTCGGCACATCGTCCCGTTCGATCTGCGGCTCGAAGTTGAGTTCCTCGCCGATGTCAAAGAGCGGCTCGAGCACGTACGGTGGGCAGGTGTAGACGATGTCGCCGCCAGCCAGTTTTTCCAGGTCCCAGAAGCGCATCTTCCCCGCCACGAGTGGACCCGCCCGCATCGAGCAGGCCAGCATCTTGCTGGCGTATCCGCCTTCCGTCAAGGTACGATACGCCCGACGGAAGACGGCGATCCCAAACCAGTGCTTGTCTTGCCACGACAGGCGGATATTTTTCCGCGCGGCCTGCACATCCAAAATCTCGTGCTCGGTTAACCGCCCGATCATCATCGTGATGACCGCGCGCCATTGGCTCAAGTCCACTTTGTTTTGCTCGGCGAGGCGAATGCCTTCCATTGCCGCGTCCGCGGAGGCGAGGATCTGCGGCAGGGTGAAGCAGACGGTGGTGTTGGTGCCGATGCCCTTCGATGTCAGGATCTTGACGACCTCGATGCCCTGCATACTCGCAGGCACCTTGATCATCACGTTCGGGCTGAGGGCGTGGAGTTCCTCCGCGTCGTGGACCATGCGCTCGGTCTCGGTGAAGAGGCGAGGGTCCAGTTGGCCAGAGATCCAGCCAAAACGTCCGCGCGAAGCGTTGAAGATCGGCATGTACATTTCCGCGCCGCGCTTCACCACTTCCTTGTATGTGAACCAGGTCAGGTCGGGAAGTCCCATTTCGGGATGCGACTGGATCAGGTTGTCGATCCACGCGCGCCAAAAATCGGGATCGGCCTGGACGGCCTGCCACGAGAGCGGGGGATTGGTAGTACAGCCGCGGGAAATACTTTGTGAAGGTTCTTCGGCGTTATAGAGCCGTGCGAGTTGCGCTTCCAATTCGGACCTGTGGGCGGGCTCTGCCTTCTGGAGCATTTTCCGCACCCACGCGTCGTACACGAGGGGAGACGAGTCCCACCAGATTTCGAGATCGGGGTGGGTCTGGGCCAGTCGTTCAACGGGACTTTCCTTCATCGCGCACTTCCTTTCTTACAAATGCTTGCAAGTGCTGCGTTGACGTTCGATGAAACGACGTTGGGTCTTCAATGGTAAGGTACATTAGTACAGACGTGCACAAGTATACACGTACACAAGTACACAATTTGTAACAAAACCTGTTTACGGATGTACTTGTTTATCTATTTGCTTTTTCCTCTATCCAGGCGCCACATCCTCCAGCCACTGCTCCCAGCGATAGTCGGTCATTCTTTCGCGTAGACGTCCGAACCACAAATTGGCATATCCCTGGAAATCCTCTTCCAGTTTGGAGATGCCCGTCTGCGTGGTGCCCCACATGGCCTCGTGCAGTTCGGACATGGGCCACATCAGTTGCAGGCGGGCAAAATGCTTCGGGGTGACCTCACCAAAATACTCGTCCAGAAGGAGGCGCACCTGGTCTTCGTTAAGGCCGTGGTGGTGCGAGAAATTCGCCAGGTCGAAGAAGATATCGCCCATGCCCGCGTATTCCCAATCCAGCAGGCGGACTTCGCCGAGTTCGCCCGCCACCTCTTCATCCATCCAGTTCAGGTTGAGCAGGTCATCGTGACAGGGCGTGGGGATGTACGGGTCTTTCAGCAACGCCTTTTCGACTTCGGTTTTCTTTTGCATGATCCAGTCCCAGTCGCGCGGGAACTGGCAGTTGTATTGCTTCGAGACTTCCGTCAGCATTTCGACGCGGCGGAAGACGTTGAACTCGCCTTTCAATTCTGGCCCGCGGCGGTGGAAGAGACGCAACTTCCGCGCCACGCGGCGGATGTTATCGGGCTTGGTGATCTCGGCAGGCGGGATGTGTTTGCCGTTGATGAAGCGCGTGACGATGTAGCCTTCGGGTTCGATGAAGTAGACCACTTCAGGTGCGATGCCTAACTCGCCCGCGGCTTTGTTCGCCGCATACTCGACGTCGCGCTTGATGCCGAGTTGGTCGGTCCCGTCGCCCGCCAAACGGATGACGTATGACTTCCCGTCTGCGTCGATGCGGAAATTCAGGTTGGTGATCCCGCCGCTGAGCGGAGTCTTTTTGATGTTCTTCGACTCAGCGAGGAATGGGACTTTGGCGATGGCTTTGTCAATGGCGAGGGTGGTCATGGCAACTCTTCAAAATTGGGTTTGGCTTGGTCTTCCGTCCACGAATGGTTTCACGAATAAACAAACCGCGGGCGTGGAAATTTGAATATTTGTGGCCGAATTCGTGGACGATTCTCGATCTGGTTTCAAACGACGGTGTCTCCTGTTGGCGGGACGGTGACCAGCGGATTCCTAGCGGATTTGGCGAATTCCATCCATTTACCGCATCTGTGGTTTGGTGCAGGTGTCCGTTTTTTATCCGTTGGTCACAAACCGACTTTCGCAATCAATCTATACAGCTCCAATTAATGTCTCTATAAACCAATTCCTTGCGAATCTGCTTGATATATCCAGTGCGAGTTACTCGAACCTCAACAATATAAGTTTCGTGTTGACCGCAGCCACAGAGGCGATAATCATATAAATGCACCAAAAAATCTCTTCCATCTTTGAACACGTAGGTATCTTCAATTCGATCTACATAATACTCATACTCGTCGGAGAAACTTAAATTGTAATATGCTGAAAGCCCAGTACCAGCCAGGGCATAACTCAATGCCTCATTCTCTGTTTCGATAGGCGCATATATTTTTCTCAACTTAGATTCGGAGTCAATCAAATGATAAATACCATCTTTGTACACAACCAATCCCAGAGATAGGTTTACCAAACAACCCGATTTATATAAATATTTGTTGCCGTCCATGGCGCATATCAATAATGGGTAAGCAGGGCTTAGACCTCCAAGCAAAGAATCGGGCGCAAAAACGCTAAAACAGCCTGCTGATTTTAGTTCGCTGCTATCCGTACAGAAGCTAATGCCACTCTGATCTGCTGGCGGACATCCTACCGATTCCAAAGTGGGAGCGTCCACAATAAGAATGGGCTTTTCGTGACTGATAAATTCTGGTGTTTCTACAACTTCTGAATGTGTAATGATATTCGGTTCCTTCAAGGCTGGATGACACGCTGACATCAAGATAGATGTCGTTATTCCAAGTAGCGCCAATCTGAAAGGGAAATTTGTTGCCATTTGAATAGAAATATTTTTGAAAATCGTTATAGTTGGTTAGTTCTGCTTCGGAAGCCCCCTCACTTCCGAAGCCTGAAAAAACGAATCCGTGTAATCCGTGTCCCGAATTACGCGCGAATCCTCTCGCCCTTCGGATCCCACACAGGCGAGGCAATCACCTCCGCCGCCATCCGTTCGCCGAAGAACTCGATGGTCAGTTTCGTGCCGACCTTGCTGTATTCCATCGGCACATAGGCATAGACTAGACTCTTCATCACCGAGTAACCGAATCCACCCGCGGCCACCCAGCCGATGATGTCCTCGCCCGCGCGGATGGGTTCCTTGCCGAGCGCGATGGTGCGGTCATCGGCCAGCGTCATGCAGACCAGTTTCCGCGTCAGGCCTTTCTTCTTGGCCTCCACTAGCGCGTCCTTGCCGATGAAATCGGCTTTGTCGAGTTTCACCGCGAAGCCGAGGCCCGCCTCGTACGGGTTGTAGTCGGGGCTGATCTCACTGCTCCAGTAGCGGTAACCTTTTTCGAGCCTCAGCGTGTCAATGGCCTTGTAACCCGCGGCTACCATCCCTTCGGGGACGCCTGCTTCCCAGAGCGTGTCCCACAGGCGGACGCCGTATTCCATCGGGCAGTAAAACTCCCAGCCGAGTTCGCCCACGTAGGTCACGCGTGAAGCGAGCGCGGGGACGTCGCCCACGTTGATGTACTTGGCGGTCATGTACGGGAATCCCGCGTTCGACACGTCATCCGTTGTCACCTTCTCCAAGATCTTGCGCGCCTTCGGTCCCCACAACCCGATGCAGGCGTACTGCGAACCGACATCCTCGATGACGACTGACCCATCCTCGGGCATGTTCAGCGACAACCACGACGAATCATGCTGACCGAAAGCGGTTCCCGTAATGATGAGGAATTTCTCCTCCCCGAGGCGCGTGACGGTGAAGTCGGCTTCGATCCCGCCGCGTTTATTGAGGCATTGGGTGTAGACGACATTGCCGACTGGCACGTCAATTTCATTGGCGCAGACGTAATTGAGGAATTTCAACGCGCCCGCGCCGCGTACTTCGAACTTGTTGAACGAGGTCTCGTCGAACAGACCCGCGTGCTCGCGCGTCATCAAATGCTCGTGGCCGATGGCGCGACTCCAGGCGTGACGCGCCCAGCCGCGCGGTTCGTGTCCGTGCGTGGCTTTTTCCTCGTAGATGCTGAACCAGTTCGGGCGTTCCCAGCCGAATTTCTCGCCGAAGGAACAGCGCAGGTCGCGCAGGCGGAAGTAGGTGGGGGAGAGGCGCTGTCCGCGGCGGGAGATGCGTTCCTCGCCAGGGTAGTGAATATCGTAGTATTGCGTGTACGTTTCGATGGTGCGCGCGGCGGTGTAATCGAGATTGTTGTAGTTCGGGCCGAAGCGGCGGACGTCCAGTCGCCACACATCCCACTCGGGGTGACCGTCAATGATCCACTCGGCCATCGTCTTGCCGATGCCGCCTGCGCCCGCCAGTCCGTGTGCACAGAAGGCGCACGCCACCCAGAAGCCCTTGACCGAGGTCGGTCCAAGCAGGAACTCGCCATCGGGCGTGAAGCCTTCGGGACCGTTGAGCAGTTTCACCACTTCCGCGTTTTCCACGGCGGGCACGCGGCGGATGGAGTTTTCCATCAACGGGGTGAAGCGTTCCCAGTCGGGTGCGAGCAGTTGATATTTGAAATCCTTCGGGATGCCGTTCATGCCAAACGTGGCGGGTTGACGCTCGTAACCGCCCGTCACGAGTCCGCCGACTTCCTCGCGCCAGTAGACCAGCAGATCGGGGTCGCGCAGGTTCGGGAACGAGTGCGTCACGCCTTCGATTGGTTTGGTCAAAATGTATAAGTGCGCCATCGGGATGACGGGCAATTCCAGCCCGACCATCTTGCCGACTTCGCGTCCCCACATGCCCGCGGCGTTGACGACCACCTCGGTCTGGATCGTCCCCTTGTCGGTCACCACTTCGCTGACGCGTCCGTTCTTGACGTTGATCGCTTCCACGTTGACCCCGATGTGGATCTTCGCCCCGAATTTTTTCGCGCCCGCCGCGAGCGCGTTGGTGAGTCCTGTCGGGTCAATCGAACCGTCGTTGGGCGTGTAGGCCGCCGCGACGACTCCCGTGATGTCCATCAGCGGGAATTTCTCCTGCGCCTCTTTCGGCGAGATCAATTCCATCGGGACGCCGAAGGAGCGCGCCAACCCGACGAGACGCTTGGTTTCTTCCAATCGTTCATGTGAGGAGGCGAGACGCAATCCGCCCACTTCGCGCCAGGAGGTGTCCACGCCCGTCTCTTCCTTCAGGCGGCGATACAAGTCGGTGCTGTAGTGCATCATGCGCGTCAGGTTCGCGTCCGAGCGCATCTGCCCGACCAGTCCCGCCGAGTGCCAGGTGGAACCCGCCGTCAGTTCGTGGCGTTCGAGGAGCACCACGTCCTTCCACCCCATCTTTGCCATGTGGTAGGCGATGCTCGCCCCGCCCACCCCGCCGCCGATGATGACGGCCTGTGCATGCTTTGGTAATTCAGCCATGTGAGTCTCCTAGTCGGATAGTCTTATAGTCTTGGAGACCTGACATGTCTCCGCGGAAGTCTGATGATTGGATTCTTTGTCCGCGCAATGATTCTGGTTTGCAACAGCGCGGCCGAGACATGTCAGGTCTTGCTTTTGAAATTAGAAAGGTATTGTCGTTGGACAATACCTCTAGAGTCAAATCATTTCTGCCAGACCGAGTCGGGGTGTGCCATGGCCGCGACGATGTCGAACGAGGAGATGATTCCCAGCGGGAAGGCCTCAGGGTCGGAATCGTCCACCACGATCAGGCGGTGGTGATGGTTCTGGATCATTTTGTCGGCGGCTTCGCGCAGGCTGGCGTGGATGTCGATCGTCAGTGGTTTGTGCATCACATCGCGCACCACCAGGCCTTCATCGATTCCGTTTTTGACAAAGGGCAGGAGGCTTCGTCCGCTGACCACGCCGAGAACTTTGCCCTTCGCGTCCACGACCAGCACGGACCTCCAGCCTGCCTGTGTCATCGTGCGCGCGGCGGACAGGATGGGCGTCTTGCCGCGGCAGACGAGCACCGCGTCGGACATCACATCGCCGACGGTTTCGCGCTTCGGTTCTTCCTCCCTCGCGATGGACGCGACAAAACTCGAGAGTGCGATCACGCCGACGGGTTTTCCCTTTTCAGTGACGAGCAATCGGCTAATCTGTTTCTCGATCAACGCGTTAACGGCTTCGCTCAACGGCAGGTCGGATTCCACCGAGTCCACGGGCTGGGACATCAAGTCCGCGGCGGTGAGTTTGCGCATGACGGTGTGGCTCTCGGGGTCAGAGGAAAGCCATTCGCCAGCGAGTAGGTCATAGTCCGAGATGACGCCGAGGGCGCGGCCTTCGCGGTCGGTGACGATCAACGCGTGGACGTGGTTCTGATTCAGTAAAACGGCGACCTGCCCCAGAGTCGCGTCGGGGCGGCAGGTCAGCAGGCCGCGGTGCATGAGGTCACGGACAAGTTTGGTCATGGGGTTATCCTTTATTCAACTTCGTCCACTTCTTTGTACCACTTGACGCGGTCGCCGACGCGGGCGCGCAGTTTCCAGCCCATGGATTTGGGTTCGGCTTCGATGCGGGTCATGGCATCTTTTACCTGCTGTTCCACTTTGGCTTTTTGCTCATCCGTCAGTTGCGGATACCCATGCGCCAGGGCGCGCACCTTTTCGAGGTTCATGGTGACCGTGCGCCAGAATCCCCAATCTGCCGCGCAGATGGCGGCAACGCGTTTGATGTTGATGATCTCGTGGTCTGAGTCGCCGAGGGGATGTTCGAGCAGGAGCATGATCGTGTCTATGATGTCCTTCTCGTTGATCTGGACGATCTGCATTTTTTCGAGCAGGAGTTCGGCCAGCGGGATGGTGGGGAAGTCGACCTCGAGACGGTCCTTCCAATAGATGGGGTGGCAGAAATCGAGTTTTTCGTAGAAGACGTCAATGTGCAGGCCCGTATTGGGTTTGTCGAAGATGGAGCGTTCCCCGCCCGAGACAATGAAGACCTCGTGGTTGTCGGTGTATCCGAGCGAGGCCATCAATTCCTGTATCTGTTTGGTCTGCTTGCTGTAGGCCGCGAAGTCAATATCGGTGTAGGCGCGTCCCATGGCGGCTTGGAGATGACCAAATTGTGGACAATGCATTTGGAAGGCCAGCGAGCCGATCACCCGCATGAGAATCCCCTTTGCTTCACTGGCTTTGAGAATCCGTTTCAGTTCGTTCTCGAATTTTTCGCGTTCAGCCTGGTCCTGCCCGCCCATCCCGATGGGACTGTTTGTCATGACGTTCTCCTAAGACTTTGCGTATTCGTCAGGAAATTGAGGCTATTATAATGAAAAAGCCAGAAACTTGCAAATTTATTCACATTCGCCTATAATAATCGAGCAAAAGTCTTCATTTTCCGTCACTGGAGAAACGAGGTTTCTCAAAGAAACCTCGTTTCTGAATTCGAGACTCTCATGGGCAAACCCCTCATTCCAGCACAGAGACGAGAACGGATCCAGGAGTACCTGACGGTGCATCAAATCGCGCGGATCGCGGATTTGTGTGCGCTACTCGAAACGTCCGAGGCCACTGTTCGCCGCGACTTGGAATGGCTGGAGACGGAAGGGTTTTTGGAACGGACACATGGGGGGGCCATCGTCAATCAGCGCATCACCGCTGAACCTGAGTATCTGGCCCGCGTACAAAAGAATCCCGAAGAGAAACGGACGATTGGCGCACTGGCCGCTTCTTTGATCGCGGACCGTGAGATCGTCTTCATCAACAGCGGCACCACCACCGCCCAGGTGATTCACAGCATCCGCGGCGAGGCGGGGATCACGGTCTTCAGCAACAACCTGATCGCCGCGCTGGAAGTGGGTGAGACGGGTTACCAGCATTACCTGATCGGCGGCGAATTCCAGCCGCGTTCCAAATCCACCGCGGGACGCTTCGCCATCGAGAACCTGCGGCAGGTCTACGCGGACAAGGTCATCATCGGTGTGGATGGCATCAGCCTGAAACACGGATGCACCGTCCCGACCAACACGGAAGCAGAGATCGTCCGCGCGATGATCGAGCGTTCGAAGGGACAGATCATCGTCGTCGCCGATCACAGCAAATGGGGCGTGGTTTCCAACTTTCAGATCGCGACCATTGACGATGTGGATATCCTGGTCACGGACGAAGGTTTCGATTCTTCGGCCATCGAAGACCTTGCTCCTCATTCGGTGAAGGTGTTGGTGGCGGCCAGTCAAGTTAAAGCCTGATCACGCGTTGCGCGTTTTTCAGGCTTTTTTGTTGCGCAAATTGCCAATTTGCGCTACGGATTTTTCGTTTGGAACGGATCACAAAGTCTCCAGGCTTTGCAATCTAAAATCAAAAGTCATCGAAGGATTTACCCATGAAAGATCAAGCACAAATCGTAGTGATTGGCGGTGGTATTGTTGGCGCGCAAGTTGCGTATCATCTTGCCAAGATGGGGCGGAAGGATATCGTCCTGTTGGAAAAAGGCGAGATCGCCAGCGGCGAGTCGTCGCATGCGGCGGGACTCGTCACGCAGTTCGCCACGTCGCAGACGATGTTGAAGTTCCGCATGTACAGCATCGAACTCTATAGTGAGCTGGGACTGTTCGATCACTGCGGCAGTCTGCGCGTCGCGTCGACGAAGGAGTCGCTGCTCGATCTGGAGCGCAGTGTCAGCCGCGCCAAAGCTTTGGGCTTGGACTGCGAAGTTATCGGTCCGAAAGAAGCGGTGGAGCACATGCCGCAGATCACGGACAAGGAACTCTACGGCGGCATCTATCTCCCGCGCGACGGTCAACTCGATCCGTACACGGCCACAACCAGCATGGTCAAATTCGCGAAGGAACTCGGTGTGACGGTCTACACCAACACGCGTGTGACGGGTATCAAAGTGTCAGCGAAAGGCGAGATCACCGAAGTGGTGACCGACAAGGGGTCGATCAAGACCGAGTTGGTGGTTAACGCCGCGGGGATGTGGGCGCCGCGCATCGCCGCGATGGCAGGCGTCCATTTCCCGACCACGCCAGTGGACCATCAGCACATCGCGTTGAAAGCCGTCCCAGGTCACGAGTTCAACGCCAAGACGCCATGCTTGCGCGACCCTGAAAATCTCGTTTACATGCGGCAGGAGCAGGGCGGACTCGTCATTGGCGGCTACGAGCCGAATCCGCTGGCGCGTTGGGTGGACGGCGCGCCGTGGGAGCATGGCGGGACGACTCTCCCGTCCGATATGGATCGCTTCGAGCAACTGCTGGAAGGCGCGATTCGCAGACTTCCGTTCCTTGATCAGGCGGGCATCATCACGCTCGTCTGTCATCCAGGCGCGTACACGCCCGATTGTCAGCCCGTGCTCGGACCAATGGCTGGTGTGCGCGGGATGTGGATGGCGGCAGGCTTCTCTCTCAACGGTTACGGCGGCGCGGGCGGCGTGGGCAAAGTGCTGGCCGAGTGGATCATCGGCGGCGAGCCTACGATGGATGTCTACCAATATAAAGCGACGCGCTTCAGTAATTACTACAACGATCCGCTCTACGCCGCGGAACGGACGAAGGAAAGCGTGAAGTATTACTACCGCCTGCGCTTCCCGAACGACGAGTTCGAGTGGGCGCGCCCGCATCGGATGAGTCCCGTCTATCACCGACAACTCGAGATGGGCGCGGTCTTCGGCGAGAAGTTCGGCTGGGAGCGCGTCAACTATTACAACCCAGGCAAACCGTCCCGCCGCATGGGCGAGGATCAGCGCAATTGGGGCGGATGGGTCAAGCCGCCATATTTTGATCGACTCGAAAAGGAACATATCGCCACGCGCGAACGCGTCTGTCTCTATGACCTGACGCCGTTTAGCAAGATCGAAGTGACGGGTGCGGGTGCGTTGGCATTGCTCAACCGCGTCGCCGTCAGCGAGATGGACAAGCCGATTGGAAGCGCGACCTACACCCAGTTCTGTAACACGAACGGCGGCGTCGAAGCGGATGTGACCGTGACGCGTCTCGGCGCGGACTGCTTCTGGGTTATCACAGGTGCGGCCTTCATCGGTAATGACCGCTCGTGGCTGGAAATGCACGTGGACGAGGCCGATGGCGATGTCAAGATTCGCGATGTCTCGGAAGAGTGGGCGTGTCTGCCGCTATGGGGTCCGAAGGCGCGCGAGGTCTTGAAGAAAGTCACCAGCGAGGATGTCTCGAACGAAGCGCATCCGTATTTGATGACGAAGCAGATTGACATCAACGGCGCGAAAGTCTACGCACAACGCGTCAGTTACGCGGGCGAACTCGGCTGGGAGTTGTATGTCCCGTATAACCGTGCTACGATGGTTTGGGACATGGTCTTGGAAGCAGGCAAGGAATTCGGCATCGAAGTCGGCGGCTACAAAGTGCTGGACGCGCTCCGTCTCGAAAAAGGTTATCGTTACTACACCGCCGATGTCACACAACTGGAGACGCCCTACGAAGGCGGCCTCGGCTTCTGTGTGGACTTGAACAAAAAAGATTTCATCGGCAAGGCCGCGCTCGCCAAACAGAAAGCAGAAGGCGTGAAGCGTAAACTCTGCACGATGGTCGTGGACGGGAGCGAGTACACCCAGATCTACGGCGGCGAGGCCATTTACCTCGAAGGCAAGGTGCTGACACGCGTCCGTAGCGGCGGCTGGGGGTACACTGTGAAGAAAAACATTTTGTACGCCTACCTGCCCGTCGAACTCGCCAAGGTTGGCACCCGCTTCGAAGCGGAGTTGATCGAAGGCCGCCAGATGGTGGAAGTGACCGCCACGGTGTTGTTCGATGCGAAAGGTGAAAGGCTAAGAGCGTAAATTAGGTATACAGGTACACACGTAAACAAGAGACCTGTCTACGTGTGTACTTGTTTACGTGTCTACGTGTTTACGTGACATCGTAACTTTACCGTTTCAAAAGGACTCCCCAAATGTTCTCTCTTACCCCAAACGAAATCACCTCCCTCCAAACCCTCATCGCCTCCCGCCAGCCGAACCATGGACTGCCGCGGGACTTCTACCACGATGAGTTACTCTACCGCGCCGAGATGGAATTTGTCTGGCGCGCGGGCTGGCTCTTCGCGGGGCATTCGTGCCAGATTCCCAACGCGGGCGATTATTTCCTGTACGATGTCGGTGATGACTCGCTCATCATCGTCCGCGACGACAGCGGACAGGTGAACGCCTTCTACAATGTCTGCCGTCATCGCGGGTCGATCATCTGCGAAGCGGCGCAGGGACACGTCAAGCGTTTCATCTGTCCCTACCACCAGTGGACGTACAGCCGCGATGGCAAACTCATGCTGGTGCGTGGGATGCAGGAGGAACTGGACAAATCCCAGCATGGATTGCACCGCGCCCACGCCCGAGAAGTGGAAGGCATGATCTGGGTCAGCCTGGTGAAGGAGCCAATGGACTTCGACGCCGCGTACGAGACCATCGCTCCCGTCGCGCGTCCGCAGGGACTCGTCCGCGCAAAAGTGGCGAAGATCATGGATTTCGATGTCCACGCCAATTGGAAATTGGTCTGGGAGAACAACCGCGAATGCTATCACTGCAACGTCAACCATCCGCAGTACACCAAGGCCAATTTCGACCACTTCAACGCGGACGATACCGTATCACGCGTCGCCGAGGAACTGGATCGGGTGACGGAACGACTCGAGGTCAAGTTGGCCGCGCAGGGGATGACGATCCGCTCCGAGACGGGCATGACGCCGTTCCCCGATCCCGATAACGGGATTTGGTGGGGTGCGAATCGGACTCCGCTGGTCGAGGGCTTTGTCAGTGAGACGATTGACGGTCAGCAGGTCGCGCCGCTGATGGGCGATTACACCGACCCCGATGTCGGCACAATGCGCGTCCGCACCCTGCCCAACTTTTGGATCCATGCAAGTTGCGACCACTCGGTGGCTGTCCGCTTGACGCCCACGAGTCTCAATCACACCGCCATCCGTATGATCTGGCTGGTGGATGAAAAAGCTGAGGAAGGCAAAGATTACGATCTCGAAAAACTGCTTCCGTTTTGGCTGATGACCGCCGAACAGGACTGGGGCATTTGCGTGAACCAGCAAAAAGGCGTGAACTCCAGTGCGTATACGCCAGGCCCGCTTTCGGTGTATAAAGAATACAACCTTGAACGTTTCCTGCGTTGGTACTTGCAGGAAATGAACGCGGCGATTGGATAGGAATGACATTGGAAAAACTTGATTACGTTGGCTTTGGCATGTTGACCCCCGTCACCATCATGACCGTGGACCGCTTTCCGCGTCACAACACAGGCGCGATGGTGAAAGAGATCAAGGAATTCGTTTTCGATGACGCGGCCATCATCGCCTCCTGCCTGCGTCAGTGGGGCATGGAGACGGGCATGATCGGCACCGCGCTTGGAAACGACCCGCGCGGCCACAGGCTGGCGTTGCATCTCAAGGAACTCGGTGTGCAAGGGGATGTCCGCTTTACGAACGCGTACGAGACGCCCATCGAAGTGGACGTCTCCGACCGACGCGGGGCGCGCACCTATTTCTGGCAGCGGACTCCCGAAATGCTGGATACTCTCGATTCAGCCGATCTCTCGCTATTGGAGGGCGCGCGTCTCATGTACGTGGACTGGTACGACGGCGAAGCGCACATCACGCGCGCCATGCAGGAAGCGAACCGTTTGGGCGTTCCTGTGTTTCTTAATTTGGAGTTCGGTCACAAGGATGTCAATCTGCTCAAGCGATATGCGAAGTACACCACCATCTGTCAGGCCGTCACCGACGCGGCACAACTCGGCCAGAACAGGGCTTTGATGCAGACCGCCCGCAAATTGCTCAATGCGGGAATCCAGACCGCGCTCATCACCATGGCGAAGGAAGGCTGTCTCGTGGCGCAGGGGAACGAGATCGTGCGCGTCTTCGCCCCGAAGGTCAAAGCCGTGGATGCGTGCGGCGCGGGCGCGACCTTCTCTGCGGGCTTTGCGTACGGCACTTTGCAGGGCTGGAGCATCGAGCAGTCGGCGCGCTTCGCGACCGCGGCGGCATCGCTCAAAGTCACGCGCGCAGGGCTGGAGATGTTTCCGCTGGGTGAAATCGAGGTGCTGGCGGCCAAACTTCGCGTGGAATACCTCGCCTTCCGCGACAACCAGTTCCACAAGCTCGGCAAGTTGATCTCTGTCCAGCAAAAAGTGATCGTGCATGAAAGTCGTAAACTGGTCAGGCATGCCGCGGAGAGCCTGAAATCCAAAAAACCACCGACCCAAAAAACACACCATCAATCCATCAAACGAAAGTAATAAGGATGAAAGAATGGAATTTGCAACTTTACTGACCCCCGAGCAAGTCCAACGCGTTCATGATGCCTCACTGGAGATTCTCGCCAACGTCGGTTTTCTGGTACGCAGTGAGAAAGCGCGCACCCTATTCGCGAAGCATGGTTGCCAGGTGGACGCGGAAACGGGAGTTGTCACCTTTCCGCCCGAGGTGGTGGAGAAGTATCGCAGGATGCTACCGCCGACATTCACCTTCCGTGGACGCGACCCCAAATTCGACTGCACCATCCCGACCGATGGCCCGATCCTCGTCACGGGCAGTTCCGCACCCGATCTAATCGATCCCATTTCGGGGAAGGAGCGACGCGCCCGCTCGGACGATATCGCCCGCATCGCGCATCTCGTCAACGAGTTGCCCGCCTACGATGTCTTCTCCGTCTCCACGCTCGCGGACGACGCGCCCGACGGTCAGTTCACGCTGGCGCGTTTGTATCCCGCGCTGAAGCATTGCGTCAAACCCATCCGCTCGACGACAAAAGATCAGGAAGACACCGACGCCATTATGCGGATGCTGTTTGCCATGGCGGGAAGCGAAGCCGCCTACATGGAGCGCCCGTTCGTGACGCATCACTACTGCCCTGTAGTGTCTCCGCTGACGATGGACGTGCTCTCCACCGACGCGGTCATCTACTTCAGCGAGAAGGGACTGCCCGTCTACCCGACCATCGTCCCGAACGCGGGATTGACCTCGCCCATGTCCATGGCGGGGACGTTGGCGCAAGGCAACGCCGAATTCCTGGCGGCCGCAGTGATGATGCAGATGGCGCGTGAAGGCACGCCGACGATCTACGCCACGCTCCCCACCGTCGCGGATATGCGGACGGGCGCGTACGCTTCGGGCGGCATCGAGTGTGGGATGCTGGTGATGGCCTTCGCGCAGATGGCGCGTTTCTACAACGTGCCCAGCGGAGGCTACATCGGCCTGACCAATTCCAAGATCAACGATGGGCAAATGGGGTACGAGACGGGCATGTCGGTGGTGGCAAGTTACCTCGGCGGCGCGGACATGTTCAACACGGGCGGCCTGCTCGATGCGCTCAAGGCGTTCGATTTTGCCAAAGCCGTCATAGACGATGAAATTTTCCAGATGTTGAAACGCATGAAGCGCGGCATTACCTTCAATGAGGAGGAACTCGCGCTGGATGTGATCGCGCAGGTGAAACACGGCGGCTCGTTCATGATGAGTCCGCACACCGCCAAACGGATGAAGACCGAAGCCATCCTGACCAAACTCTCCGACCGCGATGCCCGCACCATCTGGGACAAGAAAGGCGCATTCGACACACATACTCGCGCCATGACGCGCGCGATGGAGATTTTGTCCAAGCCCAGTTCGGTTGTATTTTCTGCCGAAATCGAATCCCGCATCCGCGCCGAGTTCCCGAATCTGGTCGCGGGCAACCTGGAAGCGCCGAAATAAAACCCGTACACGGATGACACGGACGAACACGGAAAAAAAACTTTAAACACGAAGGACACAAAGGCAACGAAGGAAAAATTCAAAAAATCAAATCTCTTTGTGTCCTTTTGTGGAACTTTGTGTTTAGGTTCTTAAAAAATCTGTGAAATCTATCAAATCCGCGTAATCCGTGTACAAAAAAAGAAACCAAAGGAAACCCCATGAAACTATTCTTTGCCACCGACGTTCACGGCTCCGAGATCTGCTGGAAGAAATTCATCAGCGCCGCAAAATTCTACGAGGTGGATACCCTCATCCTCGGCGGCGACATGACGGGCAAAGCCATCATCCCGATCATCGCGCAGGGCGGGGACAAATATAAAGTAACCCTGCTCGAGCAGGAGTCCATCCTCGAGGGGAAGGAAGCCGTGGACAAAATGGTCGCCACCATCCAGAACCGCGGCTACTATCCCTACGTAACGAATCCCGACGAGGTGAACGAAATCTCCACGATTCCCGGGCGGCAGGACGCGCTCTTTTTTGAACAGGTGATGGCGACCGTCGCCCGCTGGATGGATTACGCTGACGCCAAACTCGCCGGGACGGGCATCCGCTGTCTCGTCTGTCCGGGCAACGACGACGTCTTCGAGATTGACGCGGCCATCGCGGCGTCGAAGTCGGTGCGAAGCGTGGAGGGACAGGTCATCCAACTCGACGAGCACCACGAGATGGTCAGTTCGGGCTGGACGAATCCCACCCCGTGGGATACCCATCGCGAGGAACCCGAGGAAGCCTTGCTGTCCCGTCTCGAAGTGGTCATCGCCCAGGCAAAGAATCCCGCCAACGCGGTCTTCAACCTGCATGCGCCTCCGTACGGTAGCGGTCTCGATGAAGCGCCTGAACTCACGAAAGACATGCGTCCCGCCTACGCGGGCCGTTCGCTCGTCCCGGTGGGGAGCAAGTCCGTGCTGGCTGTCATCGAAAAGTACAATCCCCTGCTTGGCCTGCATGGACATATCCACGAGGGCAAGGGCACGCGCAAATTCAAAAAGACCCTGTGCATCAACCCTGGGAGCATGTACGAGCAGGGCGTTTTGCACGGAGCGGTTGTGGAACTCAAGCCGCAGAAAGTCGGCAATTACGTTTTGACGACAGGGTAGAGCGGAGTCCGAAGTCTCCAGACTTCGGAGCTAAAATGCAAAGTCTGGAGACTTTGCGCTCCGCGATCCCATGAAAGGAGAGCGCTTATAAGTTGACTGTGTTTTGATTGCAAACTCAATTCGTCTTCCATTTATCTTCCCTGAGTTGGAAGGAAGCAGGACTATCTTGCAAAGGAGATTCAGATGAGCGAAGTCAATCTTTTCGTCCGCAAGGCAAGCGGACTCGTCCGGGCCTGGTCTGTGTTCGATGCGTTCATTTATGCCACCTTCTCGATCAACCTGATCACGCTCGGCCTCTTCATTTTCTCGTACTGCTGGTATTTCGGTGGCAGTCTCGGCACAGCGGTGGTGGTGGGCGGAGTGTTCACCATCTTCGAGGTCATCGTCTACGCCAGCCTGATTTCGGCCATGCCGCGTGCTGGCGGCGATTACGTCTGGCAGAGCCGCATCCTGGGGCGTGGCATCGGCTTCCTGCTCAGCGTCACAGGCTGGTGGTTCATCCTGTGGCTGTGGGTGCCGCTTTACGGCCAGATCCTGACCTACGAGTTTCTCACGCCAATGGCCGCCCTGCTCGGCGCACCCGAAGCCGCCCTCTGGCTCACAGGCGATTCTTGGGGCCTGTTTGTTGGCATGTTACTGGTATGCACCATCGTGTTCATTTACATTGCCATCGGCATGAAATGGTACGCGCGTGTCCAGAAGGCCAGTTTCTATATGGGCGTTCTTGGCCTGCTGATCGTCTTCGGCCTGTTGCTCTTCAACGACAAGGATACCTTCATCATTGCGCTCAATGCCAACCTGCCTGTGGTCTACGGCCTGCCTGCTGGAGTGGACTATTACACTGAAACGATGGCTGCCGGTCAGGCGGCTGGTGGAGTTGTCGGTAGCCTCAGCGATTTTTCCATGATGGGCTTGATAGCCAGTATCGCTATGGTTCCGATGATGACTTTCTTCAACCTGTGGCCGAACTGGGGTTCCACGCTCTACGGCGAAGTGCGCGGCGCCAACGATTACAAGCGCAACTTCTGGGGCATGGCCGCGGCCATCATTGTGACCGCGGGCTTGGCGCTGGTTCTCTTTACTCTAATCAACAAAACCATGGGTTGGGATTTTTTCATAAATTCTAATGCCGCCTTCTGGGGATACGCCTTTGACACGACCGGAACTGTGGCTGCGCCGCCCATTCCCGTTTGGCCGTACCCGATTCAGTTCGCATCCTTCCTGACCTCGAGCCGGGCTCTGCAACTGGTCATTATCTTCCTCGTGGGGATGTGGTGGTTCGGCTGGTCTGGAACGGTCTTCCTCTCCTCGACGCGCGTCATCTTCGCGGCCGCCCTCGACCGCATGTTGCCCGAATGGGTGTCCAAGATTGATTCGCGCACGCGCACCCCGATCAACGCGCTCCTGTTGATGGTCATCCCTTCGATCATCATTTCCATTCTCTACGCATGGGATGTGGTGAGCTTCAAGTCCATTGTGCTGGATGCCACCCTCGTCATCGCGGTGACGTTCTTCGGGACGACGCTGGCGGGCATTGTCCTGCCGTGGAAGCAGAAGGAGATCTTCGATGGCTCGCCCATCGCGCGCTACATCATGCCCACCTGGTTGTCCTGGCTGGTGACCCTGCTCTTTGTGGCCGCGTCAGGCTATCTCATCTGGCTGATGGCTAATCTCGGCGGACAAGTCTTTGCCGTGTTCGGCGAACAGACCCTGCTGACGAAGGCCATCATCGCTTTGCTGGCTGTCTTGAGTGTGGGCAATGCCGCCTTGCTGGTCTATGTGGTCTGGTACGTCGGCAGTAAAGTGCTGGCTGGAGCCAAACTGCCCCTGATCACACTCGCAGGATTGGTCTTCTTCGCCTTCCTGGACTGGCTGTTGGTCGTCTGGTTCTGGGACCCATCCTTTTACTATGGCATCGGCTGGCAGAACAGCACCTCGATGGTCTTCATGATCATCATGTACGCGCTGGCAGCGGCCATTTACTTTGGCTTCAGTTCATATCGCAAGCGCCAAGGAATTGACGTGGACAAAGTCTACAAGGAAATTCCCGTCGAGTAAACCCGGAGTGCGTCGCACCAAACGCAGGTGAGTTTCCTCATCGGGGCAGGTGCGACGCACCCTCCCGCCAGGGGTGCGGACGCGTGGGGCCGTCCGCGCCCGGCTGAAGGTCAGGCAGGGTGCGGGATGTTATGTTTTGGTAAGGTCGGATTTTTTCCATCCGTCCAAATTGACTTGTGTAGGGTATGATGCTAAAATGCCTTGCAAGAATGAAAGGAGGCTTCCAGCGAGAATACTTTTCGATGACCGTCAGCTCCAAGCGTAAAAATGATACCAAAATTTTCGTTTCATAAGGAGAGAAAGATGTCATCAAGCAATTCCAACAAAATGTCACGCCGCGATTTTCTCAAGTTGGCTGGAACTACGGCAGGCGCCATGGCTTATTTGACAGCCTGTGGTGGCGGTGGCGGCGGCGGAGCGGCCGGCCCCGATCTGACCAGCGGCAATACCATTCCGCTGGATGACCTGATTGCCGCGGCCAAGGCGGAAGGCCAGTTGACCACGATTGCGTTGCCGCATGACTGGGCCAACTATGGTGAGATCATCGAGACCTTCAAGAGCAAGTATGGCCTCACGATCAATGAACTCAATCCCGATGCTGGTTCCGCGGATGAATTGGCGGCAATTGAGGCCAACAAGGATAGCAAGGGACCGCAGGCTCCGGATGTGATCGACGTTGGCGTAGGCCACACCAAGAATGCCATGGCCAAGGGCCTGCTCGCCAAGTACAAGGTCTCCACTTGGGACTCCATTGAGATGAAGGACCCGGATGGATATTGGTGGGCGGAATATTACGGCGCGCTGGCGTTTGAAGTTTCCAAACCTGCCATCGAGAATACCCCCCAGGATTGGGAAGACCTGCTCAAGCCGGAATACAAGGGCAAGGTTGCCATGGCTGGTGACGTGCTCAAATCCAACCAGTCGGTCATGACCGTTTACGCTGCCGGCCTTTCCCGCGCAGGCGGCGACAAGACCAAAGCGGCCGAGATGGGCTTGCAGTTCTGGAAAGAGGTCAACGATGCTGGCAACTTCATCCCTGTGATCGCTGACCAGGGCAAGATCGCCCAGGGCGAGACTCCGATCGTCATCGAATGGGACTACCTGGCGTTGGCCAACCGCGATGCGCTGGCGGGCAACCCGGAGATCGAGATCGTGGTGCCGAAGACGGGCGTCATTGCCGGTCCGTATGCGGGTGGCATCAGCGCCTATGCTCCGCATCCCTATGCGGCTCGCCTGTGGTGGGAATTTGTCATGTCCGATGAAGGTCAATTGCTGTACCTGAAGGGCTATGCCCACCCCATCCGCTTCAATGACATGGCCAAGCGCGGTGTGATCCCTGCCGATCTGGCTGCCAAACTGCCGCCCGCGGAATCATACGCAAACGCGACCTTCCTTACCGTTGATGAGTTGCAGGAAGCCACCACATACATCACCGAAAATTGGCGCAAAGTCGTTTACGGTGAGTAGGAGTAAGCAGCGGTGGGTCTAATCGATAATAAACTCACAGCCCAACCAAAAGGGGACGCGCCTACGGCGCGTCCCCCCACCAAGAAGTCAGCCGCTTTGAATTGGCTGCCTCTTGCACCTTTCTTCCTTTTCGCGTTGCTGTTCCTCTTTTTGCCATCCGTGTCCATCTTTGTCCGCAGTTTTGAAGCCCCGGATGGCAGTTTTACGTTTGATAACATCGTTGCCCTTTTCACAGTGCGGGATTTCATCAATGCCTACAAGACCAGTTTGACAATTAGTGTGGTGACCGCCCTGGGTGGGGCGGTGTTTGGATTCTTGCTGGCCCATGCCGTGGTTTTGGGCGGGCTGCCGAAAGGCCTGCGAACGTTTATGACCACGTTTTCCGGCGTGGCATCCAATTTTGCCGGTGTCCCGCTGGCATTCGCATTCATTGCCACGATGGGGAACGCCGGGCTGGTCACGCGGTGGATCGAAAGTCTCTCGGGCGTTGATATTCATCAGCAGGGCTTTACCATCTACACCATCACCGGTTTGAGCATCGTCTACATGTATTTCCAATTCCCGCTCATGGTCTTGATCATGGCCCCAGCCTTGGACGGCTTGCGCCGGGAATGGAACGAGGCCTGCGCCAACTTGGGCGGTACCAGTTGGCATTATTGGCGATATATCGCCTTTCCGATCCTGTTACCATCCCTGCTTGGCACAGCCATTCTTTTGTTTGGCAATGCCTTTGGCGCGTATGCCACCGCCTACGCGTTCTCCGGCAGTTTTATTAATCTGGTGCCCATCCTGATCGGCGCCCAGATGCAGGGCGATGTGCTCTTTAATCCCGGCCTGGGTAATGCCCTGGCTCTGGGAATGATCTTCATCATGGGCATCTGCATGCTTGGTTACGTTTCCCTGCAAAGAAAAGCCGCGAGGTGGTTGCGATGAAAATTAAAAATATCTGGGCCTGGATCATCTTGATCATCGGCCTGGTTTACTTCTTTTTACCGCTCCTGGCGACCTTTGAATTCAGTCTGCGCATGATCAAAGACCGCTACACCTTTGAGGCCTATCGTGTGGCGTTCACCGATGCCAAGTTCTACCTGAACTTCGGATACTCATTCCTTTGGGCGATCCTGACCATTATTATCAGCCTGCTTCTTGTGGTCCCCACTGCCTATTGGGTGCACTGGCGGATGCGGAACATGCGTCCCTGGGTGGAATTTGTGACGTTGATGCCTTTTGTGGTGCCCGCCGTTGTGCTTGTCTTCGGTATGAGCCGTCTATACGGCGGCGGACTGAAAGTGTTTGGGACACCCGTCCTGGTGCTGACCGGAACGCCAATACTTCTGCTTGCTGGCTACGTGATACTGTCTTTGCCGTACATGTTCCGTGCAGTGGATACGGGGTTGCGCGCGATTGACGTTCGTACCCTGACCGAAGCCGCTTTGAGTCTGGGTGCAGGCTGGGGTACCATCCTCACCCGTGTTATTTTCCCCAATCTGCGGATCGCCATCCTGAGTGGCGTGTTCCTGACATTTGCCATTGTGATGGGTGAATTTACTTTTGCCTCCCTGCTTTACTGGCCGGCTTTTGGCCCGTATATGGAGGAAATTGGCGCGATGCGCGCCTATACCCCACAAGCACTTTCCGTGGTCAGTTTCCTGCTGACCTGGGGTTCCATCGGTCTCATGCAATGGATTGGGCGCGGCTCCGTACAAGAAGTTGCTGCCGTTCACTAACTGCGAGGATATCATGGCATTTTTGGAAATCAACAACGTCAGCAAGAAATTCGGCGCTACCGAAGCCGTGAGTGACTTCAATCTCCAGATCCAAAAGGGCGAATTGGTATCCTTCCTCGGCCCGAGCGGCTGTGGGAAAACAACCACACTCCGCATGGTGGCCGGGTTCGAGATTCCATCCACTGGACGGATCGTGATGGATGGCAAGGATATTACCGACATGCCAGCCAATCAGCGTGACGTGGGCATGGTCTTCCAGTCCTATGCGCTGTTTCCTAACATGACTGTGGCCGGTAACATCAGTTTCGGCCTCAAGATCATGAAGAAATCGGCTGAGGAGATCAATCAGCGCGTTAATGAAATGCTGGATCTGATCAACATGCCCGACTACGCCAACCGCTACCCCTACCAACTTTCGGGCGGACAGCAACAACGAGTGGCCTTGGCGCGCGCCCTGGCGCTTCGCCCCGACGTGCTCCTGCTCGACGAGCCGCTCTCCGCGCTCGACGCCAAGATCCGCGTCTCCCTGCGAGCCGAGATCCGCGCCATCCAGCGCAAACTGGGCATCACCGCCATCTACGTCACCCACGACCAGGAGGAGGCGCTGTCTCTTTCGGATCGCGTGGTGGTGATGAATGCGGGCAAGATGGAACAGGTTGGCACTCCCTTCCAGATCTACAACTTCCCCGAAACGAATTTTGTCGCCAACTTCGTCGGCACGTTGAATACCGCCCCCGCGGAAGTGATCGACCCCGCCAGAGGCTTAGTCAGCATGGACGGTGTCCAGTTCATCTCCGCCGACGACCTGAACAGCAGGCAAAAAGGTGACAAGGTCCGCATGTCCGTCCGCCCGGAGCGTTTCAGCTTCGCCGACGACCAGAAGAAGGACAATCTGCTGGACTGCACCATCGAAAACATCACCTTCCTCGGCTCGGTCGTTCGCATTCAGGTGAAGATCGGCAACACGATCTTCAACATGGACACCTTCAACAATCCCTTCCTCGAACTTCCGAAGATCGGCGATAAGGGACAGGTCACTTGCTCCAAGGAAGCCGTGCTGGTCATCGGCCACTAAATTTCCTTGTCGCACTGTAAAGTATCTGTAGCGGACGTTCTCAACGTCCGCTACTTTTATTTTCGGAATCTGACTTACTCTGTCAACGCCTTCACCAACTCCCGACAGAACGCGGGAATATCCGCCACCACCCGACCCCAAACGTGGTTGCCGTCTCGAAACGCGGATTCATCCACCCAGACGCCGCCCGCGTTGACGAGGTCGTCTTGGATCCCCGTCGAACCAGTGACGCGCTCGCCCTTGCGGACGATCCCCGCCGAAATGGCGATCGAACCGCCGTGGCAAATGATGCCGATCACCTTGCCCGCTGCGTCCATTTCCTTGACGAGATTTTTGACCGCGTCATGCCTGCGGAGTTTATCGGGTGCCCAGCCACCAGGGATGACCAGCGCATAGAGTTCACTGGCCTGCAACGATGCAATCGTCACGTCGGGCATGATGACCAGTCCATTCTTGCCGTTGACGGGTTTCAGTTCGAGACCTGCCGTCAGCACACTCGCACCCTCCTCCTGCAATCGCATGAAAGGGACGTAGTATTCCAGGTCTTCCACCCCTTCTGCAATCAACGTGGCAATCACCTTATTCTGTAAACGCATTTTTCTCTCGCTTTCTGCTTACTGCCTTCTGCTCACTACTCTCCATTTTCTCCCCCTTATTCACCAATAATTTTCACCAGAACCCGTTTCCTCCTCCGCCCGTCGAACTCGCCGTAGAAGATCTGCTCCCACGTACCAAAGTCCAACTCACCATTTGTCACGGCCACCACCACTTCGCGTCCCATGACTTGACGTTTCATGTGCGCGTCGGCGTTGTCTTCTCCCGTGTCGTTGTGGCGGTACTGGTTGACAGGTTCGTGCGGGGCGAGTCTTTCCAGCCATTTGTCGTAATCGTGGTGCAGACCCGACTCGTCGTCGTTGATGAAGACCGACGCGGTGATGTGCATCGGGTTGACGAGACAGAGTCCCTCGCGAATCCCACTTTCTCGCAAGGCTTCCTCCACCTCCCTGGTGATATTGACGAATCCGCGGCGGGTGGGGATGTTGAAGGTAAATTCTTTGCGGAAGGATTTCATGCTTTCCTCTTTTTCTTCACGTATCTGTAAAACAAATCATCCTTGATCGAGATAAACAAAAACGTGCCCCTCAGCGGATAATTCCGTGCGCAAGGTTTCTAGGGGCTTGGCCGCGGGGCCGTGCGTCACCTTGCCGTCCGCGTCGAAGCGGGAGGCGTGGCAGGGACAGGCGAAGCCGTCCGCGGTTTGTTCCACGGTGCAGCCGAGGTGGGTGCAAGTCAGGCTGAGGGCGGAGAATCCGCTTTCGGTGTGGAGCAACACGGCAGGAGGGTCGGAGAGAAGCGACCGCGAGCCGAGGGGGAATTGGTCCGCGGGGCCGAGGTCAAATTCGGTTTGGGGCGCGGGATTCGGTTCGTAGTCGAGGAAACGGAACAGGCCGCCGAGGGCGAGCACACCGCTCAGCCAGAGGAAGCCAGCGCGGGCGAGTTTGAGAAAGTCGCGGCGGGAGGGGTCGGTCATGGTCAGCGCTCCACGGCGTGGCATTCGTGGCAGTAGCGAGATTCCTGCTCGTCGGGGTTTTGTTCGCAATCCGTGCCCATCACAGGGCGGAAGGTGAAATACTGGCTGGTGGCTTTACCGATCATTTCGTACGTGCCATCGGGCAGAACGCGAATGTTCCAAAGCGGTTCGCCTTTTTCGGTGACGAGGATCATGTCGCCGAGTTTCAGGTCAATGACGGGATTGAGGAAGGCAAGTGTGAAGGCGATGTCGTTCGGGTCGGTGAGGGTTTTGCTGCGCGGCAATTCGTCCAATGTGCCGTGACAGGTTTTGCATTGAACGTATTCGATGCTTTTCTGGTCGGCGTGGATGTCGCCGTCACCCATGGCTTCGTTGCGGGTGTGACAGTCAATGCAATCGAGGGTATATTCGCATTGGGTGAATTGGGCAATCGGTTGATAGTAATTGTCAATGCGGCGGGTGGGGTGGTCGGTGCGCTCGGTGAAGGTCATCGTGCGCAGGTCGTAATTGCCGCGGTTGTGACAGGCGTTGCATTGTGTGTACGGGATGGCTGTCGTTAGTTTATGTTCACCAACAGAGTGACAGGCCGAACATCCAGTTTGACGCGCGTACGCGTCACCTTCGCGCGGAGTCGCGTTGATGTGACAGGTGAGACAGTTCTCGCCAAATTTCTGGATGGATGGGTTGATTTCAGCGGAGAGGTCGAAGGCAAGGAGTGAAGTGATGCCCGTATGCGTTTCGTCATCGGTCACTGCGTCGATTCCGTAGAGCGGAGTCAGACTCGTCTGCGCGCCGAACGTGAAGCGGATGTTGGCGATCGCGCCCGCGTACGTGGATTGGATGCTGGTCGTCACGCGCTGGATGTGGTGACGGTCATCCGCTTCACTGCCGCTGTGACAGTTGCTTCCACCGCACGAGGCTTCGACTACGCTGAGGTCGGATGGGTTTGCCCCGCCGCGCATGGTGCTGTGCGCCAAGTTCGCGTCAAGGGCAAGTCGTTCCCCGCCGTGACAACTGACGCAACCAAACGTCACGACGGGATGGGATGCGCTGATCTCGGGCAAGTCCGCGTGGCAGGTGAGGCAGTATTCGGGCTGGCCTGTGAGGGTGGGAGTCAGGGCAATGGGAGCGGGAGCGCGTGAGTTCCCCCACCAAACGAAAATGATGGCGAGAAGAAAGCCTGCACTGAGCAAAGTCGAAGTGAGGAAAGAGGAAAGAGCGAGGAGGCGGCGCATGGGGGTGATTGGTAAATGGTAATTGGGGAGTCGTGTGTGTCTGTGTACCTGTCTACCGATTTAAGAGAGTGAGAACGAGGATAAACAATCCAAAGAGAGTAACCGTCACCTGCGCCAGCCAATTGGATTTTGGAAACCATCGGCCAATGTCGCTGTCGGCGGGTTTGGGGAAGATGTAGGGGATGAGGGCAAGGATGGTGAGAATGCCGAGCGGGATCAGCACGCCGAAGATGAACGGGTCGCCCCATTTGAGCATTTCCTGCACCCAGAGGAAGAACCACGGCGCGCGTGTCTCCGCGTCGGGACTGGGTTTGCCGATCATGGCGGGAGCGATGGGCGCGGGGACGAAATTCGACAGGAGGATGAGCAGGATGCTGACGATGAATATCATCAACACTTCGCGGCGGACGAGTTCGTTGCGCGGGATGCGCGTTCGGTCGAGGAAGAGACTGGCGGGCGGTGTGGCAATCCCCCCGTCGCGGCGAACGCGGAAGGCGTGCCAGATGCCGAGGATCACGATGGGGATGGTCAGGCCGAAGAGATGCCAGGTGTAGAAGCGAGTGAGGGCGGTCTTGCAAGCGTCCCCGCCGCCGACGGCGAGACGGAAGAGGAAATCGCCGATCAGCGGAATCGTCTTGATCAGGTTTGTGCCAGTGGTGAGCGGCCAGCAGATGCCCTGATCCCAGCGTAGGATGTAGCCTGTGAAGTCGAGCATGATGGCGAGGACGAAGAGTCCCAGCCCGAGCAGGTAGTTGAAGCGGCGCGGGAATTTGTAGGCGGCGGTGAAGATGACGCGCAAAAGATGAATGGCGGAAACGATGAGCAGGAGTTGCGCCGACCAATAATGCAGGTTGCGGACGAGTCCCCCGAATGGAACGTGATAGGTGAGAGTCTGAACCGAGAGCGCGGCTTCTTCTGGATTTGGGATGTAGTAGAACATCTCGAGGATGCCCGTCACGCCGAGGACGAGCATGAGGAAGATGGCTGTCCCGCCTGCGCCTAAGGTGTGACGCCAGCGCGCTTGGGCGGCTGGGATGGTCGGGGGGTGGAGGTGGTGGAAGAAGGATGGGCGCATGGGGATTCAGTGATCAGGTATCAGTATTGCGTGTTACGTGTGTACCTTCCCGCTAATTGTAACCCTCCCACCATTGTTTTGGTGGGAGGGTTGAAGGTGGGCAAATGCCCGTCGAAACGGAGGCCGTTACAAGTCAGGAAGGATGCGTGTTAGTCGTCGGCGGCACTCGGCACGGGTTGAAGTCCGTGCGCGGGTCCGTGAGTCGCTTCCATCTCTTGTTCCGCTTCGAAGACGGGGAAGTATTTAGCGAGCAGTCCGAAGGCCATGATGCCCGCGGAGAAGATGCCGATGGAGACGGCGACTTCGGGGAAGGTGGGGAAGTAGTCCACGTTGCCCATGAAGGTGGGGATGTAGGACAGCGGGTCGGGATGTTTGACCGCGAACCAACTGACGTTGAAGCGGTTGAGGATCAGGCCGAGCAGGGTGATGACTGCGCCTGTGAGCAGGCCGCGGGCGCTGGTCTGATTCTTTTTGATGGAGAACCAGATCATCGGAGTGACGACGCCGATGAGGATCTCCGCCCAGAAGAGGGCGCTCATCACGCCGCTGGTGAAGAGGTAGCCGAGGTCGCCTGCCACCGCGAGTTCGCCGAATTTGAGCACGAGGTAGACGCCGAGGGCGATGGGAAGCGCCTTGGCAAGTTTCGCGAGCAGATGAGTCTCGAGGCCGCGTTGGAAGTAACGCGAACTGAGCGAGGACTCGAGGATGATCATCGAGAGGCCGACCGAGATGGCGGAGGTGAAGAACATGATCGGCAGGATGGGCGTCCACCAGAGCGGATGCAGTTTCTGCGGCTGGATGAGGAGCAGGGAACCGAGCGAGGATTGGTGCAGGGTGGAGAGCACCACGCCGAGGATCACGAATGGCATGATGAACTTGTGGATGAGATGCGCGATCTTGTGCAGTGTGGGGAAACGCTCCAATACCACGGGTGCGAACTCGATGGCCAGCACAGTGAGATAACTCATCACGCAGATGCCGATCTCGAGCAGGACGCTGGTGTGATTCCAGTGGATCATCATGTACCAGATGCGCAGGGGTTGACCGAGGTCAACGAGCAGGGCGACGGCGACCATGATGTAGCCGAGGAAGGCGGTGAGCACGGAGGGACGCAGGAGCGGTTGAAATTCCTTGATGCGGAGAATGTAGACCGTCCCCGCCATGAGAAAGCCGCCACTGGAAATGACGACGCCCGTGAACAGGTCGAAACTGATCCAGAAGCCCCAGGGGTAGGCGTAACTCAGGTCGCTGATCGCGCCGATGCCGAAGGCGTAGCGCGTGAACGCCACAACCGCGGCAATCGCCATGAGCAGAATCAGCACGAGGGGCAGAGTCCCGATGCGGAGGAACTTGGGAAGGGTGATGCTGAGTTTCATTTGGATTCCTCCGCTTTCTTTTCGGCGGGCTTGCCATTCTTTTTCTTATCGTACGCCGCCACGCCCGCGCTGACGGCGGTCAACACCGCGCCCCAGCCCAGCGCGAATGGGATGGTCATTTCCATCACCTTTTCGCTGACTTCGTTGATCGGTTCTTCGGGCAGTTCGGGCAGGCCGAGGTCTTTGAACGGGACATGCGACAGAATGAGATAGGACGTGCCGCCGTTCTCGTGCTCGCCGTAGACGTGGTCAATGTAGCGGTCGGGATGCGCGGCGATGCGTTCGTGCGCGATCTTGATCAGTTCGTCGCGTTCACCGTATTCAAGCGCGTCGGTGGGACAGGTCTGCACGCAAGCGGGTTCCTGTCCGTTGTAGATGCGTTGCGGGCAGAAGGTGCATTTGTCAATGAACGCGCCGTCAATGAGACCCTTGTCATAGTCGAAGTGCGGCACGCCGAACGGACAGGCGTTCATGCAGTAGCGACAGCCGATGCACAGATCGGGGTTGTACGTGACGGGTCCATCTTCGGCCTTGGTATACGCGCCGACGGGACAGGCCGACATGCAGTCGGGATGCTCGCAGTGCATACAGTGATAGACCATCGTGCCGCGTTGCAAGTCGGGATACGTCCCTGTGACGCCGAGTCCCGCGACCCAGATGCGGGTCTTGTCCATCTCGATGTTGTTTTCCACGCTACAGGCCACCATACAGGCGCGGCAGTCGATACAGCGCGTGGCGTCGAAGAGATAGGCGTGATGTTTGATGTCAGTCATGGTTCACCTCTAAGCCTTTTTCACCGTGACGAAGGTTTGGCTGAGCGCCTGTCCGCCGCTGATGGGATCGGTGTAGGTCACGTGGACGGCCGAGTCGCTCGCGCCGACGCCGTAGGCGGTTTTCACGCCCTTGGAGAGATGACCATAGCCAGGGGTCATGTAAACACAGTCAGGGCGGATGGCTTCAGTGGCAAACAGTTTGATGTGAACCTGTCCGACTTCGCTCGTCACCGCGACCCAGTCGTCCGTTCCCAGTCCAAGTTGCGAGGCGGTCTTGGCGTTCATCCACAGGCGCGGCTCGTCAGAATATTTATGAAGCAGTTGGTTGTTCTGCGTCCCGAACTGGGTGTGTTGTGCCACCTTGCCCGTCAGCAGGTAGAACTCGTCCTCTTTCGGCATGGGAGGTTCCTCCCACGTCGGCCAGGGTGAGAAGCCCGCGTTCTTCAAGGTTTCGGAGTAGATCTCGATCTTGCCAGACGGGGTGTTGAAGGTGATTTCGTTGTCCTTCTTCTCTTCGGGCATTTCCGCGTAGCCCTTCTCGATCACTTCTTCAAGGCTGACGCGCAGGGGCTTCAACTGTTGGCGGATGTAGTCTTCCTCGTCTTCATATTGGAAGAAATCACCGAGGCCGAGACGCTCGCCCAACTGTTTGTAGATCCACAGCGCGGACTTGGCCTCGCCCTGCGGCTCCACCACAGGTTGGCGCAGGAAGGCCTTGTCACCCACAGGCAGGAGCGGATCGTAGCGTTCGAGATACGAGGCTTCGGGCAGGACAACATCTGAGAACCAGGCCGTGTCGTTCATGATGATGTCCACGGTGGCGATGAAGTCCATTTTGCCGAAGGCTTCGAGAGTCTTGGCGCGGTCAGGCAGGGACAGGATCGGGTTCTGGCGCGAGATGAACCAGCCGTGCGCCTGGTATGGTTCGCCCGTGAGGATGGCGTCGCGCAATTCCTGGAAGACGCCCAACTTCAACGGTACGAGCGGATACTTCCACGGCGTCCCGTCCAAACGGAGGGCGGACACGCGCGGATACGGAGGCTGGGGTGGTGCGCCCAGTCCCGCTCCCTCTGCCGCCACTTCCGCGGAGAGACAGCCGCCAGGCTTGAGCACATTGCCGCTCAAGGCGTTCAACGTGGCAATGGCGCGCTCGGTCTGGAATGAGTTGATGAAATTGGAAGTGCGCCAGCCAGGATGTGCCAGCGCGTTGTGCTTCGCGGCCGCATATTCGCGCGCGATGCGTTCGATGGTCGCGGCAGGTACGCCTGTGATCTGCTCTGCCCAAGCGGGAGTGTACTTTTGCATCTCGGGGATAATGCCGTCGCACCCGACCGTATACTTTTTAACAAAATCGCAGTCCGCCAGTTCGTTCTGGGTGATGACGTTGATCATCGCCAGCAGGAAAGCCGAGTCCGTGCCAGGGCGGATGGGAATCCACTCGGTCGCTTTGGAGGCGGTCTTGGTGTAGCGCGGGTCGAGATAGACCAGTTTCGCACCGCGGTCGATGGCGCGCGCCAGTTCGCCCGTCTCGGATGTCGATATGGCCTCCATCATGTTGCGTCCCACCATCAGGATGAACTTGACATTGTCGTAGTTGCGTGACGGTTCCTCGATGCCATAGGTCAACGAGAAGGCGGTGATCATCGCATTGAAGCACAGCGAACGCTGCGTGCCGTAATTTGGCGAACCGAACGCATACAGCAGATTCTCGAACTGCACCTGGCTCAGATTATGCGTGGACGAAAAGACCATCGCCTCGGGCCCGTACTTCTCCTTGATCGCCAGCATATTCGATGCGACGATGTCCAGCGCTTCATCCCACGACGCCTGGCGGAAGAGGCCTTCACCGCGTTTTCCCACCCTGACGAGAGGAGTCAGCACGCGGTCTGGGTCGTAGGTGTTCATCAAGCCCGATTGCCCACGCGGACAAAGTTTCCCGCGCGAGTGCGGATGTTCAGGGTTGCCGTCCAGTTTGACGACTTTCCCGTCCACGATCTTGGCGATCAAGCCACAGCGCCACACGCACATCTCGCACATGGAGGGGATGTAGCCGTCGCCCTCCGCATTGATGTGACCCGCCTGCCGCGCCGCCTGCGCCACCTTCGGCGGGAGCATGGACCCGACGGCCAGCGCGCCCGCCGTCGCCGCGCCCATCTTTAGAAAATCTCGTCTTGAGATTGTTTGTGTCATAGTTTCTCCGAAGTCAGAGAGCAGATGGTTAGAGAGTAGAGAACAGTCAATCAAGCAACGGAACTTCTCTTTACTCTCTGTTCTCTATTCCTTCTCTTTCCTCTGCCAGCCCACGCGGTCGATCAAATAGAAGAGCAACAGCGACATCAGGCCGAACATCAGGATGAACAGGAAGGGGCTGACGTTCCACAAGTCAGGGATGATGGCGTTACCGTAATTCGCCAGCGCGGAGATCTGGGGGAACACCTGTTGATAGGTCAAGCCGTAAATGAAAGCGCCAGTCAAAAAACCAAGCAGACCAGGGACAATGTAATCGAGTTTGCCTTCGCCACCACCGGCGGCGCAAGTGCCTGGTCAGTACCCTGTGAGCGCCATGCCCACGCCGAAGATCAACCCGCCTACGAGATTACCAACGATGTAGGTCGCGGGAACATTCGGGAAGGTGAGCAATCCCAGCCCGCGCAGGGCGTACAGTCCGCTCATGGCGACCACCAGCGCGGTCATCATGAATTTCAACACCGCCAGGTCTGTAAAGCGGAACACGTTCACGATCTTGTTATATTTGGTCAGGCCTGCCTTGTTCAGCGCAAAGCCGAAGAACACACCAAAGACAACGGCAAGGATGCTGTTTACCATATCAGTCTCCTAATAATTCTTGCGGTAGATAATGAGGGCAGTGACGATGCCTGAAGCGAACATGCCCATGATGAACAGGAAAGCCGCGGGAGCCAGTAACATGCCGCCCGAAATCGCCAATCCGCTCGTGCAGCCGCCCGCAATACCAGCGGCATATTCCAGAATGATCGCGCCGACGAACGCCAGCACCCAGCGCTTCCACACCTGCGGGCCGAAGATCCGCTTCCACTGGGCGTCCGAATTGGCCGCGCCTTTCTTGCCCCACAACAGCGTCCCACTGGTGGCTGCACCGATCATCCCGCCGAAGAACACGCCAACGAGCAAAAGTACCCCGTAGGTGATGCCAGGCGGCATGATGAAGTTGAAGTACATGGTATCGAAGGCCGCGGGGGCGATCCACTTGCCGATCATGCCCGCGATATTTTCGAACGCGCCCGAAGCGCCAAGCAAACTATTGCTTGCCCACACGGCGGCGATGCCCACCAGGCCGAGCAACACACCCGCCACGTATGGCGACCATTCTTCCTTGCGGATGTAATTCAAAATGAATTTCATGTTTACTCCTCATCCTTCTTGATGATGGTATCGAGCAGGTCAAGAGCCTTGTCGGCTTTTTTATGATCCAGCACGTTCTTCAACGACTTGCGCGTGCCAGTTTTCAGCCCTGCGATCTTCGGCAGCATCTCCACCACATCGGCGGGATACTCTTCCTTGACTTCGCGCGTGTCACCGAATTTCACGTTGATGAATTTCTCGCGCGTGACGACAAATCCGCCGCCGCCGACTGCCAACAGGCCGATCATGCCGATCAGGATTATGTTGCCCCAGTTGGTTGGTTTCTTCCCCAACACGATCTCATTGTAGTTCTGGGCATAATTGACGGCGTTCGGATCGTCCACCACGATCTCGTTGCAGGTTGACGATGCAACAGGAGCGGACCCCGCGCTGACGGGCGCCGCCGCATCCGACCCACTCGCAGCGGGCGCGGCCGACCCTGAGCCGACCTCTACCCCCAGCGCATCCGCATAGACTTTCGCGCGCGCGTCCAGGTCCGCGACATGGCATTGCTGGCAGGCCGCGTTGACGTCAGAAAGCGGAGCCACCATCCCTTCGTGCGCGGCGGCTTTTTCCTTCGCCTGATTATTGCCCGCGTGGCAGATGTAGCAGAAATCACCGAACGCGTGCGACTCGTGCCAGCCTGTCCCGTCGGCGTTGACGGGCATCTCCGCCTGCACTTCATGACAGTTCTTGCAGGAGGATGCCTGCGAGCCGCACTGCGCCTGGGCGGGCGTGGCCGTCGCCAAAAAAATGCTGGCGACAACCACCAGCGCCAGTCCTGCAAAGAGGAAGGTCAAATGGTTTTTCTTGAGTTGCATGGATTACTCCTCGAATTAACAAGCCGTGCTTGCGGCGCGACTTAAAATGTGTCGATCAAATTTGCCCTGACCGTGATGCTATCCCGAAGGATGCCGCGCAGAATGTCGAGTGCCTCGATCAGGCGGCGGTCGGCCAGTTCGTACGTGATGGTGACCCCCTGTCGTGTCGCGCGGACCAGCCCGAGGTCCCGCAAGATCTTGAGGTGTCGGGAAATCTTGGGTTGGGTGGTGCGAAGTTGGCGGGTGAGTTCCGTCACATTGTGGGGGCATTCATTCAATTTATACAGGATGAGGATGCGCGTGGGATCAACGAAGGCATTGCATAGATTTGCCTCGAGTTGTGAGACCTCCTCGGTTGGGGTGTGTTGGAGCATGTCTTATCTCTGTTATGTTCGAATAATCGTATATAGCCATATTTATTTTAGCGACCCTGCGAAAAGGCAGGTAGTGAATACTGTCACAAGTATTGTGATTAATGTAACATTGTATTTGTATTAATATCGATACAACCAACATTACAAACAGAATATTGGTCAAAAAGTTCGACTTCGGCGGGATTTTGTCATTTTCTGGCCTGCATGGTCTAAGCGGTCTCCATTTTTTGGCTATCAATATTTTCTATGGCGGGGTATCGAGAATCGGTTTTTAGTTTGTGATGCTTATCACTTGTTTCAACTTGCCTTGGGAGTTAATCTGTATATGAATTCAACAACTTGTGAAGTTTATGAATCCACTACCTATTTCCCCCGAAATCCAACAACAAGCCGAGCGCCAGGCCTCTCATTGCCGTGTGATGGGCAACCCCCAACGCATCATGATCCTTTGGCTTCTGGCGCAGGGGGAGCGGACTGTCACTGAGATCGCCGAGGCGATTGGCGCATCCCTGCAGAGTACGTCGCATCATCTCCGCATTTTGGAATTTAGCGATATGGTGCGGACGCGCCGCGAGCATCACAATGTTTTCTACCATCTCCTCGATAACGAGACCGTGAAAAACTGCCCCGCGCTGAGCAACAGTCCCAAAATTGAACTGACAGAAGACTCTGCCATGAAACCACAAACTGATTCAAACAAGGAGAATTTTCAATGACCGCTGATTTGACCACCATCCAAGCCGCCAAAGTTGTTGATGCGCGCGCCATGTCCTGCCCAGGTCCCCTGCTCGAAGCCAAGAAGGGAATTGCCACCGTGAAGGTCGGCGAAGTGCTCGAGATCTGGTCGGGCGATGCCAATACCAAGAACGATATGCCGCGCTGGTGTGAGAAGGTCGGGCATGAATTCCTCGGCGTTCTGCAGGGCGAAGGCTACGAGCGTCTTTTCCTGCGCCGCCAGAAATAGTGTCTCGAAAATAAACCGCGAAGCCCGCCAAGGGTTTCAGAGATTTTTCTTCGCGTTCTTTGCGTGCTTGGCGGTTCAAAAATATTGGCACTCAATATCCTGATTGGATTTGATCATGGCCCAACCCATCCCTCCTCCCCAACCCAAAATTCTGATCCTCGCCACGCTGGCGGGCGGATACGCGGGCGCGGACTCGACGGGACAATCGCACGTGGACTATCCCGCCAACACCTACATCCTTCCCGTCATGTGCCCTGTCATGTTCCCGCCCGAGTTTTTCATCCGCGCCTTCGAGCGCGGCATTGACGGGATCATCCTCATGTACAGCGGCACCGACAGCCCGTACAAGGTCGAAGCGGAAGGCACCGCCAAACTCATCAACCGCACCTACGCGCTGATGAAGGAACGCGGACTCGATATCCGCCGTCTGCGCCTCGCCGCCATCTGCACCGTCTGCGTCAAACCCTTCCTTAAGGAAGTGACCCAGATGGCCGAGTTGCTGAAAGGCATCGGCTTTGTGAAAAGCGAACTCGCCGCGCACCCCGCCTCCCCGTCCGCGCAAGGAGCGACCGTATGAACAACCTCAAAGTGGACGCGCTCGTCATCGGCGGCGGGATCGCAGGCATGCAAGCCGCTCTCGACCTCGGCGACCAGGGTCTTCAGGTCGCGCTCGTGGAACGCGAACCCAGCATCGGCGGCAAGATGATCACCCTCAGCAAGGTCTTCCCCACACTGGATTGCTGTTCGTGCATCACCACGCCGAAAATGTCCGCCGTGGCGCACCATCCCAATGTTCAACTCTTCACCTATTGTGAAGTGCAATCCATTCAAGAGAGCGGCGCGGGTTACGGCGTCGCTGTCATGCAGAAGCCGCGTTACGTGGACGAGAGCAAATGCACGGGCTGTCGCCAATGCGAGTACGAATGCCCGATCACGGTGCCCAGTCCCTTCGACCGCGGCCTCGGCTCGTACCGCGCCATCCGCGTGCCGTTCTCCACGGCCGTTCCACAAAAAGCCGTGCTCGATATTGACAACTGCCTGCTGTGCGGCAAATGCGAAAAGGTCTGTCCCGTCAATGCGGTGGACTTCACCCAACAGCCGCAGACCTTTTCCATCGAAACCACCGCCATCGTCCTCGCCACAGGCTTCGAGATGACTCCGCTCGGCGCAAAAAAAGAATATGGGGCGGGCAAACTCCCCAACGTCATCGACCCCTTGATGATGGAACGCTTCCTCGCACCCACAGGTCCTTATGGGCGCGTCCTTCGTCCAGGCGACGGCATGGAGCCGACTACCATCGCCTACGTCCAATGCGCGGGTTCCCGCGATCAAACGCAAGGCATCGAATATTGCTCGCGCGTCTGTTGCATGTACGCCATCAAGCAAGCCATGCTCATCAACGGCGCCTTGCCCCTCGCCGAAGTCACCATCTACTACATGGACATCCGCACCTTCGGCAAGGGCTACGAACAGTTCTACCAAAACGCCAAAGCAATGGGCGTCGAATTCGTGCGCGGCAAAGTTGCCAGCATTCGCGAAGACGAAAAACACAATCCCATCGTCAGAGTGGAATTGACGGAGGACGGCCGCGTCGTCGAGCGGACTCATGACCTGGTCGTGCTCTCGCTTGGCATGATCCCCAGCGCTTCTCCCTCGACGTTTGGCCTGCTTCCCGCTTCGGACGGTTTTATCTCCCTCCCAGCCTTGAACGCCTCCCCGAGCGCCACCGCGCGACCAGGCATCTTCGTCACTGGCGCGGCGGGCGGACCGATGGACATCGTGGACAGCATCGTCACGGCGGGTTCTGCCGCGTCTGCCGCTTCCGCCTACATTCGAGCAAAAACGGGCATGACCGTCCCGCAACAGGAGGTGGCGTATGCCTGAGAAACTTAAGATCGGCGTGTACACCTGCTATTGCGGCGGGAACATCAGCCACACCGTAAAATGCGAGCAAGTCGCCAAGGTGATGGAAACCCAGCCCGATGTGGTCGTCTCACGCACCAACATGTCGCTGTGCTCCGACGCGGGACAATCGCAGATCGAGCAGGACATCAAAGAGTTGGGCGTCAACCGCGTCGTCATCGGCGCGTGTGCCCCTTCGCTCCATGAAGCAACCTTCCGCGGCACAGTCATGCGCGCGGGATTGAATCCCTATCTGTATCATCACATTGGCTTGCGCGAGCAGGACTCGTGGGTACACACCTGCGACTGCGACGGCGCGACCTGCAAAGCCATGCACCTGATGGCTTCGGGCATTGCCAAGGCGCGTCATCTCCAGCCGCTCGAACCGATCCGCCTCGAAGCGGAGAAGCAGGCCCTCGTCATCGGCGGTGGCGTGGCGGGATTGCGCGCCGCGCTCGATATCGCCAGTCAGGGTCTGCGCGTCGTGCTGGTCGAAAAATCACCTTTCCTGGGCGGACGCATGGCGCAGTTGGAGTCGGTCTTCCCGACGGGAGAGGACGCGCGCACTCTGTTGCACGCGTTGATCGAGAAGGTGGTCGCGCATCCGAATATCACGGTCTACACCCAGGCGGAAGTCAAAGGCGTGACGGGCTACGTCGGCAACTACGGCGTGCGGGTTCTCCAGCACGCGCGCGGCGCCGATCAGGAAAATTCCGATGCGTTGGTTGCCGCCTGCCAGCGGCTGGTGCCAGATGAGTTCAACTACGGCATGACCGAGCGCAAGGTGATCTACCGCGCGTATCCTGGCTGTTATCCCCCCGTTGCCGCCGTGGATTGGGACTTTTACCTCAACCATCCGCTCAAGGTGGATGGCAAAGAGATCGTGCTCAAGGACGAGCCAAAGACGATGGATGTCAGCGTAGGCGCGATCGTGGTGGCGACGGGCTTCGATCCGTACGAACCGCGTCAGGGCGAATACGGCTACGGTGAATTACAGGAGGTCATCACCCTGCCGCAGTTGATCCGCCGCCTGGCGTTGACGAAAGATGACAAGGCGTTCCAATGGAACGGGCATCCCGTGCGCGATGTGGCGCTCATCCATTGCGTGGGCAGCCGCGAGATCGAAGGCGTGGACGAGCCTCACGAAGACGGGCAGGTAAATAATTATTGCTCGCGCGTGTGCTGTACGGCAAGCCTGCACATGGCGGTGGAACTGCGCGAGAAATTCCCTGCGCTGAATATTTTCGAACTCTATCAAGATATCCGCACCTACGGGCGCGGACACGAGGACTATTACCGCCATGCCATGGAAGGCGGCGTGCGCTTCGTGCGCTACAGCGGCGAGGAACGTCCGCAGGTGACTCCCGCGCCGACGGGCGATACCCATCCCGTGTTGATCAAAGTAAAAGACTCGCTGACCTACAACGAGGAATTGGAAATCCCCGTGGATTTGGTTGTCTTGGCGGTCGGCATGAAGCCGCGTCAAATTGACGACCTGGTGAACATGCTCAAAGTCTCGCGCGGAACCGACCGCTTCCTGCTCGAAGTCCATCCGAAACTGCGCCCCGTCGAGACGGCGGTCAACGGCGTGATTTTGGCTGGCACCGCGCAGGGACCGATGACCATCCAGGAGAGTTTGTCGGCGGCCTCGGCGGCGGCGGCGAAAGTGCTGACCCTGCTGGGGCGCGGCAAGGTGGAACTCCCGCCCTTCGTCGCGGCAGTGGACGCAGAAAAATGCAACGGCACGGGCGCCTGCGTGGAAGCCTGTCAATATGACGGCGCGATTGCCTTGCAGACGTTCCACGAAAACGGCAAGGAAGTCAAGCGCGCGGTAGTCACGCCCGCCAACTGTGTCGGTTGTGGCGCGTGCGTGGCGGTCTGTCCGAACCGCGCCATTGACGTGCAAGGCTGGACGCTCGGGCAGTACGAAGCCATGGTGGACGCCATCGGCATGAATATCGTGGATTTGGTGGAGGCGCAATGACTACTCAACAAACACCCCAATCGCGCGGCGACATGCTCAAGCGTCTGCGTGAACAGCACGCCGCCACCGTCGAACGGACACAGGCGCTCCTGCGCGAGCAGAAGCGCGTCCAGCAGGAGATCTGCAAAGTCATTCGCGATACGCCCAAGAGCGTGCCCGAAGTGGCGGAAGCCATCGGCATGCCCGCCAATGAAGTGTTGTGGTACATGGCCTCCTTCAAGAAATATGGACTGATCGTCGAGAAGGGCATGTGCAGTGATTACCCGCTCTATCAGAAAGCGGAGGAGAAAAAATGAGCCGCGTTGATACAACCCTGTTGCATGAACTGAAAGAATACGGCGCGGTGGGCATCGAGAAATGTTTCAACTGCGGCAATTGCACCGCCATCTGCCCGTTAACGACCAGCGAACACCCCTTCCCGCGGCGCGCCATCCGACTTATCCAGATGGGTCTGCGCGACCAATTGAAGACCAGCGTTGACCCCTGGCTGTGCTATTTCTGCGCGGACTGCTCGATCACCTGTCCCCGCGGCGCGGAACCAGCCGAGACGATGATGGCCTCGCGCCGCTGGCTGATCGCTCAATACGACCAGACTGGCAGGGCAAAGGAACTGTACACATCGGAGAAGAAGGTGGCATGGACCATCTTCCGCACCTCCCTGTTGCCGCTCATCCTGCTGATCGCCTACCACCTGATCACAGGCGGCAGGAACATTCGCACGGACGAGGTGGTGCTCAACCAGTTTGCGCCCGTGCTGTGGGTGTGGCTGATCGTGCTGTTCCATTTCATCGTGCTTGGATACCATATCGCACGGAACAGCCTGAACATGGTGCGGGGCATCCTTGGACCGAAGACAGGCCTGTTGAGCATCCCACTCGGCGCCTATTTCTCTGGCATGAAGGAATTTGCCATCCATTTCTTCTCGCAGCGGAACTGGTGGTCGAAATGCGAGGACCGTGAACACCACAAGGTGGTGGTCAACCGCTGGCTGAAACATATGCTGCTGATGACGGGGTATGGTCTGATGCTGATCCTGATCGTGCCGCTGCTGATGTGGTTCCAAACGGATGAAATCTATCCCATCTACCACCCACAGCGCTGGCTCGGCTATTACGCGACCATCATCCTGATCTACACGTCGGTGGAGATCATCTACAGCCGCATCAAGAAGCGCGAGGAACTGCACAAGTTCTCCCATCCCAGCGACTGGATGTTCCCGATCTTCCTGCTGTTGGGTGCGGCATCGGGCATCTTGGTGCATATCTTCCGTTATGCGATGCTGCCCTGGCCTACCTACATCATCTACACTATCCATGCGATGATCATGATCGCCATGCTGGACACGGAAGTGGGCATCGGCAAGTGGACGCACCTGATCTACCGCCCGCTGGCACTTTCGATCGAAGCCATGAAGAAAGCCTATAAGGAAATGACCCTTAACGCAGCAACCGCTGCCGCGGACTAATTCATTTCAACCCAAGGAGAAAAGAACATGAGTGATGAAATCGGCAAGATGGTGGTCGTCATGAACCACGATGATGCCACCAGCGTGATGGCGGCGCTCGTGATGGGCGCGGCGATTGCCAGCAGCGGCGAGCAGGCGTTGATGTTCGTTCAGCCTGGTGCGGCCAAGGTCCTGGTCAAGGGCGAACTCGAAAAATTCCAGGGACTCAAAGGCCAGCCCGACCCGATCCACCTGTACGACTCGATCCTGGTTCTGGACGGGCGCTTTATCCTGTGTGAACTGGGATTGCCCATCCTCGACATCAAAAAAGAAGACCTTCGCGAGGGCGTGGAGGTGATGATGGCCTCCTCCTTCATGTTCGAATGCGAAGGCGCAAAACTATCATTCAGTTATTGAAAAGGAGAAATATTCATGACGGCCCCCACCAAGACCCTGAACGTATGCGGCAAGATCTGTCCCTATCCTGATATGGACACCATGACCGCCCTCAAGAAAATGCAGAAGGGCGAAATCCTGGAAGTCCTGCTGGACTATCCGCTCTCCGTGGAACGCATTCCGCGCAACCTCAAGAAGCAAGGCCACAAATTGATCAGCGTGGAACAACTGGACGGCCCCAACCATCGCATGTTGATCGAAGCGCATGGTTTGAAATAACCTCATTCATTGAACAAGGAGAATGCTATGACACCCGTACTTTACGGCCTGCTCGTTGGAATTTTGTTCGGCTTTGCCCTGCAACGCGGACGCTTCTGCATGAACTCTGCCATCCGTGATGCCCTGCTTCTGAAGGACAACACCCTGCTGAAGGGTGTGCTGACAGCGGTGCTGGTGGGCATGGTCGGTTTTGCACTGATGGCAGCCGGCGGTCTGATCAAGATCAGCCCGACAGGCTTCTTCTGGGGCGCACACCTGGTGGGCGGCATCATCTTCGGCATCGGCATGGTCCTGGCCGGCGGATGCGCGAGCGGCATCACCTACCGTGTCGGTGAAGGCGTGGTCAGCGCGCTGTCCGCGTTGATCGGCCTGTCCACCGCGGCCACCTGGACCGCGATGGGCTTCCTGAAACCTATCAAGGATTCCCTGCAAACCAGCACCAAGGTCATGGTCGGCGAGACTAACCCGACGCTGGCGAATATCTTTGGATTGTCGCATACCGTTGTGGCGTTGGTTGTTGCCGCGATCATTCTGATCATCTGGTATTTCGTTGCCCGCAAGAATCAGGATGACGAACCAAAAAGCAACGATCCCCTCGTCAAGCGCATCTTCAAGAATGGCTGGGGCTGGATGGCGTCTGGCATCGTGATCGGCCTGATCAACATGCTGGCGTTCTACAGCTCGACCCAGGCTGGACGCAGCTACCCGCTGGCAATCACCTCTGGCTGGATCACCAACACCAAGTTGATCCTGTCGGTACCCGAAACCAAGATGGGCTGGGACGCCTGGCTGGTGATCGGCATCATCCTGGGCGCCCTGGTCGCGTCCCTAATCGCAGGCGAATTCAAGATCCGCTGGCCGGGTTGGAAGACCCTGCTGCAGACCTTCGTGGGCGGCTTGTTGATGGGCTTTGGTGCCGTCACCTCGGGCGGCTGCAATGTGACCCACATCCTGAGCGGACTTCCCCAACTGGGAATCGGTTCCATCCTGGGCACCATCGCGATCGTGATCGGCGCCTGGATTACCGCCTGGTTCATCTTTGTGCGTCCGCAGAACGCGTAGGAATTTTATACTTTCGAATGCGCCGTGCTGGTGAACCTCGACGCGGCGCATTCCCTCATCCAAAAAGGAGAACTATATGGCTGAGAAAATGGCCGTCGTCTGCAATGGCGACACCCCCGCAAATATCATGCCGACGTTGATCTTCGCCTCCTCGGGCCTCTCGCTGGACTATGAAGTGCACGTCTTCGTCTGCCCTGCGGGCGCGCGCTGGTTCCTCAAGGGCGAGTTGGAGAAACTCGGCCAGCCCAAGGGTTTGCCCAATCCCATCAAACTCTTCAATGACATCCTCGAGCTGGGTGGCGAGATCGTCTTCTGCGAACTCGCGCTGGAAAATAAGGATATCAAACCCGAAGACCTGCGCGACCCGCGCATCAAGATCAAGAAAGCCCCGCCGTTCCTGATGGACGTGCAGGGCGCGATGCAGACTTACGTGTTCTAAGACTTCGTCCGCAAGACGCGGCAGACAACCCGCCTCGCGGCTTCAGGAGAAATGACAATGAGTCTTTTTAGTGCATTGATGTACATTGGCATAGGGCTGGTGATCGGATATGGCGTGATGTGGTTGTATTGTCGTATCAAAAACAAGAACCATCACGTGTAACCCATAATGAACAGGCCGCGGCAAGACCGCGGCCTGTGATATTCCTAAACCACTTCGATTTACTCAACAAATCACGGGGAATTACGTTTGGAAATTCTGGAGAATCTCAGAACGCTTGTTTTCCCGTTCCGCAAGGACCGTGCGCATGGCTTCGCAGATCTCGGTGATCTTGGGGTTTACGATTTGATAGATCACGTCTGTGCCCTGCCGCTGTGACGAAAGGATGCCGACGTTTCGCAGAACAGCCAGATGGCGGGAAATGGTAGCCTGGCTGATGCCCAATTCCTCCGCGATTCCATTGACTCGCCGCGGCCCCTCGCGAAGGAGATGGACGATTTGCAGGCGCACAGAATTTCCCATAGCCAAACACAGTTCAGCCTGAAGATCGAAGATCGTCGTTTGAGGTCTCATGACACTTGTTCCTTTCCGGGAGTGGCGAGGCCTCTAGCCTTTTTCTACGTCCACTCGGCGCGGTCCTTGTACAGAAAACGTTTGAGTAGAGCGCCAGCGCCGATGATAAGCAGGATAGGCACAAGACAGCGCACAGCAAACATGGCGAGAGGTACTACGGAATCGTTGAGAATGTTCATCACTTACACCTCATTTCCGTATTACTGGTTTTGATCCTCGTGGGCATGCCCGGCGCTGTGAAATGGCAGGTAACGTGCCGCCAGGCTAAATCCCAGCAGCCAGTACGAGATGACCAGTGAGGCAACTGCCCATTCCTGCCAGGTTGGGGCATAGGAATTTAGAACAACGGTGGGGGTGTACGGATCGTACGTGATCCAGGCGATCAGGCCCGAGAAGTTGTAGTTCCAACGGACGAGCACCGTGCAGACCGCAGGCAGGGCTGAGGCCGCCATCAAGATGCGGAAGTTGCGGATCCGTTTTGCGGCCAGCAGGATCATGCCTGGAATCAGCGCAAACAGAACCTGTCCCACCCAGAAGGAGGTGGAATACGGCGTAATCGAGTTGAGCATTTCCGTCTGCAGGGCGACTTCGGTGTCGAAACTGTAATAGTTCGTCACGGCCCAGTCCCAGATGCGGATATAGATGCACAACAGGACGATTCCGCCGGCAATGCGCGCCACATCATACAGCACGTCATCTTTGACCAGTCCCGGACGCATGATGCGGAACACAACCACGCTCAGGAAGAACAGCAAAGCTGTCCCGCCTCCCATGGCAGAGAGGACGAACTGCACGGGCGCACTCTGGTTGAACCACAACCCGCGTCCAGAAAGGACCGAATAGGTGGCTCCCAGCGAAGCCTGGTGAAGCAGGGACAGGGTCAGGCCGATGATCGCTAAAATTGGCGCCCAACTGTGCAGGCGATGCGACAGCCAGTTCAGTGTGTTCGAGGCCTTGCGTAGGATGGGGAAGCGCGTCAACCAGGGATGGCTGCTAAAGGCCGGGTGCTCGAGCACGATGGGGAGCAGTTCTGCCATCAGAACGGTCAGGTAAAGGACCACGCACATCGTGATTTCCCAAAGCAGGGAATGCGGTTGCCAGTACACCACCGGATGCCAGAAGCGCAGGGGCTGGCCCAGGTCGAAGAGCAGTATCATGCCTGCGGCTGAGTATCCCAGGAAGCCCAGGATAACAGCCAATTTGCCGACGGTCTCCATGCGTTTCATTCTAAGCAGGTAGACAATCACGCCAAAGGTGAAGGCACTTCCGCCCAGCGCAATGGCGGAGAGGTCAATGGTGATCCACAATCCCCACGGCACCTGATTGGAGAGTCCAGTGACTTGCAAGCCATAGGCAAAGACCTGATAAGCGCCGACTGCGCCAAAGATCAGCCCGGCAACGAGGATGGCGATCCAGAATGGAAATATATCCAACTGGCGTTTTCCAAAGCGCATGGTGAGGGGTTCAATCGTCGTTTGCATGGCTTATCCTTCCTCTCCGACCGCGCCAGCCTGGGTTTGAGGCGGCAGGTAGTAGACCTTGGGGGAGGTGCTCAGTTCTTCACGCAAGCGGATGGGGGTCTTGGCGGCCGCGAGGGTCTTCGAAGACGGGCTTTCGGGATCGTTCAAATCGCCGAACATGCGTGCCCCGGTCGGGCAGGCCACCACACAGGCGGGTGTGGCGGCATCATCTATACCGGGGACCATGCCTCGTTCCAATCCTGCGTCGATGCGGTGCTGGCAGAAGGTGCATTTTTCCATGACGCCGCGTGGGCGGGGCGGCACTTCGGGCGTGCCAAAGGCCGGGACGCGCGGGCTGATTTCGGTATGCTCATACCAGTTGAAGACGCGCACATCGTACGGGCAGGCTACTTCACAATAGCGGCAACCGATGCACAGGTCGTAATCCATGGTCACAATGCCGTCGTCGCGCACATAGGTCGCGTTGACGGGGCAGACGTGCACGCAGGGCGCGTCGTCACAATGCATGCAAGGGCGGGAGAGGAAATACTCATCGCCGTTTTCCAGCGTCTCGGTGGTGACCACGTTGTAGCGCATGTCATCCGAGAGGTTGTTGACAGCCTGGCAGGAGTAAGTGCAGTAATTGCACCCGATGCACAGGTTGATGTCGATCACCATGCCCCAGCGATGTTCTCCGCCTTCGCCATGTCCAGCCTGGACCTTCTTGATGCCCAAACTGGCGACCTGCGTCAGCGCGGCTGCACCAGCCAGCGCGCCTGTCATTTTCAGGAAGTCGCGCCGTGAGAGTTTATCTTCCTTGGATTGGGAAGATCGTTCTTGTTCGCTCATTTTTGGGACTCCTCGTCGCTCTCCTCCGACTTCGGACTGTCTTCCTGCTCATTCGACAGTCTGCGGGTGGACAGCAACCAATGAACGCCCACGCCAAGTGCCAAGCCGACCAGGAGGAGGCTCCAAGTGGGCAGGGCGATGCCCGCGCCGCTTCCGGATTCTTCCTCAACCGGTTCGGTCTCCTCAACGGGAGCAGGTTCCACCGCAGGTTCCTGGCCTACATCCACGCCGGCTTGTACCATCAAATTAGCAGTGTGGATCGTATCGGAATGGCATTTCAGGCAGGTGTCGGACCCGATCATGAAGGAGTGACCAGTGTTGACGGTGGTGTTTTTGTGGCAATCCACACAGGTCAGACCGGCTTCCCAGTGGGTGGAGTGCTGGATGCCCTCTTTTGTGTTGGTGTGGCAGGTCTCGCAGGCGGTCTTGTTATCGCCGATCGTCATGATCTGTTGCGAGTGCGGGTTGTGGCAGGATGCGCAGTCCACATTGATCTGTCCATGCGCGCTGGTCTTCCAGTCATTGAATTCGTTCAAGTGACAGGCGCCGCAGGTCTCAGCGGATTTGTCCATGGTGAACAAAACCGCAGGATGCTCACCTTCCGTCTCGAGTTTGTGACAGGAGATGCACCCCACGCCTTTTTCGCCGTGCAGACTCTGGGTCCAAAGTCCGTGTTCCGTTCCGTGGCATGCCATGCATGCTTCAGGCGCCATTTGTGGCGTGATCAGGTTCTCGATCGTCAGGGTGGGCGGGAATTTGGTCAGGCGCTGGACGTTGGCGTCATCGTAGCCCAGGGCAGAAAAATCGAGTCTTCCGTTTTCCGAGGTATGGCAGTCTTGGCAGACCAGGGCCTCTTCTGCCGGTGCCACCATGTGGGTGATCGGCCAGTACATGACTGATTTGACAAATCCATATTCACCGCTGTAGGGCAATCCTGCATATTCCATACCGGTGGTAATGGACTTGTTCCAATCGTAGTTGCCCCAATAGGCGGTTTCATCTTTGCCGAACAGATGGGGGATCGCCAGGATGTTGTTGCCGCTATCGTAAGGCTGGACGGCTTCGAAACGCTTCACCGGCCAGATCTTCGCATTCGGATCGTTCTTGTCTCCGAGGAAGTCGTTAATGGCGACTACACCTGTCGGATCGATCTTGTCCCCGGCCAGGGTGTACTGTACTTGCCCGTTGAACCAGACGTATTCAGGGACGACGTTTTCACCGTAAGTGAATTCGCCTTTTTGACCGTCATAAATGACGTGCCCGTTCCCATCCTTCCGAACGACCGGCTTTCCATCCGCCAGTTCGCCGGCCTTGGACCAGTCCCACGTCATTTTCGTGGCGAGGCCGCCTCGGGCAAATTCGGGGATGTGGCAGGTCTGGCAGGCAACCTTTTGGGTGTGCTGATTGAGCGCGGCCAGGGTGTGCGGAGCTTCGCCATGGCAGGTTTCACAACCCTTCCACTGTTCAGGGTCCATGCTGTAGCGGCTGCCGACGGTCTGGTGGTTGTCTGTTGTGTGGCAGGTGGTGCATGTGAAGTTCTGTCCTTCAGGCGACATGTGAACATCGAGTTCCACAGATGGGTTAACCAGCGAACTGTCCAGGTCGCCGTGCTTGACTTCGTCACCGCCGCCGCCGTAGAAGTGGCAGGCGCCGCAGGTTTGGCGGGAGGTCAGACCCACGTTTTGCGCGACCTTTGCCAGGTCAGGTGGGTTCCAAACGGTTCCGCTGCCGGCCGGGAATTCGGTCGGTTCCGCGACGGGGAGACCGGCTCCAGTGGGGAATTTTTTGTACGTGGCTGTGGTGTCGTGGCAGACGAGACAGTCCACATTTTCCTGGGCGGTGAAATCGAAACTCTTGTTTTTCCAGCCATAGCCAATGTGACAACTGGTGCAGCGCGGTTCGTTGGATTGAATGTCGATGCAGAAATTATTGATCAGCGTCTTTTTCCCCAGCGTTTGACCGGTGGTCTCGTTGACGTATTCCCAGGTCCAATGTGTGGTGTGCATGATCTCGTTGGCAGCCCCTGCATGGCAGGAGAGGCAGGCCTTGGTGACATCCTGCGGGGTGGCAAAGGGACCTTGCAACGCGGGGAGTTTGGTGTGGTCAACAGTGGGACCGGAGCCGCTTGGGGTTGGCGATGCGGCAGCCTGTGGAGCGGTTTGCGCCGAGGCCGTTTGACTGATGATGGCCCCACTGAAGGCCAGCGCAAGTGCTATCCCCACAATAAGAAGGTAAAAATAGTGGGTGCGATGTTGCATGGGCAATTCTCCTTTTTGACACACAAATAGTTAATAACATTTTAGTTGTACCTTGTGTGAGAACAAAGTGAGAACTGTCACCAATATCTTGCCTAAAGTAACAATTTATTTGTACTATTTGCCAATAATATAACCAGAAGTGATAAATTTTTGGTATTTTTACTAATAATTCAAGCAATGAAATGAAATTCAAGATTGTACAGAACCCCCCAAAAAGTCCCACTTTATAGGGATTCTGTACAAACACAAAAAATTCGGATGGGAAATTATCAGATTTTTCCTCCCCCTGATCGGTGCAGGATGAAGCGATGGTTTTATCCCGGGACTCGTCCCCAAAATGTCGAATGCAATTTACTTGGGGGCGAACGTAATTGACCGATTTGGCGCGGTGACTTAACCCTTCCCCGATCGGAGGCTAAAGACGGGTTACTGTCCAGCCAGTTTGAGTATGTCGGCATTCGATGGATCGTGGACAAAGCCCCAAAATACATCCCGCGGCCGGTGTGGAGCGCTGATTCGTTTTCGGACCATGTAGATTTTTCGATACAACGTCATCCCGTCCACCATGATGTCTGCCACATTGCCGCGTTCTAGCGGACAGGCGGACGCCAGGGTGGAAACGAACGAGACGCCGTATCCCGCCGCCACCGTACGGACGATGGCTTCTGCATTTCCCAATTCCAGGAACACCTTCAGGTCGTCCAAACTGATGTCGAATTTTGCCAGTTCGGTGAGGACGACTTTGCGCGTTCCCGAAGTCTCCTCGCGCATGATGACCTTTTCCTCAAGGATTTCCTCGGGTGCGATGGATTTTCGCGTCGTCCAGCGATGGTTGGCGGGGACGATCAGGCTGATGGTGTCGCGGAAGAATTCCTGCGCTTCGAGGCTTGGATCCGCGTTTTCCGTGCTGATTACGCCGATGTGCGCGTCGCCTTCTAGGAGTTTCAGGGCGGCGTGCTCGGGTCCGCAGGCCAGGATGCGGACCTTGATGCCCGGGTAGCGTTGACTAAATCGGGCGGCCATTTGCGGCAGGATGTATTTTCCCGCAGTCGTGCTGCAGGCGATTCGCAATTCTCCAACGATCTCGCTTTGCAGGGAGGTCATCATTTCTTTGAGGTCGTGAGTATCGTGCAATAATCGGCGCGCCCATGGCAGCATCAACCGTCCCGCTTCGGTCAACTTCATGCCGGTGTTGGTGCGGATGAACAGGCCGACTCCCAGTTCCTGTTCCAGCAATTTGATCTGGTGACTCACCGTCGGCTGGCTGAGGTGGAGTTGCTTGGCGGCCTCGGACAGGCTGGGGTTTTCTGCCGCGCTCAGGAACGTTTCGATCTTTTGGATGTCGATCATGGTTTGCTCCAGTTATCTATAAACGCCCGCTTCTTGTTGGGAAGGGTTGGCATTCTTGATAATTTTCTACAAGTTCCTCAGCGAGAGTTTTGCCGGCGGAGTGGAAAGGACCAACAGCATCGTCATCAAGATGGCAGAGGTGAGACACCATGCGCAGGTCGCGCCGATGACGAAGGGCTCAAGGTAGGTGAGGTAAATGGAGAACAGGGTGCCGAAAGAAGTCATCCCAAACAGGGCGGCGGCCGAGAGGTCGGAGAGACGACCGTTGGCGTAGCGCGCCGTCAGCCAGGCAAGGATGATGCCCGCGTATCCGATCAGTCCCAGCACGCCGATGGGCAGGATGCCGAACAGCCGCGCGTAGTCGCTCTGCTGGACGGTGTTGCAGTCTCCCACGGGACCGCAGACCGCCTGGACTTCGGACGTTTCCACGTAGGCGAGATAACCCGCAACGATCATCCCCATGATGGACAAAATGAGGATCGCCCAACTCCAGCCGTCTTTTAGGCTCGCGCCTTCATGGTTTCGGAAGAGGACAACGACCCAGCCGACTGCTCCAAGCATGCCTGCCAGCACGATCACGGCCAGGGTATTTCCCGCGGGATCGTGGGCAAAGCGTTCCCGCCAGGTTATATCACCCTGACGCGGAAAGTCGAGACCGGGAGCGGTTGTGGGGGAGGTGGATGTTTGGGAGGCCGAATCCGGCGTGAGCGTGACAAGAGGCGAGGTTTGCGGCTTGTTGGGCAGGGATGTCATCATCTGCGGTGTCGCGGCACTGGGCGGCGCCGACGCAGGGATGATCTTTTCCAGTCCGGGCAGTTTCGGCCAGTCCAATCCGCCTTGTGCCAGGTAGGTCTTCACCATATCGGGAAATCGTTCGGGAATTTCCTGCGAACCGACCAGATAGATGTTGTCGATCACCAGGAATGGGACCCCGCCTCGATCCATGCCGAACTTTTGCAGGGCCGCAGCAAAAAGTTCGTAGCCTTGTTGCTGGCTGATGTCGATCCCCAGGATCTGCAACTGGTCGCCGTATTGGTTGATCAACGGCAGGAGCGTTTGGCTGATCACAAACTCGCAATGCCCGCAGGTGGGGGAATAGAAGAGCACGGCATGCACCACCGGTGGATTGGATTGCGCGCGTGCGTCTTTTGCAAAGAGGATGAAACCGAATAATAAAAGCAATGCAGTGATGATGCGTTTCATGTTTTCAGCCTGCCTCATTTGAGATCGTGATCAACTTTGTGCCTTTGACCTGTTGGAACGACGCGCCTTGACTCACGGTGCGAAGTACGGCCTCTTCGTCCAATACGCACGTTCCTGAGACGATGGTCGCGCCGTGATCGAACAGGACTGGTGAGAGCGGCGTGCTCGGTCCCAACACGAGGACGGTCGCCTGCTTCGGGCAGAGCGCCAGCAGACCATCGAGTGTGTGGTTGATGAGCGCGCTGCCAGTGAGGGCGACCACGTCCGCTCGCGGCAGGAGGTCGGCCGCGGCTTCGGCGGGATATTCACCCTCGGCGGGATTCTGCTCGATGACCCACAGATTCCCCACCGACGGTCGCAACTTCGGGATGAACGGGAAATGCCCGACGAGCGCCACGTTCTTTCCCCGCCCGCGCTGGGCCAGCACCTCCGACGCGTTGACCTCCACCGCGCGGGATTCGTCCACCTCCAGCAGCGAGTTGATGGCCGCCACGCCGATGCTGGATTCGAGCAACTCGTCCGAGCGGGCGAGTTCCGCCAGTTCGCGCGCGCTTTTCTTCAACAGGTCTCCCGCCTCGCGGACTTGTACATGTCCATGCGGATGCGGTGACATGAGTGTGGATGCCATCCCGCAACGACGGGTGCAGACCACCGTCCAATGCGCGCCGACCAGGATCGAACGGACGGGGGCGTCTGTGTTCAATGAATTCAAGAGATCATCCAATAGGTTCATTGTGTTCCGCTTTTTGAATGAGTTTGATTTGGGTAATGCGCTGACCCCGCGCTCCAAAACCGACAGCCATATCGTTCGATCACCTGCGCCCTGCCGCTTTGTTCCAATTCCTGCAAGGTGGAGTCCACATCCACGGACGACCAGCGGGAAAGCGCTTTTCGCAGTTCGTCCTCGCGCATCGGGTGGCGGGTGATGATTCCGATCACCGCGTCCACCACGTTGGCGTAGCCGCTCAGGTCGAAATGTCCCTCGGCGGGATGCACTACCCGCGCCACCTCGCCCAGGATGGACATGGCGCGCAGCAGGCCGTCCTCGTCGGGCGGCGCGACCCACGTCTCGACGGGGGGGCGGGTAGGCAGGTTGATGTGTATCTCGTCGGGACGGATTCCCTCCAGCGTGGCCGCGATTCCGCGCAAGGTCTCCTCGGAATCGTTCAGTCCGCGCACCAGCATCACCTCCACCCAGAGTTTGCCGCGGTACTCGTGACGGAACTCGCGCAACCCGTCCACCAGCCGCTCGAAGGTGGCCTCGGGATGCGGGCGGTTGATCTTGCGATACAGCGCGGCGTTCCCCGCGTCCAGCGTTGGCAGGACAGCGTCCGCCGCGGAGAGTTCCTCGCGCACGCCCGCGAGGTGGAGCAACGCGCCGTTCGTGATGACCGCGACCGGCTTCTCGGTCCGCGCTTTGACGCGGCGGATCAGCCAGCCGATCCCGCTGTGAAGAGTCGGTTCGCCCGACCCGACGAAAGTTACCCAGTCAATTTCGTCGGGACGGTGCGCGACCAGCGCCTGCTCGACCTCCGCCAGGATTTCCTCGCGCGGGATATATTCCTTCCGCTCGTTCGTCAACGGGACGGTGCGCCCCAACTGGCAGTAGACGCAGTTCCAGTTGCAGGTTTTGAGCGGGATGGTGTCGATGCCCAACGACTGACCGAGGCGGCGGGAGGGGACGGGGCCGAAAACGTACTTCATTATCCGTGTCCGTGCGCCACGCTTTCATCGCACGGCGCGGCATCCTTCAATGCGCCGCCGAAATAATTTTCCAGCGCCTGGCGCACCGTTCCGCTCGCGCCTGTGGCGGCTTTGACGCCGACCTGCGTGAAGAACTCGATGGCGCGTCCGCCCATGCCGCCGCTCAGAATCACGTTCGCGTTTTGCTCATGAATGAAGGTGGGGATCTGTCCAGGCTGGTGCGCTTCGGCGAACGGATTGGCCACGCCTTGCACGGCCTTCACTTCGCCGTTCTCCACGTCCACCAGCATGAAGTACGGGGCGTGCCCAAAGTGTTGGGCTACCATGCTGTCCAGTCCATTGTTGCTTTCGGCGGTTACTGCGATTTTCATGTTAAGTCTCCTGATTGATGAGTTTTTCCAAGTCGTCCGCCATCATGTAATCTTCGACGGCGATTTCTTGTGATTTCACGCCAGGCACTTCGGCCACGGCTTTTTTGATGTTCATTGCCAGCATCACGGCAATCGGGCAGACGAACGATGAGGGTCGAAACGTATAACGCACTTTGCCGAGCGCGTCGGCCCACAGGTTTTCCACCAGGCGCATCCGCACCACGTCGGTGTTGGTTTCGGGATCGATGACGGTTTTCAGCCGTTCGAGAATCGCTTCTTCCAAAGTCATCGCGTTGATTCCTTTTGCGACAAGGATTGGACGACGCGTTCCCACACCGCGGCGATGGCGACGCTGGAAGGGGATTCTGGCTGGAAGGCCGTCACCGCTTCTCCCGCGACCATCGCGGCGGTCACTGTCACGTCGAATGGAATCCTGCCGACGGTTTCGATCCCGTTCTCGCGGCAATAGGATTCGATCTCCTGTGCGCCCGCGGGATAGATGTCCGCTTTGTTGACGCACACCAGCGCCCGCACGCCAAAGTGTTGGACGGTCTGCAAAATGCGGCGCATGTCGTGGACTCCCGAAACGGTCGGCTCGGCCACGATCAGCGCCAAACTCGCGCCCGACACCGCCGAAATGACAGGACACCCGATCCCAGGCGGCCCGTCCACGATGACGAGTTCGCGGTTTTCGTCCATGGCTTGCAAACGGGCACGCTGTTTGACGAGCGTCACCAACTTGCCCGAATTTTCCTGACCAGGAAAAAGATCCGCGTGGTACAGCGGACCATAGCGGCTCTCGGAAAAGAAGAATTTTCCGACTACCTGCTCGCGCATGGAAATGCTCTCGGTGGGGCATTGATAGACGCACGCCGCACAACCATCACAGGCGATGGGGTCAACGTAATATCCATCTGCTCCCCTCTCCCCTTGGGAGAGGGGTTGGGGGTGAGGGTGAATCGCGTCGAAACGGCAGACCGCCTCACAGTCACCGCATGATGCGCATGCCTCCTGGTCAATGACCGCGACCTTTCCGCCTTTGAAATCCTGTTGCTCCAACAGGCGAGGCTGCAAGACCAATTCGAGATTCGCCGCGTCCACATCTGCATCCGCAAGGATGACTTTGCCCGCCAGCCCATTTTGCGAAGCGAGGTGAGCAAACGCCGCCGTGATACTGGTCTTGCCCGTGCCGCCTTTGCCGCTGAGAATGACAAGTTGCTTCATGCCGCTGCCCTCGTTGTGATGTTCTCGAGCATGGAGCGGAACGCGGCGCGATATTCGGGCGCGGCCTCCACCAGAGTCTTGCCGCTGGCAATCGCCACGGCGAAGCGCCGCTCCATCGGGATTTTTAGCAGGATGGGGATGTTGTTTTCCGCACAATATTTTTCAACCGCGTCGTCACCGATCCCGTCGCGGTTGATGACCACGCCTGCTGGCAGGTTCAACTCGCGGGCAATGTTCACCACTTGCTTCAGGTCGTGCAGGCCGAAGGGCGTTGGCTCGGTAACGAGAATGGCAAAGTCCGCGCCGCGCATGGATTCGACCACGGGGCAGGACGCGCCAGGCGGGGCGTCACGAATCTCCACGTCATTCCCCTGCGAGGACGATGTGCGAGGGGTATTCTTCTCTGAAGCAATCTCCTCGTCAATCAGGGGATTGCTTCGCCGCTTGGTCTCGATACGCTCCGCTACTCGACCAACGGCGGCTCGCAATGACGGAGAAACATTCCACTTCTTCAACTCGCGGATGATCGGCACGGCCATCGGCTCGCCGACGTTCATCACGCCCTGCGAAAAGTCCACGCCCGCGGTGGCCGCGCCGCGTTCCAGCACGCCCATCACGTCCAGCCGTTCGCTGATGGCCTGTTCGGGACAAATGCGCGTGCAACTTCCACAGCCGTGGCACAACTCGGGGAAGATCAACATCTTTTTGCCGATGACCGCGATAGCGTGATACTCGCAGACTTCGGCGCACTTGCCGCAATAGGTACAGTTCGCCTCGTCCACGACGGGGAGCAGGATTCCCACTTCCTTGCGTTCCTCCACCATTGGGTGGAGGAAGAGCGCGGCATTCGGGGCTTCCACGTCGCAATCGAGGACGCGCACCGGCGCGCGGTCCGCGGCGGCGAGGGCCAGGCTGGTGGCGACGGTGGTCTTGCCCGTCCCGCCCTTGCCGCTGGCGACGACGATCCGCATTAGTGATGGCCTCCGTGATGGCCCGCGTGCGTGGCGGCTTCGGCTTTTTGCAATTTACCAACCTTGAACAACGCCAGCACATCGGCGGCGGTCAGGGTTTCGCCCGTCGGTGCGAGGTACATTTCGATGCCAGCAGGGGAGAGGGCGTCGAAGGCGTTCGGTCCGTACGCGCCGCTGATGACCGCTTGCGTGCCGAGTTTGGCGACGAATTGCGCCGCCTGCACGCCCGCTCCGCCCGAAGCGGACAGCGCGGGATTCTCGTGGACGGTCCATTCGCCCGTCTCGCTGTCCACGAGGCAGAAGGCGGCCGCGCGCCCGAAGCGCGGGTCGAAGGGGGATTCGAGTTTGTTGCCAGAGATGGAGATGATGAGTTTCATGTTGGTAATTGGTAGGTGGTAATTGATAAGCGAATCCAGAAGTAGAACTTCTGGATTCCTCTCTTTGCTACTTGCCCTGCCCGATCTTTTCAGACAGTTTTTCGATGGCGGCTTGCAGGTTGGTGAGTTGAGTCTCCAGCCAGGAATTTCCCTGGGTGGTGTTGACACCGCCGAGGCCGCGTCCGAAGCCGCGACCGGCGCCGCGTCCGCGACCGAGGCCGCGCCCGCGTCCCGTCCCGCCCTGACCGGCGCAGTTGCCTTGTCCGCGTCCTGATCGGGGGCCTTGTCCTTGCGGACCTGTTCCGTCTTGGAATGGCATTTCGTACTCCTTTCGGTTGCCTTATCAGTTACTTTTTCTTGACAGCGTCGTACGCCGCTTCAAGCGCTTCGATCTCCTTGCGCCGCTGGCGCAGGGATGCGATCCATTCGGAGAGTGCGGCTTCGCCCTGTGGGGTGTTGGTGTAGACGCGTCGCTGGGGGCCCAGGCTTTCTTCGCCCCACGAACTGACGACGAGCCCCGCGGTCTCCAGGTCGCGCAAGGCGCGGTACAGGATGCTGATGTCCATTTCCTCGGTCTGGAAACCAAATTCCTTCAGGCCGTCCATCAGGCTGTAACCGTAACCGGGCTCGCGGTGCAGAAGCACCAGCAGGCACGATTCGAGGAAAAACATCTTGCGCCGACCGCCTCCGCGGCCACCTCCAAAACCTCTTCCACCGGGCATAAGGTTCGTCTCCTTTTGTCTATAGTTTATTACACTATAGACATTAAGTCAATACTTGGTGGCGCAAAGTGGCGATTTTCATTACGACGCGCGGAACAGACGGAGGAACAGCCGCGCGGGAGGCATCCAGACCACTCCGAGCAGGATTCTCACCTCGCTCCACAGACTACTGCCCGGGGCGGGTTTGCCTTTCAGACGGCTGAGCAGTGCGTCGAAGGTGTTGCCGAGCAGGTTGCCGAAGGTGATCATCCGCAAGTAGGCAAGGATATCCTCGGCGGTATCCTGTCCGTAATAGGAGACAAGTCTCTGCCACGCGGCGGGGTCGGGACGACAGCAGGTCTCGGCGTAGTGCTGGGCGAAGGTCAGGGCCACGGCTTCGGATTCGGGGAAGTCGCCGAGGTCGAGCGACATGATTCGTTGCAGTTCCGCTTCGGGGATTCCCGCCGCGAGCGCGGCGCGGCTGTGCGCGTACGAGCAGTAGCGGCATCCGTTCACGCTGGTGACGGCCATCATGATCTTCTCAGCGAAGGCGCGGTTGACGCGTCCGCCGCGGGCCGCACGGCGGAGTGAATCCATGTGGTCGAAGATCTGCCTGACATCCGCAGTGAAGAGGGGGAGGGTGTAGATGCGTTTGGCAAAGGCTGTCTCGTTCATGTTGACTTCTCTTTGGGACTAATAGCGCCACAGATGACTCCGTGGCGCCGTGGAAGGAAAGCAAATCTTTCCCGTGAAATTTCTATGGCATGATGAAGTGTTCGTTCGCTTCATCCGATGCATCTACAGGACAAAGCACCAGAAGCGCGCGAGAACTGGTCTTGGCGGTGTTTCGCCATCCATGAGGGATGTAGGCATCAAAGATCAGGCTGTCACCGGGGGCCAGGGGGAACACATCACCATTCACGGTGTAGGTAATATGGCCTTCCAGGCAGTAGATCAATTCCCGCCCAGCGTAGATGATGGGTGTATTGCCACTGGTGGCATTCGGCTCCAGTTTGGTGATGAAGGGTTCACTGCCCAATTGCGGCATCCCTTCATTCAGCTTTTCCATGTGGCCTTGCGAAAAGACGATCTGCGGTCGTTCTCCTGAACGCTGGTAAACGATTCGCCTCGTTTGGCGCTCGCTTTCGAAGAATGCTGTGATGGGCACGTTCAGCGGTTGTGCCAGTTGGTAGAGAGTGCTGACGCTGGGGGACGTTTTCCCGTTCTCGATCAGGCTGAGAGTATTGACGCTGAGTCCGCTTTTTTCTGCCAACGAGCGGATTGAAAGTTTGCGGGCTTTGCGAATACTGCGCAGTTTTTGTCCCACCTGTTCGGTCGCCACGTGTGCATCAGCCTTGCGCACATTGCGTGTTTTGGATTCTTTTTCTGGCGCGGGGATGGTTGGATCGATTGGGGGCATCATGTCCGGTGGCTTCCTAGCTTGTTTGATCAAATTCCGATCGAGGCATGGGCATTTTTTATTATGGTCATTATTGCTTAACGTTGTCAATTATTTTAGTAATAAATGTCACAATTAAGTTGTTACAATACAATATAGTTGACATATGTACATCTAGGCTGTGATTAATTTTGCAACTCTCCCAGCGATGGAAAGATTGCCCTAAAAATTTGAGAATCAAGCATCGAAAACGGCTTCCGCCATCCCGTCGGAGGAAGCCGTTTGTTCGTCTCCTATGGCCTTCCCAACGTCGCTTGACAGATTGACCGATTTGGAACGCGAACGCTCGCATCGCACTGCGTTCCCTGACACCATCCGCCAGGGCAGGTGTGGTGTAGTGCAGGTGTTCGCAAATTGGCGGCATTCGCGTTGAGAATCCTCCGACTTTGAGAATGCCATGAAAGCCACACCGCGAGGCGTGCGAATATTCCGCCAAATGTGGTATATTTTGAACGGGAGTTCCTTATGAACGAGAGAATATTGATCATCGAAGATGACCAGGCCATTCTTAAGATTCTCCAGCGCGGGCTGGCGTATGAAGGCTATACCGTGGATACCGCCACCGAGGGCCGCAGTGGATTGATGCTTGCGCGCGATCACCAGCCTGATCTGGTGATCCTCGACTGGATGCTGCCCGGCATGGACGGCCTCGAAGTCTGTCACCGCATGAGGACGGCCAGTGGTTCCGTTCCGATCTTGATGCTCACCGCCAAGGACGCTGTTCAGGATCGCATTCAAGGATTGGACGCCGGCGCAGACGATTACATGGTCAAGCCGTTCAACCTGGACGAATTGCTGGCGCGTGTGCGCGCGCTCCTGCGCCGCACCCAACCTGACCGTGTGCCCGTGTTGAAATTTGCCGATCTGACCCTCGACACCGGTTCCCGTCAGGCTTCACGCGGCAGTCGTCTCGTTCAACTGACCGCCAAAGAGTACGAATTGCTCGAGCTGTTCCTCCGCCATCCCAAGCAGGTGTTGACGCGCGAAGTCATCTTTGACCGCGTCTGGGGGTACGATTTTGGCGGCGAGAGCAACGTGCTCGAAGTTTACATCCGCTATCTGCGTCAGAAATTGGAGGAGGGGGGAGAGGCACGCCTCATCCACACAGTGCGCGGCGTCGGGTACGTGATGCGCGAAAACCCATAACCGCCAACTGCTAATCCTGTGTCTCTTCGCGACCGACTGACTTTAGTGAATATTGTTTTGCTTGGGGGGCTTTTCATTTTCTTCGGTGTGGTGGCCTATGTGGTCGTCAGCATCCTCCTTTATAACCAGATCGATGACTCCCTCCAACAGACCGCCGAGCAGGTCGTCCGACAGGTGCACATGGACACATCGGGCGAAATGGTCGGCATCATCACGCCCAACCTGAAGATGACGTCCAATGTTTACGTGCAGGTCTGGAGTCACGAAAAACTCGTGTTCTCCTCTCCGGGGCTGGGCGGAGAAAAAACGCCATTAGACCCCGTCGGATTTGACGCCAACCTGCCCTCCTATCGCGATGCAACATTCAAGGAAGAATCGCACCTGCGCGTCTTGAGCGTGCCACTCGTCTCGGGACAGCGGCCGCTGGGCGTGGTGCAGGTGGCAAGCAATCTCGATGTGGTAGATTCTGCCCGCCGCAACCTGCTCTCAGTGCTTGTTTTCACTACTGCGCTGGGCATTGCCATCTCTGCCCTCGCTTCGCAGGCTTCGGTGAAACAATTCCTTTCGCCGCTTGAAACGATCACGGTCGCCGCTGACCAGATCAACCGCGCCGACGATCTCTCGCGCCGCGTCCCCTATGACGGTTCGCCCGAGGACGAGATCGGCCAGCTGGTGGACGCCTTCAACCAGACGCTCGAACGTCTCGAGGTGCTGTTCACGTCCCAACAGCGTTTCATCGCCGACGTGAGTCACGAACTGCGCACCCCTCTCACGGTCATCAAGGGAAACGTGGACTTGATGCGCCGCATGAAGGACTTCGACCCCGAATCGCTGGATTCCATCGACCAGGAGGCAGGCCGCCTCACCCGCCTCGTCACGGACCTGTTACTGCTCGCGAAAGCCGAGGCAGGTTCCCTCCCGTTGACGAAGTCCACGGTGGAACTCGACGCGCTGCTGATGGAAGTTTTCGGCGAGATGCGCGTGCTGGCCGCCAACAAAGTGCGGGTGAAATTGACGGAGATCGACCAGTTGCAGGTCAGCGGGGACCGCGACCGCCTGAAACAGGTCATCCTCAATTTGGTGGCCAACGCCATCCAGTACACGCCCGCGGGCGGAGACGTGTACCTCAGCCTGAATCGCTCGGGCGACCGCGCCAAGCTGATCGTGCGCGATACGGGACCAGGCATCCCTGCGGAAGATTTGCCTTACATCTTCGAGCGCTTCTACCGCGCCGAAAAATCACGCACGCGTTCCAGCGCCGCAGGGTTTGGTCTGGGACTTTCCATCGCACATTGGATTGTGGAACAACACGGGGGAACGATCGAGGCCAGTTCCCGCGAAGGCAAGGGGACCACGTTTGCGGTTTGGTTGCCGCTGATTCAGTAGGATGGGGCAGAAATCATCATGTGTATTATTTATGATGACTTACACGCCGAAGTTCTATCTGGAGAATTTGATACCTTCGATGCTGCTCTAATGGAACTTCGCAAAATTGCAAAAATTCCTTTTGGTGACGAACCGAATAACCCTCCTTGTGCGAATTGGGCGCATTGTGCAAGAGAATATTATGTTCACCAATATGATAATTCGTTGACACCGTTGAAATTAATGTCGCAAACATTTGTCCTGAAGATTTCTGCTACAGAGACTGTGTGGTTGTTTAAGGGGAAATAATAAGTTTCTATCCGAAAATCAAACACGAAGGCTCACACCTGCCCTGGCGGGCGGTGCCAGGGAAGGCTCGAAGTCACAAAGTTTTTTCTCTTGGTGTCTTGGTGACTTCGAGCCTTGGTGTTAAAAAGAAATGTTTCGCGGATAGGTTCTAAGTGGTCCCCTGTGGGATAACTTCGATGACCCATGTATGAGTGTCAAGGCAATCCAAGATACTCATGCGCTTGCTGGCAGAGACTGACCCCGTAACTTAAATACCATTCGTTTAGCATCGCGCTAGTCCCCAGCCCCGCGGACGCGTCCGCATAGATGGGCGCGCCGTAATACACGTAGCGGTTGGTCTGCGCGGACCAGGTCCATTCGCCGCGGCCGATGACGCCGATTCCCCCGTTGTAGCCAGCCAGCGCGAGACGCGCGTCTCCGCCCGCGCGTTGCAGAGACTGCGCCAGGTAGCCCAATCCGCGGCGGGCGTTGGTGTCGGGATCGTAGGGCGAATCGGTGGTGGAGAAGTGGAAGGGCATCACCTGAAAGAGTCCCATCGCGCCCGAGCGCGAGGTGGCACGCGCAAAGCCGCAGGATTCGATCTGCATCACCGTCGCCGCGAGATTGGGGTCGAGACCGAATTCGGCAGACCACGCCACGATGCGTGATCCCCAGTATTGGACTTCGGGCGTGAAGATGGGGGAGAGACCGCTCTGCGCGTAGTCAGAATTGAGGATGGTTGATGCGGGGGCGGGAGCATCTGCGATTGCGGGGGAAATCGGTGACGCGCTGACCGTCACGAAGGGGCTGTAGGCGAAGAGAGCCAGAAGTCCGCTGACGAGGAGTACCGCCAGAGGGGGAATCAGCAGGCCAGACGAACAACCGCTTCCTTGAGGAGAAGCGGTTGTCCAAGATTCGAGTTCGGGTTCGACGCGAGGACGGGTCATAAGGGTTTGAGAAGAGACGCGTGGGGGAGATTGAGGCTCGGGAAACAGGATTCAGGTACGCGTCCCGCGAGAGGCGGGGGAAGTTTTACTCGCGTTGGCGATTCTGTGAGTCAAATCCGAGCGAGTGATAGGTCGGCTCGGGCTTTGAAGAGGAGAAACTGGACTGCGTCATGGGCTTGGGAGCGGGACGCGCCAGGCTGGACGCCGGGCGGAACGAGGACGAAGAGGAGGATGTGCTCGGCTGGTAGGGACGCGAGGTATGTCCGCTGGCGGTGGTGAAGAGACGGTCGCCCGCGAGGGAGAAGGTGCCGATGATGAGTACACGGATGAGCCAGATCATGACCGCCACAAAGACGGGGATGACCTTGGTGAGCGTGTTACTGCTCAACACCGCGCCTGCCGCCGCGCTGGAGTGGCTAACGATGGCCACCGACACGCCCCACCAGGTGAGGCTGGCGTTGAAGCCTGCTGCCAACAGCCACGCCCCGAAGAGGTACCAGACCTCCTTAGGTTCGTCCGCGCCCTGTTCGGGGGTGAAGATGCGGGCGATGCCGGCAAAGTCGATGCCGCAGAAGGCAATGGCAAGGATGGTGGCCCAGCGCATGTTGGCGAAGGTCAGGTCGCCGAGCAGGTCGCGCAGGGCAAATTGGGTGGTGCTGAAGTTGAAGATCTCGAAGGCCAGCAGGGCGCCGATGATCATGATGCCCCAGGCCGCGCCGCGGTTGAACTTGTTGCCGCGGGTGAGACTGCGCCACAGGGCGCCGACACCATCACCGGGTTTGTACTTGTAGTTACCGTTCATCTCAATCTCCTTTGATAGGTGAACTTTGGGAGATTGTAGAACGAATGTTCTAATTTGTCAAGGCAAAAATGATAACCTCCTTTTATGCCCACAACAAGGTCATGATGGCGGCGACGGCGGTGATGATGAGCGAGATGACGAAGGTGACGCGCAAGACGCCCGCCTCCTCGCCGATGCGGTCAATGGCCGCCGAGGCGTTCTGCAGCTTGGCAGGGGAGATGACGCTGGCCAATCCGCCGCCGATGCCGCTGGCCGCGGCGATGACCAATCCCGCCGCGCCGATCTTCTCGGCGGTGGAAAGGTGCAAGGCGGTGAACATCGCGATGGACGAGGTCTCCGAGCCGCTGACGAATCCGCCCAGCAATCCCAGGAACGGGGCGATGAGCGGATAGCCTTTCCCGAACAGCGCGGTGGATGCGTTCGCGAGGACGGCCACCATGTTGTTGTTCGGGTCGGCCAGAGTCCAATCGAGGCCTTTGCCTGAGTGGTTAATGATGTAAGCGATGGCGAAGAAAATGGCCGAAGCCAGCATGGGACGCGGGGCGCGCTTGATCCACTTTTGCACCGACGTGTTCCACTGTGCCCGCGTCGTCTTCAGCAAGGGGAGCGACAACACCACGCTCACCAGAATCCAAAAGTAGGCTTGCCAGAACAGTCGCACTTTTTCGGGCGCGCCAGGGATCAACTCGATGGGCATTGCCCAGGTGTTGAAGGTCAGGTTGAAGAAGGGCAGGAACGGAGCGTTGACCAGCACGGCGAATCCCGTCAGGATGAGCCACGGGGAGACGGCGCGTCCGAACGAGATACGCGCCTCCGCGGCGCGGTCGGCGTCGTTCTGGACATTTTTGTCCCAGAGTGGCTTGCGTGTAACCAGGAGATAGACCAGCATCACCGCGATGACGCCCAGGCCTGCCGCGACCCCCGTCAACGTGACCATCCCGATGGCGTTCATGCCGATGGCGACGAATCCCGCTGTCAGTCCCGCGAGCAGCGCAGGAATGAGTCCACGTCGGAGCATGCTCCACCCGCCGACGATCCACAACATCCCCAGCGCGATGCACGAACTGATGACGGGCATGTAGCGCGCGAAATAGCCGCCCACCGCGTCCACGGGCTGGCCGACGAAATTGGCAAAGACCACCACAGGGATGCCGAGCAGGGCGTAGGTGGTGAGCGCGTCGTAGCCGATGGCGGGCAGGGCGATGGCGATGAACGAGGAATACCCGAGCGCCAGCATGATGGGCGGCAGGATCGAGACGGGCGTCGCGCCGAGCGCGGCCAGCAGAGTCCCGAAGCCGATGTTGACGATCATGATCTGCACGACCTGATCTTTCGGCGCGACCGACTTGACCAGCGCGACGACGCGTGCGATGGCGCCTGTTTCCATCATGATGGTGATCTGCAGGATGGACGTGGCCACCATCAACGTGATCGGCAGGGACGCGACCACGCCTGCCAGGCTGGCGGTCAACGCGACCCTGAGCGGGGTCGCGAAAAACAGACAGGCGACCGCCACCGCCGCGACCCAGCCGATGACTCCCGCCGTGTCTGCGGCCATGCGTTTCCACAGCAGGAGGACGAGCACGACGAGAACGGGAAGTAGGGCGAGGAAGACAGAGATGAGATTCATGGAGCCTCGGGAATGAAAAGGATGGAGGGGATTATATCCCCACCAATGCTGACTTCCATACAGACGCCCTTGTGGAAAGCACTTTTGAGAATCATTCTATGCGCCTCCCTTGCCATCCCCAAGCATTTGACTTGGGGGTGGCGTCCGTCGAGGGTTGCCGAAAGGAAAAGAACGGATGGGGCAAAATGGACTCTCGACTTGTTGCCCGTGAATTATTCCAGCAGGAATTTCCGCATTTCGTCATGGACCAGTTCCTCCTGCGCCATGAAGCAGTAGTGATGTCCGTCGGGGATGACTATGATCTTTGCATGGGGAAACCTGCCTTGAAATTCGGCGACCATGTACCTGAAAAAAGGTTCTATTACATCACGATGAAATGTTTCATAGGCGGCTTTTTGCTCATCGGTATACTCATCTGTCAGTTTTTGCTTTCTCTTTGCGTAGAAACTTAGGGTCGGGATGGTGGCTTTGACTTCTTTGGGGGCATATTCATTGATCAGGTTTTCAGCCATCATTTTCTCGATGGATGCGGGCATTCTGTCAACGATGATCCCATCTTCGTTTACCTTTACGCCGTGGGATACTTCCTCGTCCCATACATCGCTCCATATCTGCGCAAACGCGGGGACGTCTCTTTTTACATTGGCAATGTATTCTTCCAGGGTATGCGGCGGTGCGCTTTCTTCTCTTTTGATCTGCACATTCCTGAGCGGATGTCCTTGCATGATCAGCCGTTCTTTTCTGCGGTCATCGAGCGCTTCGAGGTAGACCAGCTTCTCGACCCGTTCTGGATGGATGGCGGCAAAATGCGTCAGTTCGACTCCAGCCAGCGAGTGACCCGCAAGGACAGCCTTCTCGATGTTCAACGTATCCATGAACTGGCGGATATCTTCCACGAGCGTATCGGGGTCGTATCCAGTTTCGGGGTAGTCCGAATCGCCATGTCCGCGGCGGGTGAGGGCAAGGACGTGGAATTTGTCCGTGAAGAGCGGAGCAAATCCGCCATAGATATACGCGGACGATCCCATGCCCGTGAGGAAGATCAATGCCGACCCTTCGCCGCCCCAATCGAGATAATGCAGGTGGATTCCGTTCACATGGACAAAGTCGCTTTTGGGATTTGAAAGTTTCATTTTTGTTTTCCTGTGTATAAACCATCCTGCAGAAAATAAAACGCAGGGTTGCGCACCCTGCGTTGATGCAAGCAAGAATCAAAAACCGCAGGGTGAGTCACGCCTGCGGTCGGATGCATCAAAGCGGACGTATCGAATCGTCGCTAAGATTCACCCATAGGAGGCGCGCTCAAAACAGAATTTTGGAATGAGTTGACCGTTGTCATTTTTTCGTGCCTCCTTTCTTTATTTTGGATGATTGCGCTCTTATTTTATGTGAGGGGAAGAACTATGTCAAGAATTTTGCAGAATCTGAATCGTGCTTGAACCATAATCCCACCCGGGCCCCCCTTGACTCAGACCTTGCAAACATTTGTGATCAATCGTTGTATCCCTCAGGATTCTCCCCGCCATCAAGGACAGCCCTGAAGTCCCGCAAGGAATCCCCAAAGTCTTCAGGATGTAATTGGTCGAAACTTTCATCCCGTGGAAGGAGAATGTCAAGACAGTGCATCGCCATGCGGACCTGCATACGGGACTTGAACGCGTCATCGTAACGGTGACCCGCCTCCTGTAAGAATGAACCGCGCAATTCGGGCGGGTAATACCACCAAAGGAGCGCACCCATGTCGAAGGCGGGGTCATCCATCTTCATCAAGTCGAAATCGATCAGGTAAATAGTCCCATCCGCGGCGAAGATCCAGTTTGCATTGCAGATGTCACCATGCGATGCGACCAGCCCTTCACCAGCAAACTGGCTGATACGTTCTGCGAGATGCCCCAAACTCTCGTCCACAAACCCAGCCTCAGACGGGACTTGCACCTTGGCTTGTTCCCATTTTTGGCGCAGACGTTCGAGAGCGCGCAAGCCTGCCTCTCGAAATGTTTCTGTAGGCGCGGCTGGCAGGACACCCCGACTGAGCGGGTTGAAATGCAATTCCCGAATCACTCTCGCGACGTCTTGCATCCGTTTGCGATAATCTGCGCGGGATGGATTCCGCCCTGTGACGAACGTCTGAACAAGGACGGATGATCCACTTTCCAAATGACCGTGAAGAACGACAGACGGTGTCAGGCCGATCTCTGCCATCGCCTGATAGCGTTCCACCTCCACGCCGACTTTGACGAAATACTTTTTTCCGCCGCCCTTGGCGAAGTAGGATTCCTTCCCCCAGCCGTGAGGGTACGAAAACGTCCAATCAGGGATCGAAAGGTGCTTTTGCAGGAACGCGCTGACTTCGTGTTGGTGTTGCTGACGGTTGGGCATGGGCGGATTCTAATCTGTGTGGGAACCAGGTGGTTTCACTCCAAGGGTGGCCTGTGACTTTGGATATCAGGGCTGCTTGCCAGCAATCCAGTCTTCGATCTCCTCGATCGTTGACGGGATCGCCGCGGACAAATTCTCGCATCCGTTGGCAGTGACGAGGATGTTGTCTTCGATGCGCAGTCCGATGCCCCACTCGCGGACGTAGATGCCCGCGTCCACGGTGAAGACCATGTTCTCGGCCATTGGGTGTTCGTAAATCCCCACGTCATGTGTGTCCAGCCCAACGTGGTGCGCGACGCCATGCCAGACGTATTTATGGATGTCGGCGATGTCGTCCAATATGCCGAGCGCTTTCAGCGCTTCGAACGAGACTTCGCGGCAGGTGCGATTCAACTGTTGGAATTCCACGCCCGGGCGGACCTGATCCATGATGGCGCGGTTGGCTGTGAAGGCCGCCTGGTAGATCTGCTTCTGTCGCTCACTGAACCGTCCGTTTGCGGGGAAGACGCGAGAGATGTCCGTGCAATATTCATCGTACGTCGCGCCGACATCGGTGAGGACCAACTCACCGTCCGCCAGCATGGACATGGGGTTGGCATAATGCAGATAGAATATCCGCTCGCCGCCTGCAATGATGGACGGGAAGGCGGTGCGGCGCTGTCCGTGTTGGGCGAGTTCGTGATCGAATTCCGCTTCGAGTTGATATTCCATCATGCCAGGTTTCGCGACCCGCATCATGCGGTGGATGCCTGCCTCGGTGATCCGCATCGCTTTACGGATGGCGGCGATCTCCTCGGGCGTCTTGATCGTCCGCATGGCGGCCAGCAGGGGATAGGTGTTCTTGATGGCAACGTGCGGATGTCTGCTTTGGATGCGCTTCGCCAGAGTCCGCTCGATGTCGAGCGAATGCTCCGAGGCGTGCGCGTCGAAGCAAAGCCAGAGGGTTGCGACGTGTTGGAAGGAGAGCAATTCCTCCATTTCCCTATCCAGGTTTTGGATGTCTTCCACGTCTGTCACCCCGCTGATCTCGTGGATCTCTGCCTCGGTGAGACGCTTGCCCGTCCAAACTTCCTGCTCGAGGTTGGGTTTGTTGACGAAGATCCGCTCGCTGATTTGGTCGCCTTTCTTTCGCATTAGCAAAACGGACTGTTCCTGATGGATCCCCGTCAAATACAGGAAATTGCGGTTCGTGAAGAACGGGAAATGTTCGTCTGCGCTTTTTTGCTGGCCCTCGCCACTGAAGAATAACATGACATCGTTCTCCGCCATGTGCGCAGATAACTTGCGTCTATTTTCGATGTGAAAAGCCTTGTCCATTTGTCTTTTGTTCCTTTGTGTCTAAAACTCAATCCACCGTCAACGTCTTCGACAAATTCCTCGGGAAATCGGGGTCAAACCCGCGCATCACGGACATGTGATACGAAAGCAACTGCAACGGCAACACTCCCAGCAGCGCGCTGATCTGCGCGTCGGATTTGGGAAGCACGATCAAGTCATCGCCATTGACGCGCAAGCGGGCGTCTTCTTCGGCGATGACAATCGTCCGTGCGCCGCGCACTTTCACTTCGTTGATGCCGCTGATGATGAGCGGGTTCGCACTTCCATCCGACACGAAAATAATGGGGAAGCCCTTGCTCACCGCGGAGAGCGGTCCGTGTTTGAACTCGGTGGAGAGCATCCCTTCGCAGTGGGCGTACGTGATCTCCTTCAATTTCAACGCACCTTCGAGCGCGATAGCATACGTCGCTCCGTAACCGAGACAGTACATGTCGTTCCATTCGTTGATGTCTTTGGCGATCGCTTCGATCTGCGGCGCGACCATCTCTAGCGTCTTGTCCATTAGTTCTGGAATCACATCCAAGTCGCGCGTGTTCTTGCCCGCGAGTTTATACGCCAGATACAAAAACGTCACAACCTGGTTGGTAAACGTCTTCGTGGCGGGGACGCTGATTTCGTATCCACAGCACAAGGGTAGAGAGAACGAAGTCGCTTTCGTCAGCGTCGAGCCGACCACGTTCGCCAATCCAAAACAAGACATGCCGCGCGCCTCCGCCGCTTCCAACGCGTTGAGCACATCCTTGGTCTCGCCCGATTGGCTGACGAAAATTCCCACGTCATCATGATTGACCGTCGGCGCATATTGTGGGATGAACTGCGGCGCCAGCACAGGGATCACGGCGCGCCCAGCCAGTTGTGCAAAATAAACCGCGCCCACCGAGGCGGCGTGGTAACTCGTGCCGCATCCGATGAAATACAGATGACGCGCGTTCTTCATCTTCTCGACCAGCACATCGACTTCTTTGTTTCCGTTCAATACATGGGATAACTCACGGGCGACCTGACTCTGCTCGTGGATCTCTTTCAACATAAAATGCGGATACCCGCCCTTCTGGACCGCATCCATCGACTCTGTGACGGTCTCCTGTTTTCTGTCGATGAGTTTTCCATCTTTGACCGACCGCACCTCGACCTTGTCCGCCCACAATGTGACGATCTCTCCATCTTGCGGGCGGACGACTTCGCGCGTCAGCGGCAGGATCGACGGCAGGTCCGACGAGACGCAGGTGAAGCCGTCGCCGATGCCGACGACCATCCCCGAACCTTTTTTGAAGGCATATAGTTTGTCGTCATTGGCGCGCCCGATGACGAAGGCATAATCGCCTTCGAGGTCGCCATACGCCAGGCGGATCGCGTCAATGAATTCGTAGCCGCGATTGATGTATCGCTCCACCGCGTGGACGCACGTCTCGCCGTCATTCTGCGAGCGGACGGTCATGCCCTCGGCGATGAACTGCTCGCGCAACTCGACGTTGTTCACCACGTTGCCGTTGTGCGCGCCGACCATGTCGCCGTCCGAGTCGATGTGTGGCTGGCTATTGACTTGTGATGGCTCACCGAACGTCGCCCAGCGCAATTGCGTAATTCCACGCTGTCCGCGCATCTCTTGAATGTTGTACTTCGCCGCCACCGCGTCCACCTTACCGACGTCTTTTCGCAGGTCGATCTTGCCATTGCTGATGGTTGCCGCACCGACCGAGTCATAGCCGCGATAGGTTAATCTCTCTGCGGCGGCGATCAGAATCGGACCGAGCGCTTCTTCTTTATTGCTGACATAGCCAAAAATTCCACACATGGAATGGTTTGCTCCTGATTTGAAATGTTGAAGGGATTATATTCTGGTTGAGAGGCGCGGCATAGATGATGTTATTCATGCCTCAGGAATGACCCCAAACAGCAATTTTAGGCGTATTGGCACTGACACTGCCTTGGGAAAAACAGCCGCCCGTAAGGCGGCTGTTTTTTGAAATCCGACTACACCTCGATCCCCAGCCACAGGCGGATGAGATATCCGATGCCGAAACTGAAGGCGGCCACGCTCAGGCTCAGAACGGCCATTTCCACAAACCGTGCGCGGAACGACTCATCCTTGGCGACGGAGATGTAATAGTTGAAGACCGCGATGATGATGACTCCTGTCGTCAGCGCGATGACGAGGTCGAGCAGGTACGTCTCAGGGCTGAGCAGGTAGGGGAGGGTGAGCAGGGACACCGTGATAATGTAGGCGATGCCTGTGTAGATCGCGGCGCGGACGGGGTGTTTATCCGTCTTTTCGGAACGGGTGGAGAGATACTCGCTCGCGGCCATGGACATCGAAGCCGCGATGCCCGTGATGAGTCCCGAAAGGGCGATCAACTTTCCGTTCTGGAGGGCCAGCGTCAGTCCCGCGAGAGCGCCTGTCAGTTCCACGAGCGCGTCGTTCAGTCCGAGCACGACCGAACCCGCGTAGCGGAGTCGCTCCTCGTCGAGCATCCCGATCAACTGCTCCTCGTGGACGTCCTCCTCGTGCATGAATTTTTCCGCCTCAGGGATGGATGCGGCGATCTGCGCGTAATTCTTTTGGGCAGCCACTTCGCCGCGTTCCATCAGTTTGATGCCGAAGGTGAAACCAAAGATGCGGCTGATGAGGTAGTAAAACCACATTTTGAACCAATCGGGTTTCACGTCCCGACCGCTGTATTTTTTCCAGCCGTGATAGTGACGCAGTTCATCGTCCGCGATCTGATCGAGAATTTTGGCGTTCTCAGGCGATTTGATGACCCGTGCCAGTCGTTTGTAGATATGATGTTCGGTGATTTCCGTCCGCTGAAAGGTTTCCAGGATGGGGCCGATATTTTGTTCCGTTGCCATGCTTAGTGCTCCTGATGTGAGTTACTCGTATTGTAAGCGAATTTCAAGCGGCGTGGGTCAGTATCCCAGAAGCCACTCGTCGAAAAATCCGATCAGCCTTTTCTTGTATCGCTGAGAGTTCGACAGGAAAATCTGCTGGTGCGGGACTCCGTCCTCCAGCCACAGGAATTTCGGCTCGTGCGCCGCTTCGTACAGGACTTGACCCGCGTCGGGCGGCGCGACCTTGTCCGCGCTGCTGTGGACGATGTAGACGGGGCGCGGGCTGATTCTAGCGATCACGTTCACGGGGCTGACGTCTTCGAGCGAGATGCCCGTTCTGATCTCCGCCAGAAATTTTGCGAGCGGATTGAGAATGGGGTAGGGGACGAGGTAGTCGAATTCATTTTCCATCGAGGCGAAGGAACTGTCCACGAACAGCGCTTCGATCTCTGGATATTCGGCCGCGGCACGGATGAGCGTGGCCGCGCCCATCGAGCCGCCCCACCCGCCGACGTGTTTCACTTCGGGTTGGGCCAGCGCGTAATCGAGCGCGGCTTTCACGTCCAATATTTCCAAATAGCCGACCGTGGAAATCTCGCCGCCGCTTTCGCCGTGTGCCCGCGCGTCCCAGGCGAGGACGCCATAGCCTTTGCGCGCCAGAATCTCGTACACCCATTCGGGACGCTGGTCGCCGAATCCGTGCGCGACCAAAATCACCGCGCCCTTCTTCGGCGGCGTGTACCACGCGGCAAGATGGATGCCGTCTTCGGTGACCAATTCCACGTCTTGATAGGGGATGTTGAATTTGCGAAGCGTCTTCCCCTGCGGAATGTTTCGCGGCGGACGGAGGATGTTGTCCACTTCGGCGTAACCCACCAGAAGGGTCAACGCGGTCAAAGCAAGGATGACCGCAATCGCGATTTTCAAGATTGAACGGGCGCCGAGCCTTTTCATCAGACTACTTCCTTGTCAGCCATTTTCGTCCGAGCGTCAACACTCCAACGGCCACCCAGACCGCATTGAGTCCCGTTGTGGCGTAGGCCTGCAAATTAAGCGTGTAAACAACGAGCAGGACGCCCGCTACGATGTTCATGCCCTGATACAAAAGCGAATCACCCTCGGTCTTTTTCATGGAGACGAGGGCGTAGGCGAGCAGGTACAGAATCGAACCCGTCCAGCCGAGGATGTTGATGAGAATGGAAGTGTCCATGCGCGGATTATAGCCGAATGCCTGGGCGAAAATTTGAAACACAATGCCACCAAACGCGTCACCTCTTGACGGAGCGGGGACATTGTTGTAGAATACTCTGTAATATAGAGTACTCTAAAAGGAGAACCAATGAATATCTCTCCAAACGAAGCCGAAGAAGCCCTGGCTGCCATCCAAACCATGGCGCAGAAGACCCGTCACTCCATTGCCAGCGGCAGTGTGTACATCTCTCTCATCATTACGGGGCTCGTCTGGTTGATCGGATTTACCGCCACGCAGTTCCTTTCCGCTCCTCTCATTATTTGGATCTGGATCGTAACGAGCATCGTCGGTGGTGTTTTCGCCACCATTATGGGAATCCGTACTGCGAAGCGTGTACGCATCACCTCGTCCGCTGTGACGGGAAAGCGCATCGTCATTTTCTGGGTGTTGCTAACCCTGTTCGCCGCCGCCATCATTGCCGTTGCCCATCCCACGGATGGAAAGCAGATCACCCTGATCATCATCCTCTTCGCAATGATCGGGCAGATGGGGATGGGTATGCTGCTTTCGTTCTCTGCCACGTGGTGGACGGTGCCTGTCGCGGCTGTGGCCTTGTTTGGCTATTATTTTGCTCCTGACTGGTTCTACCTCTGGATGGGACTGCTCGGCGGTGGTGTGATGATCGTTCTGGGCATGTACATTCGTTACAGGTGGTGAGTCATGGCCGAGCTAAACGAAACCATCCATCAGACTGTCCGCCTGCGGATCATGGCCGCGCTCGTCACGCTTTCGGACAGCGACGAAGTGGATTTCACTTATCTGCGCGATCTGCTCGATGTCACCGACGGCAACTTGGGGGCCCACCTGCGCAAACTGGAAGAGGCGAGCTACATCGCCGTCAACAAAACGTTCGTGGATCGTAAACCGCGCACCTACGTCTCTGTCACCGCCGCGGGACGTAAGGTTTTCAAGGAGCATGTGGCGGCATTGGAATCGATCCTGAAAAGCAAGTGAGGAAGAATGGACACCATCGTGCAAGTGCAAGGGTTACGAAAAACCTACGGCGCAACCATCGCCGTGGATGATATCTCCTTCGAGGTGGGGCAGGGCGAGATTTTCGGGATGGTCGGTCCGAACGGCGCTGGCAAGACGACCACCATCGAATGTCTGGAGGGACTCCGCAAGCCAGACGCGGGGACGGTGCGCGTCCTGGGTTTGGACCCGCGCGGGGACAGCCGCACCTTGCGCGAACGCGTCGGGATGCAGTTACAGCAGTCCAACCTGCCAGACCGCATGAAAGTGTGGGAGGCGCTGGACCTGTACGCTTCGTTCTACCCCAACGCGGCGGATTGGAATCAGTTGCTCGTCCAACTGGGATTGGATGAAAAACGCAACTCAGCCTTCGGGAAACTTTCTGGCGGACAGAAGCAACGCCTCTTCATCGCGCTGGCGCTCCTGCCCAACCCGCAACTGATCTTCCTCGACGAGTTGACGACGGGACTCGATCCGCAGGCGCGGCACGTTATCTGGGATTTGGTGCGCACGGTACGCGATCAGGGTAAGACCATCCTGCTGACCACCCACTTCATGGAGGAGGCCGAGCGCTTGTGTGACCGCGTCGCCATCCTTGACCATGGGCGGATCGTGGCGCTGGACACGCCCTCCAACCTGATCCGCGACTTGGGTGCGGAGGAACGCGTCGTCTTCAGCGTGGACGGGACTCTGCCCGAAGCATTCGCGAACGCCCTCTCGGACGGAACGCGGCTCGAGGTTCAGGATGAACGGGTGGTCATCCGCTCGAAGAATGGACGGGATGTCCCGCTGGTCGTCGAAGTGGTCAATCTGTTGAGCAGTCAGAAAATTCGATTCCGTGACCTGCGGACGGAACAGCCCAATCTGGAGGATGTCTTCCTGAGACTGACCGGCCGTGAGATGAGAGAGTGAGGTTGAAATGAAAAGCCTTTTGAAATTGACATGGATGGAAGCCAAGTTGTTCCTGCGTGAACCCGTGGGCACTTTCTTCACGCTGGTCTTCCCGTTGATGCTGTTGTTCCTGTTCGGCGCGATCTTCGGCAATGAGCCCAACCCCGTTTTTGGCGGGCGGGGGACGATCGATATTTCCATGCCGATCTACACAGCCATGATCATCGGCACTACGGGGTTGATGTCCACCACCATCACGATGGCCATCTATCGCGAGAACGGGGTGTTGCGACGCCTGCAAACCACGCCAATCGGCCCACTGACCGTTTTAGTGGCGCAGGTGACTGTGGTGTTCGCTATGACGGCCGTCGGGATGCTCCTGCTGGTGGCCGCGGGGAAGTTCATCTACCACGTGCAATTCGAGGGTAATTTTTTCAGCGTGTTGGGCGGATTTGTGCTGAGTTGCCTGAGTTTCTTCGGGATCGGTTTTGTCATCGCTGGCACGATGCCCAACGCGCGCACGGCCCAGGTGGTGGGACTGGTGCTGCTATACCCGATGATCTATCTCTCGGGTGCGAGTTTTCCGCGTGAACTTCTGCCCGAAACGATTCGGAAGATTTCGGCCTTCCTGCCGCTGACCTATGTGGTCAACCTTCTGCGCGGCCTGTGGATCGGTGAGAGCTGGGGCGAGCACCTGTTGGATGTCGGCGTGCTGGCGGTTATGCTGGTGGTGGGAGTGCTGGTTTCGGTCAAGTTGTTTCGATGGGAGTAGCACGTTATCCGATTCAATGAAGCGGATAATAAAAAGCCTCGGACGAATATTTCTCCGAGGCTTAAATCTTGCTTGGGAAAATCAGGCCAGTGGCAGGTTGTATCCTGTCCCTGTGATTTCATCGTGGATGCGCACTGCTTCCGTTGCGGTGTGGTTCGCTCCGATCTGCTCGACGAACCTGCACGAATTGAAGTTGCGGCTTTTGTATTCGTAGTCGCGCAGCCAATTTTGGAAGGCGGGATCTTCCGTTTCTCTTGGATATTGCACTTTGTAGGATTGCATGTCCATCCGATACGGTTTGGGGGTCAACCTTGCACGGAAGCAGGCTTGTTTTCTGCAGATGGCAACGTATAACCCGTCACAATTGAATTCGTTCATCATGGAAACCGTTTCACGGTCGCGCATGTTGAAATCTTTTCCGAGCACGATCACCCGCGCACCCTGAAAGGTCTCGTAGATGCGAAATCCGAACGAGGAATATTTCGGGCTGGCGGCGAGTTTTCGAATGGAATCGAAAATCCGCATCTTGTGTTGTGTGGGGTCCTTCTTTTTGAAAAGATCGCCAAAAGATGGTTTTGGTTTATCAATGTCCAGAAACATCAAACTCTCGGCATTCAAGACCTGAGCGCCGTAGCGGTTGCGGGTGATGATGGATTTCTCGTTAATAACCTGGAGAATTTCTTCACGGATCTCCACTTCGTAATCTGCCACAACTCGCCTGTCCCCATTAACTTTTCTTTGAAGTCTCTCTATTTTTTCCTTTGCGCGCGAGCGGGCCTCTTCGATGGATACGTTCGAGCCTCCATAACAGGTGACCTCTTTTTTCTCGCCCTCAATTACGATGATTCCTTTTTCGGATGCCCAGATGTTGAAGAGTTTCATGGCGTCTCCCTTTTCTGCTGGTGTGGTGAGTGGAATATAACACAAAAAGCCTCGGAGATTTTCATCTCCGAGGCTTCTAATCACTGCTTACTGATCACTGATTACTGGTTCTCGTAATCCTCAGGCAGCCAGCAACAGAGCACCAACTCGCGCGCGGCCTTCACTTCGTCCATTCTTCCGAACGGAGTGTTGTGCGGCGCGGAGTGCAGTAGTTCGGGACTGGTCTTCGCCTCGTCCGCGATCTTTATGAGGGCGTCGGCGAAGGCGTCGAGCGTGTCCTTGTTCTCGGTTTCGGTCGGCTCGATCATCAGCGCTTCGTGGACGATGAGCGGGAAGTAATTCGTCGGCGGGTGGAAGTTGTAATCCATCAGCCGCTTGGCGATGTCGAGGGCGCGCACGTCCGAGCCAGCGAACTGTCCCTCGGCCACGAACTCGTGCATGCAGATGCGATCGTACGGGACGTGATAGGTGTCGCGCAGTCTCGCCAGCAGGTAGTTGGCGTTCAGCACCGCGTATTGCGCGATGTCTTTGAGACCGTCGGGGCCGTGCATGGCGATGTAGGTGAACGAGCGAACCAGTCCGCCGCCGAAGTGACCGTGGAAGGCCTTCATCCGTCCGATGGATTGGGGCGGCTGGACGAAACCGAACAGCGGCGCCATTTCCTCGTCCCCGTCCTCGATGATGCCGACCAGCGGTTCGGGCAGGAAGTCCGCGAGGTGTTCCGCCACGCCAACGGGACCCGAACCCGGGCCGCCGCCGCCGTGCGGGACGGCGAACGTCTTGTGCAGGTTGAAGTGCATCACGTCAATGCCCAGGTCGCCGGGGCGGACGATGCCGAGCAGGGCGTTCATGTTCGCACCGTCGCCGTAGACCAGGCCGCCGCAATCGTGCACCATCTTGATCACCTGCTCCACGTTCTCATCGAACATGCCGAGCGTGTTGGGGTTGGTGAGCATGATGCCGACCACGGTGTCATCGCATTGCTCTTTCAGCACTTTCAAGTCCACGTTGCCGCGCGCATCCGAGGGGATGGTGACGATCTGCAGGCCGATCATGCCCGAGGAGGCGGGGTTGGTCCCATGCGCCGAATCGGGGATGAGCATCTTGACGCGCTTGGTGTCGCCGCGCAACTTGTGGTAGGCGCGCATGATGAGCACGCCTGTAAATTCTCCGTGTGCGCCCGCGGCAGGCTGGAGCGTGACGGCCGCGAAGCCGCTGATCTCCTTGATCCATTCCTGCAGGGTGTACATCAGGGCCAGGTTGCCCTGCACCGTCTCAATAGGCTGGAGAGGATGCGTGTGGAGAAATCCGGGCAGGCGGCAGGTATCTTCGTTAATCTTCGGGTTGTACTTCATCGTGCACGAACCGAGTGGATAAAAGCCGCTGTCCACCGAGTAGTTGAATTTGCTCAGGTGCATGTAGTGACGGACAACGTCCACTTCGGCGAGTTCGGGCAGGGCGAGATCTGAGCGGAGTAAACCTTTGGGAGGCAGAGCCGCCTCGGGGACGTCGGAAGCGGGGAAGGTCACGCCAGTTCGCCCCGGCGAGGACAAGTCAAAGATAGTTGGTTCGACCACTTTCGGGGTCAAGGTTACGTCAGTCATTGGCCACCTCCGCGAGGACTTCGGCCAGCATGTCGATTTCTTCCTTGCTGTTCATTTCGGTGACGGCGATCAGCATGTGGTTTTGCAGGCTGGGATAATCCTGGCTCAAATCGTAGCCGCCGAGGATTCCATGCTCGAGGAGATGCGCGTTGATCTCCGCGATAGGCTTCGGACAGCACAGTGAAAATTCGTGGAAGAACGGGTCGCTGAAGCACAGGCCGTAACCGGGGATCTTGCTGAGGGTCTCGGCGGCGTAATGCGCCTTTTGGTAGCAAAGGTTCGCCACCTGTCCCATGCCTGTCTTGCCGAGCACGGACATGTAGATGGCCGCGCCAAGCGCAAGCAGACCCTGGTTCGAGCAGATGTTGGATGTGGCGCGTTCGCGTTTGATGTGTTGCTCGCGGGCGGTCAGTGTGAGCACGTAGGCGCGCTGGCCGCGGTTGTCCACGGTCTCGCCGACGAGTCGTCCCGCCATCTTGTGGACGTATTTTTTGCTGGTGGTGAAGAAGCCGAGCGACGGGCCGCCATACCACATTGGCAGGCCAAGCGGTTGCGCCTCACCGACCACCACATCCGCGCCCATGGCGGCGGGTGTCTTGAGCATCGCCAGCGCAGTGGGGTTGGCCACCACGCAGACGAGCGCGCCCTTCGCATGCGCGTCCTCGATCAGTTTGGTGTAATCGTAAATGCGGCCAAAGAAATCGGGATACTGGACGAGGACGAGACAGGTCTTGTCGTCGATCTGACCGGTCAGCGCTTCGGGACCGTCCTCGAGGTGGGTTCCTGTTTCTCCAGCCAATTCCACGCCCATGCCCTGCGTGTACGTGCGGATGACATCGCGGTACTGCGGGTGCAGGGATGGCGAGACGACCACCTTCGTCCGTTTGCCGCGGAACTGCGCGAACGCCAGGTTGACGGCTTCCGCCGCGGCGGTGGCGCCATCGTAGTGCGACGCGTTCGAGACTTCCATGCCCGTCAGCACGCTCATCAGGGATTGGTACTCGAAGATGGCTTGCAGAGTCCCTTGCGAGATTTCGGGCTGATAGGGGGTGTAAGCGGTGTAGAACTCGCCGCGCCTCAGCATGTGGTCAATGACCGAGGGGATGTAATGGTTGTACATGCCCGCGCCGAGGAAGGAAACCAGGTCGCGGACGGTCTCGTTGGATTCGGCCAGTTCGGAAAGTTCCGCCGCGGCTTCCATTTCGGTGAGCGCGGGGGGCAGGTCCAGTTCGGGGAAGCGATGCTTGACGGGGACGTCCTTGAAGAGGTCGTCCAGCGCCTTGACGCCGATCTTTTCGAGCATCGCATCCCGCTCTTTGGGAGAGATGGGGATGTAGGTCATGTTTTGCTCCGAGCGATTAGCGCTTGGCTTTTAGCGGTTGGCTAAACGCTAACTGCTAATCGCTAAATGCTAATGCGCTCGACTCTCGCAATAGGCTTCGTACGCGGCCGCGTCCATCGCATCGCCGAAGTCGCCGCCTTCGATCTGGATCATCCAGCCATCGCCATAAGGATCGCTGTTCAGCGTCTCGGGCTTGTCGGCCAGCGCGCTGTTGACGGCGGTCACGTTGCCTTTGGCGGCGGCATACGTCTCAGCCGAGGCCTTGACGGACTCGACGGAAGCGATGGCCTTGCCCGGCTCGACGGAATCGCCCGCTTCGACGAGGATCTCGACGAAAACGATATCGGACAGTTGGTTCTGGGCGTAGTCGGTCAGTCCCATCTTGCCAGTGGCGGGATCGAACCATTCATCGGACTTGGTGTATTTCAGATTGGCAGGGGTATTCATTTTTTGTCTCCTTGCGTGAAATGTTTGGCGAATCAAAAAAGGACACGCGACTTTAATATCGCGCGTCCTCTGTAGTTGAACCTGAGAGATTAGTTTAGTTCGGTAGTTCCGTAGTTATGTAGTTACCTGGTTCAGTTACGTAACTATTCAACTACCAAACTATCGAACTAACTTTACACCGTCGGTATCCCGGGGGGATTTTCCAGAGCGTGAATATCGAGTGCAGGGTCCTTTTGCCTGAGAGTTTCGTCTGGTTTCGCCTGTTCCAGATTTGCACCTTCGGCGCTCGTTACGTTTTTCTTTACGTTCGAGTCTCTTCCCTGCAACCCGTTGGATTGTGACGTGATTTTAAGTTGCAGGGAGGTTGAAGTCAAGGGATAAACGTCACGATTTGATGACAGAAACCCGTTTTTTGCGAGAAGACGGGTTTCTTGGTTTACTTTTACGCCACTTTGCGCGGGCGTCGCTTGGGCGGTTCGGGCGTCTCAGGCTCGACGGGGGCGGGCGGCTCGGGAGTGGGATCCATCGGGAGGGCAGGGACCGGCGCGGCTGGAGTCGGGGGCGGGGGTTGGGTCCCGTTCAACTGCGCGAAGTAGTCGCGTACGGTCACGTCATTGTAGAAGATGAGCGCCAGGATGCCGACGATCAGCGAGAAGACGTTGCCGACGAAAATGGCGACGATCTCCCAGATGGCGATGCCCTGCGAAGGCTGGACAGGTTGCGGCGGAGTCGCCAGCAGTTTGATGGCGTAGGCGATCTCGAAGCCGCCGAGGACGATGGGGAAGAGCGGCACGGGGAAGCACAGCAGGCTGAGGCCCACCGTCCCCACAATGATGCCGATACCCCAGATGATGTTGAAGATGCCGTTGACCAAAGTCATGAGGGCGATGACCATGATCAGGCTGGGTTTGGTTTGGGCGTTGTTTTCCATTTTCTATCTCCTATTCTGAATTGGTATACGCCTCTTTGCTGGAATGGTTGCAGAATCAAAAGAGCCTGCGCGCGGCAGGCTCTGGTGAAATTCTGAATTTTGTTAGTTCTGGGTGACGGCCATGGCGCCAAATTGTCCGAAGAGATGCGCGTAAACGGACGTGGCGTAAATGGTCGAGCCTACGCTTGCGACCAGCGCGGCAATCCAACCCACGCAGGGGATCCATCCCACCACGCCGCTGACCAGCCCAGCCACCAATCCAACTCCAAAGCCAGTAAGCAAGCTGATACCCCAGGCCGTGAAAAATGTTCCTGCATTTTTGCTGATCAGGTCGATCACTTCGCGGAACTTGAAGCAGGAGGCAAAGGTCCCTTCACGGGCAAACAGAACCAGGATGGCGGGATAGACGATGGAGAGGAACAATCCATAAATGAGGAACAGGCCTCCGAGACACAGTCCCAGCAATCCGCCGACACCCGCGATGACCTCTCCCACGTCCTGAAGATCGCTGTTGCCAGACAGCGCGCCCGAGATCCCCATGATGCCCATGGGCAGGCACACCACCAGCAGGATGGGCAGGCTGTAGACCAGGCCAGCGGCGAATAGGATCAAACCGTCCATGAATTTCTTTTCGAAATTGTCCCAATTGGGGAGCGGTTCTGCCTCGTTTCTGACAACGTTCCGCAAAATGCCGACCAGGTACCCGCTCCAGGCAAAATTCAGGATGGGCACCATGCTGATGACGGCCCCGATGCCCAGTTTGCTGATCCATTGTTTGTCTTCGAACGGAAAGGAAAATGCTTTGTTGATGTTCATGGCTTGCCTCATGGAATGAATTTTGTCTGCATTCTATCAGACATCGCCAATATTGAGACGATGTCCGTAAAAAAACGGGCTGTGCGATTTGCACAGCCCGTTGACATGTAGTGGATTACGCCCAGCCCTGATTCTTGATGAAATCCGTCAGGAACGGAACGTTCACAGTCTCACCTTGATAGGCCTTGATCCCCAGATAGATCATGTAGATCATAATGGCAACACCCGTGCATGCACCGATGATCACAACACTCAAGGCACCAGAGATTACACCGTTGAGGACGCCCAGGATGAGAGACTGGATGGAATGGAACTTGATGAAAGGACGCGCTCTTTTATCTTCCATGATGAGCGCCACGATCGCAATAATCCAGCCGATAAAAGGCATGTAGCCCAGCATCGCCCACAGTTTGTCATCGCTGGTGAGTTCGGGGTTCATAGGTTGTTCGGTCATACGATTCTCCTTTTTCTGAGTTTGACTAATGCACCGTATTTTACTCTAAAATAAACTGTTTACAACAAATAATGCTAGAATAGGACTCATGTCTCATCGCATCGTTTTTATGGGTTCGCCCGATTTTGCATTGCCGAGTCTGCGCGCGCTCGCGTCGCAATATCAAGTTGTCGGCGTGGTGACGCAACCTGACCGCGCCTCGGGACGCGGCCGCGAACTCAAAGCGCCTCCCGTCAAGACCCTCGCTCTCGAATTGGGACTGCCGATCATCCAGCCCGAAAAACTTCGCCAGCCCGAAGCAATGGGGCAACTGCGCGACTGGAATCCCGACTTGATCGTGGTCGCTGCGTTCGGACAAATCCTCAAACCCGACGTGCTCGACCTCCCAGAATTCGGATGCATCAACGTCCACGCCTCGCTTCTGCCGCGTTGGCGCGGCGCGGCACCCATCAATGCCGCCATCCTCGCGGGGGATGAAGAGACAGGCGTGACCATCATGAAAATGGATGTGGGACTCGACACGGGACCGATGCTCGCGAAGCGCGCCATCCGCCTCACGCGTGACCTAACAGCGGGCGCGGCCTTCGAGACATTATCCACCCTCGGAGCGGACCTGCTCCTCGAGACCCTGCCCGAATACCTCGCTGGCAACCTGACGCCGACTCCGCAACCCGAAGAAGGCGTCACCTACGCGCCGATGCTCAAAAAGGAGGATGGCCGCCTCGATTTCACGCGTCCCGCCGAAGAGCTGGAGCGACGCGTCCGCGCCATGAATCCCTGGCCTGGTGCGTGGTTCGAGTATAACGGAGAGCCGCTCAAAGTCCTGAAAGCCCGAGCCGACATCCTTTTCACGTACATGGTTCAAGCGCCCGGCGAGCGTCTCGTGGCGGGGAATCTGCCCGTCGTGGCGACATCCAAAGATTTTCTCTTTCTCGAGGAAGTCCAGCCGCCCGGCAAGAAGCCCATGGATGGCAAAGCCTTTCTCGCGGGTGGCCGTGAATGGAAATGAAAATCGCCCCGTCATAAATTTGTGACGGGGTTATAATTTAAGCGCGCACTCGAAATTCCACAAAGGAGGTCCAATGACTGAACAACCAAAAGGATGCGCACGCACCACCGGCGCGGTGATGGGCGATAAACCGTCTACGCCCGCGGCCGCCGAATCCCCCGAAAAAAAGGAGATGACTATGACTGCTCGTGTTGGGCAAAAAGCCCCCGATTTCGAAGCCCCTGCTTATTACCAGGGCGGGTTTAAAAGTGTAAAACTTTCTGACTATCTGGGAAAGTGGGTACTCGTTTGTTTTTACCCAGGTGACTTCACCTTTGTCTGAGCGACCGAAGTGTCAGCGGTCGCTGACAAATATCCTGAATTGCAGAAGTTAGAGGTGGAAGTCATCTCCGTAAGCGTGGACAGTCACTTTGTTCACAAAATGTGGAACGATCATGAATTGACCAAGATGGTGGAGGGCGGCGTCCCCTTCCACATGGCCTCGGACCAGGCTGGGAATCTCGGCCGCGCCTACGGCGTTTGGGACGAGAATCAGGGCATCGAGTTGCGCGGACGCTTCATCATTGACCCCGACGGCGTGATCCAGGCCATGGAAGTGATGACCCCGCCTGTCGGACGAAAACTGAGCGAAACCATTCGCCAGATCCAGGCGTTCCAGCACGTACGCGCCAGCAAAGGCTCGGAAGCCATGCCTGCAGGTTGGGAACCAGGTGGGTTGACGCTGAAGCCGGGTCCCGATCTGGTTGGGAATGTGTGGAAGGTTTGGAAACCTTCGATGGAAAAGTAGGCAAAACCTGAAGTACAAAGTCACAGTCCCCGCTGAAAGGCGGGGACTGTTTTTATGCGGGATATTCCTCGCGCACGATCTCGATGAACTTTCTGGCGAGGAAGGATTGCTTCCTCTCCGTGTGCGTGGCCGCGGCGATCTTCCGCCCGGGCGCGGCGTCGCTCAGTTCGCGGTAGACCACCTGCTTTGACTTGTCACTTAATGCCAGCGCACGCGGCACGAGCGAAACGCCCAATCCCTGCGCCACGCAATTTTGCACGGTGGTCAACTGGGACGTGTTGCAGACGATCTGCATTTCCAGATGCTGTTGGTAACAGAAGGATTGCACCTGCTCGCCGAGGCAGTGAATTTCGCTGAGCGCAATAAAAGGGAATTCGTCCAGTTCATTTACATGGATGGATGCATTCGTGATGAAATCGTGTTTTTTGGGAGAAGCCACCAGAAAGGGTTCGGTCAACAATTCCTCGGTGCGGATGAGACGGTTGCGGATGGGCATGCTGGTGATGCCCACGTCCAATTTGCCGTCCACGAGGTCGCGGACGAGGGTCTCGGTCAGCCCTTCGTGGACGACCAGCCGTGCCTGTGGAAAGTCGCGGCTGAAGCGTTGGATGACGCGTGGCAGGACGAAGGGCGCGATGGTGGGGATGAATCCGACCGTGAGCAGTCCGCTGGTCGTTTCGGCTTCGTTCTGCATGGTGTGTTTGATGTCCTGTAATTCGGCCAGGATGCTGGCCGCGCGCGGGAGCAGGGCGCGCCCCGCGTCAGTCAGGACGACGCGGCGGGGGAGGCGGTCGAAGAGCGGTTCGCCCAGTTCCGCTTCCAGTTTTTGGATCTGCTGGCTGAGCGAGGGTTGGGCGATGTTACAGCGTTCGGCCGCGCGGCTGAAACTTCCCGTTTCGGCAACGGTGACAAAGTAGGTCAGTTGGTGAATTTCCATTTGATTCTCTTTTTGGATGAACGTAGGGGCGGGGTCTCCCCGCCCTGGGACAGGTATAGTTTTGCCCTATAAACAATATAGGCAACGTATATTTTACATCTATACAAGAAAATCGTACAATGAGACCGTACAACATTGGATTCGCATCTTCACCTGATTCAAAATAGGAGAATAAAAAATGAGCGACGAAAGCAAATGCCCTGTTCCTCACGCTGGCATGACCTCCGCCAGCCGCGGCACATCCAACCGAGATTGGTGGCCGAATCAACTTAACCTGAATATTTTGCACCAGCACGCGCCCGCCTCCAATCCGCTGGGGACGGATTTCAACTATTCCAAGGAATTCAAAAAACTCAACCTGGCCGCGGTCAAAAAAGACCTGGCCGACCTGATGACCAACTCGCAGGAATGGTGGCCCGCCGACTGGGGTCACTATGGCGGATTGATGATCCGCATGACGTGGCACAGCGCGGGGACGTATCGCACGGGCGACGGACGCGGCGGGGGCGGCACGGGCAACCAGCGCTTCGCACCTGTCAACTCCTGGCCCGACAATGTCAATCTCGATAAGGCGCGCCGCCTGCTTTGGCCGATCAAAAAGAAATATGGCAACAAACTCTCGTGGGCCGACCTGATGATCCTGGCGGGCAACGTCGCGCTCGAGTCGATGGGCTTCAAGACCTTTGGCTTTGGCGGCGGCCGTCCCGACATCTGGCAGCCCGAAGAAGATGTTTACTGGGGCAACGAAACCACCTGGCTCGGCGACAAACGTTACAGCGGCGAACGCGATCTGGAGAATCCTCTCGCGGCTGTTCAGATGGGCCTCATCTACGTCAACCCCGAAGGCCCCAACGGCAACCCCGATCCCGTCGCTTCGGGCCGTGACGTGCGTGAGACTTTTGCCCGCATGGGCATGAACGATGAAGAGACCGTCGCGCTCGTGGCGGGTGGTCACACCTTCGGCAAGGCGCACGGCGCGGGTGACCCGAAACTGGTCGGCCGCGAACCCGAGGGCGCTCCCCTCGAAGAAATGGGGTTGGGCTGGCACAACAAATTGGGCGCGGGCAAGGGTGTCCACACCACCTCCAGCGGCATCGAAGGCGCGTGGAAGCCGAATCCCACGCAATGGGACATGGGCTACTTTGATGTGCTCTTCGGTTACGAATGGAAACTGGTCAAGAGTCCTGCTGGCGCGCATCAGTGGTTGGCTCAGAACGTCAAGCCCGAAGACATGATCCCCGACGCGCACGACCCATCGAAGAAGTATGCACCGATGATGACCACCGCTGACCTCTCCCTGCGCTTCGACCCGATCTACGAGCCGATCGCGCGTCGCTTCCATGCGGACCCCGAAGCGTTCGCGGACGCGTTCGCCCGCGCCTGGTTCAAACTGACGCACCGCGACATGGGACCCAAATCCCGCTACCTCGGCCCCGAAGTTCCGAAGGAAGATTTGATCTGGCAGGACCCGCTTCCCGCAGTCAATCACAAGTTGATTGGAGCGAAGGACATCGCCGCGCTGAAGAAGGAAATCCTCGCCTCGGGTCTTTCCATCCCCGAGCTGGTCTCCACCGCCTGGGCATCCGCATCCACCTTCCGCGGCTCCGACAAGCGCGGCGGCGCCAATGGCGCTCGCATCCGCCTCGCGCCACAGAAGGATTGGGAAGTCAACCAGCCCACACAACTGGCGAAGGTACTCAAGTCACTGGAGCGCATCCGCAAAGAATTCAACAGCGCTCAGTCTGACGGCAAGAAAGTCTCGTTGGCTGACCTGATCGTGTTGGGCGGTTGCGCGGCGGTGGAAGCCGCGGCTAAGGCGGCTGGCTTCGCGGTGAAAGTCCCCTTCGTCCCTGGCCGTGTCGACGCCTCGGAAAAACAGACCGATGTCAACTCGTTCGCCTTTCTCGAACCCGAAGCGGACGGCTTCCGCAATTACCAGAAGACAGCCTACACCGTCTCCGCTGAAGAATTGCTGGTGGATAAGGCGCAACTGCTCACCCTCAGCGCCCCCGAAATGACCGTGCTCGTCGGTGGCCTGCGCGTGCTTGGCGCGAACGTTGGCGGCTCACAGTATGGTGTATTCACCAAGCAGGTTGGCAAACTGACCAACGACTTCTTCGTCAACCTGACGGATATGGGCGTTGCCTGGGCTCCTACTTCGGAAGCCGCGGACCTCTTCAAGGCGCACGACCGTAAGACGGGCGAAGTCAAGTGGACGGGCACCCGTGTGGACCTAGTCTTAGGCTCCAACTCGCAGTTGCGCGCCCTGGCCGAAGTCTATGCCCAAGACGACAACCAGGAAAAATTCGTGCGCGATTTCGTCGCCGCCTGGGACAAGGTGATGAACCTCGACCGCTTCGATCTGACGCGATAAATTACGATTCCGTCAAATCTACTTACAAGCCCTTCTCCACCATGATGTGGGGGAGGGCTTGTTATTTTTCTCGTTGTGGAATTGCGGGGTAAAATAATGAAAATCATCACAAATAATTCTGTCACAAAATCTGAGAGGAGACACCATGACAACCACAATCGAGAATTTGAAAGACGCCTTTGCTGGTGAGAGCCAGGCCAATCAGAAATATCGCGCATTTGCGAAGAAGGCCGAGCAGGATGGATTCCCGAACATCGCCAAGTTGTTCCGCACCACTGCCGAAGCGGAGCGCATCCATGCCGAGGGACATTTGAAGGCGATGGAAGGAATCGGCTCCACAGCCGATAACCTGCAGGCGGCCATCGAAGGCGAAACCTACGAATACAAGGAAATGTATCCGCCCATGCTCGAGACAGCCAAGGCCGATGACCACAAGGCCAAGCGCATGTTCGGGTACGCGTTGGACGCGGAAGCCGTCCACGCCAGGATCTATGCCATGGCGCTCGAGGCCGTCAAAGCAGGCAAGGATTTGGAAGCCGAGTTTTATCTCTGCCCCGTGTGCGGCTACATCGAACTTGGCAAGCCGACCGCGGAATGTCCTGTTTGCGGTACGAAGCCCGAAAAGTTCGTGCTGGTCGCGTAAGAAACCAACAGTCCCCGCCAAACGGCGGGGACTGCGATTCGTGGCACGATCCACACTCAATTCTCAATGACGATCTCTTCCAGCGCGACGCGCTTCTCGGCAAATTGCGGCTCAAAGAGAGGCGGACAATCGGCCAGTTTCTTTTGTGAGGCGGCCAGTTTGAGCGAGAAATAGTAGCACGTCGGTTCGCCGCATTTTTTGCAATTCGTGTTTGGCAGAAGTTTGTAAAGCGCCATCGGCGTCGGGCGTTGACGTCCCGCGGTGTTGGGGGTGATCTCGGCGCGTCGCTCCCATGTTTGGTTGACCAACTCAATGGCCGATTTCAATTCCTTCTCCGCATTGCCGCGGTCTTCGATGTTGCTCACGACCACTTCATAAGAATGGAAGGCGGTACTGCGTCCGTTGTTTTTCCACGTAAGGGCGCGAGCCTCCGGCATGTACAGTGCGCCGCGTAGGGTCGCGTTGAGATATGGCAGGACGTCCACAATGTCCACGGCCAGGCGGGCGCGGGCCGCGTAACGTTCCGTGCCTGGATCGCAGGGCGGTGTGAAAACTTCGACATCGTACTGTTCGATGAGCATGTGTCCCTCGCATTCTGGAATTTGGGAGGCTTCGTTGGAGAGTTCCGATTTTACCTTGCGTAATCTAAATGCGACAATGAGGCCGCCCAATCTGCTCGGCAAAAATCCCTGTAAACCTTGTGCCAAATTTCCCGATTCAAACTAAAATAGGAAAAATCCTTGAAAGAGGTTTGCCATGCCAAAATACGTTGCCGCCATTGACCAGGGGACGACCAGCACCCGTTTCATCGTCTTCAACCACGCGGGGGATGTTGTCTCCGTGGAACAAAAAGAACACCAGCAGATTTATCCGAAACCAGGCTGGGTGGAACATGACCCGCTCGAGATTTGGTCGCGCACGCGTGACGTGATGGCGGGAGCGCTCTCGAAGGACGGGATCGACCCGAAGGAGATCGCCGCCATCGGCGTGACCAACCAGCGCGAGACGACAGTTGTTTGGGATAAAAATACGGGACAGCCCGTCTACAACGCCATCGTGTGGCAGGACACGCGCACGGACGAGATTTGCAATGAGTTGGCGAAAGATGGAGGCCAAGATCGTCTGCGAGCGAAAACGGGACTTCCTTTGGCCACGTATTTCTCTGGCCCGAAGATCAAATGGATTTTGGATAATGTGGAAGGGGCGCGGAAGAAGGCCGAAAACGGCGAACTGCTGTTTGGCAACATCGACACCTGGGTCATCTGGAATTTGGCGGGGGAGCACGTCACCGATGTGACCAACGCCTCGCGCACGCTCCTCATGAATCTCGAAACGCTCGATTGGGATGAGGAGATTTTACATTTGCTCGGCATCCCGCGTTCCATGCTGCCGAAGATCAAATCATCCTCGGAAAAATACGGAAACGCCAAATTAGGAAATTTTGACGGCATTCCTGTCTCGGGCGATCTCGGCGATCAGCAGGCCGCGCTCTTCGGTCAGACCTGCTATTCGGCGGGCGAGGCCAAAAATACCTACGGCACGGGCTGTTTCATGCTGATGAACACAGGCGAGAAACCCGTCCCCTCGAAAGCGGGATTGTTGACCACGCTAGGTTACAAGATCGGTGACCAGAAAGCCGTCTACGCGTTGGAAGGTTCCATCGCCATCACGGGCGCGCTCGTCCAGTGGCTGAGGGACAATTTGGGGCTGATCGCCAAATCGTCCGATGTGGAGACGTTGGCGAAAACCGTCGATGACAACGGCGGCATCTACTTCGTCCCCGCCTTTTCGGGACTGTTCGCGCCCTACTGGAAGTCGGACGCGCGCGGCGTCATTGTCGGGATGACGCGCTACGTCAACAAGGGACACATCGCCCGCGCCGCGCTTGAATCCACCGCCTTCCAGACGCGCGAAGTGCTGGATGCGATGGAAAAAGATTCGGGCGTCACGCTCAAGTCTCTGAAGGTGGATGGCGGGATGGTCTACAACGAACTGCTGATGCAATTCCAGTCCGATATTTTGGATGTGCCTGTGGTGCGTCCCAAAGTGGCGGAGACCACCGCCCTCGGCGCGGCCTACGCCGCCGGACTCGCTGTCGGCTTCTGGAAGGACTTCGACGAACTGCGCGCCAACTGGGGCCGCGACCGCGAATGGAAGCCGCAAATGGAATCCGCAAAGCGCGAGAAGTTGTATTCAGATTGGAAGAAGGCCGTTACGCGCACGTTCGATTGGATCGAGTAATGTCCGCACTTACATTTGAAAACAAGATCGCGCTGGTGACGGGCTCGGGGAGGGGGATCGGCCGCGCCATAGCCCTGCACTTTGCCCAGCACGGCGCGGACGTGGCCGTCAACTTTTTCCGCAACCGCGCACCTGCGGAGGAGACCGCCCGCGAGATCGAAAGCCTCGGCCGCCGCGCCCTCCTCGTCAAAGCGGATGTGGGGGATCTGAACGATTTGAATCGCCTCTTCGACGAAGTGGAAAAAGAATTTGGCGGATTGGACATCCTCGTCCATAATGCCGCCTCGGGATATAACCGTCCCGCCATGGAGCAGAAGCCCAAAGGTTGGGACTGGACGATGAACATCAATGCGCGCGCCCTGCTTTTTGCCGCGCAACGCGCCGCGTCTCTCATGGAGAAACGCGGCGGCGGAAAAATCGTCAGCATTTCGAGCGCGGGATCGGTGCGCGTCCTGCCCGACTATGTGGTGGTCGGCGCGAGCAAGGCCGCGCTCGAGTCGCTGACGCGTTATCTCGGCGTGGAATTGATCTCGAAGGGAATTAACGTCAACGCGGTTTCGCCTGGCGTGGTCGAGACGGATGCGCTGCATCACTTCGCTTCGATGGGCGGGCAGGAAAACATCCTGGAGAAATTCGTTAAGGAAGTGCCCGCGGGGAGGCTGGTCTCGCCCGAGGAAGTGGCCGAAGTAGTGACCTTCCTTTGCTCTCCCGCCGCGGCCATGATCGTCGGTCAGACCATCGTGGTGGATGGCGGGTACACGCTGCCGATCCCGAAGTAGATCTGTTTCATAAAAAGAGTTGGAATCCTGAAGTTCTACTTCAGGATTCTTTGCTTTCTGGAGAGTTTTTCGCGCTGATCGCGAACATGCTGACAAAAATGACCACGTCCTGCACGAAATGGATTCCCCAGGCGATTCCCATGCCCTGCGTTTCGAGCAGGGACAGGGCCAGTAGCCAGCCGAGGAATCCTGCCATCAACACGCCAACGGGTCCGCTGGGCTGGCCGAAGTAATGGGGAAGTCCGAACAGGATGCCAGAGATGAGGGCGATGATTGGCAGGGACAATTGCCCGTACAGCGGCGAGACGATTCCCATGCGGAAGATGGCCTCCTCCGAGAATGCGTTCATGGCCGAAAAGACGATGCTCCAAAACAGAAGCGAAAGAGGCAGGGCATAGCGCGCTCCCGATTTTTTCACTTGCAGGAACATGAAGATGCCCGTGCCGAGCGTGATGAACAGGCCGAGAGTGAGCGCGACCTGGAGCCACGTCTCATTGCCTGTGATTCCCAGCCACGCGATCTTGCCGATGTGGGCGTTCACATCGCCGAAGCGGAAGAAGGTCGCGAAGTTGGCAGGATTGAGCAGGTACGTGATGACTAAAACCAGCGCGGCGAGAATCAATTGCGCGGACTGAAATTTGAGCAAGCCATCCAGCTGGGAATCTTTGAGTAGCGCAAACTTTAGTTTGCCCGCCCACTTGCGGAGTTGGAAGATGCCGAGCGTGGCGAGAACAACCAAAAGGATGGGAGTGAAAACTGTCATTTTGAAATATCCTTCAATAATTCGGCCATTTCTTTTTCAAGCGCCTTGCCTTGCCGCACGCCAATCACAACGCCCTCGCGATTCAGCGCCGCCGCGCCAGCCGATTTGTTGGTGTCTTTCAGCCCAAAAGATTTCGTCACGCTTCCATCCCAATCGGGCAGGATGAAGACATAATCTTCGGGCTTGAGGCCGTTGGCGATGGACGCGGCGGCTAGGGCGTAATTCTCCTTCATGGCTTTTTCAGCGAAGCCGCGGAAGAGTTTGGGGACAGATTGAAGATCCACGATGTTGGCGATGAAGAGCGCGTCGTAACTTTGATACTCGCTTGTGGAGCGCAGCGCGGCATTGACGGCGGCGGCTTGCGCGGCGGTCTCTTGCGTGTGGAAGAGCAATATAGCGGGCTTGCCGAGTTTGCTCAAATTTACTTCCCGATTCGAGCCGATGGCTTTCATGGGAGGTAATCGGTCGTTGGTAACTGGTAATTGTTTCATGGGGGACTCATCATCGCCCGCTGATGACTGTTTACTGATCACTGATGACTGTTCACTCCCCACTTCCCTTGGCGCAGTCAATAACACTGCTTGCCTTCCGTCCATTTGCTCCAACACCAATTGAGACGTCTCGCGCCCTGAAAGCAGAGCCGCGCTCATACCTCCGCCGAATGTCCACGCGCCCGCTAGAAACAAATTAGCGATGGGAGTCTTTGGCTGAACGCGATTGAAGTACGCGTTGTCCACGCTTTGTTCCGAGCCGTAAATCGCTCCGCCCGTGTTGCGGCTGTAACGCCAGTTCGTGATCGGCGTGCCGACTTCCATGTATTTGATGTGTTTGCGCAGGTTGGGAAAAAACTTTTCGGCGTGGGTAATCAGAATGTCGGCGGCCGCGTTTTTGATCTCGTTGTATTGCGGGTTGTCGCTGTAATTCGTCAGACTTGCACTGAGCGAAGTCGAAGCGCTGCCGCCCGTGCCCCATTGGTTGTCGCTTTTCCAATCGGCGAGCGCGAACAGGTTCAAGACCGATCCGCCTTCTGGCGAACAGCCAGGGTCAGCCAAATCGTAATAGGTGAGTCCAATGCCCGCATTGGCAAAATCGCCTTGCATGGAGGCTTCGTAATTTTTGGCAATGTCGTAATGGGGATGCACAAAAACTTCGTGATGTTCCCAGCCTTCTTTTTGTAGAACGGCATCCAAGCCGAGATAAACGACAAGATTCGACGCCGACGGTTTTTCCGCTTCGATTTTCTGAACATACTGCGCAGGCAGATTCTCGCGCCCGATGAACTTCAACATCGTATCGGGGACATTGGCATTGCTGACGACAACCTCCGCCTCGACTCGTAATCCCTTTTCGGTCTCCACCGCCACAGCGCGTCCATCCCTGACCTCAATGCGGGTGACCGTTTGCCGATAGCGAATCTCACCCCCGTGCTTTTTCAACGTCGCTTCCAGCGCGCGGCTGATCGCCATGCTCCCGCCTTTGGGATAGTACGCGCCAGCAAGGTGATAACTTGCCCACGGGAAGATGTAGATCGCGGCGTTGAGAGTCTGCGGCGGCAAGCCGTAATACGCCCAGAGATTCGATAGCGCGGCTTTCAGTTTTTCGTCCTTCAAAAACTGATTCATGTACTCATCCCAACTCATGGACATAGCCTTGAGCATTTTCGGATAGAGCGCTGGCATTTGCTCGGTGGGCGGGCGGATCCCCTTTTCGCCTTCCGCGCCGAAGCGGCGGACTTGGGCGTAGGTATCCAGCATATCGGCGAAGATGTTGATGATCCCTTGCCGCTCGTGCGGGAAGTGTTTGATCAACTCGGCTTCGTAGAGCGCGATGTCTGCGTGGGCGGTGATTTCAAAATCGGGGAATTTCGCGGTGTAGAACGGGTCAAGGCGGTGAAAGTGAACCTGCTCCAGCACGCCCAAATCTTTCAGCGTGGGATACGCCCATCCGCCAGGCGCGGCGCCGTCCATGGCGTGAAGCGCCACTTCAAAGCGATACTTTCCGCGCCGAAATTCGTGCGCGTATCCGCCAGGGACGGTGTGATGCTCCAGCACGAGAACTTTCTTTCCCGCCTTGGCGAGATACCCTGCGGCGCTCAGCCCTCCCAGACCCGCGCCGATGACTACGATGTCGAATTTTTCAGACATGATTTTTTTCCTTTTTTCCTGCGTCAGGGCGTATTGAAGACACCCACCTTGATTCAGGCAGTTTGAAATTCAATTCGGGATGTTTCGATGCAGGGAATGTCTATTGAGCGTTCTGTTTTCGCAACATCCAAAAACCTATAGCCCAGAAGAGCGCCATCATCAAAAGTGCGTCGAGATTGGGTGAGAAGATCAATTCCGCGCCTGGTTTGAATTTGACAAAGCCTTCAAGGATTAATTGCGCGCTGAGCGCGTTGGTGATGTTGTGGGCAATGTAGGCAGGCCAGACGGAACCCGTCTTGAGCCGCAGTTCGCCGAGGACAAGAGAGGTGGGGAAGATGCCGATAAAGCCGAGGATGATGAACCACGTCATGCCGAGGCTGGTGTAACTGTTGATGAGGTCGCTTCCCAGGAAGAACAACCAATAGGGAATGTGCCACAATCCCCAGATGAGCGCGGTCAGCATGTGGTTGGTGAAGTTGCCGAGTCCGAGTGCCTTGAAACGCGGAGTCAGGTAGCCGCGCCACATGAATTCCTCGCCGATGTTTTTCACGAGGGACATGGCGAAGCCGAGGATCGCGATCGGGAGCAGTTCGGGAAGAGGCCGAACGATGGACAATGCCCCTGTCGCCGCGCCCAGCCCAAGGGTTAGAAAGATCGTGAGGGGATAGATCAGGATCGAGAGCGCGTACCAGAGTCCGTTGCCGCGCAGATTCAGTCCGAGGCCAAAGTCCGCCCATCCATCCCCGCCCAGGCCGCGCAGAAGAAACACAGCGAGGAAAGGAATTATCAACCAGAGAAGCAAGCCCAAACTTTGTTGCGGGCTGGGGCTGGGGATTTGCGTGTTGACCCAGGCAGCGATCCAGCCAATGGAGATGGCGATGATGGAAAAGATGATGAGGTTGCGAAGGGTTTTATTCATAGGTGTTCCTCGTGGTGTGGATTGGTAATCTGCCTAAAGTGATGGCAATTTGTTGACCTTCTTGATGGTCTTTTCAAGCCAGACCAATTCCGCTTCGTAGTAAGCCGCGCCGTAATCGCCTGTGAGTTTCCAGAGTTGTTTCATGCGTTCCATGCCTGGCATGGCGGCGCCCTCTTCCACCGAAGCGGGGATCTGCGTGTGGAAGGCTTCGAGCGTTTCGCGGATTTTTTCCGCCCGCGCTTTCAACAATGCGACGATCTCATCGTTGGAACTGGCGTGCGAGAAAAAGATTTGGATGAGCCACGCTTCGCGCGTGACGGCGAGCGGGAGAGGCGTGACGACCCACCTGCGCAACTCGGCGCGTCCCTCCTTGGTGATGTGGTACTCCTTGCGGTTCGGGCGTCCCTCCTGCGGGATGACCTGCGACTCGGCCCAGCCTTCCGCTTCGAGTGTTTCCAGCGCCTTGTAGATGTGGCTCTGCGTGGCCGACCAGAAATGCGCCACGGACTGATCGAAGAATTTTTTCAGGTCGTAGCCTGTCATGGGCGCGTAATCGAGAAAACCGAGGATGGCGTGGGCGAGAGGCATGGGTGTTCCTTTTGTTGTATATTCCTATGTAGGAATATTATCAAACAGAACTATTATTGTCAAGGCATATGGGCGAAATTAATTTATCAATTGAGAGCGCGATAAAATAGCGTAAAATCAGGTTTGGGAAAGGACCTGTTATGAATCGCAACGAACTTCTTGCTTCTTTTAAATCCAACCCCGATATTTCCGTGCTGATCGTCGGCGCGGGGATCAACGGCATCGGTACCTTTCGTGACTTGGCCCTCAACGGTGTGGATGTGCTCATCGTGGACCGCGGCGACTTTTGCTCGGGCGCGTCGGCCGCCTCGTCGCACATGGCGCATGGCGGGATTCGATATCTCGAAAACGGCGAGTTTCGCCTCGTGCGCGAGGCCGTGGGTGAACGAAATCGCATGATCCAAAATGCTCCGCATCTTGTCAAGCCGTTGCCAACCACCGTCCCGATGTTCAAGCATTTTTCGGGGCTCTTCAACGCCCCGCTGAAATTCCTCGGCCTGCTCGACAGGCCCAGCGAGCGCGGCTCGGTGGTCATCAAACTCGGCTTGATGATGTACGACGCCTACACGGGCAAGACCCGCATCGTGCCGCGCCATACCTTCCGCGGTCATGCCGAATCGCTCAAACTCTGGCCGCGGCTCAATCCCCAGGTACGCACTACCGCCACCTACTTCGACGGTTCCATCCTCAATCCCGAGCGCCTCGCACTGGAAATTTTGCTGGATGGCGAAGCGGATGGCGGACGCGCCCTCAATTATGTTTCCCTCGTCGGCGGCAAGGGCAACTCCGTCACGTTGCGCGATGAATTGACAGGAGACACCCTCGAAATTCGCCCCAAACTTCTCATCAACGCGGCAGGCCCGTGGATTGACGCAGCCAACGGGGCTCTTGGCCTTTCCACCCGCTTCATCGGCGGGACCAAAGGCTCGCACCTCGTCCTCAACCATCCCGAACTGCGCGATGCCATTGGCGAAAACGAATTCTTCTTCGAGAACAAGGATGGCCGCATCGTCCTGATCTTCCCGCTCTACGACAAGGTCATCCTCGGCACGTCCGACCTGCCCGTCGAAGATCCCGACAACGTCATCTGCACCGAAGCCGAAGTGGACTACTTCATCGAACTTGTCAGCCGCGTCTTCCCCAACATCAAAGTGGGACGTGAGCATATCGTCTTCCGCTTCTCAGGCGTCCGCCCGCTGGCGCACACGGGTTCCGCCAAAACCACGGGACAGATCACCCGCGACCATCACATCCAGGTGGTGGAGGGCGAGTGGACGGGACTCGGCTACCCCGTCTATTCCCTCGTCGGCGGCAAGTGGACCTCCTTCCGCGCTTTCTCCGAGCAGGTGACCGACAAGGCGTTGGGCTTTCTCAAGAAGACGCGCCAGAAATTTACGCACGCGCTATCCATTGGCGGCGGGCGTAATTATCCGCAAACACCCGATGAAAAGAAGCGCTATCTCGATGGCATCGCCGCTTGGACGGGATTCTCCGCCGAACGCATGCAGACCCTCTTCAACCGCTACGGCACCCGCGTCGAGGCTGTGGCACTATTCCTCACCAAACAGCCCGACAAGCCTCTCCAATCCCTGCCCGAATATTCACGCCGCGAGGTCGACTTCCTCGTCCAGAACGAGAAGACCATTCACCTCGATGACCTGATCCTGCGCCGCTCGCTGATCGGGATGCTGGGCCAGTTGACGCGTCCCGCCCTCGATGAGTTGGCGGATGTGGCGGCTGACTCCCTCGGCTGGGATGCTGTGCAGAAACAAGCCGAAGTGTCGCGCACGCTCGATCTGCTCGCGACCCGCCATGGGGTGACCTTGTAACGCAAAATTCATTTTGCGATTAGAATCCCCTTCCCATGAGGCAAATGTCCCCCAGCGAAGAACTGACTGTTGATCTTGTCATCCCCGTCTTCAACGAGGCGGGATTGATCGCGCAGACGCACGCGCGCGTCTGCGCTGTGGTGGATGCGCTGCCCTACGCGTTCACTTTCATTTACGTCAACGACGGCTCCTCCGACGCGACTGCCGACGATCTAACCGCATTGATGCAGACCGACAAACGCTTGCGTGTTCTCACACTCAGCCGCAACTTCGGCCACCAGGCCGCGCTGACCGCGGGACTGGACGCCTCGCGCGGCGACGCGGTGGTGACGCTTGACGCCGATGGACAGCATCCGCCCGAAATGCTTCCGCAGATGTTGGACCTGATCGTGCAGGGATATGACATCGTGCAGGGACAGCGCGCCGACGATGCGCGGCTCGGCCACTTCAAAAAATGGACCTCGGGCCTGTTCTACCGCCTGTTGAATTTCATCTCGGGGACGCGCGTCCTACCAGGCGCAGCGGATTTCCGTGCCATGTCGCGCCGCGCGGTGGACGCCTTGAAGGCCATGCCCGAATATCATCGTTTTCTGCGCGGCATGGTCTCGTGGATCGGATTCAAATCCGCCATCCTGCTCTATCATCAGGAGGAGCGCGCGGGCGGCGTGACGAAGTACTCGTTCGCCAAGATGTTCCGCCTCGCGATGGACGCCATCTTCTCGTTCTCGCTCGCGCCGCTCTACGTGGGACTCAGCCTCGGCGGGATCTTGCTCCTGCTCGCGCTGGCCGAAATGGTCTACGTACTCTCCTTCTGGGTGACGGGACGCACGTCCAGCCTCGCGCCGGGCTGGAGTTCGCTCATGTTCGTCATTCTCATCGTTGGCGGGATGTTGATGGTTTTGCTCGGCTTCATCGGCGTGTACGTGGGATACATCTTCCAGGAAGTGAAGCGGCGGCCAATTTACCTCATTAAAAGTGATACCGACGGGAAACAGTGATGTTGCGTCGTGTCACTTTTCCGACCTGGAGCGCGCCGCTCGTTCTGCTCGGTGTGACTCTCGCGGCCTACGGATGGTTCGCCGCAGGGCAGGGCTACGCCTGGGACGACTGGGGCTTTGCGTGGGTCTCTCATTACATCGGCCGTACAGGCCTGGACGCATATTTCGCAGTGGCGCGTCCGTTCTGGTCGAATCTGTTCGTCGCCACCACGTCCGTCATCGGCCCTGACCCTCTCGCCTGGCAAATCTTCGCGTTGATCGCGCGCGGGCTTCTGGCCGTGACGATGTGGTGGGCGCTCCGACTCGTCTGGCCGCGGCACCCGCGCTTTGTTTTTGTGGCCGCCCTGCTCGCGCTTGTTTACCCAGGCTTCAGCCAGCATTCCATCGCCCTCGTCTATGGACATTACTCGCTGACCTTCGCACTGTTCTTCGTCTCGCTGGCGCTGTCGCTCCTCTCTATGCTCGTCGAGCGCGGACGTTGGTGGATGCTCCTCGTCGCCGCGGGACTCTCCGCATTTCATCTATTCTCCGTTGAATATTATTTTGGCTTGGAATTATTACGCATCGTGCTGATGTGGATCGTGGCAGGCGAGACACTTTCAGGCTGGCCGCGCGTTTGGAAGGCCTTGCGCTTCTACCTTCCGTACGGCGCGGTTGTCATCGCCTTCCTCGTCTGGCGTGTGTTCCTGTTCCGCTCCGCACTGTACGATGTGGCGGTGGGCGCGTCGGCGCGCTCGCTGTCCATGATGCTGTCCAACGCGGCGCGCTCGATCTGGACGGCCTCCGTCACCGCGTGGATGGGCGTTTTCCGCGCCGCCCCGTTCGCCGAGATGGGGACGCGTCTCACGCGGCTGTATATCTTCGTCTTGCTGGGCGCGCTGGTCGCGCTGGCCGTTTACGTGGCGCGGACGCGTCAGGAAGCCGAACCCGCCGTCCCTGAGTCGGAACGCAGGCCGTTTGTCGAGTGGATCGGCGTGGGCGTCGCGGCGGTCCTTCTGGCAGGTATCCCATTTTTCGCCGCAGGCCTGCAGATCAAATTGTATTTTCCCACCGACCGTTTCACGCAACCGTTCGCACTGGGCGTCGGGATGTTGCTGGCCGTCGCGCTTGAGTTGATTCCCAAACCCGATTGGCGCGCGCTCGCCACGGGCGCGCTGGCCGCGCTGGCCATCGGCGCGCAGATCCAATTTGCATTCGCCTTCCGCCAGGACTGGCGCGCACAGGAAATTTTTTTCTGGCAACTTTCATGGCGCGCACCCGCGCTGGAATCGGGCACGGTCGTCGTCACCGAAACGTCGCCGTTCCGCTTCACCGATGACGACGCTCTGACCTTCGCGGTCAACTGGCTGTACGCGCCCGAATACCGCGCGGGAAATTTGCCATACGCGCAGGTGTTCCTGACGACGCGCCCCGACCTTTTGGAAACGCCCACCGTGGAGTGGCACCTGCTCTCGACCGATTTTTCCTCGACGACCGATTCGATGATCCTCGTCCAATTCGCGCCGCCCTCCTGCTTGCGGATTTTGAACCCTCTCTACGATGCAGACCTTCCGCTTGCGCCTCTTTCCAACGGGACAACGGACGCGCTCGCCGAGTTGGGTTTCCCCGCGCTGAGACAGAGCGAACTGGCCGCGCTCCCGTTCTCCAACGTGGACCAGGTGATCGCCTTGCCCGAAATTTCCGCGCGCCCGCCCCAGGTCATCTTCGAGACGGAACCCGCGCACACGTGGTGCTTCTACTTCGAAAAAGCGGACCTGGCGCGCGCGATGGGAGTCTGGACTGAGGTGGCGCGCATCGGCGACGACGCGTTTGACGCGCATTTTTATCCGAGTAACCAATCGGAGTATCTGCCTTTCATCGAGGCCTACGCCCGCGTCGGACGCGTCAAGGACGCGCGCAAATTGACGATGGAGACGGCGCGCCAGATGCCCGTCCTGCGATCTTCGTTGTGCGCGCTGTGGCAGAGAGTTGCGGCGAGCGGGGCCTTGTCTGAATCCGACCAGTTCCTGGCGGAGCAAATCCAATCGGACCTTGGAGTTTGTCCGGTGAAAGGTGTGAATGAGTAACCGTCATTATCACGTGACCTTTTTGCGCCACGGTGAATCGGTGGGCAATCAAGAGAATCGCTTTCAGGGGCAAGCCGATTTCCCGTTGACCGAGAAAGGCCGCGCCCAGGCGCGTGCGCTGGCAACGCAATGGCAGACCGAAAAAATCACCTTCGACCAGTGCCTTGCCAGTCCGCTGTTGCGGGCCAGAGAGACGGCCGAGATCGTCTCTTCCGCGCTGAACGTCCCGCTGGTGATCGATCCGCTTTGGATGGAGATGGACAACGGCCGCCTGGCAGGTCTGCGCGACGACGAGATCGACTGGGAGGAACCGAAGTTCCTGACCCCCTACACGCGCATCGGCGAGACGGGTGAGAGTCGGCTCGAAGTCTACCTGCGCGCGGGACACGCCATCCAGTCGATTCTGGATCGACCGCCTGGGCGTTATCTCATCGTCGCGCACGGCGGGATCCTGAACATGGCGATGTATTCCGTGATGAGCATTGTCCCGCAGGCGAATCATAACGGACCTCGGTTCTGGTTCCGCAACACCACCTTCGCCGAATTTGCCTACGACCCCGAATGGCATAACTGGCGTCTCCTGCGCTTCGACCGTTCCCACTGGCCAGCGACCAGTAATCAGTGATCAGTTTCCAGTTTTCAGTGCCAATCTCCATTTACCAATAACCAATCTCAAATTACCGACCATGCAACCATCCTCCTCCTCTCTCAACATCCTTTCCTTCGGCGCGGGCGCCATCGGGACGTATATCGGCGGTTCCCTGGCCCTCGCGGGACATCACGTTGTCTTCGTGGAGCAACCCTCCGTCGCGGACGAATTACGTCAACGCGGCATGCGTCTCGATCTGACGCTCGATGAAAGGAGAAAGACGAAAGAGGCAAATTTGCTTTCGCCGCAGTCCTTCGTCATGGCGGGATCGCTCGAAGACGCGCTGAAATTCTGGCCCTTTGACGTTGCCATCTTTGCTTTGAAATCCTTCGACACCCCCGCCGCGCTAGATGGGATGAAACCCTTCTCGGAAAAACTTCCGCCCATCCTGTGCCTTTCCAACGGCGTGGACAACGAGCCGATGATCGCCGATGCGATCGGCGCGGACAAGGTCATCTACGGGACGGTCACCTCCGCCATTGGCCGACGCGGCGCGGGCGACATCGTGCTGGAAAAACTGCGCGGCATCGGCATCGCGAACGGGAATCCGATCTCGGCGAAACTGGTCGCGGCATTCAACGACGCCTATCTCAACGCCCAACTCTTCGCCGACGCGGCCGCGATGAAATGGTCCAAGATGCTGACGAACCTCGTCGCAAATCCCACCTCGGCGATCCTCGATCTCTCCGCCGCGCAAGTCTTCGCGGATAGACGTCTGTACCAGTTGGAGATCGAAATGTTGCGCGAGTGTCTCGCGGTGATGGACGCGCAGGGCATCGAAGTGGTGAACCTGCCGAAGACGCCCGTCCGCGCGCTCGCGTTCGCCACGCGCCTGCCGTTGTGGTTGTCGAAGCCGCTCCTCGGTCGCGCGGCAGGAAGCGGACGCGGGGCGAAGATGCCCTCCTTCCACATTGACCTGCACTCGGGCCGCGGCAAATCCGAAGTGGATTTCCTCCACGGAGCGGTCGTCCGCGCGGGGGAGAAGGCGGGAATCCCAACGCCCGTCAACAAAGTCCTCACCGAGACCCTGCTCGCGCTCACCGCGGGGAAAATCCCTCTCGAAGAATTTGCCCATCAACCAGAAAGACTCCTCGGCCTGCTTCCTCGCCCTTGACCATTCGTCATTGCGAGCGGGTTGCGCAGGACTCTTTGTGTGTCAAGACCAGAGCGAAGCAATCCCCATAGAAAGGAGATTGCTTCGTCGGGACGAACACCCTCCTCGCAATGACGAAACACCAATTATCATTAACTACTCACTATTCTCTACTCTCTACTCCCCAATGTCCCTCAAATCCCGCCTTCCCGCATTTAACGCCATCCTCCCCGTTTTTGCCATCATCTCCTTCATGGTCTACGGCTGGACGCTGGTCGCCTTCATGTGGAAGGTCCCCTCGTGGATGATGTTTCTCACCCTCGGTGAGATGCTCTCCGTGTTCGCCTACTCGATGACGTCTGCCCTGTTGGAGAGTCTCGCCGCGCTTGCAATTCTCCTGCTCGCGTCCATCCTCCTGCCTGCCCGTTGGATGCGCGATGTGTTCGTCACGCGCGGGAGTGTGGCCGCGTTCTTCGGCCTCGGCTCGATCATGTTATACATGGTCCGTCTGTCCGTGATCGGATACGCCGTCCTCAATTATCTTTTTCAATGGACATGGATCGCGCTTGGACTCACACTCCTCCTGACATTTCTCGCCCCGCACCTGCGCTTCGCCGTCCGCGCGGTGGCGTGGGTCTCCGACCGACTGATCGTCTTCCTCTTTTTGCTCCTTCCGATCTCGCTGGTCGCCGTGATCGTTGTGATCGTACGGAATCTTTTCTGAAATGAACCGACGCGATTTTCTCAAACTCTCGGGTCTCACCGCCGCCAGTCTCGCGCTGACGACTCTCCGCCCGCGCGCCCTCCAGGCATCGACGCGCAAGCCGAACTTCGTCATCCTGCTTGCGGACACGATGGCCGCCGCGAACCTCTCGCTTTACGGCTACCCGCGTCGCACCACGCCTCATCTTGAACGTTTGGCGGGCCGCGCCATCGTCTATCATTCTCACTACTCGGGCGGGAATTACACCACCTCAGGCACGGCCTCCCTGCTCACTGGCTCCCTCCCGTGGACGCATCGCGCCATCAACCTCGGCGGACTCGTCCGCAGGCAACTCGCCGACCGAAACATCTTCCACCTCCTTGGCTCGGACTATCACCGCGTCGGCTTCGCCCAAAACCTGTGGGCCGACCTCTTCCTCCGCCAGTTCCGCGCGGACCTCGACACGCACATCCCCTCGCCGACCTTCATCCACGGACAGGAGAAGGCGCTGGTCAGTCACCTCTTCAAGAACGACGAACTCGGCGCCTACTACGCCCTCGACGATTTCCTCCTCTCCACGCATCACACCGTGAACCCGACGGCGGGCTCCGCTTCAATGGGCTATCTCAGTCTCTTCTATGGACTCAGCCACAGCGACCTCGGCACCGCCGACGCGGAGCATCCCTACGGACTGCCCAGCAACGGTTACTATTTCTTCAAGAACAGCGTCCTTTATGATGGCATCCGCGACACGGTTCTCGATTTACACCGCACAGGAAATCCCTTCTTCGCGTATTTCCACCTGATGGCGCCACATTCCACGTACCGTCCCAACGCACAATTCGTGGACACGCTTGCCGAGATGGAATTTCCCACCAAGCAATTCCATCCGCTGGGTGGACGCGCCACCCGCCGCACGTTGCTCGAGCAACGCAAGGTCTACGACGAATACGTCGCCAACGTGGACGCGGAGATGGGCCGCCTGTTCGACTCCCTCGACGCGGCGGGCGTGCTGGACGACACCTACTTCATCGTCACCTCCGACCACGGAGAGTTCTTCGAGCGCGGCGAGTACGGACACGATACGCCATTGCTTTACGATCCCGTCATCCGCATTCCGCTGATGGTCTTCGCCCCAGGCCAAACGCAGCGCGTGGACGTCCACGCGCCCACCTCCAGCGCGGACGTGTTGCCGACGCTCCTCTCCCTCGCGGGGAAGGAAGTCCCGAACGGGGAGGGGAGGCCGCTCCCAGGTCTGGGTGGAAGCGAGGACGCGGAACGTCCTGTGTTTTCCGTCGAGGCGAAGCAAGTCTCGGCATTTCTTCCGCTCTCCCGCGCCAGCATTTCGATGGTCAAAGGGACGAAGAAGATGATCCACTACAAGGGCTACGAAAAATATCCCGACGCCTTTGAACTCTACGACCTGCAAACCGATGGCGAAGAGAAACGCGACCTGTTTTTGCAGGACACCGTCACCGCCGTGAAGATGAAACAGGAATTGCTCGATCATCTTGCAGATGCGGAAAAGACCCTGAAAAAATAATCATGCTGTGGTGCGGAATGACATCCCACCACCTCTGATCTTGCGGAATACCATTCCGCACCACATAGAAGACCATGACCAAAAAACAAATCCACATCACATCTTCCTCTCCCACCGTTCAGATCCACCTTCCCGATGGCCGCGCCCTCACAGGGCCGCGCGGGGCGAAGGCGGGTGATTTTCTCAAGGCCGTGCAGGACGATTTCGGCGCGCCCATCATTGCCGCGGTGATCAACAACGAACTCCACGAGTTGACCTATCCAATCGAGATCGAAAGCCGCGTCCGACCCGTCACGATGGATACGGCGGACGGTGCGCGCATCTATCGCCGCTCGCTGGTCTTCCTGCTCGAAATGGCGTTCGCCGACCTGTTCCCAAAAGGCAAATTGACGATCGACCACTCCATTTCGTCAGGCGGCTATTTCTGTCAGGTGTCGGGACGCGGCCCGCTGTCCCAGTCCGAGGTCGACGCGCTTGGCGTCCACATGCGGGAACTCATCAAGGCAGACCATCCCTTCGAGCGCAGGGAAATTCCCATCGCGGAAGCCGTCCGATATTTTAAGAAACTCAAATTTGACGACAAGGTGCGCCTGCTCGCGCATCGTCAAAAACCCTATCTCACGCTTTACAGCCTGCTCGACCGTATGGATTACCTGCACGGGTACATGGTCCCATCCACGGGGTATCTTAAATGGTTCGAACTCTCGCTCATTGGCGACGGCTTCACGCTCCATTTTCCGCGCCGCCACGCGCCAACGTCACTCGAGCCGATGGGCGATTACCCCAAACTGCTCGCGGCCTTCCGTCAGTATGGCGACTGGCTGACCCGCCTCGGCATCGACAGCGTGGGCGCGCTTGATGATGCCATTGAAGGCGGCCGCGCCGAGGAGATCGTGCTCGTCTCCGAGGCCCTGCACGAGGGACACATCTCCCAGATCGCGCGACAGATCGCGGAACGCGGCGCAGAGATCGTCCTGATCGCGGGGCCCACCTCCTCGGGCAAGACCACCTTTTCGCGCCGCCTCAGCGTGCAACTCCTGGCGCACGGTCTCTCGCCGTATCCGCTCGAACTCGATCACTATTTCATCGCACGCGACAAGACTCCCCTGGGCAGGGACGGCAAGCCCGATTACGAATCCATCGACGCGCTCGACCTGCCCCTGCTTGCCAAACACCTGGCGGGACTCGTCAGTGGGGAGGAAGTCCATCTGCCGCGCTACAACTTCAAGTCGGGACTGCGTGAAAAGGGGGACGTGATCCGACTCCACAAGGGACAGGTGCTGATCCTCGAAGGCATTCACGGACTCAACCCCCGCCTCCTTCCTGGACCTTTGGCGGGCCGCGCTTTCAAGGCGTATGTCTCCGCGCTGACGCAGGTCAACCTCGACCGCCACAACCGCGTCTCCACCACGGACACGCGCCTGATACGGCGCATCGTGCGTGACGCGCGCGAGCGCGGCTACTCTGCCGCGCAGACGATCTCGCGCTGGGAATCCGTCCGCCGCGGGGAGAAGAATTTCATCTTCCCGTATCAGGAAAACTGTGACGTGATGTTCAATTCCGCGCTGGTGTATGAGTTATCTGCGCTCAAGCCGCTGGCCGAGCCCCTGCTGAGACAGGTCCCCCACGGCACGCCTGAATTCATCGAGGCCAAACGATTGCTGGCTTTCCTCGAATGGTTCCTGCCAATTGATGCGAGTTTAATTCCCGCCAATTCCATTGTCCGCGAGTTTTTGGGAGGGTCGAGTTTGAAGGAGTTTAAGGTGTGGAAGAGGTGAATTTAGAAATCCGTTTTCTCCAAGGAAACGGATTTCTGCTTCCAGTTTAAGGTATGGAAGATGTGATGAGTATTATTATCGCCCCCATCGCCCCGCACGCAAAGTTGACCCAGTCATTTGTCAACCACTTCCAGCCGCGGATGTGGACCGTCTGCGTGCCGCATAGGTGGAGGGGATGACGCTCGGTCTCTTTTTGGTCTTTGGGGCAGAAGTAGATGGCCTGCACCGTCGCGCCGAGGAGGGAATCGAAGAGGGAGCCAGCCAGGCCAGAAGCAGTAAGCAGAAGGCAGAAGGCAGGGGTGACGGCAGGATTGAGTAAGTAGGCAAGAATTGAGATGATGGCAGATCCAGCGAGGGAGGCGAGCGTGCCAACGAGGGAAATGCCGCCAGATGTCCCTTTTTCGACGACCTTTCGCAGATCCGTGATCATACGCGGCGGATGCGGATTCAGCACGCCGAGTTCGGTTGCCCACGTGTCCGCGTTGACGGCGGCCAGCGCGGCGGCGAATCCCAGCCAGGGCCAGAGCGCGTCGGGATAGAATCCGTGCATCAATGCGAAGAATGTGGCGACACCACCGTTGCCGAAGACCTGTCCCGCGTCGCGTTCGTGACCTTTGGAATATTTCTCGTCCAATCCCACTTTGCGCTTTTTGAAGGCGCGGCTCAGTCCCGAAGAAGTGACGAAAAACGTGAGGAGCAAAATCGCCCACTCCAATCCGCCCACGCCGAAGATGATCGTGCCTGTCAACACAGCGGCGAACGCTCCGCTTATGTTCAGGCTGTGTGTGCGGTGGGCGAGGAAGGCGATGATGAGGGCGAGGAGGAAGCCGTAGAGGAGTTGCATGGGGAAAGGATGAAAGATGAAAGATGAAGGATGAAATTAGTACTGCGTCTTGTTCCCCTCTCCTAACTTTGGGAGAGGGGTTGGGGTGAGGGCTAGATCGGTGTGGTGACGATGAACAGAACCGCCAGTAGGAACAGCAGGCTGGTGAGGGCGCTGGAGGTCCAAACCAGGAGTGCGAGCAGACGGTATTTTTCCTCGCGATAGAAGTATAGGCCAGTGATGACTCCCGCCGTGAAGAGGGACGCGCTCAGGAGCGGGAGCAGGATCAACCGCACGGATGGGACGGCGTCCAGCGGCGCGCCCGAGGGATCGAATCCCAATGAAACGCGGCTGACGGAGGGAACGAGGAAGAATACCCAGGCAACCAGTCCGAGGTTGAGAAGCAGTCCGCTCAGCCAGAGGAAGCGCGCGGTGAGATTGTCCCAGGCGCGGGCAAGCAGGAAGGATGGATATTGCGAGATCGCTTCGGCGGGGAGCAGGCTTCCGAGTTCTGTGGCGCGGCGGAAGGTGGCGAGGAACGAGGCCGCGTCTTCGGGAGAGATGGCATACGTCCGCTTGGCGGTGGCGACCAGCAGGAGATTTTCACGTGTGGACGCGATGAACTCCACGACGCCGAGGTCGGGGTGGCGCGTCACTCCCAGCAAACCGCCAACCAGCCTGAACGTCGGAGGGTGAAGCGGCGTGGACAAGTCCGACGCGGGGCGGATCCACTCGATGTCCGTCAGCGGGATGTCCTCCACGCGTAGTCCCCAGGTAAAGGCGAGCGAGTCGCGGTCGAGCACGTAATCGGCGCGCAGGAGGGCGAAGGCGCGGTAACTGAAAAACGGGAGGGGAGGAAGCGCGGCGAGGATGACGAGCAGGTAGATGATGATGGTCGGGCCAACGGGCGCGCGGGCAAGGTTGAGAAAGGCCCACACCGACAGCGCGGCCAGAAGCGCGATGATGATGCCATGCACGAGAAGCCCGCGGCGGCGGGAGGGAGGGAATGAGCCTGTGTTCATCCGCACAATTCTACTATGAGGCGATTAAGTTTTTGATGCGAGTGGAGATTTCTTTGAATTGGATCTGTGCGCTGTCCGCGGCTTTCCGCTCTTTGACTTCCACCATGCCGTTTTGCAGGCCGCGTTCCCCGACCGTGATTCGGATCGGACACCCGATCAGATCCGCGTCGTTGAATTTGACGCCTGCGCGCTCGTCGCGGTCATCGAACAGGACGGAGATGCCCGCGGCCTGCAACTCGTTGTAAATTTTCTCCGCTTCGGCGCGCGTATCGAGCGTTTTGCCGGGGACGTGCATCAGGTACACGTCGAACGGCGCGGCGGATTTGGGGAAGGTCAGGCCTTTGTCATCGTGGTGGGATTCGGCGAGGGAGAGCAGGATGTTTTCGAAATTGAATTCGTTGCGGGTAGCCAGAATCTCGGCGCGCTGGACGGTCAACTTGCCGCCACAACGCGGACACGCGTCACCCGCGTTTGTTAGCACGAGGTCGGCGACGATTTCGGGCTGGTAGTCGCGTCCGCAGTTTGTGTTGAGCAGGTGATAGCCCGCTTCGTTCGCGCCCGCCGCGAGATTGGGCGAGTGCGGGATGAGTTCATCCACGACGATGAGCGCGTCCCTCAACCCGACAGGCGACGCGTATCCAGCCACCGCCCCAGCCTGTTCGATCTCTTCGGTGATGGCGAGACGAACCTCGCCAACCGCGTTCTTCAACTTGATTTCGCTCAAAGTCATGTCGCCGCGCACGACCACGAAAACGAATTTTTCGTCCGCCACACGGGTGAACATCAAAGCCTTGGCGGTCTTCTCTTTGGGTAGGTTCAGAAAATTCGCCAACGCCTCGATGGTGGGGCAATCGGGCGTCAGCACTTTTTCTGCTGGTAACCGTTCTTCCTGCGAAAACGGGGTTTTCTGAAATACCGCCAGTTCCCGGCGCGTGACGGGATAGATACAGGACTCGTTTGGGCAATACACAATTTCCTGCGCGCCGGTGGGAGTTTCGAAAAAAGTTTCCTCGGCGTTATCGCGGAACGGCAATCCGATTTGAAAGAAAAACGGGATTTGTTTCGAGGCTTCCTTCAGCCGCGTGATGGCCTGTTCACCCAGTGGGAGGAGTTGGTTCTCGCGGGTGACATATCCCGCGCGGACGAGCCAGCCGAAGCCTTCCGTCCGCGCGTTGTTGGGGAATTCGCGTTGGGTTTGGATATGGAGGTCGCGGTATTTCATGATACATAAACTCCCCTCTCCCATTGGGAGAGGGG
>JBMOMR010000115.1:0-32565 GCA_049324715.1 Chloroflexota bacterium | reverse complement strand
CGAAGAATTTTTCGCGTTCGTAGAGCAGCATCGGGTTGTAGATCTCGGGGCCGAGCCAGGGGTTAACGCGTAACTCGCGGGCGGGGTTGTATTCGGCGCGGGCGTGGTAGGTGATGTCGAGGTGGAAATCGCCCGTCAGTTTGACGATCTCGCGCGAGCGCGGCGGTTTGCCCGCCGTGACGAAGACCAGGTCGATGTCGGTCAGCCCGCCGATGAAGGGATCCTGCTCCTCGTTGAGCAGGGAACCGATCAGGTAGGCCGCCACGATGTCCTTGTTATCGAAGGCGCGGGTCTTGGCGTTCTCTTTGGCTAGGCGGATGAGTGTCTCTCGTGTGACGCGCATAAATGCTCCGAGTTTTTTACCGCAAAGAGCGCGAAGTTTGTGAAGGAAATCCAAATGATTTTCTTTGCGTTCTTAGCGTGCTTCGCGGTTAATGAATTTTTATTTCATCGGCAGACTGGGCTGGAAGGGAGTGATGCCCAGCGCTTCGCGGATCTTGTTCTCGACCAGTTTCAGGTCGTCGGGGTTTGTTACGATATTGATGTTGTTCGTGTCAATGATGAGGATGGGCGTGTGGTCGTATGGCTTCACGAAGAAATCATCGTAGGCATGGTTCAACTCGTCAATGTAGCCGCGTTCCATGTTGCGTTCATACGGACGGTCGCGCAGGGCGATGCGCTGCATTAGCACGTCCGTGTCGGCGCGCAGGTAGACCAAAAGGTCGGGGAGCGGGATCTTTTCTGCCAGCGCCTCGTGGACGCGATGATACATTTCCAGTTCGTCCCCTTGCAGGTTGATGCGGGCGAAGAGTGCGTCCTTGGCAAAGGTGTAATCCGAAAGCAGATTCTTTTTGGCAGTCAGCACTTCGGTCACGCCGCGGCGCTGTTGGTGATAGCGCGAGAGCAAAAAGAAGATCTGGGTTTGAAAGGCATAACGCGCACGGTCGGCGTAGAAATCGGAGAGGAATGGATTCTCCTCGAACACTTCCAGCAAGATCTCCGCGTCGAACGCGGTCTGCAACAGGCGCGCCAGGGTGGTCTTTCCGACGCCAATGACACCTTCAATGGCAACGTACATGTTCGCTCCGCAGGGTGGGATGGGGCAAGGATACCATAATATAATAACCCCATGCCTAAAATCTGCATTTTCCCGCGCGTGGAGGGGACGGGCGGCGTCGCTTCCTTTCGACTCAAATTCGAGGCGGGACTCAAAGCCCGCGGCATCGAGACGACCAATGATCCCGACGACGCGTCCGACGCCATCCTCGTTCTCGCGGGGACCCGCAACCTGCTTCCGTTACGAAGGGCCAAACGCGCAGGGACGCGCATCGTCCAGCGGCTGGACGGCGTCAACTGGGTGCAGCGCGTCCGCTGGACGGGAATCCGCTACACCGTCCGCGCGGAGTACGGCAATCTGGCTCTGACGTTCATCCGCAAGTATTTGGTGGACCGCGTTGTTTATCAGAGTCAGTTCATCCGCAAGTGGTGGGAGGATTGGTACGGTGCGGCCAAAGTCCCCGCGACCGTCATTCTCAACGGCGTGGACTTGAACGCCTACTCACCCGAAGGTCCGCACGAACGCCCGTCTGACCGCGTCCGCATCCTGTTGCTGGAGGGGAATCTCAAAGGCGGCCTCGATAGCGGACTCTTCCATGCCGTTTCACTGGCGGAGAAATTATCTGCAACACAAAACGTGGAGATCGTCGTCGCGGGCGGCGTGGATGAGGCGACTCAGCGCAAAGTCCAAGAAACCCTCGGAGTGCGGACTTCAGCCCGCCAGGCTAGCGGACTAAAGTCCGCACTCCGTGTATCTGTAAATTTTCTCGGCACGTTGCCGCGCGAGCAAATTCCATTTCAGGCGCGTTCGTCTCATTTCCTGTATTCGGCGGAGGTGAATCCGCCCTGTCCCAACTCGGTGATCGAATCGCTGGCTTGTGGATTGCCCGTGGTCGGATTCGACAGCGGCTCACTGCGGGAACTGGTCAGCGACGAGGCAGGAGTCATCGTCCCGTATGAAGCGAACCCGTGGAAATTGGAGACGCCGAACATCCCTGCCCTGGCCGAGTCTGTAACCGAGATTCTGCGCGACCAGCCGCGTTTCCGTGCCGCCGCACGTGCGCGAGCCGAGTCCGCACTGGGTGTGGATGCGATGGTGGACGCGTATGTGAAAGTGTTGCTGGAAGAAAGATGAAAGAAGAAAGAAAACTTGGCGACCTTCGCGTTCTTTGCGGTTAATAAGGAAAATGAATATGGATGAAATCGAAACTTTCCTGCGAAAGCATTTGCAAGGTATCATGGAAAATAATGTGGCGAGTTATCACGAAACAACCTCGCCCGACTTAACACTCTACGAGTGGTGGGTCACACCGCATCGGATTGACGGCCTGCCCTTCCACGAGTTTATGATGACCGCCAACGCCGAGAAAGGGACGGTCTTCGGCGCCGAGGCAAAGGGCGAAAAAGCCAAAACGCGCTTCGACCTCGCGAACCTGCATATTCAACGCTACGGCGATTGCGCGGTGACGAGTTACACGTTGTTGGTTAGCACGTCCACCGCGGACGGGGTGAAGGTGGCATCTCACAACGAGACGCGCGTCATCGTCAAATTGGATGGCGCGTGGAAGGTTGTGCATGTCCACAAATCGCCCGCGTATTCGGCGCCGCATGTGGGGTAAGTGGTAAATGGACATTGGTAAATTTTCGGGTCGGCTTGGATTGCAACAGCGCGTGTTGCCGAGTTACCGCGTCCCGTTTTTTGATCTGCTGGCGGGATCATGCGAGGGTGGGATGAGTCTCTTCGCGGGGATGGCGATGGAGGAAGAAAGCGTCAAGGCGGGAAAATTACAAATTGCGAATTACAGATTAGGAGAAAACGTTCATCTGTTTAGAGGAGCGTTTTATCTTTGCTATCAAAAGGGATTGCTCAACTGGTTGACAGATTGGAATCCCGACGCGCTGATCATGGAAGCGAATCCGCGCTACCTCGCGACTCCATCCGCTGTGAAGTGGATGCACGCCCGCGGACGAAAAGTCATTGGCTGGGGGCTGGGAGCGCCCATCGCCTCTAGCCCCTCTCCCGTATTCGGGAGAGGGATTGGGGTGAGGGCCTGGCAGCGTTTTGTAAATCAATTCGACGCAATGATCTCCTACAGTCAACGCGGTGCGGACGAGTATGCCGCACTTGGTTTCCCGCGTGAAAAAATCTTTGTAGCGCATAACTCCGTTGCTCCGCGTCCGACGTTCAACGTTCAACGTTCAACGCTCAACGCCCAACCCGCTATCATTTTTGTGGGACGATTGCAGGCTCGAAAACGCGTGGATTGGTTGTTGCGTTGCTGTGCCGAAATGGAATCGTCGCCGCGCCTCGTCATCGTTGGCGATGGACCCGAACGAGAGAGGTTGGAAGCGCTGGCGAAGGCAATCTATCCCGCGGCGGAGTTTGTTGGGGCGATGCACGGAGCGGAGTTGACGCCGTACTTTTTACAGGCTGATCTCTTTGTCCTGCCTGGCACGGGCGGACTGGCGGTGCAGGAGGCGATGGCGCACGGACTCCCTGTCATCGTGGCGAAAGGCGATGGGACGCAGGATGACCTCGTCCGCGCGGGGAACGGGTGGCAGATCCCGCCCGAGGAGTACGGCGCGCTGGTTCAGGTCACGCGCGAGGCGCTTTCGGATGTGAGTCGACTGCGGAGGATGGGAGAAGAGTCCCTGCGGATCGTCACGGAAGAGATCAACATCGAGAAGATGGTCGAGGCGTTTGTGCGAGCGTTGAATTCTATTTGATGCGTGGAGCGGAATGGCATTCCGCTGATGTGCGGAGTACCACTCCGCACCACATTTTTGGAGCAAAGCATGAGCATGTATCAATCGGGCGAGTATCTCGAAAAAAATCCGCACTGGCACGCGGCGGACTCTGCGTGGAAGGCGGAGCAGATCTTGAAGATGATTCGCAAGCAGAATTTGCACCCTGCCACGATCTGCGAGGTGGGATGCGGCGCGGGCGAAATACTGAATAACCTGCATGCGCAAATGCCCGAGACGAATTTTTTCGGCTACGAGGTTTCGCCGCAAGCCTTTGAAATTTGTTCGGCAAAATCAAAGGAACGACTGCAATTTAATTTGGGCGATCTGCTCGAAACCGACAAACGCTTCGACCTGCTCCTGTGCATTGACGTGTTCGAGCACGTGCCGAATTATCTTTCGTTTCTGGAAAAACTGCGCGGCCGCGCGGATCATTTTATTTTTCACATCCCGCTCGACCTTTCGATGCTGACCATCCTGCGCCCGAAGCGTTTGATGAAAACGCGCGAAGGCGTGGGACACATCCACATGTTCACGGCCGAGATGGCGTTGGCGGTTTTGAAAGATACAGGCTACGAAGTGACCGATTCGTTTTTCACCGCGGGCGGTTTGGAACTTGAAAAGAATCAGCGCCGCCTGCGTACCGTCCTTGCCAATTTGCCGCGCCGCGTGCTGGGAAAAATAAACCCGCACCTCGCGGCGCGGATTCTGGGTGGATATTCACTGCTGGTTCTGGCAAAACCGCACTAGATTTTCTGGTATGGTTCAGTGAAAGTGATGGTTTCGTGGGGCGGGATGGAATCCCGCGAGATTACGGATATGCGGAATACCATCACCTGCACTTGCGCCAGGTGCAAGTGTCCGCACCACATCACTTACTGGATGCCACTACCGATTTTCTCTCTCACCAAAGTAGATGGGACGAGGCGGAGAAACTCATCCACGCGAGAGGGGGTGAGCAAAACTTCTCCATCCAAAAATCTGGAAAAGCCCCTTGCATCGCGCGGCTTGAGCAAAACGCCGCTGGTCGCCACGCGCTCGCGGGAGAGAAGCGTCCATGATTCCGATAGTTTTTCGATTCGCTCCAACCGAGCGATAGCATCCATTTCCTTGAAGCGGATGAAGATGCGGTAATCGGTGTGGCCTGGAAGATAGTAGGCCGCAATGCCGCTGCCAGTCACAATGTAAATGGTCACGGCCCCGAAGAAGCGCGTATCCAGATAGAAAAGTCCAAACCCGAATATCATGATGAAGGCCTGCCACTGGGACAGGTTCATGCGCTCACCGATGGCCCACGCCGTCGCCGCGCTGACTGCCGTCAGGATGGCAAGATTCCGCACGGCACGCGGCGTTGGGACGGGCAGGCGATCCACGTAGAAGGTCTCGTCCCTGGGGGCGTGTTGCCGACGCATCTCCGCGATCCACGCGGCCTCCCGCCAGCGCAGGGAAACGATGCCGAGGGCGACAATCCCAAAGAGGACCGCCGAAACATTGATCGGCCAACTCCACAACACAATGGCGGCGATCCACGCGTAGGGATATTGTTTGATGAACAGCGTGGGAATGTTGAGAATGAAACGGTCGAGGATTTGCTTCATGGTTGTTTCTTTGTTTCGATATGGCTGACCCGCGAAGGTTGCACGCTCACGCCCGCGGGTTGGACGGCCTTCACCGCATCCTCGTTCTTGAGAATGCGCACCAGGTGTTTCACCATCACGGCCTGACGCGGTCCCGCCAGAGCGCCCATATCTTCCAGCACAGGTTCGAGCCAGGCCTGATACGAGCGGACGCGCACGTACACGGGACGCGTCCCGCGGCTGGACAGGGACTGCGTCAACGTTGCGAGATGCTCTTGCACCATTTCCACATCGGGATGGATGAGCGGCGATAACACGATGCCCGCTGTTCCAGAGGTGGCGCCGACGTGACACCGAACCCCGCCGTTGCAGATGAATCCCTCGGCCTGGCGCGGCATTGGCTCGACAGGTTGCAGGAGCGGCGGGACGATCTGGTGATAGAGACTCTGGATGGACGGGATGTCCACCTCACGCGTTCGCTTCCATCCTGACTTTGATGCGGTTTCCTTGATCGAGGAGAGATTCCACAACCTCTGCCACGCGTAGACCGCGAAGCCCGAGTTTCGCAAGGCGGGGAATGCTTCGCTGGTCTCGTCCACCTCGGCGATGACGTGGAACGCGCCCCACGCGCCAGCCTGGGCGGAGAGATTCTCGATGAGCGGGACCAGGCTCGGGTGAGTCAGAAGCGATGCCGGGGCGAGGTAGAGCAATCGGGCGAAGGTCTCGCTGGGAGTGTGGATCACGCTCCCGAGCAGGGAGTCCCCATTCTCTTTTGTGATGGCAGTGTAGACGTGACGTGCGGGATTGAAATGCGAGAGGAACCCCGCCGCGCCGAGCGGATTGCCGCGCGTAAGCGCCCGCGTGGAGTCGAGGAGGATGGCGTCGTTGCGATAGCGGCTGAGTGTAGGGAGGTCGAGCAGGTCGAGAGCGCGGATGTTCATTTGATCATGGTTGGGGCATGGCGGAACGACGGATGGCCTTGATGGTTTTTCGTCCCGCTATGCCCTTACGAAGCCAACGATAAAAAGTATTTATGGAAGCGCGTGTCGCTTGTCAGTTCAGGATGGAATGAGGTGGCGAGCAGACGGCCTTCCTGTGCGGCCACGATGCGGCCGTCTTCCAGGTGCGAAAGGATTTTTGCGTTGCCGCGCACCTCTTCGATAATGGGAGCCCGAATGAAAACCGCATGATAGGGGTGTGTTGTGTCTGTCGCTTGTTTCAGTTCGGCAATGTCGAGATCGGCTTCGAAGGAATCGACCTGGCGGCCAAACGCGTTGCGCGCCACTTTGATGTCCATCAAGCCAAGCAGGGGCTGGTGGCGACTCACGTCTTTGGAAAGGAAGATCGCGCCTGCGCAGGTTCCCCAGATGGCATGGGATTTTCCGAACTCGCGCAGGGGTTCCATCAATTGGAAATCGGTGGCGAGTTTTCCGATCGTGGTCGACTCGCCGCCGGGGATGATGAGGCCGTCAAGCCCATCGAGATGCGCGGGCAGGCGGATTTCCACGCCCTGCGCTCCAAGGTGCCTGAGCATGACGATGTGTTCTGCGAAATCGCCCTGGAGGGCGAGGACTCCGATTTTCATTTTAGCCTTTGGCGGTTAGCGATTAGCCTTTAGCATCTTTTCTCAGGCGCTAATTGCTAATCGCTATTTGCTAATCGCTAATTGCTACCAACCGCGTCCCGCAATCTTTTCCGCTTCGGGCATCTGCGAGACGTTGCGTCCGACCATCGGCTCGCCGAGATTGCGGCTCACTTCCGCGAGGATCGACGCGTCCTGATAGTGCGTCACTGCTTTGACGATGGCCGCGGCGCGCTTGGCAGGATCGCCGCTCTTGAAGATGCCCGACCCGACGAAGACGCCGTCCACGCCGAGTTGCATCATCAACGCCGCGTCCGCGGGGGTCGCGACTCCGCCCGCCGCGAAGTTGACGACGGGCATGCGTCCGAGTTCCTTCGTCTCCTTGACGAGGTCATACGGCGCGCCGATTTCCTTGGCATAGGCCATCAACTCTTCTTCAGCCATCGTGGTCAGTCTGCGGATCTCGCCCATCACCGTGCGCGCGTGACGGACGGCCTCGACCACATCACCGGTCCCCGCCTCGCCCTTGGTGCGGATCATTGCCGCACCTTCGCCCACGCGTCGCAATGCCTCGCCGAGGTTGCGGCATCCGCACACGAACGGGACCTTGAACAGGTGCTTGTTGATGTGATGTGCTTCGTCCGCGGGAGTCAGCACTTCGGACTCGTCAATGTAATCCACGCCAAGCGATTCGAGAATCTGCGCCTCGACGAAATGTCCGATGCGGCATTTCGCCATGACGGGGATCGTCACCGATGACATGATCTTGTCGATCAGATCGGGGTCACTCATGCGCGCGACGCCGCCCTGTGCGCGGATATCCGCAGGGACGCGTTCGAGAGCCATCACCGCGCACGCGCCCGCGTCTTCCGCGATCTTCGCGTGCTCAGGCGTCACTACATCCATGATGACGCCGCCCTTCAACATTTGGGCCAAACCTTTCTTAACAGCAAATGTACCAGTCTGTTGTTCCATTCTTTCGTTACTCCTTGATTTGATGCGGATGGATTTTACCATGTGGATGCCGACTCGTTTCCCGCCTCGCGCGTGACGGGGAGCGGCGCCTGTTTCCTGTAAGATTCTCCTCTCTTGACAAAAAGTACAATCCGCATACAATTATGACAATGATACAATTATTACAATTTGATGAGGCGAACCATGCCCGATCCAAAACTGAACTTTGAACTGGATTTTCACTCTGGCCTGCCCATCTACACCCAGATCGTCAACCAGATCTCGGGACGCGTGGCGAACGGGATCCTCAAATCTGGCGACCAGTTGCCTACCGTCCGTGCGTTGGCGCTGGACTTGCGCGTCAACTTCAACACGGTGGCGCGCGCCTATCGCATCCTGGACGAGGCGCGCATCATCTCCACGCAGCAGGGACGCGGCACGTTCATTATGGAAAAGCCGCCGCCCAAGGTCACAGAGAGGCTGCGACGCGAATCGCTCGAAGGGCTGACGCGTCGTTTCATCGGCGAGGCGTTCCGCCTGGGCTTCATGCAGACGGAGGTCCGCCAGATGGTGAGCGAACAATTGAAAGTCTGGAAAGAAACGACGGAAGTCGAAGAATAAAGGAGAATGCAATGGCAACGAAACACACGAAGGAAATCACGAAGACGCAGAAATTCGATCCGCACATTTCTGGCGTGGCAGGGATGATCTTTGGCACCCTGCTGGTTGTGGCCGTCCTCGGCGCTCTGTTGATGGACGGCAGGGTCGCGGATTGGGTCATCGGCCTGTTTGTTGTGGGCGTGACGATTGTCGCATCCTACATCCTGTACGCGCTGAAGGTGGCTTCGCAATGGGAAAAGGCGGTCATCCTGCGGTTGGGAAGATTCCACAAACTCGCGGGGCCCGGCCTGTTTTGGATGATTCCCGTCGTGGACACCATCCCCTCGTGGATTGACCACCGCGTCATGGTCACGCCCTTCGCTGCGGAGAAAACGCTGACGAAGGACACCGTCCCTGTGGATGTGGACGCGGTCCTGTTCTGGGTGGTGTGGGACGCCGAGAAGGCCGCGCTCGAAGTGGAAAATTACATGACCGCCATCGCCTGGGCCGCGCAGACCGCTTTGCGCGAGATCATCGGCCAGAGTATGCTGGCGGATATCCTCGTCGGCCGCTCCAAAATGGATGACGACCTGCAAAAGATCATTGATGAGCGCACCACGCCCTGGGGCATCACCGTCCAATCGGTGGAGATTCGCGACATCATCATCCCGCCCGATCTGGAGGATGCCATGTCCCGCCAGGCGCAGGCCGAACGCGAACGCCAGGCGCGCGTCATCCTCGGCGAATCCGAGAAGCAGATCGCGGCGTCGTTTGCCGAGGCCTCGCAGGCCTATGCCAACAACCCGACGGCGCTTCACCTGCGTGCCATGAACATGCTCTTCGAAGGCCTCAAGGAAAAAGGAGCGCTGGTCATTGTCCCCTCGTCCGCGGTGGATACGATGAACCTGGGCGGCCTGAGCGGCATCGTCTCGATGGGGCAGAACAACCTGCCCAAAGAGAAGTAGGGGATGGGTTTCCCATCCCTCCGTTTCACGTGAAACGCGTGGGGCGGAATGCCATTCCGCCCTACAACCTCAAAGGAGAAAACATGTCCAACAAAACTACGATCATTATTTCGTTCAGCCTGATCGCGCTCGCCCTGATCGTGGGACTGATCCTCTACGCCCAACTGCCCGATCCCATGCCTTCGCACTGGAACGCGGCGGGTGAGATTGATGGGTACATGTCCAAATTCTGGGGCATCTTCCTGATGCCGATCGTCATGGTTGTACTTGTGCCGTTATTCCTCGTCATCCCGCACATTGACCCGCTCAAGGCTAATATCGCCAAGTTCCGCGGCGTCTTCAACTGGTTCATCGTGGTCTTCGTGGTTTACATGCTCTTCGTCTATGGCTTGACATTGAGCGCCGCGCTCGGCTACCAATTCAACATGACCTATATGATCCTGCCAGTGGTTGGCTTGTTGTTCATCGGCGCGGGCTACATGATGAGCAAGGCCAAGCGCAATTTCTTCATCGGCATCCGCACGCCGTGGACGCTTTCCAGCGATACCGTCTGGGACGAGACCCACAAATTCGGTTCGAAGATGTTCATGATCGGTGGTGTGGTGACCATCATCTCCGCGTTCCTCGGTGAGGCGGGCTTCTGGCTGATGATGGCTGCCGTGCTCGTCGCGGCCTTTGCGCCCATGGTCTATTCGTACATCCTCTGGCGGCGGGAGAACAAATGACCGCCATCGTCGAAGTCAACGCTCTCGAACGCGTCTTCGGACAGAACCGCGCCGTGGACGGGATGACGTTTCACGTGGAACCAGGCGAGGTCTTTGGACTGCTCGGCCCGAACGGCGCGGGCAAGACGACGACGGTCCGCCTCTTGAACGGAATCCTGCCCCCGAGCGGCGGTTCGACGCGCGTCTTCGGGCTGGATCCTGCCTCCGAGGGCCAGCGCGTCCGCCAGCAGACCGGCGTCCTGACGGAGACTCCCGCACTCTACGAGCGTCTCTCGGCCTACGAAAACCTGGCCTTCTTCGCCACGTTGGCGGGGATTCCCGAATCCACCCTGAAAAGCCGCGTGATGGAAATTTTGACCTTTTTTGGCCTGCAAGACCGCGTCAACGACAAGGTCGAGACCTACAGCAAGGGCATGAAGCAGAGACTGGCGCTGGCCCGCGCGTTGATCCACAAGCCGCCGCTGTTGTTCCTTGACGAGCCAACCTCTGGTCTCGACCCCGAAGCGGCGCAGCACGTCAACGGGCTGATCGCGGATCTGGGCCGCCAGAACGGGCAGACCATCCTGCTGGCGACGCATAATCTGCTCGAAGCGCAACGTCTCTGCGACCGCGTGGCCGTGATGAACAAGGGCCGCATCCTGGCGATGGGCAGTTTGAAGGAATTGTCTCGCAAACTGTGGCCTGTGACGTGGGTGGACATCACGTTCTGGCGGGCTCCCGCGGAAAACGTGTCGGGGAGTCTCAAGGCTCATCGAGGCGTGAAAACGGTGACGGGTCAGGGCGAGGCGTGGCAGGTGCAGGTCGAGAGCGAGGAAGTCATCCCGCAAGTCGTCCAGCATTTGGCGGCGCAGGGCGTGTCCATCCTGAAAGTCAACCCGCGCGATTACACGTTGGAAGATATTTATTTTGCGTTGCAGGCAGGTGAGAAATGAACTGGCGTTCGATCTGGGCGATTGCCCAAAAAGATTTGAAGGAAGTGCGGCAGAATAAGATCGCCTGGGGTCCCGCGGTGGTTGTCCCGCTGATCTTCGCCATCCTGATGCCGATCCTGTTCACGGTGTTGCCGCAGGTTATCCCCGTGGAGGATGTGGAGCGTGAACTGGGCGATATTGACGTGTTGCTCCGCAATATGCCACCCTCGCTCGCGGTGATTTTCGACGGCAAGAGTCTTGAGCAGATGTTCGTGATCTACATGGCGGGCTTCATGCTGGCGCCGCTGTTTCTCATCATGCCGCTGATGTTTTCCACGGTGGTCGGTTCGGACTCGTTCGTGGGCGAACGCGAGCGCAAGACGATGGAAGCCCTGCTTTACGCGCCCACCAGCGACATGGAATTGTTTCTCGGCAAAACGCTGGCGTCGGTCATCCCAGCCATCCTGCTTTCGTGGATGAGTTACCTGGCCTACATCATCGTGGTGAATATCGCGAGTTATCCGCTCTTTGGGCGGATCTGGTTCCCGTTGGCGACGTGGTGGCCGCTGATGTTCTGGCTGACGCCCGCGCTGGCCGTGCTGGGAATCTCAGCCACGGTGCTGATCTCTTCGCGGGTCAAGACGTTCATGGAAGCGTATCAGATGAGCGCATCACTCGTGGTTCTTGTGCTGGGTCTGGTGATTGGACAGGTCACAGGCGTTCTGTTCCTAGGCGTTGGAACGGTGTTGTTGATCGGCCTGTTCGTCTGGCTGGTGGATGTACTCTTGATCTACTTGAGCGTGAGCCGTTTCAATCGAAGCGCGTTGATCGCAAAATTGTAGGAGGTCGAAATGACGGAAGAAATGCAAAAATGGGAATACCGCGTGCAGACCGTGGGCGGTTTTTTCAAAGGCGTGCCCGCGGACGAGTTGGAGGAACTGCTCAACGAATGGGGTGTGGACGGCTGGGAAGTGGTATCCACGCACATTCTGGAGAACGCCAACAAGATCAACGTCATCGCTAAACGTCCGCTGACGCGCGCCGCTCTGCGGATGCGCTCCATGCCCTCGTAGTGCAAGTTTAATCTTGCACTACTATCAAAGGAGAATGAATGATCGTAGTTACATCCATCATCGGTGTGGTCGGCATGATCGTCCTGCCGATCCTGCTCGGCTTCTGGCTGACACGGAAATTTAAACTTTCATGGAAGTTGTTCTTCGCAGGCGCGCTCACGTTCATCGCGTCCCAGGTCCTTCACATTCCATTTCTCAGTGGAATGACATTGCTCTTCAAAAACGGGATACTTCCTTCGCCGCCTTTGGCATGGTCCGCGGTGTTCAATGCCGTTTTCCTGGGCCTGGCGGCAGGCGTCTTCGAAGAGACTTCCCGCTGGGTTTTATTCAAGTTCATCCTCAAGAAGAGTCGAACCTGGAATGAGGGCGTTTTGGTCGGAGCAGGACACGGAGGCGTGGAAGCCTTCATTGTTGGCGTGTTAGGGATATTCACAGTTATCAACATGATCGTGTTGAAAAATGTGGATATGTCCACGCTCGGGATCCCTGCCGACCAGTTGGAATTGGCGAAGCAGCAAGTGGCCGCATTCTGGGCCTCGCCAGCGTACATGGGCTTGGTTGGATTTGCGGAGCGTGTCTTCGCGATCACGTTGCACATCGCGCTTTCTGTGATGGTGCTTTACAGCATCGCTTACAAAAAGCCACTCTGGTTCTGGCTTGCGATCCTTTGGCATTCGCTCGTGGACGCGGCTGCCGTTTACTTGTTGCCGATCGTTGGCGCTCTCGGCGTGGAGGGAATTGTCGCAGGCATGGCACTCGTCAGCCTCGCGATTCTGTTTGGACTGCGGAAGAAATTCTCGGAACAGAATCCGCTTCAAGTCCAGGAAGATGCGCAGACTGGAGAGCAGTCGCCCGTCTAAAAAGTTGTCTATACAATAATCTTAAATTTCCTGTTCAAAAAGTCCTCGCAACTTGCGAGGACTTTTACTACTCTCTATTCACTACTCTTTGCGCTACCCTAAATGCATCGGCATGATGACGTGGAGGAAGTCCTCGTCACCCACCGGACGGACGACGCCCGGCGCGTTGGCCGCGGAGGTTTCGAGCGCCACGTTGGGACTCTTAATGACCTCCAACGCCTCGCGCAGGAATTTAACATTGAACGCAATCAGCACGCCGCTTCCGTCCACGGTGGCTTCGACGATGGTTTCGTTCTTGCCGGTCTCTTCGGATGTGGCGGAGATTTCCACTTCGCCGCTGCCGCCGTTGGCCGATTTGATGTCGAGCCGCGCCACGTTCGAGCCTTCGCGTGCGAAGATCTCGGCCTGCTTGCATGCCTTGAGCAAAGACGCGGTAGAGACGAGTGTGCGCGACTTGTAGCCGCGCGGGATGATCTGCTGGTAGTCGGGGAACGCGCCGTCGATGAGTTGCGTGACGAGTTCCACATCTTTCACGCGGAACACGACCTGGCCGCGCCCCTTGGGAGCGACCATGTAGATCATCTCTTCGCCGTCGCTGGCGACGCGCGCCAGTTCGCTCAACGCACGCGCAGGGATGACGGCGTTGAACGGATGCGGCGCGGGCGTGGAGAGAACCGCCTTGCGCACCGAGAGGCGGAAGCCATCGGCCGCGGCCATCGTGACCTTGTCCTTGTCCACCAACATCAAGACGCCCATCAACACGGGACGCGCTTCGTCGGTCGAGGCCGCAAACGCCACCTGGCGGATCATCTCTTTAAAGTCCACCACGTTGAGTTGAATGGCGCCTTCCATGTCTGGCACAGGAAGCGGAGGAAATTCCTGCGCGTCGATGCACTTGATGTCGTTGTTGGACGCGCCCGATTGCACGTGCAGGTTCTGGGTTTGGGAATTGAGGGATAACTGCACCTGTTCGCCGGGCAGGGTGTTGACCAGGTCCGAGAAGGTGCGCGATGGAACCGTGGTCGAGCCGTCCTGCTCGATGCGCGCGGGAATCCAGCAGGTGATGCCCATTTCGAGGTTGGTCGCGGAAAGACGCAGGCGTCCTTCGTCAGTGGCGATCAACACGTTGGCGAGGACGGGCAGGGTACTACGCGGCGAAACCGCGCGGGAGACGGTGCTCAAACCGCGGGCGAGATTTTCTTGCAGGACGGTAACTTTCATGGGCGGCCCTCTTTGTGGGAATGATTTTTAAAAGTATACCTCACTCGGTCACAAATTGCGCTTTTTTTCGAAGATGGAAAGAACAGCCCCTAAAGGTTTCCAAAAACCTTTAGGGGCTGAAATTAATTCGTGACCAGCGTGATCGCAAGCGTGAAGAGCATCAGCAATACCTGCAATCCGAACAACGCGGCGAAGATGTAAACCACGACCATCCAGGCCGAAGTTCCGCCCACGGATTGCCTCACTTCCAGGCCCTCGCTCAGCTGGCGAAGTGTCAGCGCGGCAGACTCGACGGGTTTGGGGCCTGCGCTCCAGATGAAACGCGGCTGCTCCACGAGCGATGTTATGACGTGCCCATCGAACCCCGCGAGGAATTTTCTCAATTCGTCCGGTGGATTGACGGCAACATCCGAGGACAGGACCACCGCCCGCGCGGACGCGGCCTCTGCAGGGATTTTCGCGTCCGCGGCGAGCACGGTCAAGTTCAGACCGGGGGCGTTTTTCTGCGTCGAAGCGCGGACCGCGTCCCCGAAGCCGCTTCCCGCGCGCTCGAAGACCAGCGCGTGAAATTTCTCGTGGCGTTCCACCAGGATGCGTGCCGCGTCGGTGCCATCGGCGCGCAGGCAACGCAGGTGATAGACCAGCACGATGACGAATAACGCCAGCAGTTGCAGAGAATCGAGCAGCCCGCTCACATCGAGGGATTCACTGCCCAGCGCGGCTTGCAGAATGCGGAAGACGGCGGTCACCGCGGAGACCATCCCGCCAATGACGGAGGCGAACAGCACGAGATAAAGATAGAACTTCCGCACCACCGAGCGGCGTGCGAACCCTCCGCTGGTGCCTTTGGACAGGGCCGCGCTTTGCATGCGCGGCCAGGTCATCAGCCAGAGAGGCAGGCCGACGATCATCGTGGCGAGCGCGGCGGAAACGCGTGAGCGCAGGTCCGTGCCCCAGATCTGGCCACCCACCAAAACGTCAATGATGAACGAGATGAGGAGCGCCATCCCCACGAAGGAGGTGACGAGTCCCGCGAACGAGAGGATGTAGTAGTAGAGTCGGCGGAATCCGAAGCGACGCGTTTCGTCGCCGAAGGTGTCGATGTCATGATGCAGCCAGCGTCCGTAATAGGCCCAGACGATCCCGAGCGGCACGCCGACCGAGACCGCGCCGCTGATGCGCGACATGAAATCGGACGTGGTCATGGATTCGCCCAGCACCCAGCGCAGGAAAATATCCAGCACACTGCCGCCCGTGGAGAGGACGGTGGCCACGCCTCCCAGGGTGAGGAGGAAGAGCACGCCCATTCGCAGGAGGGAATCGCGCTCGTCTTTTTGCAGGAGCGCGTTCTGGCAGGTCTTCCACGCGAAGAACCAGATGGGCGCGCCGACCAGCAAAAGCGAAAAGCCGTTGACGAAAATGTCGCGGCTGACCAATCCGAGAACTTTTGGAGGGATGTAGAACAGGAAACGGATGACCTGTTGCGCGCCGAAGACGACCATCAGCAGGCTGTAGAGGAGCCAGAGGTAGCGGTACAGGCGGCGGACATCGGCGAAGTTTTCGGTGTCGGTCAGCGTCTTCCAATCGCCGCGCAGGACGCGGATGAAGTACGCGGCCGCGATGGCGTTCAACACAATGGCGATGACGTTATCCACCCAGGTTTGACTCCCGCCGAGCACCGCGCGGTAGGGACTCAAATCTGCCAGCGTGAGCAGACTGCGGTCGAGGAGGGCGAGCGCGTTCTGGGTGATGGGGATGAGCGTGGCGAGCAACGCGGCGTACAGGAAGATGGCGCGCAGGCTGGAGGTGTGCTCCTCCTCGTCCGCGGCGGAGGTGCGTTGGGCCCACATCCAGTGCAGGGCGAAGATGGGGACTCCGACGAGGGTGAGCGAGAGGGCCTGGGCGAGCGCGTCCCCGCCCGCGCTGACCTCGGAGGTGGACAGGATGCTCCGCAGGAGGCCAACCAATCCCCACAGGACGACTTCAAAGGTAATGAAGGAGACGAGGTAGAAATAGAGGCGGCGAATGGTGCGCATGGGAGACCTCTGCTCTTAGGGGACGGGTTTGGGTGTCGGCTGGTACCAATCCCAGTACCAGAAGTTGGAGGGCATCTGCTCGATCTTCCATGCCCCGTTCTGTTCCACAAGCACGGCGCGCTCCTCGTTGCGATAACCCGAGGAGAACGGGTCGCTGGAGCCGTACTGGACGTACACGGTGACGTAAGCCACATCGCGGCTGAATTCGGCCTCGCCTATGTCCACGCCCATGTTATCGGGGTTGATGTAATTTTGCAGGAAGGGTTCGCGGAATTGTTCGAGCGTGGGCTTGTCCTTTTTCTCGGCGAGGTAGCCGTAGGCTTTTTCGTAATCGCGCTGGAAGACGGCCACCACGTAGTTGTGGACGACGCCCTCGGGGGTATCTTCTGCAACGTAACTGAGGGTCTCATCCTTGCGGACAAAGAAGAGCGCCAGCGCCAGAATCACCAGCGCGCCGATGCCAATCAATATCCCCAACAGGAAGCGATCTTGTTTCATACGTGCCGCCTTTCGTTAATTGGACTGGTTCTGCCTTGATTGTATAGGGTTTGGGGGAAAAAGGCAAACGCGCGGGAACGAAAAGAAGTACAATCTCGTTAGGAAAACAGGAGGAACCCTCATGAAGAAAAGCATGCCTGTCCTTGTCATCCTTACTCTCGCCGCCTTGACCTGGCTTGGTTTTGCGGGCGGACAAAAACTCAATGAGAGATTCGATGCCATAAACCGAGCAGAGCAAGTGGCTCGTGGAAACTCCACAAACTACGATTCCAGCCAGGTTACTCTGGTCTCTGCCACGCGAATAGACAAAACCATCTGGGTCGTGGAGTTTCAAGGCGAGTTCATGACAACTCCTCCGCCCGGTTTGCAACCCCATGTCTATCCGTTCATTGTCATCAGGCTGAATATGATGAATGGAAGTGTGGTAAGCATTTCCATGCACGAATAGTTGGGAAGGAGCAGATTATGGATAAGAAAATGCTGCTGATTATTCTTGTCTCGATTGGATTATTGGTCTCATGTTCAACGTCACCCGTTCGTGATGCTGGACCAGCCGAACTTGGCATTCGTTATGGAAAACCTACTTTTTCACCTTCTATTTCTGAAGAAAAAGCGATCGAGTTGGCAAAATCGCACATGAAAAAGCCAGCCGCCGAAATTGTTGCTGAATATGTTCTCTTCAGCAATGATCAATACTACACACTGGATACGAGCGGTCAAAAAGATTACAAATTTCAAGATGTACCAGCATGGGTAATTACCTTTAAGCATGTGGATTGGTACAGTAACGGCCCGATTCCCAGAATGTTCATAGCAGATGTCAATGTAGTCATTAATGCTGTAACCGGTGAGTATATGGAAATGTTTGTTTATGGCTCCGAATAAGACCAAGAGATAATCACTTGTTGCAACACGCGGCCTCCCCAGCCGCGTGTTTTATTTTCATCAGCAGTCATCTACTACAAGGCAGGTAGGGATTTCCCTACTTGATTGCACCGGGCAATGGTTCTTATAATACAACGTGAGAGAAATACCTTGTCGGATGGGAGTATTCATGAACCGATCAACAGGCAGGCTGTTTTATGTTATCCTGAGTGGGATGATCCTCATCGCGCTGATTATCTATTCTGCGCCAACGGTTGCGGCTGGACCGTCTCCAAAAGGGACGATTGCGCCTGCCATGCCATCGGAGGAGCCTCCGCCGACGAATACGCCTACCGCTACTGCAACTCCTGCCACCGGATTGATATTCACAGGCTGGTACAAGGGATGCACAAGCACTCCTTACATCACCTGCTCTGCCACTGTGAACAGCACCCAAACGGACCCATATCGCTGGGACTTTGACATTACCTACACGTATGGCGACAACCGCACCAACATGGGCTCGAACTTTACCTTGAACCTGGCTTTCGATACGGGCGTATTTTATACGGATGTTCCCATTTGGTGGGAAATATATCCGATTACAAATGAAGTCATGCCGAATCGCTGGATTGATGTGGCCTATTCTGGTGTACCTGATCTCAACCCGATGTCCTATCCTTCCGGCTCATGGACGATCCCTTCCCAGCCCAGTCCGTATGATTCTTTCTGGATCAGGTTTTCAAGAGTCACAGAAAAGACCGAAACCCTTGTGCGTACGGATTCCTGGCACGTCACAGTGGCAACGTATGATTACCATGCACTGACGCCCACTCCCACTGCCGCACCGACGAGTACGCCAACCAATACGCCGACGTTAACGCTTACAAACACTCCCACTAATACGCCAACAGCAACTTTTATCCCTTCGCCTACACCGACATCAACGCAAGATCGTTGGTATACAGGTAATAGTCAACAAAACGCTTATGGTGTATTAGCAAATATTACAACACCTTCACAATCTCCATTTTTGGACGAAAGTGGAGAATCCAGCTACGTAACTACAACTGGACCTTACTGGATTCAAGCAGGTTGGCGCTATTATAAAAGCGGGATATGGGCTTGGAGTTATGTCGAAGCTTATAGCCCTGCTACTGGTTACAGCATTGATGAATATTCTATACATAATTGGGGAACTATAAAAGAGTATAAAGTGGAATGGGTTAGTGGCACTACTTGGTGCGGTTGGATTGATGGTGTAAATAAAGCATGCTACGAAGTAAAATCGGCCCCCTCGCAAGTCAATGCCCATTCCGAAGTACACGTTAGTTCGCAAAATGAATTGGATACTTGGTTTGGAATAGTTTGGTACTTGGATTCAAACAATACTTGGTATTTGTTCGATCAAGCCTTGTGGAGGGAAGATGCGCCTTATGCTGTTGATAAAAATCATTATTATGAATTTCGAAATCATGGACCCTAATTGGAGGCAAAGATGAAAAATCCAAAACAACTAAAAGCACTTTTAAAAGTATTGTTGGTTATGGTGTTTATAAGTCTCGCCTTTGGTTTGTATTCACAGGCAAGAGCCCAACAAGAAATTGTTAACTATCTGAACGAGCGATTGAAGCAACAAAATGTGCCTGTTGTTGATATAGATAAACCTCAAAGATTCCCCTTGCATATCCAAATTTCCATCCAGAGCGCCAGTGATGGGGATAAAGCCACACCAAATGATCCAATCAATTTGGGGTTGACTCGTCGAGAGGTAATATTAGCAGGACGACGAGGTTATTTAGTCGAGAGATTTACAATTATTCTGCTAAATAGCCAGGGAAAACTAATGGGGAAAGTAGATCACTCGGCGAGTCTTGATGATATTTTCATTGATACATCACCGTCAAAACTTAAGGATAGCGCAACAATTAGTCTGGTAGCAAATAAAATGAATTTTTACGGAATGTCAGCGAAAAATATGGAAATTGCATCATCAGAAGGATTACAAGTAGTAACTATACAACTTGCTACATCATCCATAGATGAGGCCAATCAGGCTCTTCCTCGCTTCATGCCTTCGCTACGCCCCTCCTTGGAGGAGATCAATGATGAAGGAGCGCATATTGTGATGGTCAAACTGGAATTGAAAGATACGTCTGGAAATATCCTTCTCAACTATTTGCTTGATTTGCAGTTGCGATTTGAGAATTGGTGGATGGCTGACGGTGTAACAGCAGATTGGTTCCCACACCCCGCGCCGGCACCATAGTTTCGCAAAGCACTATAAATTTTGCTTCTTTAGTAAACCGACTATAATTTGTATTAAGAAACACGCGATCTCCCCAGCCGCGTGTTTTCTTTTCCTCAACAGCCATCTTCTATAAGGCAGGTAGGGATTTCCCTACTTGATTGTACCGAACTATGGTTCTTATAATACAAGGCAAGAGAAATACCTTGTCGGACGGGAGTAATCATGGACCGATCAACAGGCAGGCTGTTTTATGTTATCCTGAGTGGGATGATCCTCATCGCGCTGATTATCTATTCCGCGCCAGCGGTTGCGGCTGGACCGTCTCCAAAAGGGACGGTAGCGCCCGCCATGCCATCGGAGGAACCTCCGCCAACGAATACGCCAATGCCTTCGCCTACCCCCACTGGAATTCCATCGTACTTCAGTAATCCGGGTGGACCAAGTTGTGTTGGCGGGGGATGCACCCTGCCCTCTGGCTACAATGTGGTGATCAGTGCGGTGCGAAACGAGCAATCCCTGCAAGCCTATGACCCAAAGACTGGCTCCGTGTTTGGGACGGGGCGCGTGGAGACCACCATTCTGGTCAGCGGGGCGGGAATCGGGACAGTGAGCGTGTATTATGGCTTGAGCGGAGTGAGTTGCAGCGGCGGACATTCGGTGGATATCGCCAAACGAAGCGGGAACGAGACGCATCTGAATGTGCCGCTCTCTGGTTATGTGGATGTGACATTGGATTCGCGGGATTTTGGCGAGTTCACCATCTACACGCGGTGCAGGACAGCGGGGAGTTACGTGGGTAACTTTGGGATCAGCAGTGTGTGGTATTCGTTGATCGATGTGGCTACTCCCACTCCCACCGCCGCGCCGACGAGTACACCGACAGCAACATTAACTCCGTTGCCAACCGTTACCCCCACACTGACCAGCACTGCCACTCATACACCTACACTGACCCCAACAACCCCAACTCCAAGATCTTTTGGGAGTGGCGTCTGTTGGAAAGCCGATTGGTCTTGGCCTTATTACAATGTTGCTTGGCGGATGGACACCACAAGTGTCCCCACTTCTTGGGGAACTTCACTTTACAACGCGGCGCAAACATGGACGAATGTCACTCCAAGTCCATTTAGCTTTGTGACCTCATCACAAACAGAGAATACAATTAGCTTGGGCACTGTCGCAAACTATGTACCTGCCGTTACGACAATTGTTTATCAGGGGGCAACTATTCTCAAGACCTATACTGTCTTTAATAATGATACGAGCAATTTTCTGTTTGATACAAGCATTCCACCATCACCTAATAGCTATAGTGTTCAAGAGATAATGACACACGAATTTGGGCACTGGCTCTCTTTGGATGATGTCCCGACATATGACGACGGTGTAAATTGTACTGCTGTGACCATGTTTGGGGGCGTAAGCCCCGGCGAGACCAATAAGATGACCCTTGAAGCCGCAGATATCGAGGCAGTCAATTGGCAGTATCCATAGCATCCTGTGTCGCAAAACCATATCACCAAAGCATAGACTGAAGGAGAGAAAAGATGACAGGCAAGAAAACGCTAGGTCTAATTATCTCTGTCCTCTTCGTGATAATCGGAGTATCTCTACTGGTTTCAAAAGAAGATGACCGGGAGCCAATTACCATCGAACAACATGCCTCATATGTCTTGATGTCTCTTGACGAGCTTATTGATACATCAGACCTAATCGCGATTGGCAACTTGGACACAGTCAATAAGAGTCGTTGGAATACTCCAAATGGCAGGAGGCCAGACGGCAATCCAGCGAAAGCGATCACCCCCGACTTGGTCATCTTTACTGATCTAGATTTTGGTATTACGCGAATCTTAAAGGGTGATCCAAAACAAAATAATGCCCGTATCCGCACCCTGGGCGGTGAGGTCGAAGGCGATCGAATGATTTCGCACGACATTGTCCCCGAAAAGGATAAGACTTATTTGCTATTTTTGCGCTTAGACAAATCAGGTTCAACAGCCAACATTGATCCCGGCCACTATTGGATAACAGGTGGTGGATTTCAGGGCCTTTACGAAATTACGGGTGATAGAGCAATTTCATCAGCGGATGAAAGAGCGCTTGAAGATCTGATAATCTACATCCAAAATGCTCTCGACACAAAACCAGTCCCATAGCGATTATCGGAATGGCAGATTCAGAAAACACGCGGCTGAGAAGGCCGCGTGTTTTTGTGAAAAGGCAAACGCGCGGGAACGAAAAGAAGTACAATCTCGTTAGGAAAACAGGAGGAACCCTCATGAAGAAAAGCATGCCTGTCCTTGTCATCCTTACTCTCGCCGCCTTGACCTGGCTTGGTTTCATGGGCGGACATTATTTCTATGAGCAGTCGCTGTTTGCCAAGGGCAATGCTCCTGATATCCCTGATACGCCCGAAGCAAAAGAAATCATGAAAACGGTTGAAGATGCATACAATATCGAGGTGGAAGCAGCGCACACTTTTGATCTAAAAAAATTTCCTGCTGTGTTCATTAATGACCCACGTTTCCCTGTGTCTCCGTCAACCTTGCAAGTTGTTCGGGAAATGACAGATAATCTCTCGCTGGAATCGGCGGGCTATTTAGATTACAAATTAGCCTATTACACTTGGTGGGGAGAGGGCGCAGTCCTACTAGAAACGCTTCGGGAGAAAGCCAAAGCCGAAAATCGTGAACTTACCAAGGAAGAAAAACAATCGCTTACCGATAAATATGGTCGAACAGCAGCACCGCGTCCCGAGGGAACAAGAACAACCCGGAAGAATCCTGTGAAATTCATATCCATGGAAATCACTGATGATATAGCACTTGTAGTGATAGACGACGGGCCAAGAACAGTTGAATTGACCCTCGTTCTGGTTGATAATCACTGGTATATCGCTGGCATCAAGGGAATTTCCATTCATCCTTGAAAAGTATCCCTTGACCTAATATCTATTGTGCACGCGGCCTCCCCAGCCGCGTGTTTTATTTTCATCAGCAGTCATCTACTACAAGGCAGGTAGGGATTTCCCTACTTGATTGTACCGAACTATGGTTCTTATAATACGAGGTGAGAGAAATACATTGTCGGATGGGAGTATTCATGAACCGATTAACGGGCAAACTGTTTTATGTTATCCTGAGTGGGATGATCCTCATCGCGCTGATTATCTATTCTGCGCCAGCGGTTGCCGCCAGCCCGTCTCCAAAAGGGACGGTGGTGCCCGCCATGCCATCGGAGGAACCTCCGCCGACGAATACGCCAATGCCTTCGCCTACCCCCACTGGAATTCCTTCGTACTTCAGTAATCCGGGCGGACCCAGTTGTGTTGGCGGCGGATGCACCCTGCCCTCTGGCTACAATGTGGTGGTCAGTGCGATTCGGAACGAGCAATCCCTTCAAGCCTATGATCCAAAGACTGGCTCCGTGTTTGGGACGGGGCGCGTGGAGACCACCATTCTGGTCAGCGGGGCGGGAATCGGGACAGTGAGCGTGTATTATGGCTTGAGCGGAGTGAGTTGCAGCGGCGGTCATTCGGTAGACATCGCCAAACGAAGCGGGAACGAGACGCATCTGAATGTGCCGCTCTCTGGTTATGTGGATGTGACATTGACCTCGTTGGATTTTGGTGAGTTCACCATCTACACGCGGTGCAGGACAGCAGGGAGTTACGTGGGCAACTTTGGGATCAGCAGTGTGTGGTATTCGCTGATTGATGTGGCTACTCCCACTCCCACCGCCGCGCCGACGAGTACGCCAACAGCAACTTTTATTCCTTCGCCCACAGTTACGCCCACCTATGACTATAGCTACTTAGGGTCAGGCTATTTTCCAATTAATAACCTGAATCGTTGTCACGTTGGTTCAGATTATGCCGCACAAACCCAAAATGCATCTGCTCAATGGAGTGCTGACACCGATCTTAACATGTACTACGATTGTACAAATACGCAAATTACAACAATATATAATGATTTTGGTGATACAGGGTGGGCTGGATATGCTTACATTTGCAATACAAGCGGTCAATGCGATAACAGCACGGCGGTTAATAGCACATATGAAAGGTGTGAGATGAGATTGAATGCCTTCTATATATCGGGGAATCCCTCATATCCAGATTCAGAAGTACAGAAATTAGCAATGCACGAGCTTGGTCATTGTTTTTCATTAGGTCACTCAACCGATCCCACAAGTGTCATGGGTAATGGAAGTGTTCCAAATGTACAGGATATAGATATGATAAATGCAAGATATTAGTTATCATTCCTAATCGTTGAAATTTATTTCGTTTCGGCAGAGTATTAATCTGTGAATTGGAGGATCATATGAAGAAAATAATTGGTATCAGCATATTGCTGGTAGGGCTAACTGCACTACTGTTTTATGTTGAAAGGCTACAGGATGGCAAGAATCCTAACGCGGCTCGTACGAGGATGCCAGCAACAACAACCTCTGCAAGAATTTCCAGTAGTGCGGATTGGCTTTCTGACGCTATAACGATAAACGAGCTTATGTCGGAATCTGATCTTGTAGTGCGAGCTCGAGTTTTCAATGTGCCTATTACTCGCGTGGTTCGAGGCGAACTCCCAGTCTGGGATGAACAAGGGAAGATAGTTGGTTCAGTTGTATCTGAAGTTCTTTTTTCCGATACATTATTTGAAGTGCTAGAAACTTACATGGGAACTCCATTATCAACGATTACTATCATGCAAACTGGCGGATACGAACCCACAGTATCAAAAGGTATTGAGGAGATGGCAGATGACCCACTTTACAAAATTGGAGAGGTATATGTCCTGTTTCTCGTAGATATCTCAGGCGATCATGTTCACGCGCCAAATCGCGCCCTTTATCGTATAGTAAATCCATTTGGCCGTTATCGAGTTGATGACACTAATGTTGTTACATATGGACAAAATCCGTTGAGATTGATTCAACTGCCTACGAAACTTCTTGAACTCGAAACTCAAATAGAGCAGGCCAAAGGCAACTTCGTTAAATAGATCAACGATACACAACAATAACAACACGCGGCCTCCTCAGCCGCGTGTTTTTTCGCTGATTCGCTGACTCGCTGACTCGATTTGATATACTTGCCCCATCTCATACAAGGAGTTCCCCATGTCCACCCCTCCGCGCTGGGACTTGACCAACATCTTTCCCTCGCTTGAATCGAAAGAATTTACTGCCGCCTTCGGGCAACTGCAAACCAAAATTTCCGACCTCGGCGACTATTTCGATGAAGTCGTCACCAAGGCCGATGCCAAGACCCCGCCGAAGGAACTCGGTGCCATCCTCGGCGATGTCGTGGATCGCTTCAACGATACCTACCTGCTATCGAGCACGGTCGGCGCGTACGTCTCCTTCCACGTGGATACCAACTCGCACGACCAACTTGCCAAACGCCGCGAGTCCGAATTCGAACAGGCCGCGGTCCCGCTCCGCAAACTCGGCGTCCGCTTCAAGGCGTGGCTCGGTAAGATCGCGCCCGCGCTCGATGGGGCGCTTCCGCATCACCCGTCCGCGCAGGCGCACGCCTTCAACTTGAAGGAAGCCGCCGAGCAGAGCAAATATCTCATGTCCGAGGACTTGGAAGGACTCGTCGCCGAACTGACCCTGAGCGGGGGCAACGCCTGGGGCAAACTCATGGGGACGGTCACCTCGCAACTCACCGTGGACTTTGAACTGGATGGCAAAACCGAAACGTTGCCCATGCCCGCGCTGATCAACCTGCGCTCGCATCCCGATGAATCCGTCCGCCGCCGCGCCTACGAAGCCGAGAACGCCGCCTGGGATTCCGTCCGCGAGACGCTGGCCGCCACGCTGAACGGCGTCAAGGGCGAGGTCGTCACGCTCAACAAACGCCGCGGCCGCGAAGACGCGCTCCATTCGGCCATCGAAATGGCGCGCATTGACCGTCCCACGCTGAACGCCATGCTGGACGCGATGAAGGATTCCTTCCCGCTCTTCCGCAAATATTTCAAGCACAAAGCCAAACTGCTGGGCAAGGACAAACTCGCCTGGCACGACCTCTTCGCTCCCGTCGGCGCGGGTGGCGGAAGTGTCACCTATGAAGAAGCGCGCGACTTCGTCCTCGAGCATTTCGCCAATTTCTCGCCTGAACTCTCCGCCTTTGCCAAACGCGCCTTCGACAAGAACTGGCTGGACGCCGAACAGCGCGAGGGCAAACGCGCGGGTGGATATTGCGCGGGCGTCGAATCGTTGAAGGAGAGCCGCATCTTCGTCAACTTCGACGGTTCCGCCGACCAGATCTCCACCATCGCCCACGAACTCGGTCACGCCTTCCACAACGAGTGCGCCTACCAGCAGGATAAGACCATCCTCCAGCAGGATACGCCCATGACGCTGGCCGAGACCGCCTCCACGTTCTGTGAGACCATCGTCACCGAGGCGCGCCTCGCCAAGACGAAAGACCCGCAGGAGGAACTCGCCATCCTCGAAGGACATCTCAACGGCGCCTCGCAGGTCATCGTGGACATCTACTCGCGCTACCTGTTCGAGAAGGAAGTCTTCGAGCGCCGCGAAAAATCCGAACTCTCCGCCGACGATTTCTGCGACATCATGGAACGCGCCCAGAAAGCCACCTACGGCGACGGCCTCGACGAGCGCGCCCTCCAAAAATACATGTGGACGTGGAAACCGCACTACTACTCCACGGGCATCTCGTTCTACAACTTCCCCTACGCCTTCGGCCTGCTGTTCGGCACGGGTCTCTACGCCATCTTCAAACAGCGCGGCGCGGCCTTCGTGCAGGATTACAAGAACCTGCTCGCCTCCACCGGCGAAGCCACCGCCGCCGACCTGGCCGACCGCTTCGGCATCGACATCCGCAAGAAGAAATTCTGGGCCGACAGCATCGCCATCATCGCCAAGCACGTCGACCGCTACTGCGAGTTGTAGTAACCTGCATCCGTCATTGCGAGACGCCGTCCTGAGCGAAGCGAAGTGCAGTCGAAGGACGAGCGTCGAAGCAATCTCCTCTTTGAACAGGGGATTGCTTCGCTCGGTCTCGGTACGGCGGAAGAACACCGCCTACTCGACCATCGCTCGCAATGACGGATGTTTTTTTAATGTGTGAATCAAACAGCGATCTACCAGGACTCACTCCAATGAGAAAAAATTTACTGTTACTTCTCTTCGCCCTGACGATTTCCGCCTGCTCTGCATCCACCCCGACCGAGATGGCGGTCACCGTCGAACCGACGCGTCCCCTCGCGGAGGGCCTCCCGCAGACGGAGGCCGACGTCCCGCGCGTGACGGTGGCGGAGGCCAAAGCCGCCTTCGACAGCGGCGCGGCCGTCATCGTGGATGTGCGAAGCACACAGGCGTTTGTCGCGCAGCACATCGCGGACGCGCTGTCCATCCCGTTGACGCAAATCGAGGACAACCCGAAAAGCGTAACGCTCGACAAGAACCAGTGGATCATCACCTACTGCACCTGACCGACCGAACACACGAGCGCCCGTGCGGCGTTCCTCCTCCTGCACAACGGATTTGCCAAAGTCAGCGCGATCCTCGGCGGCTTGGACGCGTGGATCGAAGCGGGATTCCCGATCGAACTATAATTTCGGCGTGGTGCGGGATGGCATCCCGCATAAATTTCCTTTGACGGAATACCATTCCACCCCACAAATGATCCTTATGCAACTCCACGTCACCCCGTGGACAGAGTCCACCCCTCCCACCGAATCCGCCCTGCGCGAAATCCTCACGCGCGAAGGCCTGGACTTTTATTCCTGGTCTAACGGCCCGTATGACATCTACGCCCCGCACGCGCACGCGTACGACAAGGTCATCTACGTGGTGCGCGGCTCGATCACTTTTCAATTGATCGACCTCGGCCAGTGGCACACACTCAACGCGGGAGATAGACTCGATCTGCCCGCGGGCATCATCCACGCGGCGGAGGTGGGTGTGGAGGGCGTCGTTTGCCTAGAGGCGCATTGCTGAGGATGCGCTTGGAATCCAGAAGTTCTACTTCTGGATTTTTGTTCCGCAAGTAGAATTTGCGGCTTCCTGGTCGGGTAAACGCGCGTCGAAACGGAATCCACTCAAACGTCAGAAACGAAGCGAGAGAATCAAACAGGGACGCGTCCTCGCCGGGCGCGTCCCTGTCTACGTTTACGAATTGCGTTTTACGCTTCGCCGGTCAACCAGCCGCGCAGTTCCATGGCCTTGACCACGCGTGAGATGGCGACCATGTAGGCCGCGTCGCGCATGTAGACTTTCTTTTCCTTGGCCATGTCGAGCACGCCGTAGAAGGCGGCCGTCATTTTCTCATCGAGGCGGGTGAGAACTTCTTCCTTGGACCAGTAGAAGTTCATGTCGTTCTGCACCTGTTCGAAGTAGGAGCAGGTCACGCCGCCCGCGTTGCACAGGAAGTCGGGGATGTCGAAGATGTTGTTCTTCTTGAAGTACTCGTCCGCTTCGGGCGTGCAGGGACCGTTGGCGCCTTCGGCGATGATCTTGACGCGCTTCGAGATCTTGCCAACGTTATCACCATTGACCTGGCCGGAGAGCGCGCCGGGCATGAGCACGTCGGCTTCCTTGCTGATCCAGGCATCGCCGTCCTCGGCCTTGTAACCGGCCTTCTCGGCGGCTTTCTTGTCGATAGTGCCGTACTGGTCGGTGATGCTCATCAGGAAGTGCGGGTCGATGCCGCCTTCCTTGCTGTAGGTGTAGGCGCACTTGTCTTTGCGGTCCCAGCAGGAGACGCAAGCCACGGTGCCGCCGAGCATTTCAATGAAGCCGATGGCCGCATATTGGGTCACGTTGCCGAAGCCCTGCATGGCCGCCACGGATTTCTTCGGGTCCATGCCGAGGTGCTTCATGGCTTCGCGCACGGTGTAGATGACGCCGTAGCCGGTGGCTTCGGTGCGACCGAGCGAGCCGCCGCCGCCGAGGGGTTTGCCGGTGAACACGCCGGGCGTGTACTGGCCGACGAGGCGGGAATACTCGTCCATCATCCAGCCCATCATCTGCGGGGTGGTGCCAACATCGGGCGCGGGCACGTCGTTGCGCGGGCCGATGTTCTTCCACATGTTGCGAACCCAACCGCGGCAGAGTTCTTCCTTCTCACGGACGGAGAGCGTGGACGGGTCCACGATGATGCCGCCCTTGCCGCCGCCCAGCGGGATGTCGGCCACGGCGCATTTCCACGTCATCCACGTGGCGAGGGCGCGGACCATGTCCAGCGTCTCGGCCTGGTGGAAGCGGATGCCGCCCTTGTTGGGGCCGCGCGCGTCGTTGTGCTGGACGCGGAAGCCCTGGAAGACCTTCAGCGAGCCGTCGTCCATGCGGACGGGGATGCGGAACGAATATTCGCGCATCGGCCAGCGCAGGGTCTCGGCCACCTGGGGATCAAGGTCGAGTTGTTTGGCGACAGCGTCGAATTGCTTTTGCGCCATTTCGAATTCATTGAACTTTTCAGCCATTTTTTTCTCCTGATTAGGATTTTTGCTCCATTGAAATAATAAGCGGGCACCCCCGGACGGGGGGCCCGCTTACGAAAAGCCTATGTGGAAAACTGCTCCATAAGATCAATTCCTTGCCACTGGCACAAGGGTACACGAGATTCAACTTCCCGTCAATGTGACAAATTTCATCTTGTATTATGACCGCCCTCACCCCTAGCCCCACTCCCGATTACGGGAGTGGGGAAGAATTCAACTGTTTTTCCAACTCTGCCCGTACCACCTGCGGATTGGCCTTGCCCGCGGCCTTCTTCATCACCTGCCCGAACAGGAAGTTCAACACCGTCTCCTTGCCGGACCTGAAACTAGTCACTTCGCCCGGGCATTCCTCCAGCGTTTGGCGGACGATCTCGGCGATAAAACCAGCATCCGAGACCTGTTTCAGCCCTCTCGCGCCGACGATCTCCGCGGCCGATTTTCCGCTTGCGGACATCTCGACGAGGACTTCGCGTCCCGTCGTCTGGTTGATCTCCCCGCCCGCGACCAGCGTCACCAACTCGGCCAGCGCCTCGGGCCTGACCTTGAGCCGGTCGGCCGTTTCCCCGCGCGTTTTCATCAGCCCGAACAGTTCGCCGAGCATCCAGTTCGCGGCCACCTTCGGTGTGACCGTAGACGGTAGACCGCGGACGGTGGCTTCAAAATAGTCGGCTGTGGCCTTTTCTTCCACCAACCGCGCCGCGTCTTTGACGGGTAACTTGTAACTTGTAACGAATCTCTCCATCTTCGCACGCGGTAATTCGGGCAACTCAGACCGAACGCGCGTCAGCCAGGACTCGTCCACTTTAAGTGGAGGCAGGTCAGGTTCAGGGAAGTAGCGGTAGTCGTGCGCGTCCTCCTTGCTGCGCTGGGAGTACGTCGTCTCGTTGGCCTCGTTCCAGCCGAGGGTTTCCTGCTCCACCGTCCCGCCCGAATCCAAAACCTTGCTCTGGCGTTCGATCTCGTACAGCGTGGCGCGTTCCAGCGCGCGGAACGAGTTGAGATTTTTCACCTCCGTCCGCGTGCCAAGTGGGGCGGACACTTGCACCTGGCGCAAGTGCAGGTGTTGGTAATCCGCCAAGACGAGGCGCACCGACACATTCGCCTCGAAACGGATGACACCCTTCTCCATGTCCCCGCTATTGACCTCGAGATAGCGCAAAATGTGACGCAACGCCTCACCGTACGCCACCGCCTCCTCCGCCGAGCGGATATCTGGCTCGCTGACGATCTCCAGCAGTGGCACGCCCGCGCGGTTCAAATCCAACAATGATCCGCCCTCGATGTGCGTCAACTTGCCCGTGTCCTCCTCCAAATGCACGCGGCGGATGCGGATCGCGCGTTCAGTTTTGGATGTTTGGATGACGAGTTGTCCATGCTCGGCCAGCGGCTGTTCGTATTGCGAGATCTGGTAGCCTTTGGGCAGGTCGGGATAAAAATAATTCTTGCGCGCAAACACACTGACCGGGTTGACGGTGCATCCCAACGCCAGCGCCACGCGGATACCCATCTCCACCGCCATCTGGTTGACCACGGGCAGAGTCCCCGGCATCCCCGCGCAGACGGGACACACCGCGCTGTTCGGCGGCGCGACGGTGTTATTCACCACCGCGCAGGCGCAGAACATCTTCGATTTGGTGGCTAACTCAGCATGGACTTCCAGTCCGATCACGGGTTCGTGGGGCATGGGGATATTATACAGTGGTGATTGAACGATTTTTATTCTTCAGTGATTTACGAGTAGTGAAGAATATAAACCCAAGCGCTCCGGCGATAAGTCCCCAAGATGCACTTATAAACGGCATTACTTCGATACTAATCGAGTTGTTGCTATATTCCCACATCAAGATATTCCCGTTACCTAACAGAGCATAATAAGTAGTCCCCCAGGCATCGACGAATTGCATATCTACACGAGCGCATTCAATTAAATTGCCACGTGGTTCTCGCGTCAGAAAATACTCATCCATCTTGCAGGAATCGTCAATTTCCAGTGAGTCTATTGAATTAGAAGTATCTTCAACTTCGGTCCATTGATTGCAGATTTTGCGATAGCAATTGGTGTTCCAGGAATAAACCTTTCCGTCGGATGCCTGTGCCCATACTGTTTGGTTATCGACAGTAATGATTTTCTCGAATTGATGATCCCCTTTCAATAATTCCCAAGATGAAAACACCCCTTGTCCGCCGAGAATCAAAAAACCATACGCAATGCCAGTCCCAACAATTAATCCAAGAACACAGAAAATAATGAAGTAGATACTGGACAGGAAAAAACTTTTCAGTTTTTGCATTGCGGGCCTCCCAATTTCACTGCTCTCGACAGCGTGGACTTCGAGTCCGATGGCGGGTTCGTAGGGCATGGGGTATTATACAGGGGAGATGGGTTTCTTATTGTTTTTCATCGCTCTATTGATCGTAAAAACTATGAATGCAATGATTCCTGCAACGAAACCTAAAATTGCGAAGATGAACGAAATGGAAATATCAGCAAGCATTGAACTGGTATGACGCCATGCCCAGATTGTTCCATCGTCTAGAAGAGCGTAGTAGGTTGTGGCACTGGATTCAAAAGCAGAATGCCCGTTTGCACATTCAACAACCTTTCCAGGCAATCTTCGCGGAGATGGGTGCATAGATTGACAATCCCCGCTTTTTTGCATCTCTTTTTCCAAACCTGTGTGGATATCTTCGGGGATTTCATTGACATCCACCCACTTCATACAACTGGCATCAGTTCGACAATTGAAATTCCACCCGTAAAGTTTCCCGTCAATACCCCGAGCCCAAACACTTAAAGACGTGGCATCCTCGACGAACTCAAATTTTTGGGAACTATCCAGCAATTGCCATTGTGTGAAAAAGCCTTCGTTTGAGAGATACGCGACCACATATCCGCCACCGATCCCCGCAGCAATCCCAATAATGCAAAAAATAATAGACCTCTTGCATAAGTGTGCCATAATAGGCACATGGAATACAAAACGATCGAACATCTAAAAGATAATGACTTCAAGCGGCTAACGGGCGTCCAGCGCGAAACGTTCGAGCAGATGCTCACAGTCATTGAGAAAGGGCGGCGAGACTTCGGGAGACCACCGAAACTGAGCCGGGCGGATCAGCTGCTGATGACCTTGATGTACTGGCGAGAATATCGAACGGAATTTCATA
>JBMOMR010000114.1:0-3930 GCA_049324715.1 Chloroflexota bacterium | reverse complement strand
GCCAGCGTGGCGGCGGGATCCTGGTCCGCGGCTTCGAAACCGAGCACGATCCCCTCGCCAAACGAGACCACGTCGCCCGGGCGCAAGACGTACGGAGACATGATGCGCTGACCGTTGACGTGCGTCCCGTTGGTGGAGCCAACGTCCTCGATCACATATTTCCCGCCCTGGAATTGCAGGCGGGCGTGACGACGCGAAATCTCCGCGTCATTGATCTGAATGCTGTTGGACACATCCCGTCCGATGGAGATCGATTCCGCTTCAAGCGGATAGATCGCGCCAACCGTCGGCCCGGAGCGCATCACAAATTGAAATTTTCCAGCCATCTCTTCCTCCAAAAATGCAATGAAAAATCTGAACGTAGTTTACAAGGTTCGGGCAAAAAAGTCAATTCGCCAAAGGTGAGACGATGGTCAGGCGCGTTTTGTGCCATCAGAAACCAGGTTTCTTAAAGAAACCTGGTTTCCTGAAAAGCCATTGCCACCTCTTCCTTCACCTTTTCCATTGTTGGGACGGGGTCGAGCAGGTCGGCCAGCGCCACGACAGGCTCGCTCAGGCCGCAGGCGATGATACCGTCGAAATATTCCATGTCTGGATTGACGTTCAACGCGAAGCCGTGACGCGTCACCCCTTTCGCATCCACCTTGACGCCGATGGCCGCGATCTTCGCTGGTTTGGCTTTATCTTCGGGACGGCAGCGCGCACACCGCGACCAGACATCGGCCTGCACCCACACCCCGCTCAGCCCGGACCGTTGTTCGCCCACCACACCGAGACGCGCCAGCGCGGCGATTAGAGTTTCCTCCAATTTACGAACATAACCAACGTAATCGGCATCGGGGATGCGGGAGGATGCGTCGGGATAGGAATTAGGAATTAGGGAATTAGGAGAGTGGGAGAGGGGTGTGAGAGGGATGAGCGGATACCCCACCAACTGCCCTGGCCCATGATAGGTGACGTCCCCTCCCCGATCCACCCAGTGGACGGAGACGCCGCGCCGCGTCAACTCTTCGGGAGACCAGAGCAGATTCTCCGCGTGGCCTTTGCGTCCAAACGTGAAGGTGTGGGGATGTTCGAGCAGTAACAGCGTCGGTGGACGCGTCCCTGCCGCGATCTCCGCCGCGTATTCGTCCTGGAGTTTCCAGGCGGAGGCGTAGTCGATTAAGGCGAGGTCGAGGAAGTTTAATGTCATATCGTTAATTCGTATGGGCGATCCCTGTTAATTTATGGTTGTGCGGGAATCCATTTGAGCAGAGGTATCCAGCGCCAGAGGAATGATGCTTTATCCACCAAAATGGGGTCTCCGCTCAGAAGATTCACAAAATAAAGTGGGCCGTAGCCCATGCCAGGTTTTAAGTATTGGAAATAGAAACCCGACGAATCTGGAGACCAAGTCACGAATTTCACATCGCTCGTAGTCACAATCGTTTTCGGGAAATCAATTTCTCGTATCAACATATCATCTGCTGTGAAAATGAAAATCTTATCGGCAATCCTTGCCCAATAGTGTTGATTGGGTGCAAGGAAAGCAGAACTATAGTCGTCATCCATTGGAATAAAAGTACCATCCATAGCTACAAATTGAGCGCCACTTGGCGCATTATGGACAATAAAGCGGCGTTCTCCTATTCCGAAAAATTCGAAATCCCAATAATCACCATAATCGTTGTCCAAGAGCCTGATTTGATTCCCATTAGTAATGTCAATTAAGTATAAGCCTGGCCTAAAACCACTGGTAGGAAGAGGGTATGCATCTGAATTTACATTAACTAAAATTAGTTTATTTTTAGCATCAACAGCATAAGAGCCAAAAGAGCCTTCCCAATACATGGTGATTTTGCCAGTTTGTGTATTGACGGAATGCAAATGAAAATTTCCCGTTCCATTTTCCTTTTCATTTTCCAGAAAAGTAAAATCGTCCAGCCAATCATCAGGAGAATAACATCGCATACCTTCAGAAAGATAACGAGCCGACTGTCCATCCAGATCAGCAACATAAGTTTTGCATTTCATTCCCATGGCAGCCTCATACGTACTTCCGTACAAAATATCCTTTCCATTTGGCGACCAGGAAATCCACTGAATTTCCTCTAGCTCACTGCTGATTTGGCGAATTGTTTGCGACTTTACATCATAAACATATAAATCTGACGAAAACCCATTCATCTGTCCTGCGAATGCAAGGTAGTGTCCATCGGGAGACCAGGAAAATGAAGTAATACCGCGCAAAAAAGTACCATATAGTGTACTCAAGTGATAGTCATCAGGCAGGTGTTGAAGTTCAGGCGGCATCCCTGTCTTTTTGAAGATATCCAATTGTTTTTGAAAATTATTTGGAAAATCTTTTGAAAGTAATGGAGTAACTAATTTCGATTCCTTTGTCTCCAAGTTGTACAGGTTTAGTGCCAAATTGTAAGGTCCATCGGATGGAATAACAATTGAACTGAAAATATTATAGGCATCTGGCTTACCCGTGTAATATGACAGCCATTTTCCATCTGGAGACAAATTGTTCAAACTATCATACGTCTGCCCCGAAATATGTTCGGGCAGCAAAATTTCTTTCCTGCCTATACCGTTGGCATCAAGAAAAGCAATCGTATCTTGCGACTCTAAATATGCCCAATATGGTCCCTTGGTGGACAATGGCGGATACGGTGTCGCTGTCGGAGTAAAAGTTGCCGTTGGGATGGACGTTTTGGTGGGGACAATCGTTTCCGTCGGCGGGACACGCGTTGAGGTCGGCGGTAACTGAGTCGGCTCGGCACAGCCTGCCAGCAAGGCCAGGAGAAACAAGAGCAGGAAAATTCTATTTGGTTTCATGACCATACCTCCCAATCGAATTTTGCTTGTAGGGGCAGTCCTGCGTGACTGCCCGATTTGCGCAAAGGGGCGGACACGTAGGTCCGCCCCAACAGGTTGCCGAGGATTATCCGAATATTCGCCGATAGAGGTCTGATTCCAACAGCACATTCGGGTCACAGCGCTTCTTCAATTTCGTGAACTTCTCCACCGTCTCCTCGCCATAAAATTGACGCGCGGTTTCGGCGGTGGTTTCGCTGTTCTTGGCGAAGTAGAAACGTCCGCCCGCGGCGAGGACAATGCGGTCAAATTCCTGCGTCAGTTGGTAGAGACGGGCGCGGTTCGCGTCGGTGACTTTGAAATCCATGGCAAGCGAGAACCCGTCCACGGCGTGGGTGAGGAGGAAATCGTCGGGACGGTGGCGTTTGGTGACGCCAAGCATGGAGGGGAGTCCACGCTTTTTGGCGAGGGACAGGATCTCGGTCCAGGCTTGAAGCGCCGTTTCCTTCGGGAGGAAACTCTGGTATTGGATGAGTCCGCCGCGGCCGTAGGCCAGTTCCCAGTTCGGCACGTAGTCCAGCAAAAAGTGGAAAGCCGCGTGGCTCTGTCGAAACGTGTGACGGCGCAGGCTGGCGGCGTACTTGGCGAGGTTGACCGCGCCCCAGCCGAGCGTGTTGCTGAACGGTGTCATGAAGTAATGGAGCAGGCTCTTGGGGAACACGCCGAAGATGCGGTCGGGCAGGGTCTGGTACGCCACCTGCATGGTCTTCTGCGCCTCGGGGTCGTCGCCTTCGTTCAGGTAATCGGCGGCGTGGATCTGTCCGTGGCCGACGTTGATGCAATCGAGCCAGCCGACGATGTAATCGTGGTTCGGCGCGCCGTCTTCGAGACTTTGCAATTGCTCGGCCAGCGTGCGCGTCGGCCAGGCGTGGATGGTGAGCAGGCCCGAGTACATCTTCTTCATTTGCAGGCTGATGGACGTGAACACGCCCAACATGCCATAGCCGCCGATCATCGCATGGAACAGGTCGCCGTTTTTCTTGGGCGAGCAAGTGACTTCCGCACCTGTGGGCAAAATCGCGGTGAACTCGGTCACGTGTTCGCCGATGGTGCCCTTGCGGAAATTGT
>JBMOMR010000113.1:0-3931 GCA_049324715.1 Chloroflexota bacterium | reverse complement strand
TTTACCTTTTGCCCGCCATCCCACCAGTTCGCGCTCGTGTTCGCGAACGCGTCCTGGCGGCTGGGTTCGGGCTGGCCCTGTTGCGGACCTTCCTCTTGTTCATCTTCGAGTTTTAAGTTTTTTTTTCCTCAGGATTGCCTTGCTGGGACTCGGATTGTTCTTCCTCAGCCTCGGAAGGCATGGACTGACCCGCCAGTTGCTCGATGCGTTCCTGCAACTGCTCGGTGGTCATCTCGGCTTGCTGGAAGGGAGTCCGCTTGATGCGGTGGGGGAGAGCCAGTTCGGCGGCGAGGGCGATGTCGTGGTCGTTGATCTTCGTCCGACCTTCGAACGCGGCCTGGGCCCGCGCGGCCTTCAAGATGACGAGGTCGGCGCGGTGACCGTCCACGTTGAGGGAGGCGGTCAGCGCGGCAATGGAGAGCAGGTCGCGTTTGGTATGAGTGACGCGGTCCACGAGTTCGCGGGCTCGTTCGATCTGGTGCGAGAGTTCATCTTCCTTCGACAGCCATTCCTTGCGGAAGGCTTCGGGGTCGCGCTCGAAGGCGATGTTACGTTCCATGATGCTGACGCGTTCGCGCGCGTCGCGGATGCCGACGATGTCCATCGAGAGAGCGAAGCGGTCCAGCAACTGCGGGCGGAGTTCGCCTTCTTCAGGGTTCATCGTCCCGACGAGGATGAAGCGGGCGGGATGCGCGAACGAGATGCCTTCGCGTTCGACAGTGTTGACGCCCATCGCCGCAGAGTCCAGCAGAACGTCCACGACGTGATCGTCGAGGAGATTCACCTCGTCGATGTAGAGGAGTCCGCGATTGGCGGAGGCGAGCACGCCCGGCTCGAAGTGACGTTCGCCCTTCTGGATGGCCTGCTCGATATCGAGCGTGCCGACGACGCGGTCTTCCGTCGCGGAGACGGGCAGATTCACGAACGAGGTCTTGCGCGTGTGCGAGGGGAGTTTCTGTCCTTCGGTATGGCGCTCTTTGCATTCGGTGCACCAGGTGGCGGGCCGTTCGGGATCGCAGCCGAAGCGGCAGTCGTCCACCACTTTGACACTCGGCAGAAGCGCCGCGAGGGCGCGCGCCGCGGTGGATTTGGCTGTGCCGCGTTCGCCGCGGATGAGAACGCCGCCGATTCGTGTATCAACGGCGTTCAAGATCAGGGCGCGTCGCATGCGCTCCTGTCCAACGATGGCTGTGAATGGATAAATGGCTGGCATGTGTTTGACTCCGGGCGCCATTATAATCCAATGCAACCGCGCTCGCCCCCCGATTTTCCCAATGCTTTCTTCTTCTAATTCGCCGTTTGGCCTTGTTTCCTCCTTTATTGCAGGGTTGCCAAGTTGTAGAAACGCGTGTAAAATCGCCCTTACATTTTTCTTAATCGGAGTCACCAGTGATGGAACAGAATGAAGCCCTGAATGGGCAGGGGGCCGCGAACCTGCACACAGATCAGAACGAACCCCAGAACAACCAGAGCATGGAGACGTTGCTACAGGAATCGTCAGGCGTCGAATTGCCTCAACCGGGTGAAATTCGTCGCGGCATGATCGCAAGTATTGGCCCGAACCAGATCCTTGTCAGCATCGGCGCCAAATCGGAAGGTGTGATTGCGGGACGCGAATTGGAATCGCTTTCCGCAGAGGAACGCGCCGCGCTTCAAGTTGGGCAAGAAGTGCCCGTTTACGTCATCAATGCAGAAGACGAGAACGGGAACGTTGTGCTCTCCTTCAAACGCGCCCAGGAGCAAATGACCTGGGAAAACGTGGAGCGCATGCTTTCGGAAGAAGAAGTCATCGAAAGCAAGATCACTGGCTTCAACAAGGGCGGCCTGATCGTGGCCGTCGGCGGACTGCGTGGTTTTGTGCCCGCCTCCCAGATCAGCATGGCGCGCCGCGCCGTCGCTGTGGGTGAGACTCCCGAACAGCGCTGGGGCAAAATGGTCGGCGAACCGATCTCCGTCCGCATCGTGGAAGTGGACCGCGAACGCCGCCGCCTGATCCTCTCGGAGCGCGCCGCCAACACCGAATCCCGCCAGTCCATCAAGGAACGCGTCATCTCCGAACTGGAGATCGGCAAGACCTACACAGGCCGCGTCACCAGCCTGGCCGAATTTGGCGCCTTCGTCAACGTCAACGGCGCGGACGGCCTCGTCCACCTGTCCGAGATCTCTTGGGAGCACGTCCTGCATCCCAGCGAGGTGCTCGAGGTGGGGCAGGAGGTCAAGGTGCGCGTCATCAACATCGACCGCGACAAGAAGCGCATCGGCCTCTCCATCCGCCAACTCCAGGAAGACCCCTGGCAATCCAAGGTCGACAAATTCAGCGTCGGGCAACTGGTCGAAGGCGTCATCACTCGCCTGACCAAGTTCGGTGCGTTCGCCCGTCTCGAAGGCGACCTCGAAGGTCTCATCCACATCTCCGAGATCAGCGACCATCGCATCGAGCATCCCAAGGAAGTTTTGCACGACGGCGACGTGAAGACCCTGCGCATCATCCGCATCGACACCGACCAGCATCGCATCGGCCTCAGCCTCCGCAAGGTGGACTCGGGCGCCTTTGCCGACAAGGACTTCAAACTCCTGATGAACGAAGGCAAAGAAGAAGAAGATGCTGCGCCGCCCGAAACGCCGCAAGAATGAAATCCAAAGAGCGTACCGCAAGGTGCGCTCTTTTTGAATCCCATGCACATCCTCGTCGACTCACACGAAGACCTCGCCTGGAACATCCTCTCCTTCGGCCGCGATTACACCCGCTCGGCCCATGAAACGCGCGCCCTCGAAGTCGGTGCGCTCGCCCCTGAAAAAAACGGAGACACCCTGCTCGGCTGGCCCGACTACCAGCGCGGCCGAGTCGCCGTCGTGTTCGTGACCCTCTTCGCATCGCCCGCCCGCCACCTCGTCGGGAATTGGGAGCGGGTCTTCTATCCCGATGCAGACTACAAAACCGCCCACCGTCTCTATTGGACTCAACTGGAGACGTACCACCGACTCGTCGACTCGCACCCCGACAAATTTCAACTGCTCGCCTCCCGCGCGGACTTGGGGCGGGTCCTCGATCACTGGCATACCCAACCCGATAACCATCCCGTCGGCCTGCTCCCGCTGATGGAGGGCGCGGATGCGATCGAGCATCCCTCCGAACTAGCCGATTGGTGGGACTTCGGCCTGCGCGCCATCGGTCCCGCCTGGGCGGGGACGCGTTACTGCGGCGGCACCAAGGAGCCTGGTCCCCTCACCGACGAGGGCCGCGCCCTGCTCAAAGCCATGGCCGATTTCCCTTTCACGCTCGATATCAGTCACATGGACGAGCCCGCCGCGCTTCAGTCATTGGATGCCTACGAAGGGCCTGTGGTTGCCACGCACGGCAATTGTCTCGCACTCCTGCCCAATTACGCCACCAACCGCCAGTATTCCGACCGCGTCCTGCGTGGACTCATCCAGCGCGGGGGAGTGGTCGGACTCGTTCCCTATAACGCGTTTCTCAAGGTCGGTTGGTTGCGCACCAGTGGGAGCCGCCGCGAAGAAGTCTCGCTTTCCCAACTCGCCGACCACATTGACCATGTCTGCCAACTTGCGGGGAACACGCGTCACGCGGGCATCGGCTCCGATTTCGATGGCGGATTTGGGTTACAATCTGTCCCGCCAGAGATAGACACGATCTCCGACCTGCACAAACTGACTGACCTTCTCCAGCCGCGTGGATATTCGGATGCTGACGTGAAAGCGATCCTCGGCGGCAACTGGCTCCGTTATTTGCAGGAGAACCTCCCCTGATGACTTCTTCTGAACCCAACCGCTCTGCCCTGCCTGATGTCTCTTCCCAGGACCCGCCCTCACGGACGCGCGTCCGCTTTGGGTTGATCATCATTGTGCTGGGATTCTTCATCCTGATCATCGGTGCGAAACCCGCCTGGTTTGGCTGGGACAATAGCCCGAC
>JBMOMR010000112.1:0-33712 GCA_049324715.1 Chloroflexota bacterium | reverse complement strand
TGAACGGCAGTCTCACGTCCACGGGCAACATCAAGCCCTGGCCGGCGGGCAGTAGTTCCACCTACGGAAGTATGGAACGCAAGAGCCCGATCAGCGACGAAGAGACCAACTATTACACCCACACCGGCCTCCCGCCTCGCTTCGGCCTGGACGCGAACGGGGCCGCCATCAAGGGGACGCCCAAACACTCCAACTGGGCCAAAACCGTCACAGCCACACCGCGGGCCACAGCCACGCCCACGCGCACGCCCACACCGCGTCCCTCCGCGGCGCCCATCCTCGTCATCAACGAGGTCCTCGCCCGCGCCGGCACCGACTGGAACAACGACGGCGTGGTGGATGTCTACGACGAATTCATCGAAGTGATCAACGCCGGCACGGTCAACGTCTCTTTGAGCGGCTACAAACTGGACGACGAAAAGGACCTCGGCTCCGCTCCCTTCACCCTGCCCAGCGGCACCCTCAAGCCCGGCGAAAAGATGGTCTTCTACGGCTCACAAACAGGCATCCTGCTGGACGACTCCGGCGACACCGTCCGCCTCCTCAAGGCCTCGAACAACTCGGTCGTCGACGCGGTCACCTACACGATGGTCAAATCGCTGGATTTCTCCGTCTGCCGATACACCGACGGCTACGGCTCGTGGATCGTGGGATGCTTCCCGACGCCCGGGCGTCCCAACCAGTTGACCGGCGACCGCGTCCCCCCCACTTCGGGCGGACAGCCGATTCCTGTCTGCGTCCTACCCGATTCTGTCCCCCTGGAATTCGTCCTCGCGGAATGCGAGGAGAGCGGACTCGGCATCTGGAACCCCTTCTACTGGGACGGCTCCCCCGGCGAGACGAATGAACTCTGGCAATCTGACGAACACGACAAGTGGCCGGTGCTTTACGAGTGAGTGGCCATCCCCCGAAAACAAAAATGCGGATGTCTTGTGACATTCGCATTTTTCATTCTGCCTCCTGCCTTCCTCTTTCTGCTTTCTGCCTTCTGCTCTCTGCCCCCTCAATCCTCCGCCGCTTTTGCCACCTCATCCGCCGCGAAGACGACCTCATCCTTGCCGGTCAATTTCTCCTGCATTTTCGCCACCACCAAATTCAAGTGTCCGGGATGCGCCACAAAATCGAGGTCATCGCCGGGGACGGTCAACACCGGGCAGAGGGTGAAGCCTCCCAGCCAGTTTTCGTAGAGCGTGTTCAGGCTGGACAGGTAGTCCGCAGAAATCTCGCGCTCGTAATCGCGTCCACGGCGGGAGATGCGCGACAGCAGGGTGGGGATGGATGCCCGCAGATAAATGACCAGGTCCGGGGGCGGGAGGAAGCGCAGTACCGTCTCGTAGAGTTCGCGATACGTCTGATAGTCGCGCGGGCGGATGTGTCCCTGCAGGAAAAGGTTCTGGGCGAAGATCTCCGCGTCCTCGTACACACTTCTATCCTGAATGACCGAGGCGGGACGCTGTGCCAGTTCGTGATGCGCTTTCAGTCGATGCGTCAAAAAGAAGACCTGCGAATGGAACGACCAGGTAGTCATATCGCGGTAGAAATCGGCCAGATAGGGATTTTCCGTGACCGGCTCGTAGAACGGCTCCCAGCCCATCTTGGCGCACAACATGCCCACCAGCGTGGATTTCCCGACCCCGATATTCCCTGCAACGGCAACGAATTTTTTCATACGGTCTCCCTGTTTTGCTTATGCAACTCTGGCAACCGTCATTGCGAGGAGGGTGCTCTTCCCGACGAAGCAATCTCTTCCAGTAACTCGTGGATTGCTTCGGGAAGATCGCCCTCGCAATGACGGATTCAAAAGGGCCACAAAAAAGGGCGACCATTCGGTCGCCCTCAAACGGACTAGGGGATCTTCCCGGCCAGTTCATCATCGATGACCTGCTGGAAGACGCTCAAAGGTTGTGCGCCCACCACCGCCAGGCCGTTGATAAAGAACGTCGGCGTGGACTGCACGCCCAGATTGATCGCAAACTGCATGTCGGCTTCAATGTCGGCCTTGTGCTTGTGGCTGGTCATGCAGGCTTCGAAGGCGGACACATCCAGCCCGACGTCCGAGGCGAGGCGGGAGTAAAGGTCATCGTTCAGCGCGGATGAATTCTCGAAGAGTTTTTCGTGGAACTGCCAGTAGGCGTTCTGGTCGCCCGCACACAAGGCCGCCTCGGCCGCGTTCATCGCCTGCGGATGGAGCTGTGTCAACGGCAGGTTGCGGTACACGAGACGGATCTGCCCGGGGTAGGCGGCCATCAACTGCTTATAGACCTGGTCGTGCCATTTCTGGCAGAATGGACATTCATAGTCGCTGAACTCGACCAGCGTGATGGCCGCGTCCTTGGGACCGATGCTGTAGTAGCCCTCGGTCGGGATGTCGTAGCGGCGCGCCACTTGCGACGTCGGCGTGGGGGCCGCGGCGGCAGTTTGGACGGCTCCGCCATCGCGTCCCCAGGCGATGTATCCAGTCAAAAGGCCAACGGCAAATGCCAGTACGACCAGCACCGAATAAAAGTGACTGCGCTTGAAAGTAACAGTATCGGGGGAGAGATTGGTATCGTTCATGCGGGGCATTATATCACGCTGACTTTGCGCGTCTTTTTGACGGGTCGGGCGTATATTTCCTTGTAAAAGGAGACAAAATGACCGAGACAAAAACCCCCACTCCCTGGTATGCCTGGCCCTTTGTGGCGCTCTGGAAGTTGATCGCGGGCATCGTCGCGTTGACGGGACGGCTGGTGGCCGTTATCCTGGGATTCGTGCTTTTGCTGGCGGGCATCCTCGTCAGCCTGACAGTGGTCGGCGCCATCGTTGGCATTCCGCTTGCCATTGTCGGCTTCCTGCTCGTCCTGCGCGGGTTATTCTAGTCGAAACCCCCGCCGCCCACGGACCACCCTCCACATGAAGAGACCGTTACCCATGGCTTTCTCAATTTAATATCAGACAAACCTTTTGAACTGCCAAGCCCGCGAAGAGCACAAAGAAAACCTTTAAACTTGGCGCTCTTTGCGTTCTTCGCGGTTAGTTCTGTCTGAGGCACAAGGCTCACCTGATTTTGGAAAGGCCATTGACCGTCCCCTGAAAAGGGTGACGGTCTCTTTAAATCGGGGATACAATGAAGAAAAGAATTCATATCCTTCGGAGGGCATATGATTTATCTGATCGCCGCGTTGATCTTTGCCGCGCTCACCGCGCTGGCCACGTGGAAAAAGAATCGGGGGTTGGAATTCATCGCCAAGCCTGCCGTGATGGTGCTATTGCTCCTGTATTTGTGGACATCGGCCGGGCTGAACGGCGCGTTGCTGTGGTTTGCCTTGGGGATGTTCTTCTCGCTCATCGGTGACGTGTTGTTGCTCTGGCTCGACCGCATGTTTCTCTTTGGCCTGATCTCATTTCTGCTCGCACAGATCGCCTACCTGGTTGGATTCAATTCGCCGCCGTCGGAGGTCTCCCTGTGGGGACTTGCGATGGCCGTCATCGTCGCGGTGGGGAGTGCGCGCGTCCTGCGGCGGATTCTGTCCGCGCTGGCCGAAAAGGGGAACACGCGCATGCGAATCCCCATCGTGGTTTACGGGCTGGTGATCACGCTCATGCTCCTCTCGGCCATGCTCAAACTGACTGATCCCACCTGGGGCGCGGGCGCGTCCCTGCTGGTGGCGTTGGGTGCGTTCCTCTTCTATCTATCGGATATCGTGCTGGCCTGGCTGAAATTCGTCACCCCCATCCAGAACGGACGCGTCATCAATATCGGGTTGTATCATCTCGGACAGATCTGCATCGCCGCGGGTGTGGTGATGCAATTCCATGGTTAAAAATTGAAGGTTGAACGTTCAACGCTCAACCTTCAACCTGAAACGGTATTTTGTTATCCCGCCACTTTCAAATTGTCGAAGCGGGCGGTTGTCGGGCCGAGGTAATGACCGATGAATCCTGTCTCCTTGCTCCAGCGGACGTTGGCGAGCGCGTCGAGGAAGTTGCCCACCAGTTGTCCGCTGCGGAACGGCTTGCGGACTCCGTTCTCCACGAGGTAGCCCAGGCGGATCTCGCTGGAGAAATCGCCCGTGATGTTATCGGGGTTGAACCACGAGAATAACGCGATCTCCACGTATGGCTCTTCCAATAACGAGGCGGTTTCCCATTTGCCTGCGGGCAATTCCACGCCGCCGAACGCGCCGGTGGGAGCCAGGCTGAGGTAATCGGCATAACGCTGGCTGGCCGCGAAGGTCGTCACTTTGTTATCGCGGACAATTTCCACGCGCTGCGCGGGCAGACCCTCGAGGTCGAATCGGTTGGATGCGATGCCGTAGGGGATGGAGCGGTTCGCCCAGAAGGTGAACGGGTCGCCGGTCACCTCGCCGCGGAACACAGACTGCCCGACCTCCCATGTGGAGGCCTTGGCGTATTTCAAGGCCGCCGATCCAAGCGATTGCAGCACACCCGGCGAAAGATAATCGCCAGCCACGAATGTCGCCAGCAGGTTGTTGCGCATCACCACCGGTCCCTGCCAGGCGGGAGGCGCACCGGCCTCCAGCAGGTCACGCGTGAAGCGGGCGTAGCGAGTCACCTCAGATTCGATGTCCAGGTCCGAGACGCGGCGCCTCGTCAATTCGCGGAAACTCTCCACTTCCTGCTCGCCTTTTTTAGCCTGCACAACGAATTCCATACTGACGCTCGAGGAGGTCTGTTCCGCGTCCACGCCGCGACTGTTGACGTGGTGCACGGTCTCGATCTCCGCGAAGGCCTCGGCGGAGGTCAGCCGCGCGTCGTCCAGTTTGGAGGCGGCCGCCAGCATGTCCCGCGTGACGCGGTCCAACGCGCCGAGCGGGTCGCGTGAAACGGTTTCATCCAGCAGGGGCACATCGGGGATCGCGGCCGGCGCGGGAAGCGAATAAACGGGATTCGACACCAGATCAGCCACGAGCGAGGCGGTGTCGATGGCCTTCGCCACGTTCCCATCGGGGAGCAGGGTGATCTCGCCCGTGCCCATGCCGATTTTTCCATCGGGACCTGTTTTCTGACGGAAGACCTCGATGCGGAAATTTTCCTCGCCGGTCAGGCGCTGGGCTTCCATTTTTTGACCGATCAAATACACTTGCGCCTCGCGCGTGACGTTGTGCCGTACCGACCAGCCCGAGAGTTCGTTCCGCGCTTTGAGCGCTTCGATGATTTTCTGCAGCATCATCCCAGCCTCGCTTTCATCAGCAAATGTGGCCCGCCGGAGGAGACCGAGACCAGTTCCTTGTGGCCTTTGCCACAGCCGCCCGGGTCGAGTTTGAATTGATCGCTCACGGCGGAGACGCTTCCCAGCACATCGGGGACGTAGCCTGAAATGCCGATGGGGGCGAAGACGCGGTCCGTGATCCTTCCGCCTTTGATCTCATGCCCATAGTGACACGTGACCTGGATGCCCCAGCCCTTCGGGTCTTCCATGCCCGAGGACCACTTGTCGAGATAGATGCCGTGGTCCACCTGTGCGATCATGTCTTCCAGCGAGGAGGTGCCCTTGCCGAAGAAGGTGTTGCTCATGCGCGCGTAGGCCTTGCGGCTGTAATCCTGCCGGCGGCCGTTGGAGGAACGCGGGATGCCGAGCGCGGTGGCCGAATAAAAGTCTGTGATGCCGCGGCGGAAGAGTCCGTTCTCTACGATCTGTGTGGAACTGGACTCCATGCCTTCGTCATCGAAGAAAAATGAGCCATGGGCGCCGGGCAGGCTGGGGTCGTCGTAAATGTTGACGAGCGAGGAACCCACCACCTTGTCGATGAAATGAGCGGCCTTGGCGCGTTCCTTGATGAACATGTCGGTTTCCACGCCGTGACCGAACGACTCGTGAGCGATCACGCCGCTGACGCCCGGCGCCGAGATGAACTGGTATTCGCCCGGCTCGATTCGTTCTGCTGTCAGCAGGGCCACCGCGCCGTCGATCACCTTGCGCATTTCATCTTCGCTGAATTGGGCTTGCTCCCATCCGCCGGTGGCGCCTTTGCTCTGCCAGTTGTAGCGCACCTGGCCATCCTCGCCGGCGACGAACACGAACATGTAAAGCACCACGCGCAGGACGCGCTGTCCCACGTCGGTGTTTTGATTGGCGAAGACGGAATATTCGTTCGATTCACGGTACACCATCTGGCAGTTGACGATGCGCGGGTCGAGGCCTTTGGCGAAGTGCTGCATTTCGCGCACCCGGTCCAGCTTCTCCTGCACGCTCAGCGTGGACGGGTCGGTCTGCATCGGCGTCACGAAGTCCCCGCGTCGGGGGGCCGAGACGGCGGGCGCGTACTTCGCGAACGAAACGCCGCCGACGAGTTCCTGCATGGCGCTGTTCACCTTGTCGCGGTCGAAGCCCGCGATGGAGCGCTCACGCATGGTCTCGCCGTCGAACGCGGAGAGAACCGTCCCCGCATGGGGTGGCCGCTCGGTGACGCGTTCTTCGCGGTTGTTGACGACGATCTCCAGACTATGACGGTCGGAGAGCAGGACAGAAAAATAGGGCGCTCGTTTCTGTCCCTGAGAAATGATGTCCGTCAGAGAGCCGCGCAGGCTGTTCATGGCGGATGGCAGTATCAAATTGGTCATGGGGTCTCCTGTAACGCAGAAGTTGTCCTGAGTATATCCTGAGATTTTTGGATGCAAAGCCCCTCTGTGGAGGGGTTTTGCATCTGCGAATTTCGTTGAAATGGATCGTTGGGGCGGACCTGTGTGTCCGCCCTCCCGCTTTGGGCAGTCACTGCCCCTACGCCTTCTTCAATTCCTTAAATCCCTCGCCCAGCGCCTCGTGCGCCACGCCGACCACCATGAAGGCCTTCGGATCGATCTCATGGACAATGGCCTTCACCTGGGCGATCTCGGCGCGGCTGACGACCACATACAGCACGGGACGTTCCTCGCCTGTGTACGCGCCGGTGGCGGAAAGATAGGTCACGCCGCGCTCCAACTCGACGAGGATCTCGTCCGCGATCTCCTGCGGCTTCGAGGTGACGATCATCGCCGTGCGGACGGTGCCGCCGCCCTCGAGGACCGTTTCAGCCACGAGTCCGCTCACGTAGAGCGTGATGATGGCGTAGAGCGCCTCCTTCCAGCCGAAGACGAATCCCGCCGCGAGGATGACGAGCGAGTCCACCATCAGGTAGGACTGCGTCATCGAGACGCCGCGCCAGTGGTTGAGAATCCGCGCGAGGACGTCGGACCCGCCCGAGGTCCCGCGGGCGCGATAGACGAGTCCGTAGCCGAATCCGCTCACGACCGCGCCGTACAGCGAGTTCAGGAAGATGTCGTCGGTGAGTCCGTTCTGGGGAAAGAAGGGGAGCAGGAGCAGCAAGTCGACCGCGAGCGAATAGGAGATGATGGCGGTCGCCGTCCGCAGGGCAAAGCGACGCCCGCCGAGGAAACGCCAGCCGAGCAGAAAGAGCGGGATGTTGCCGATCAGCACCATCACACCGATGGGCCAGCCCGTGAAGTGATTGATCAACTGTGCGATGCCGCTCACGCCGCCCGACGCCAGATGCGCGGGGACGAGGAAGAGTCGCAACCCCACTGCCTGCGCCAGCGCGCCAACGATAATGAGCGCAAAGTCGCGGGTTTGATCCCAGAATGGTTTTAGTGATTTCATGGAGGAGATTATAACTGCCCTGATCCCCGACCCTTCTCCCAGTTTTGGGAGAAGGGAGTTTAAAAAAGTTCCCCTCTCCCGTATTCGGGAGAGGGGGTAGGGGTGATGGGCCAGTAAGCGCTATTTGATCTTGTACGTCACGCTGACGTTCGCGGTGATGGTCATCTGACCGGGCTCGATGGGCACGTTGGCCTGGATTCCGCCGCCACCGCCGCCGCGTCCGTACTCGGCATAAGCGTACGGGGTCGAGTCAGTGTAGGAGATGTTGGTGATCTCCACCAGCGAGACGCTCGCCAGCCCGGCCAGTTCTTCAGCCTGGGACTGCGCGTTCTTCACGGCCTCGGCACGAGCCTGTTTCATGACCTCGGTCTTGTCCGCGAGATCGAACTGGATGCTGTTGATGCTGTTCGCTCCAGCCTGGATCACGGTGTCGAGCAGGGCGCCCAGTTTGGTCAGGTCGCGAGCCGTGACGTAGACCTGGTTATCCACCGCATAATACTTCTCGCCGGTGTTTGTTCCCGTCGCGGGATCGTAACGGTCGATCGGCCAGATGCTGAAACTGCTGGTATGGATGTCCTTCTCGTCCACGCCGAAACTCTTCAGTGCATCGATCACCTGCTGGGTCTGCGCGTTGTTCCCGGCAACCGCCTCGGCGGCCGTCGGTTGTTCGGTGTGCACGCCGATGTAAAGGTAGGCAATATCGGGGGTGATGAACACCTGTCCCACGCCGGTCACGTTCAGGGTGCGGTCACTACCAGAGGCGACCGCGGCAGGTCCGCAGGCGCTCAGCACCAGAGCGGCCAGCATAACCATGGAAAAGATGAGAGATTTCTTACGCATTTTTACTCCTTGGTAATGTTTGATTACGAAACCAATGACGCCGATTTCCTAAAAAAGTTCCCAACGGGCTTGAATTTTACCCGCTTTGTCGGTACAATCCTGATACATTTGTTCTATACTTGATTGTTCGTCATTGCGAGCCGCGTTCGTTGCTTCGCTCCTCGCAATGACGGAGACGAGATATGCCAATCAACTTTCAAGAAGTCTATGCTCGTATTCAAGAGATCGGCAAAGGCGCCCGCGAACGCAAGAAGACGCTGGAAGAACGGCGCGCCAAAGCGCGTGAACTGTTGGCTGCCTACGGGTCTGAATTGGACCTCCTGCGCTCCAAACTGGACGCGGCCAAACAGGCCGACGCGAACATCCGTAGTGCCTCTCCCCTTAACGAGTCGCTCGCTTCGTCCCACCCCGCGCGGGACGCGGCCTCCGACGCGGTCTTGATCGCCGCGGACGGTTCGCAGATCAACCCCGACAGGCACGCGGCCATCCAGTTTTGTCTCATCAACGTGGGCGCGATCAGCATGAAATTGAATTCGGGGGAAACGCCCGAAATATTCACAGAAAGCGAATTGCTCTACGGCGACGACCTCCTGCCGAACGGCATCCCCATGTCTGAGGGGATGGTGGCCCTGCGCCGCGACCTGGCCGAGCGGATCACGCTGGATGAGTTGTCGAAGGGGATCAAGGGAGACGTCATTACGATGACGGATGGACCGATCGAGTTGTGGGGCGCCAAGGGCGAAGACGCGGCCGCCTACAACGAGTTCATCCAGAAATACCTGACCATCCTCTCGCGTTTGCAGTCGCGCGGCGTCATCGTGGCTGGCTACGTGGACAAACCCGCTGCTGACCTGGTGATTCGCCTGCTCGAAATCGCGATGGCCGATAACGAGCAAATCCAACGCCTGCGCGAGTTCCATCCGTTGCGCGGCGTCAGTGACCGATGGCTGTTCGGGGAATACGGCAACCCGCTCCTCGGTCCGGGCGAACGATCGGCGGTGTTTGGGATGCAGTCCAGTTCGGAGAAGAATTACAAGGGCGCGCTGTCGCTCCACTTCTTCTATCTCAATGTCGGTACGGACGGACATCCCTGGCCTGTGCGCGTGGAAATCCCCAAGTGGGTCGCGGACGATGCGGACAAGTTGAACCTGTTGCACGCCACGCTGGTCAGTCAATGCCGCGTGATGGGCGCGAAGCCGTATCCGTATTTGTTGCACCGCGCCCATGAGACCGCGGTGGTGAAGATGGAAGAGAAACAGCAGATCGAGCAGTTGCTGGCGCTCGAGTTGCACAGGAATAACGAAGACGTGGACGATGGCTCGTTCAAACAGTCTGCCAAGGATTTGCAGGGACGGACGCGACGGTAATTTGTAGGGGCGAGGTTCTCTCGCCCCGTTTGGATGATACATTCCAAAAGGGCGGGGAGACCCCGCCCCTACATGAGGAATAAACCATGACACAACAACCAATCGAAATCGGACGTTTACTGCGCGCAGGGACAACGGGCTTCATCGCGGGCTGCCGCGTGAATCAGTTGGATGTTCCCTCGTTCGGGGCGCTGGTGCGCGCGCCGCTGGGCGAGGGCTACCAGGTCTACGGGCTGATCCACGACATCCACATTGACGATGACGGTCTGGTGCGTCAACTCGTCACGGCGGACCATGTCAGCGAGGAGGTGATGCGCGACAACCGCGAGCGGAGGATCGTCCCCGTGGAGATGTCCGTGCTGGCGGTGGGATATGAGCAGGATGGGAAGATTCACCATCTGCTCCCGCCGCGTCCGCCGCTGAGTTTGGATGTGATCTATCTGTGCGATGACAAGGATGTGGCGCGGTTTACGGAGAAATTCGGCTACTTCCGCCATATTCTCAATGCAAAGGAAATTCCGATTGGTGAGGTTCTTGCCGCACATATCAATCAGGCTCAGTCCGCACATAAGGATAAGTCATGGAAAGAGAAGGCTACACAAGAAGTCATCACACTATTGAGAGACGATTATCCAACGTTGATGGCGGTTCTTGGAGCGTTGGCAGATGTTGCATAAATCCCGAAGGGATGGCATAGGGCTATGACACCCCTTCGGAGTTGGTAAAAAAATCTGTTTCATGTGGTGGTTGAGTAGCCCCGTGCAAGTCGGGGCGTATCGAAACCACATCGAGTAATTATCAAGAAACAATAGTTGGTTGGTTCGTGGTGGTCTCGGTACGCCCTTCGCGAAGAATGCTCAGGGCTACTCGACCACCGAGGTTTGGTGGAAACAATTGTTGGTTCGTGGTGGTCTCGATACGCCCTTCGCGAAGAATGCTCAGGGCTACTCGACCACCGAGGTAACATGGAAGAAGAGGATTTTATGGAACAACGAACTCAAATCGGTTATCTGGTCGGCGGTGGATTGAAGGAGAATTTCCGCGTGCGGTTGACGGTTTCGCCGCAGGAGATTCAGGAGGGGGCGTTTGTGGTGCTCCAGAGCGGGGACTGGAATTACTACGGCATTGTCACCGACATCCAACTCGGCGCGACCGACCCGCGTTTTGCGGACGAGCAGACCGAAGTGCGCTTCCCGCCGCAGATCGCGAAGGCGTTGCATGGACAGACGCTTTTCGCAAATCTCGAAGTGTTGCCCAATCTGATGCTGGAGATCGGTCCCGAGCCAGGGACGCCTGCGTACCAGCAGTGGAAAGGCAAGATCGACGCGGGACTCAGCGAGCCGCCGCGCATTCTCCCCGTCAAGAATGTGCCGCCGCACCATGCCGCGGTGTATCTGGCGGGCGAGGGAGACATCGCGGAGATCTTCGGCGATCCCGATGCGGACGGGAACTTCGTTGTCGGGTATACGCGCGAGCAGGGACATCCCGTGTGCGTCAACCTGGACAAGTTCGTGCAGAGATCGTCGGGGGTGTTCGGGGCGACGGGGACGGGCAAGTCGTTTTTGACGCGGCTGATGCTGGCGGGATTGATGCATCGTGGACAGGCCTCCGTGCTGGTGCTGGACATGCACAACGAGTATGGCTTTGACGATATCGCCTCGGACACGAAAAAAGCCGTGACGGGACTGAAGACCAAATTCAAGTCACGCGTGAACGTGGTGGGATTGGGCGCGGGCGCGACCATCCGAGGTCAAGTCCCCGATTTCAATTTAGAGATCGCCATGTCGGACATTTCGTCCGCGGACATCGAGATGTTGACGCGCGAGTTGAATCTGAAAGAGACCACGCCGACCACGTTGAACGCGTTGTGGATGACGTTCCGCGAGAATTGGTTCGCGGCGTTTAGTCGAATGACGCGGGACATGGTTGTGATCGAGGATGAAAGAGGAAAGAAGAAAGAAGTTCCAGCGGAGGGAAGTGTCGCGGCATGGGCGGATGCGAATGGCGTAAATGTCGTCGCGGCGGAAGCGTTGCACGATAAACTGCGTCGGCTGTTCAACAAGGATTACATCGTGGAGAAACCCGCCGCGGACAGCGTGGCGCAGATCATCGGCGCGCTGGAGGGCGGACGGCACGTGGTGTTGTCATTCGGCGAAAACGAGAGCGACCTGGACTATCTGCTGGTGTCGAACCTGTTGACGCGCAAAATCCGCAACGCCTGGGAGAAGAAGACCAACGAGTTCCGCACGCACGGAAAGGCGGAGCCGCGTCCGTTGATCATCGTGGTGGAGGAGGCGCACAAACTGCTCAACCGCGAGATGGCCGCGCAGACCACGTTCGCCACCATCGCGCGCGAACTGCGCAAGTATTACGTCACCCTGCTGATCGTTGACCAGCGCCCGTCGCAGATTTACGATGAGGTCATGTCGCAGTTGGGGACGCGCATTTCAGGCTGGCTCGGTGACGAGGACGACATCCACGCCGTGCTCTCGGGGCTGGCGGGACGGGAGGCCTTGCGCGGCATGTTGGCGCGCTTGCAACCGAAGGAGGAAGTGCTCCTGCTCGGCTGGGGAGTCCCGATGCCGTTGCCGGTGCGGTCGCGGCGGTATGACGAGAAGTTTTGGAAGGAGTTGTTGGGAGGGAAGAAGTCCGAGGCGCAGAGTTTGAAGGAGTTGGGATTTTAGTCTTTGGGACGCGGACGAGCGCAGATGAACGCGGATTGACGCAGAAAACCAAACAGAAAAAAGACGAGTCAAATGGCTCGTCTTTTTGTTTAATCAGTTGTTACTCATAGTGTGTAGACCTATCGTATGCAGAAAGGTAATCTTCGCTTATGGACAAAACTCACAAACTCAAAAAGATAAAATGGAATGGAAATCGAATCGTTGGCTGTCAAAGCGTCAATCACACGGTTTGCCTAGGTGAACTTTGGGAATGCGAACGTTGTCATAAGATTGTTTGCTGGGAAGAAGGCTGCGCCGATGAATATGTAGACTTCTGTGATGACTGTTGGTATGATATCGAAGTGCTGGGGCACGAATATTCAATTGGCGTTGTAAGCACATGGAGACTGAACTATGAAACAACATGAAGCAGTCATTCTGGCAATGAGACAAAATGGCGGATATGCCACGCTCGGACAGTTGTATCAGGCTGTGCCGAAAATCCCCGATTGCACATGGACAACCAAAACTCCTTTCGCTAGTATTCGGCGTATTGTGCAAACGCATGATGAGTTTTTCAAGATTCGTCCTGGCCTGTGGGCATTGACTGCTGAAAAAGAAAAAGTCCTTCGGATATTTTCAGGGGAGCAAGTACAAGATAGGGAAAGGGAATATTCGCATTATTTCTTCCAAGGCTTGGTTGTTGAAATTGGCAACTTGAAAGGCTTTGAAACTTTCGTGCCTCCCCAAGACAAAAACAGGCCTTTTGCCAAACAAAAACTTGGCGATGTCACTACACTTTCCAGATTGCATGAATTTACGTTTGCGGACATCTTGCGAAAAGCGCAATCCATTGATGTCGCTTGGTTCAATACCCGAAGATTCCCCAATTCGTTTTTTGAAATTGAACACTCCACTGACATTTACAACTCCCTGCTCAAGTTTGTGGAGTTTCAGGATTTCAGGACAAATTTTTATATCGTGGCAGATAAGCAACGGCGAGCCGAATTCGAAAACAAGATTTCTCAAAGCGCCTTTGCGCCCATCAAACCATTTGTTAAATTTTGGGATTATGACTCTGTCGTGGATTTGCATGCGAAAGCAACCGCAAACAATCTTGCAGAGCAGGCTTTGTTATGAAGGTAAATCTCGGCGACGGTTTTGAATTTGAGACTTTTGAACTGGAGCAAGCAAGGGATGCCATCCAATTAGCGACTGAGACAAAAGGTTCTGTTTACTCATGGAAAACAATTGGAAACTCAAATTGGCTTGAAAAAGGTTTATCTATCACTGATGTTTTGGCGATTACAGTCCTACCAAAAGGTTTCCCCGAGTCGCTAGACTTGCCCGATGATGAGGACGGATAAAAATGCAAAGATATACTGTCAGCCAATTTGATGAAAACACATTTGTTGTAATTGACCAAATAGAGAAACGGGAAGTTTGTGTTTGCTCAAATTATGATGATTGGGTGGAAGCGGAAGCAAGAGCAAGAAAGATTGAGGGATTGCTGAACTCAACGCCGAGTTAGTCGCTAAAAATTAGTTCTGTTTGCCTGACAAGAGGTTGTGACCGCTGACGATCACAACCTCTTTTGTCTGATCCTTATAATAGCCAGATCATGAAAAACATCGTCGGAAAACAAATCAAGGAAATTCGAGAAAAGGCTGGAATTACTCAAGAACAGCTTGCAATTCGCCTTGAAATGGCAGGTTGGCAAGTTGACCGATTTCTTGTTTCAAAGATAGAACGGGGCGAAAGACAAGTTCTGGACACTGAAGTTCAATTGATTGCGAAAGTTTTAAAAGTTTCAGTCTCCAGCCTTTTTGGAAAAGATATTTGATTTAAATTAGCAACAAGGAGGTAAGTATGACTAAAACAGGATTGAGCCTTTCCGATAAGCAAGAAAATGACATGATTAAATTCCTCAAAAAACTTGAGTTTAAAGATGTGCATGGAGGAAGAGATTTTGTTATTGGCGAAAGACAAATTGACGCTTGTGCTGGTCATCAAAAAACTTTACTGATTATTGAGTGCACGAATCAAAAAGACATATCTTCAAAGTTGGATGATTTCCGAGGAAAAATCCACGATATCAGGGAGGGGTTCTTAAATGACAAAGTGTTTAGAAAATACACCAAGCATAAATTTATTCTTGCGATTGGCGATCAGGAAATCACAGAAACCATAAACGAAAAATCCAAAAGAGGCACCCAAATATACATTTGGGACGAAAAATTTATTGAATTTCACAAAACACTATGGGGTGCTATTAATAAATACGCAAAATACAATTTGTTGAGCGAACTAGACATAAAGCCAGAAAAGGAAGATCCAATAGTTGTTCCTGCTTTTCAAGCACATGTTGGAAAAAAGAACAAATATAAATTGATGTCGTTTTTTATTGAAGCAGATAAACTAATGAGTATGGCATTTGTAGCTAGAAGAGAAATGGGGGGAGAAACCTTTTATCAGCGTATGGTTGCCAAAAATCGGCTTCGTGTTATTGCCGATAAATATATAGATGAGTACAAAGTGTTTCCAAACTCCATTATTGTCGCTTTGGCCGACAATAGTTGGGGATTCGAGCCAATTCAAGTACAAGACAAAAACGGGGAAGTATTAGAGATGCCTTCATGGCAAGTATTTGGAAAATTAACCATTGGCAATGCTTACAACAGTTGCTGGATTATTGATGGACAGCACAGGTTGTTTTCTCACGCCCTAGCAAACATCAAAGGTAAGCTGCTCGTATCTGCTTTCGCCAATATTGAGGAGGAAGATCAAGCCGAATACTTTTTGGACATAAATCGTGAGGCAAAGAAGGTTGACCCTGAACTGCTTTGGGATCTGCTAGGTGTAATAAAGCAGGGTTCTTCGGAAGGGAGAATTTCAAGCGCTGTAAAAGAGTTAAGAGGATTACCTGGCTTTTTTGAAAACAATATTAAAGTTCCTTCGTTGGGATTAGGCCGATACAGCTTCAACAACTTATGTGACAGTCTAAAGAAAATGGAATTCGGTGACGAGGAGATTGGTTCAAGACGATTAGAAAAAAGGAGAAATCCCTTTTGGGATGATGAGCCAAGGAAACACTGCAAATCACTCGCTCAGGCGTTAAATAGGTACTTTTCCGAATTGGACAGTACAATGAAGCCAGAAGTTCGAGAGGGTATTTACTCGGATGGTTTCTTGTCGGTGTTGATTTATATTTACAAGCCATTGCTCGTTCATTTAGGAAAAATCCCGTCTGGCGAGGATTTGAAAAATTTCATTATTGTGTTGTGTTCTTTTTTTAATTCCCTAAGCTCCGAAGAGGTAGATGATGTTAGGGGCAGATTAACATCAGAGGGTAACAAGAGCGAATATCGAAATGTACTTGTGAAATATTTACAGGAAAAATACGACCCCAATTTTGCACTAGGACTCTATGATGTTGAGCAGAAGATGTTTGACAAGATTAGAGATCTAGAATTTAACCTCAATAAATTTGTTTATTTCTACTTGGCAGAAAAATTTGGTGATGATTGGTACACTAAAGAGGAGCATTTTTCAAACACGGTAAAAATGAGCCAATACAAAAGCCGAGCCGCGAAAGAAAACTTAAGGATATGGGAGGTGATGGATTTAAATGTGATAATTCAAGATGTAGTGCTCAAACCCAGCCACTGGGATCGATATTTTAAAGAGATATTTACTAAATACGGCTTCAAGACCCCCGATGAATTAAAAACAATGGTGTCAAAAATGATGGATTTCCGAAGCCATGATGCGCACAAAAGAGAAACCATCAAGGTTATTTCTAAGAGCGAGAAAGAATTTGTAAACTTAACTTATAAGTCTCTTAATGCCTTAGTGAAAGATGAAAGTTGAATTTTATTTGGTCACTGAGGGAATAATCAGTGAGTAAGGATAGCCATGTGAAATGTGGCAAGCGAATTCATTACCCGCCCCTCTCCAAATGGAGAGGGGGTTGGTTTTAGATGCGTGGTGGCGGGGATAGTCGCTTTGCTCAACGCCAGCGGAGGAGAGGGAGGGTAAAACCTGACATGTCTCCGCGAGAGTCCGATTAACCGAGACCTATGTCCACGCGAGGGTCATGGTCGGCAATGGCGCGGAGGAGACATGTCAGGTTTCCGCGAGAGTCCGATAAATCATGGCCTATGTCCACGCGAGGGTTATGGTCGGCAATGGCGCGGAGGAGACATGTCAGGTTTCCGTTGGTTAGCGGCGCGATGGGGAAGTTTCAGGTCAAAGAACGCGCCGAGAGGATCGTCGCTTTGCTCAACGCGAACGGAGGAGAGGGAGGGTAAAACCTGACATGTCTCATCAGAACCGCCGCAGTCCATGTCCATTGTGCGGACGTGGGTCTTGGTTAATCGGACTCTCGCGGAGACATGTCAGGTTTCCTCAGGCTTCAGAAAGGTTGCGGATTTTCAGGGTCTTTTTGAAATAGGGAAGAATCAAAACCTGACATGTTTCATCAACGCCTTGGCCTACTGTGTAGCCTGCGTAGACAAAGGGCATAATCAATCGAACACCTGTGGAAACGTGTCAGGTTTCCGATCCATCAGGTAAAATCCATCCATGTCCACCAATCCCATTCCGCTGGAACACGGGTTTTATTATCACATCTTCAATCGCGGCAACAACCATGAAAATATCTTTCCGCAACAGCGGAATTATCAGTATTTCATGGAACTCTGGTGGAAACATACCTTCTCAATCGCGGACACGCTGGCATTTGGGTTATTGAGAAACCATTTCCACGCGGCGGTCTTTATCAAATATCGGGAAGACCTGACAGGTTTCCGCGAATCCTTTCCCGACTTATTTCAAAATCCACGCACGCGTTCCAACAGGCCAGCGCCTGATGAAAACCTGTCAGGTCTTAAGTTGAAGCCACCCAGCCAGTATTTTGCAAACTTCTTCAATGCTTATTCTCGCGGTGTCAATAACGCCATCGGACGAAGCGGAGCGCTATTTGAGCGTCCCTTCGAGAGGATTTTGATTACAGACGAAGCATATCTCATGCGGCTAATCGTCTACATTCACCAGAACCCGCAAAAACATAAATTCGTGGAAGACTTCCGCGATTGGCCGTATACATCCTACACCGAATTGCTCGGGACGAAGGAAACCCGCCTGAAACGCGATACGGTTCTGGAGCTATTCGGGGGAAGAGATGGGCTTGTTCGTTACCACCAAGAGATTCAGCCCCAAGTCGATTTGGAAGATAACGACTAGTAACAGTAAAACCTGACATGTCTCCGCGAAAGCCCGATAAATGATGGCCTGCGTCCACGCAAGTGCCGCTGTCGGTCGAGATTCTAATGAGACATGTCAGGTTTCTACGGTTTTCCCCAAAACCATCCAAATCTCCACCCAAAGAGTCTGAGACTCGTTGACAAACGAGTCTAGACTCATCGGCTTACGAGTCTAGACTCATCGGCCAACGAGTCTAGACTCATCGAGCAACGAGTCTAGACTCATCGAGCAACGAGTCTAGACTCGTTGGCAAACCTCTCAAGGAAGGGTTGCGATCCTCCCTTGAGAGGCTTCTCATCCTTCCTTGAGAGGTTTCCAATCCTTCCTTGGAAGGATTTCAGCCCAGCAGGGGACAAAACTGCGTGTAATCAGAGCGTTGGTTGCAACCTGCCCTGTCCACCCTGATGGGGCTGATCGTCCATGCGAGGGACACGGACGGCAATGGCACGCACGAGACAAGTCAGGTATCCCTGTTTAATCTGCCGCGTTTCCAGCCGATTAGTGTGTTACACTGATACAGGCATTTCATAAACAGCGTGTTTATCGAACGGGGGAAGTGGAGGTTGTTCCACAGGGAGCATCCATCAAGACCAAGGCCCACTTACTGTACAAAGATCGATTCGTGTCAAAGGAGTTTTATCATGAATAAGAGAGAGATCGTGCAAGCCCTGATGGATTCCATCCAAAAGGGAGATTTCGATATCGTAAAATCCATGCTCGCGGAAGATTTTGTTTTCAGCGGGCCTGTCCCCCAGCCGATCAACGCCGAAGCGTGGATTGGAATGAGCGTTAACATGAAAGCGGCTTTCCCCGACCTCGACTATCACTTCAAAGTCATCGGGGCGGATGGGGACGATGTCCGCTCGACCACGCAACTGAGCGGGACCCACAGCGGGTCCTTCGACCTGACGAACATGAACATGGGCGTCATCCCCGCCACCAACAAGGCCTTCTCCGCCAAAATGGCAAAGACCAAGGTCACCGTCAAAAACGAAAAGGTCACGGCCTGGGCTGTCGAACCGACGGATGGCGCAGGCCTCAAGGCCATCCTGGGTCAGCTCGGCATCAGCGCTGTCTCGCCGTAGCCCAACGCGTTACCCGCCCGTCATGAGCCAACCGGCTCCGTACGACGCCAGCGTTATCAACCTTATTGTAGGGGGAGAGCGATGTTTTTTATCCCGGCCCTATGCCGGAGAAAGCAGTAAAAATGGAAGCCAAGCTATATATTGGAAATCTACCCAAGTCCACGACTCAGGATGACCTGTCCACGCTGTTCGCGCAGGCAGGCGAGGTTCTCACGACCGAGATCGTTAAGGACCGCAAAAGCGGCGAGTCGAAGGGTTTTGCCTTTATCACCATGAGCGCGCAGAGCGAGGCCGATAAGGCCGTCAACATGTTCAACGCGTACATGATGGGCGAGAAGGCGCTCAAGGTCAACCTGGCCAACCCGCGGCCCGTGCGCGGTGTTGCCAACCCCACCCTGGAATCTTGAAAGGATTCCAAGAACGGCGGGGACGGGTCGCATGATCAACATTAATCTATACACAATGATCTGCAAGCCCATCGAAGAGGTCTTTGATTTTGTAAGCCAGCCTGAAAACGACATTCAATGGCAGTACGGGACATTGAATTCGCCAGGGTTTGCCAAAGGCCTGGGTAAAGTGGGCGCCCTGTTCCGCAGCATCGGTCACCTGATGGGACGCAGAAACCTCAGCGCCTTCGAGGTGACCGAATATGAACCGAACAGCAAGTTTGGGTTCAAGTCCGTTTCTGGTCCGTTGCAATCGTACACATCCTACACGCTGGAGAGCGCCAAGGGCGTTACGAAGATCAGCCTGTCCACGCAAGCCAACGTGGTCAATTTCTTCCAGGTCGATGAAAGTAAACTGGAAAAGGCGATGAAGAAACAAAGCATGGAAAACCTGGCGATTCTCAAGAATCTTCTCGAAGCAAAGTGATTCATCCCTCGCGTTTCGATGGCCAGTGTGGAGCGAAACGCGAGGGGTATTTGGAAGGAAAGATGAACATGGAACAAGCGTCTCATTCGATCATCAAGCGGGTTGCCTTTGTCGGCAATTACCTGCCGCGTAAGTGCGGGATTGCCACATTCACCACCGATCTGTGCGAATCCATCGCCGATGAATACAAAGGCACGGCTTGCGTCGCCTTGCCGGTTAACGACACCGAAGCGGGCTACGAGTATCCATCGCGCGTCCGTTTCGAACTGAACGAGAAGGATATCGAGTCCTATCGCCGCGCCGCGGATTTTCTCAACATCAACAATGTGGATATGGTCTCGTTACAACACGAGTACGGCATTTTTGGCGGACGCGCCGGCAGTCACATTCTGGCGCTCTTGCGCGAGTTGCGCATGCCCGTCGTCACCACCCTGCACACCATCCTGCAACATCCTGATCCCGACCAGCGCCGCGTGCTGAAAGAGATCGCGTCGCTCTCAGACCGTTTGGTGGTGATGAGCAAACGCGGCCTGGAATTCCTGCAGGAGGTTTACCAGATCCCGCCCGAGAAGATCGACTTGATCCCCCACGGCATCCCCGATGTCCCGTTTGTAGACCCGAGCTTTCACAAAGACCTCTTCGGGGTCGAGGGGAAAAGCGTCCTGCTGAGCTTTGGTCTGCTCTCGTCCAACAAAGGAATTGAGAACGTCATCGAGGCCCTGCCGCGTATTCTGGAGAAACACCCCAATGTGGTGTACATCGTTGTCGGCGCCACGCATCCGCATGTTTTACAGAACGAAGGCGAAAACTATCGGCTGTCTCTCCACTGGCTGGCCCACGAAAAAGGCGTGGAAGGAAATGTGATCTTTTACAACCGCTTTGTCAGCCTGGATGAATTGGTGCAGTTCATCAGCGCGGCGGATATCTATATCACGCCATATCGCGACGAGGCGCAGATCACATCGGGCACCCTGGCCTACACTCTGGGAGCCGGCAAGGCGATCATTTCCACTCCATATTGGTACGCGCAGGAAATGCTGGCCGATGACCGGGGGACGCTGGTGCCCTTCCATGATTCGAATGCGCTCGCGGACGAGGTGATCGACCTGTTGGGTAACGAGTCTAAACGCCATGCCATGCGAAAACGCGCATATCTATTTGGGCGGGATATGATCTGGTCGCAGGTGGCGCGTCGCTACATGCGCAGCTTTGAACGCGCCCGCGCCGAACATCACCTCGTCGCCGCGGCGGATTTTGCGGTCAAACCCCTTGATAAACGCGCGGGCGAACTGCCTCCGCTCAAATTGGATCATCTGCACCACTTGACCGACGAGACTGGCATTCTTCAACATGCCATTTTCACGGTCCCCAACTATCATGAAGGGTACACCACCGACGATAATGCCCGCGCGTTGATGGTCAGCGCGCTGCTCGAAGAATTGGGGAATGCGGAAGCTGAGAAGCTGGCCACGCGCTACCTGGCGTTCACCAGGTATGCCTTCAACACAGAGACGCGGCGCTTCCGCAATTTCATGAATTATCAACGGGAATGGCTGGAAGAAAGCGGCTCCGATGACAGTCACGGCCGGGCGTTGTGGGCTTTGGGGATCATTGTCGGCCGTTCCACCAATGCCCCCACGCTTCAGAATATGGCAGGCCGTGTGTTTCAGCAGTCTCTGCTCGCCATTTTGGAGACGACCAGTCCGCGTGCCTGGGCGTTCGCACTGATCGGCATCCATGAATATATCCTGCGCTTTGCCGGCGATCGGCGCGCCAGCCAGGTTCAGGAGGAACTCGCCGGGCGGTTACTTTTGCTTTATAAACAGAACACCATGGACGGCTGGAACTGGTTTGAAGACAGGCTGACGTATTGCAACGCGGCCCTGTCCCATGCCATGCTTTTGTGTGGGCAATCGATGCAGAACCCGGAAATGACAGCCGTGGGCCTGGAATCGCTCGATTGGCTTGCCAGATTACAGCGCTCGGATGTGCAGGGAGGCCATTTCGTTCCGATCGGCTCCAACGGGTTTTACCCGCGCGGAGGCGAGCGCGCCCGCTTCGATCAACAGCCGGTGGAGGCGCAGGCCATGGTGTCAGCCTGTCTCGAAGCCCACCGCGTCACTGGAAATAGACATTGGCACATGGAAGCCCGCCGCTCTTTCGAGTGGTTTCTGGGGCGCAACGACTTGCACCTCCCCGTCTACGACCCGACCACCGGGGGATGCCGCGATGGCCTCCATTCGGACCGCCCGAACGAGAATCAAGGCGCTGAGTCCACACTTGCCTTCCTCCAGTCACTCCTGGAATTACGGTTAGTCGAAAATATCATCCCTCTCAATGAAAGCACCAGTCATGAAGAAGCAATCCTCGGAACTCTTTCAGCGTCACAAGTACAATCCCATCCTGATCGCCTCTAATTGGCCGTATCGGGTTAATAGCGTATTCAACCCCGGAGCGACTCTTCTTGCGGATGGTTCTACATTGCTGTTATGCCGTGTAGAGGATCGCCGCGGTCATTCCCACCTGTGCGCCGCGCGTTCTGAAAATGGCATTGATCACTGGAATATCGATGCCATTCCCACCCTTATGGCCGACCCGGAACACTACCCGGATGAATTGTGGGGAATAGAAGATCCGCGTATTACCTATATACCCGAACTGGGACGGTATGCCATCGTCTACACGGCCTATGCGCGCGGCGGGCCGGGCGTAGCCCTGGCGTTGACCGAGGATTTCCGCGCTTTTGAGCGTTATGGCGTCATCATGCAACCGGAAGACAAGGATGCCGCGCTCCTGCCTCGCAGGATCAATGGTCGTTGGGTGCTCATCCATCGCCCGGTCAGCGGCTCCAGCGCAAATATGTGGATTTCGTATTCCACTGATTTGCGTCAGTGGGGTGACCATAAAAAGATTCTGGAAGCGCGCCTCGGCGCATGGTGGGATGCGGATAAGATCGGTCTCTCCCCCCCGCCGATTGAAACATCGGAAGGCTGGCTGGTCCTCTATCACGGCATGAAGCGTAACGCGGCTGGCGCCATCTATCGACTGGGCTTGGCCCTGTTTGATTTGAATGACCCGGAGCGTTGCCTGATGCGTGGCGAAGAGTGGGTGTTTGGCCCGGAAGAGATCTACGAGCGGCGCGGCGACGTGGATAACGTTGTCTTCCCCTGCGGTACCGTCCTGTCCCCGGATGGAGACACCCTGCGCATTTATTATGGCGCCGCAGATACCAGCATTGCCATGGCAACCGCCAGCGTGCGTTCCATGCTCGCATGGTTGAAGGAACAGGATAAGTCTAAAGACGTATCCGTTCCAGACAGCCCTCTCTAAAACCTCACCATTAACCGCCCCGTCACAACGCCTCCACCACTTCCACCTCATTCCTAATCTCCACCGCGTCGCGCAAGGTCACATAGACAGAGCTATATTTCTCTTTGCTCAGTTGAATGGCCTTGCGGACCTTTTCCGCGTCCAGCCCCTTGCCGACTGCCTGAAAAATGAACGATGTTGTTTGCAATGTCCGCAGATAACCGTTTTATCAAGCAACTCCGCCGCGCACCCAGTGTTAGCAACCTTATCAACAGGTCTCATTCATGATCCTCGTCACAGGAGCATCAGGACACGTCGGCGCAAACTTGATCCGCGCCCTGCTCGCGCAGGGGCGTCCCATCCGCGCCCTTGTCCATCATGAACGCCGCGCCCTTGCAGGCTTGGACGTGGAGACCGTCTCTGCCGACCTCACCGACCCGTCCTCCCTGCAAGCGGCCTTGCGCGGCGTCGAAATCGTCTACCACCTCGCCAGCACCATCTCAATCAGCCTCGAAAATTGGGACGAACTCCAGCGCGTCAACGTGCTCGGCACCCGCAATCTCATCGACGCCTGCCTCCACAACGGCGTGCGGCGACTGCTCTACTTCGGCTCCATCCACGCCTACGACCACGCCCCCTTCGATCGACCACTGGACGAAGACCGGCCGCTCCTGACCTCCGACCGCATCCCGCCCTACGAACGCTCCAAGGCCCTTGCGGAAATGGAAACGCGTCACGCTCTGGACCGTGGGCTGGACACCGTTATCCTGATACCGACCGCCATCTCAGGCCCCTTCGACTTCCGCCCCTCCTACCTCGGCCAGGCCCTGCAACTCCTCGCCCGTGGACGCATCCCCGCCCTCGTCCGCGGCGGCTACGACTGGGTGGACGTCCGCGACGTGGTGGGCGGAGCCATCGCCGCCGAACGCCTCGCTCCCCGCGGCGCCCGCTACATCCTTTCGGGACACTGGTATTCCCTGCGCGAAGTGGCGCAGTTCGTGGCGCAACACACAGGCATCCCTGCCCCGCGTTTCACCGTTCCCATCTGGCTGGCACAACTTGCCCAACCCATCATGGCGAAGCTGGCACAAGTCAGCGGTTCGCAACCCATCTACACGCGTCCCATGCTCCATGCCATGCAATCCAATCACCACATCAGCCACGCCCGCGCGACACGCGACCTCGGCTACTCCCCGCGTCCCTTCCAGGAAACCATTGCTGATACATTGAAGTGGTTTGTGAAGCAGTAGCGCAAATTGCCAATTTGCGCTACTAATTTGGGCGGCAGTATCAAGTAGGTGACGTGGTGCGGAATGGCATTCCGCATAACAGTAATTTGGCGGGATTCCATCCCGCCCCACAAATTTATCACTTACATTGTCCAACGATCAAACTCCGCGTTCTCCGCGTCCCATTTAGGTTTCCCCATGACCGAACTCACCGCCTTCCGCACCATCCTTATCCTCTCCTTCACCGTCGCCGTGGGCATCTTCATCGCCCTCTTCTTCGTCTCCGCGCCCTATGGACGTCACGCGCGCCGCGGCTGGGGACCGTCCCTGCCCAACTGGCTCGGCTGGCTGGCGATGGAATCCGTCTCGGCCATCGCCATGCTCGTCATGTTCCTCCTCGGCGACGCGCCCAAAACGTGGACGACGGTCTTCTTCCTGCTCATGTGGGAGGCGCACTACATCCACCGCTCCTACATCTATCCCTTCCTCCTGCGCGATGGCAAAAAGAAAATGCCCATCTCTGTGGTTGGCATGGCGGTCATCTTCAACCTGGGCAACGGCTACCTGAACGGCCGTTACCTCTTCCACTTCTCTGGCGAACGCTACTCTGCGAATTGGCTGTTCGATCCGCGCTTCCTCATCGGCCTGCTCCTCTTCGTTGGCGGTTTCGCCATCAACCACTGGGCTGACAAACGCTTGCGCGCCCTCCGTCAACGCGGCGAGACCGATTACAAAATTCCCCGCGGCGGACTCTACGAGTACATTTCCTGTCCCAACTACTTCGGCGAAATCCTGGAATGGTTCGGCTGGGCCATTGCCACCTGGTCTCTGGCAGGCCTCACCTTCGCCATCTGGACCTTTGCCAACCTGGCCCCGCGTGCCTGGGCGCATCACAAGTGGTATCGCAAAACCTTCCCCGAATATCCCGCTGACCGCAAGGCCATCCTCCCGGGCGTGTGGTAAACATCGCGATAGAAAAAACCGGTAGTGGCATATAAGTAAGTGATGTGGTGCGGAATGGCATTCCGCATACCCGTGATTTAGCGGGATTTCATCCCGCTCCAAAAAAACCGCTCCACAAAAGCCATCACTTACCTTAGCACATCACCAAAAAATAAGGCCGACTCCTTTCGAGTCGGCCAAATCATTCGTAGTGAGATGGTTATGCCACTTCCACCATTTCCACCACTTCCACATCGTTGGTGATCTCCACCGCCTCGCGCAACGTCACATAGACGGAACAATATTTTTCCTCGCTCAGCGCGATCGCCTTGCGGACTTTCTCCACGTCGAGTCCCTTTCCCACCGCCTGAAAGTGGATGTGGATCTTGCGGAAGCGCCAGGGCGGGTCGTCGTCTTGAACGCTGTCGGCGGTCACGCGTAACTCACGCAGATCCTGCCGTTGCTTCTGCAGAATCTCCACCACGTCGTGTGACGAACAGCCGATCAGCGCCATCGAAAGCAGGTCCGAGGCCTTCACGCCCTTCGGCTTCATCACGATCTGATAATTTTCGTTGTCACGCAAAACGAACTGCGATTCGGGATTCCAATGGAGATGAACGATGTTGTTTGCCATGCCCGCAGTATAACCAGTCTTCTGCCTGCGAAAAAATGCTTTCCATCCTTCCTTGGCGTATTTTTGTCACATTCTCGGCTCAAAATCGTACAAACCTGCGTATAATCGGCACAATTCCATGACCACCAAACCCTTCCTCCCCATGACCCCCCGCGACATCCTGCGCGAGAACGCCCTGCAGATCGTGATGTACCTCCTCGGTGCGGTCATGTGTGCGCTTCTGTGGTGGCCGCTGGCGCTTTTCTACCTGGCCTACGCGGTGCTCTCCAACATCCTCTACATGGCCTGGGTCTGCCCCTACTGCGGACATTATGCGCTCGGCACCTGTCCTGCGGGCTTCCACATCCTTTCTGGACGGCGTTTCAAGGCCAAACTCGGCACCACCTTCGCCCGTGAGTTCCGCCGCAACCTGTGGGTGATGGTCCCCGGCTGGTTCGTCCCGCCGCTTGTGGCGGTCTACCTGCTCGTGACGGGTTTCTCGTGGCCCGTGCTGGCCCTGCTCATCGTCTTCTGCGTGATCGCCTTCTGGTGGCTCCCTGAATCCTCCAAATCCCACTGCGAAGGCTGTGAGACAGTGGACTGTCCACGGCGGCCCAAGCCGAAAAATCTGTAAGCAGATGTAAAATGACAGTCACTTCCAAAGTGACTGTCATTTTTGATTGGAATCCCCATGAATCCAAAGGACAAACCCATGCAATCCATCTTCCTCATTCTCCTCATTGGTCTGGCGGGGGGAATCGCCGTCGGTTTGCAAAGCCCGCTCGCCAGTATGATGAGTCAGCGGCTCGGCACCCTTGAGAGCATCTTCATCGTCCACATCGGCGGGGCCATCATTGCCCTGCTTCCCCTGCTCATCTATGGCGGCGGAAAGCTGAGTGAGTGGCGCACCGTCCCATGGTACGTATTGCTGGCGGGCGCATTCGGTCTCGTGGTCATCGGCGCCATCAGTTACATGATTCCCCGCATCGGCGTGGCAGGCTCCATCATCACCGTCGTCTCGGGTCAACTGCTCGTGGGGACGATCCTCGATCACTTCGGCTGGTTGGGCGCGCACATCCAGCCGCTGACCCCCACCCGCGTCCTCGGATTGATCATCGTTATGTTCGGCGTCTGGTTGACGGTGAAATGATTTTGGACTGTTGGGGCGGACCTACGTGTCTACCCTGGGCAGTCACGCAGGACTGCCCCTACGCGGACGGGGAGGCGGGTTCAGCCTCCGAGGGCGGGAAAGTACGAGGACAGGTTCCCCGCCACCAGTCGAAGGAAGAGGCCGTTGTTCGCCAGCAGGAGCAGTAAAAAGGCCAGCAGTCCCCACTCCAGCCAGGTCTGCTTCGGCAGGTCGTCCAGCGAAAGGGCGACGAAGAAAAGCAGGGCGTAGGTCCAGTTGGGGGTGTAGAGGAAAGGTTCGAATCCGTAGAACAGATGCATAGATAGGTTCAGGGCGAGAACCGCTAAGAACGCGAGTTGAAGCGAAAAGTGGGGAGACTTTTTGCCCCGCCACAGGAAGCGCGCCACCGCTGCGAGCAAAAGAACGAGCCACAGCGCAAGTGTTGGCAATCCCAGACGCGAGTAACCGTATTCCCGCAATCCGTATGGCGGATGGAAGAAGTTAAATTTGGGGAAGGGCGCGCGGTCTTCCTTGTCTACGCGGGTGACGGTCGGCGGGGCGGCGGCCACATCGTAAAGGAAGATGTTCTTGCTCACCAGCACAAAGCGATCGGGCAGTCCCGCGCCCGCTTCCAGGTGCGAGGCGTGTTTCGTCTCGAGCAGCAGGTCAGACGGGACGAAGAACAGCCCGATATGTCCCGGGTAGATCAGCGCGGTCAGGATGGTGAGTGCGATCCCCACCGACGCGACGAGGGTGGCAAATTGCAGCCACTGACGCCCGTCCCGCCGCACGATGAAGAAGGCCAGCAGGCTCTGCGCCACGTTCGTGATGGTGATGCCGAGCGTCAGCAGTCCGGGCACGAGGAAGTCTTTTACCGGTCGTGTGCGCCCGACGAGGACAACAGCGAACAGCAACAAGCCGAACGCCGAGAAGATGTACGTCTCGGTCACCGAGCCAAAGACGAGGTGCGCGGCCGAGAGCGCCAGCATCCCGCTGAAGAGCAGGGCGTACGAGGCTTTGCGCGTGGTCTGATACACAAAAGTCCATGCGAGGAAGACACAGGCCGAGGCGATGATCGCCACCAACAGCAGCGCACCCAGCCGCCAATCCCCGCCGTGGAAGAATGCCAGCGTCCACGAGGCCGCGCGCAGGACGAGCAGCGCCAGCGGGTGGACGGCGCGTCCGATGGGATATCCCTGCTCGGTGCCGAAGCGCACCTGCCAGAAATACGTGTCGGAGGCGAAGAAGGTGTTGTTCAGGCTCAACCCGTCCACCGGCGGATTGAATCCGTGCGCGAGGATGAAATAGCCAGGGAAGACGAGCGCGGCGGCCAGCAGGCCGGGCAGGTTCGTCTCCACCCAGTCACCGAGGGCGCGTCGTCGGGATGTCAGCCACGGCCAGGCAAGGACGCGGTTCACCAGTCCGCCCAGCGCGGCCAGTCCCGCCAGCAGGCCGAAGAGAATCCAGCCGAGGTTCTTTGTCGGCGGCAGGAACTGTTCGGGATGGAACAGGTTGGGGAATTGCAGGGCAATGACCACCACGCCCGCGTCGAACAGCAGGAAGATTCCCAACGTCAACATAACGCGCCCGCGCAGGACCTGTCTCCACGATTGGAGGAGGCGCCGTCGTGCGAGGAAGATCACGCTTCCATACAAGGAAACCAACACAGCCGCCAGAACCATTTGCTTCCAGCCCTCGGGAAAGGCGCGTTGGACGAGGCTCAGATGGACGAGGGCTGGCAGGACCGCCATCCCGCTGCTGACGAGGACAGGTTTCGAAGCGTTTTTCAAAACAGCGGGGAACGCGAGCCAGGATAAAACGGCGAAGGCAACCGTCGGCGCGCCCACCAGGAATACGCGGTCGAGGAGGGTCTTCTGCTGGAAATCGAAATACTCCATCGCCAGCGCCAGACTGAGTCCTAGCCCGATGAGAAGGGAGACTACTCCTCGAAGCAAAATGTCTTTGCGATTCATCGTTGGATGCCTTGTCCTCTAAATTTGGATGGGGGGATTATACCCACTTAAAGAATGGCGGGTCTGGAATCCTGCATCCCCATCGAATGGCTTTCTCAAATTTACCTTTTGCCACAGGTTAGCACAGATTATCACGGATTTTCATTTTCACTCTGTGGAAATCCGTGACATTGTGCCCGCAGGGTAAATCTGTGGCTGGTTTTTAAGTTTTGAGAAAACCACATCCCCCCACCTTTTGTCGTCTTGACTCTCGTTGCCGAAAGATTATACTTATCACATGCCCCCACAAAAGATCGGCCGATACGAGATCAAATCGGAACTGGGACGCGGCGGCATGGCCACCGTCTATCGCGCCCACGACCCGTCCTTTGACCGCGAAGTGGCGGTCAAGGTGTTGCCGCGCGAATTCCTGCACGACCCGCAATTCCTGACGCGGTTCCAGCGCGAGATCAAGACCATCGCGCAGTTGGAGCATCCCGCCATCGTACCTGTCTACGATGTGGGCGAGGATGACGGCCAGCCTTTCTTTGTCATGCGCAACATGACGGGCGGCTCGCTCTCCGACTGGCTGAAGCAGGGCCCGTTCTCGTTGCAGGATACCGCCCGCATCGTCGAACGACTTGCCAAGGCGCTGGCGTACGCACACAAGAAGGGCATCGTCCACCGTGACCTCAAACCGGGCAACGTGCTGTTCGACAGTAACGGCGAGGCGTTCATCTCGGACTTTGGCGTGGCCAAACTGGCCGAGTCCGCTTCAAGCGTGACGGGGAGCGGGATCGTCGGAACCCCGGCGTATATGAGTCCCGAACAGGCGCAAAGCGGACAGATCGACGGCCGCAGTGACATCTACGCGCTGGGCGCCATCATCTACGAAATGCTGACCGGCCAGCAGCCCTACAAGGCCGATACTCCCATGGGCGTGGTGGTGAAACACATCACCGAGCCCGTCCCCGAAATTTTGCGCGACAATCCCAACCTCTCGCCCGAAGTGGACGAGGTCATCAAGAAGGCCATGAGCAAGAACCGCGACGAGCGGTATGCCACCGCCATCGAACTGGCGAAGGCGCTCAACAAGGCCGCCTTTGGCGACGAGGGTCACATCACCGACCCGCAGATCACGCGCCCGCAGATGACCATCTCTGCCGCGGGCTCTGGCAGGAAACGCCTCGGTTGGATCATCGGCGGCGCGGCCGTGTTGATCCTCCTCGTGGTTGGATTCTTCCTCGTAAGCCGCGGCGCGCTATCGGGTCAGGAAGAGGCGAGTCCGACCGCCGCGCCCCTTCCAACCTCCACGTCGGTCCCGCCGAGCGATACGCCCGTCCCGCCGACGGATACTCCCATCCCCGCGGAAACAGCCATCCCCACGCCGATCGGCGGCACGAGTCAGGTGGCGTTCATTTTGCGCAGTGAGGTCTGGGTGATGAATACGGACGGGAGCGAGGCGTATCCCATTACGAACGACGGCGCGCCCAAATCGAACCTGCAATGGACTCCCGACGGGAAAGCGGTGCTGTACATCTCGCGCTTGTGCGCGTTCCGCTTTGACCTTGAATCGGGACAGAAGGAACAACTGGTCTGCTTCGAGGCGACCGACTTTTTGGACGCCTTCCGCCTCTCTCCCGATGCGACGCGGGTGGCGATCAGCCTCGGACGCGAACTCTTCATCGTCCCGTTCGATGCGGAGGCGTTGAAAAAAGTGCGCACCCGCGACGGTCTGGTGGCGACGCAGGATGTCTGCCTGTATAACCAGTCCTCGGTCAAGGATGTGCGCTGGTCACGCGATGGCAAATCGCTGGCGGTCATTTTCCGCGACCCTGCGGTGAACCTGAATGACGCCCTGCGCGTGTTCGACGTCTCCCACTGTCCGCCCGCCGACCCCGTGCGCAAGGACGATTTCCCGACGGGACGCTTCCTCGTCAACGGATACAAGAACAGCCCGCTCCTGCCCAGTTTCGATTGGGACGGCGGGACGCGCTTCCTTTTCTCCGACGTGGTCCGTCTCGAGGGTTTCGGCAACCTGTACCTGTATGACATGAAGACCCAGCAGGGCAGTCGCATCAATCCCGTGGACGGGGCATGCTGTTATCGCGACGCGCGTTTCAGTCCCGATGGCACGCACGTGTTGATCCTGTTCCAGGATTTGCGCCTCGGCAATACGATCCGCAACGTGCTGTATTACGCCCCCGTCGAAGCGTTGACCACCGGCGATTTCGGCGACCCGATCCCCATCCCCTTCGACCTGCAAACGGGCGCGGGCGTGGCGCCGCAGTTCGAATTCCGCCCATAAACCCCTCCCGCCTCCCCCATTTCAAAAACCAGAAATGGGGGAGGTGTTGTAAAATGACATCATGGGAACGCTCTACCTCGTCGCCACACCGATCGGCAATCTCGAAGACCTGTCCCCGCGCGCTGTGCGGATTTTGCGCGAGGCCAAACTCATCGCCGCCGAGGACACGCGTCACACCGCCAAACTGCTGAACCATTTCGACATCCAGACTCCCCTCACCAGTTACTTCGAACACAACAAACTGACCAAACTTGACCGCATCCTCGCCTCTCTCGCGGACGGGGACGTCGCGCTCGTCTCCGACGCGGGGACTCCCGCCGTGAACGACCCGGGCTACGAACTCGTCCGTGCCGCGCTCACGGCTGGCTATGACGTCCGTCCCGTGCCCGGGCCGTCCTCTCCCATCGCGGCGTTGAGCGTCTCTGGCCTCCCCACCGACGCGTTCCTGTATCTCGGCTACCTCCCGCATAAGGCAAGCGAACGGCGGAAATTCGTGGGGCAGGTTGCCAACCTGCCATACACGCTCCTCTTCCTCGAATCCCCGCACCGACTGGTCGACTCGCTCGAAGACCTGCTCGCCGTCCTCGGCGACCGTCCCGTCTGCGTGGCCCGCGAGATGACCAAACTCTACGAGGAGTTCTGGCGCGGGTCATTGCGCGGCGCGGTGGAGGAGTTCAAGGCGCGGGACGTGAGGGGGGAGTTTACGCTGGTTTTGGGAGGAAACCAGACCGTGGACCGTGGACGGTGGACCGAGGAAGATTTGTTCGCGGCCATCAAGACGGAGTTGGAGCGCGGCAAATCCGCGAAGGAGATTTCTGTTGAACTGGCGGAGCAAAGCGGCTGGAACAAGAAGGAAGTGTACGCGTTGGTGAATCAGATTAAGTGATCACTCTTGGATTAAAGAAGGAAATTGACATGCCATCTCAACTCGACCCCAAGAAACCTGAAGAAAAGAAAGACGAGAAGCCCACTCCCAAGGACAACCTCGTTGAGTCGAAGCACACCATCAAGATTGACGGCAAGGAACTCAAGTACACCGTCACCACAGGGACGATCGTGCTGAAAGAGGAGACCGCCGACCGCGACAAGGAATCTGAGGGCGAGAAGCCGCGGGTGCAGATCTTCTTCATCGCCTACACAAAGGACGGAGTGAGGGACAAGTCCAAGCGTCCGCTCACGTTTTCGTTCAACGGCGGACCTGGCTCCTCGTCCGTGTGGCTGCACATGGGCGTGCTTGGTCCGCGCCGCGTGGTGCAGGAGTTCGATGGCAATTTGCCGCGTCCACCCTTCCAATTAACGGACAACGAATACTCCCTGCTCGATGAGACTGATCTCGTTTTCATTGACCCCGTCAGCACGGGTTATAGCCGCGCAGTGGAGGGACAAAAGCCTGCCGAATATCACGGCTTCAAGAAGGATATCGAGTCGGTCGGCGATTTCATCCGTCTGTATGCCACGCGCTACAACCGCTGGCTCTCGCCCAAGTTCCTGATCGGCGAATCGTACGGCACGACGCGCGCCGCCGGGCTTTCGGGTTATCTCTTCGACCGTCACGGCATGATGTTGAACGGGATCATGCTCATCTCATCCGTGCTGGATTTTGCCACAATTGACTTTTCCATTGGCAACGAACTGCCGTACATTGTTTATCTGCCCGGTTATGCCGCCACCGCCTGGTATCACGACGCGCTCAAAACCAAGCACCAGCCTTTGCAGGAACTGCTGGAGGAAGTGGAGCAGTTCGCGCTGGGGCAATATGCATCCGCGTTGCTCAAAGGCGACGCGCTGACTCCCGAGGAGCGCGCGGTCACCGTTGAGAAACTGGCGCGCTACACGGGACTCTCCCCTGCCTTCATCGAGCGGACGAATCTCCGCATCAAGGATCAGCACTACTTCAAGGAACTCCTGCGCGAGCGCGGACTCACTGTCGGCCGCCTCGACAGCCGCTTCGTCGGGATTGACCGAAGCGGGGTCACTGACCAGCCCGAATATGATCCGCTGTTAACCAACGTGCTGGGGCCATATACCGCCGCCTTCTACGCCTACGTGCGCGCTGAACTCAAATTCGAAGCGGACATGCCCTATGAAATTCTGAGCGAAAAAGTCCACCCGTGGTCGTTCAAGGAATTCGAGGGGCAGGCCATCTACGTGGCCGAGACGCTCCGCAAGGCGATGACTGTTAACCCGCATCTTAAGGTTTTCGTCGCCAATGGTTACTACGATCTCGGCACGCCGTACTTCGCCACCGAATACACCTTCAACCACCTCGGCCTCAACCCGTCCCTGCGCGGGAATATCAGCATGGCATATTATGAGGCAGGTCACATGATGTACATCCATCTGCCCTCGCTTGAAGCCATGAAGCGCGACCTGGCGGAGTTCATCAAGAGCGCGATGCCGTAGTAACCAGAAACCTCGACTTTGGCTCTTAGAGGGAAGTTGAGATCGGAAAGAAGAAAGGAAAAGGGTACGCGAGTGCCCTTTTCGCGTTAAATACGAGTGGAAGCGGCGATGGAATTGGAAAGGCCGATGAGAAAGGC